>JBIIYP010000032.1:0-43516 GCA_044346705.1 Flavobacteriales bacterium
CTGAGATATCAACAGAACAACGAGTTATGAGTCTCCCCTGGACCCCTCATTTCAACACCAACAACCACACTTACATTTGATCTAGACCTGTCCTGATCGGGTAGACCACCTCAGTAAGGGCCGCAAGGGTGCTGCCTGTTGTGCGGGTAACGCTCTTCACCTTGCCGGCCACCGTCCGATCGATCTGGGCGATCTGTTCGCGGGTGTCGCGGGTCAGGTTGCCGAGCACATCGTATCCGCAGCACATTGAGCCTTCGTGGCTGGATCGGTGCTCCCGCCATTTCAGCGGAACCCCCTACAGCGGGATCTCCTTCCCTTCCGCGTCGAACATGCGGAAGTCGAGGTAAGCTGGCGCCCTCGCCCACGATGGTGACATTCTTGCGCCAGCGCCACCACCACTTGCGCGATGTGCCAGAGGCCTTTGGTGAGGTAGGCGGCCATAGGGGTGCAACTTGAGCGTGATGCCGCTCATGTCCTTTTCGCCCTAATTTTGAAGTACCATGGCGCTCAAGATCAGCGAGAACAAGAAGAAGGAGGTGGTGATCACCCTTTCCGGCCCAGTCGACCAGGACATGATCGAGCATGTCGTGAATTACATGCGCTACCTGCAGGTACAGCGTAAGTCCAAGGCCACGCAAGCGGATGTGGATCGGTTGGCCATGGAGGTGAAGCGATCCATGGGACGCAAGCGGCGTGAACGGATGGCCTCGTGAAGCTGGTCGTCGATACCAACATTGTGATCAGCGCCATGATCACCGCTCGTGGGGTGGTGGGCGAATTGGTGTTGCGCACTTCCACCGCTCGAACTTTTCGGCCCGGACAGCCTTCGGATCGAGGTGTCGAGGCACCGTGAGAAGATCGCCAGAGCCGCGCGGTTGAGTCTCGACGAGATCGTATTCCTTGAGGAACGCGTGCTGACCCCTGTGAGGATCATTCCCCATGACCTTGTCCTTGCGCACCATTGGGAGCGCGCTTATGATCTGGTGAAGGACATCGATGTTGATGATGACCCATTCGTGGCGTTGGCCCTCCACCTTCGCTGCCCGCTGTGGACCGGTGACAAGAAATTGGTGCGCGGGCTTCGCCGAAAAGGCTTTAAGCACGTGATCACGAGCGAAGAACTGAGGAAGAAACTGGGCGTGTGAAGCTCACTGCACGGATAGGGTCCCTTACAGCGGGATCTCCTTCCCGTCCACGTCGAACATCCGGAAGTCGAGGTACTGGCTGGCGCCCTCGCCCACGATGGTCACGTTCTTGCGCCAGCGCCACCACCACTTGCGCTGGATGCTCCAGAGGCCTTTGGTGAGGTAGGCGGCGATGAAGGGGTGCACCTTGAGCGTGATGCCGCTCATGTCCTTCTCGGTGTGCAGGTAGTTCAGTGCGTTCTCGATCTCGTCGATGATGAGCACGGGGGCGCTCACTTCACCGGTGCCGGCGCAGGTGGGGCAGCTCTCGCTGGTGTCGATCTCCGTCTCCGGACGCACGCGTTGGCGCGTCATTTCGATCACACCGAACTTGCTCGGTGGAAGGACGTTGTGCTTGGCCTTGTCGTCGGCCATGGCATCCTTCAGCGCCTTGTGGAGCAGGCGACGGTTCTCGGGCTCGTAGAGGTCGATGAAGTCCACGCAGATGATGCCGCCCATGTCGCGCAGGCGCAGCAATCGGGCGATCTCCAGGGCGGCCTCGATGTTGGTCTCCAGGGCGTTCTGCTCCTGGTCCTTGCCACCGCCGCCCTTGCGGCCACCGCTGTTCACGTCGATGACGTGCATGGCCTCGGTCTTCTCGACCACCAGGTAGGCGCCGCTGGGCAGGATCACCTGCTTACCGAAGGCCTGCTTGATCTGCTTGTTGACCCCGAAGTTGTCGAAGATGTCGAGCTTGCCTTTGTAGTGCTTCAGGATGCCCTTCTTCTCCGGGGCGGTCTTCTCCAGCGTCTGGTAGATCTCCTCGGCGAGGAGCTCATCGTTGACGTGGATGTTGGTGAAATCCTTGTTCAGCACATCACGCAACACGGCACTGGTGCGATCGATCTCGCCCAACAGGCGCTTGGGGGGGATGGCGTTGCGCAGGTTGCGGAACATCACGTCCCAGCGGGCCATCAGGTTCTTGAGGTCGGCCTCGAGGTCCTCGGTGCGCTTGCCCTCCGCGTTGGTGCGGATGATCATGCCGAAGTTCTTCGGCCGGATGGCGTGCATCAGCTCCTTGAGGCGCTTGCGCTCCACCTCGTCGGTGATGCGGCTGCTGATGCTGACCTTGTTGATGAAGGGCACGAGCACCATGTAGCGCCCGGCGATGGTGACCTCGGCGGAGAGGCGCGGGCCCTTGGTACTGATGGGTTCCTTGGCGATCTGCACCAGGATGCTCTGGCTGGCGCTGATCGCGTCGGCCATCTTGCCCTCCTTGGTGATGTCCGTGTCCATGCTCCAACTGTCGAGCATGGGATCGGTGACCGTGCCACTGACGGCGCCCTTGGTGAACTTGTAGCTGTTGCGGAACTGCGGGCCGAGGTCGAAATAGTGCAGGAACGCGTCCTTCTCATGGCCCACGTCCACGAACGCGGCATTGAGCCCCGGCGCCACCTTGCGCACCTTGGCGAGGTAGATGTCACCAACGGTGAACCCGCGCTCGGTGCGCTCGCGGTGCAGCTCCTGCAGGAGCTTGTCACGCATGAGGGCAATGGATACGGCGCCCTCACTGGCACGAATGATCAGGTCAACGCTCATGCCGGGGAAAGGATATGAAGGGAACGCACGATCCGCATGGATGTGCCAAGGCATGACCGAAAGCCCGTCCCCGCAGTGCGATGGAACGGGCCGGACCGGTCACGAGCGCCCCTTAGCGGGTGCGCTTCTTGTGACGGTTCTTCCGAAGACGCTTCTTGCGTTTGTGGGTCGCCATCTTATGGCGCTTGCGCTTCTTTCCGCAGGGCATGGTTACTTACCTTTTTGTTTCAGTTCGTCGATGAGCCGTTGTGCCCCGTTGGAAAGGGCCGTATCGGTCACCAGTGTCTTGTACTTTTCAAGCGCACCAAGGGCGAGCGCAGTGCTGTCGAGCGAGGCGTAGGCCCTGCCCAGGAAGGCATGGGCGTCCGGGTAGCCCGTGGGGTCCAGGGCGATCACCTTGCGGAACCGGTCCATGGCCTTATCGTACTGTCCGGTCTGCCAGCTGAAGAGGCCCAGGTGGAATTGGGCCTCCACGTTACCGGGCTCCTTCTCGGCCAGGTCGCGCAGCTTCAGGATGGTCTGCATGGGGGGAGCGCCGGAGCTCAGTTCGGAAAGGATGGCCGCCACGCGCGGGTCCTTGCTCCCTGGTCCTTCCACCTGGGGAGTGGAACCGCTGGCGGGATCCTCGCTCACGCGCGCACTTGCCGCGTTGGACTCCGCCTTGCCCTTGGGCGCCCGCGGGGCCATGACCAACAGCACCGTGACCAGCACAGCGCCGCCGACCATCAACCATTGGGGCATGCCCATCCGCTTCATGCGCGCGGGGTCCTGTTCTTCACCTTGTCCACGAACGTATCCGCCGGTTTGAAGGCGGGCACATCATGGGCCGGGATGATGATGGTGGTGTTGCGCGAGAGGATGCGGCCGGTCTTCTGGGCACGGTGCTTCACAACGAAGCTGCCGAACCCGCGCAGGTGCACGTCCTCCCCTTTCTCCAGGCTGGTCTTCACCTCTTCCATGAAGGATTCCAATGCCGTCAGCACCACGGTACGCTCGATACCGGTGCGCTTCGCGATGATGCCGACCAATTCTGCCTTCGTCATTGCCCTTCGAGGATTTGGGGCCGCGAAGATAGATGTTTCAGATCCTTCTCCAACGCATCTTTGTTGCTGTATGTCAACACGTTCGTGGTTCAGCCGTGAGTTGGTGCCCTGGTACCGGGAGCACCGGCGCGACCTACCCTGGCGCCACACCCGCGACCCATACCGCATCTGGCTCAGTGAGGTCATCCTCCAACAGACCCGGGTGGACCAGGGTCTGGCCTACTACGAGCGGTTCGTGGAGCACTACCCCACGGTGGCGGACCTGGCCCAGGCGCCTGAGGGGGCGGTGATGAAGCTCTGGCAGGGCCTGGGGTACTACAGCCGTGCCCGGAACCTCATGGCGGCGGCCCGACAGGTACAAGCCGCGCATGGAGGCCGCTTTCCGGATGACCATGCCGGCCTCATCGGCCTGAAGGGGGTTGGCGACTACACGGCATCCGCCATCGCCTCCATGGCCTTCGACCGGCCGGAGGCCGTGGTGGACGGCAACGTGTACCGGGTGCTGGCAAGGGTCTTCGGGCTCGATACCCCAATCGATTCCACGACAGGACGCAAAGCGTTCCGCGATCTGGCCCAGCGCCTTCTGGACCCGGCCCATCCCGGCGATCACAACCAGGCGGTGATGGAACTGGGGGCCACGGTCTGCACGCCCCGGAACCCTCACTGCACCCGCTGTCCGCTCTCCCCGCGCTGCATTGCCCGCCTAGAGGGCCGCATCGCAAGCCTTCCGGTGAAGGCCGGGAGGACCGCCGTGCGGCAGCGGCACTTCCACTACCTCATCCTCAGCCGCGGCCGATCCGTAGTGCTGCGACAGCGCACCGGCAAGGACATCTGGCAGGACCTGTATGAACCACCGGTAGTGGAGACCCCTGGGCCCGGGAACCGCCGGACCGTTGGTGCGGCGGCCGCAGCGCTTTTCGGGCGTCCGGTGGTCCTCGGGGAGCGCTCGGGGCAATTGCGCCATGTGCTGAGCCACCAGATCATCCTTGCCCGTTTCTGGGAGGTGGAACTTCCCTCCGGGGCCAGCCTGCCAGAGGGGTGGGTGCTGGCCGAAAGGACCGACCTGGACCGGTACGCCGTACCCCGCCTGATCGAACGTTTCCTGGAGAAGCACTTCGCCGAGGACCTGTTCTCCTGAGGCGCGCGGGTTATGCACGATCCCTGGCCTGTGGATCGGGCACGGCTATCTTTGACCACACATTCCTACCAACCATGTCCGGTGTCAACAAAGTGATCCTGATCGGCAACTTGGGCGCCGATCCCGAAGTGCGCCACCTCCAGAACGGTGCGTCCGTGGCCAATTTCCGCATCGCCACCAGCGAGACTTACAAGGACAAGACCACCGGTGAGAAGCGGGAGCAGACCGAGTGGCATAACATCGTGGCCTGGCGCGGGCTCGCAGAGATAACGGAGAAGTACCTGCGCAAGGGCAGCAAGGTCTACGTGGAAGGCAAGCTGCGCACCCGCAAGTGGGAAAAGGATGGCATCGATCGCTACACCACGGAGATCCAGGTCGATGAAATGACCCTGTTGGACCGCCCCGCCGAACGCAGCGAAGGAGGTGCCCCGCTGGGTTCAGAGGCTGTTCGCAAGCCCGCTCCAGCAGCCACCTCCATGGCGGCGGGACCTTCGGACGACCTCGACGACCTCCCCTTCTGAACCAGACCTCGACCTGGCGCACCGTGCCATTCGGCCCGCGCTGACCACGAAGTCCATCGACCTTGGGAATCCCGCTCAGCATCCTGCTTCAAGGTGGCGCGCCCGATATGCTCACCATCGGGGCCATTGTGGTCATCCTGCTGCTGCTGGTGATCAGCGCTGGCATGAGCGCGAGCGAAGTCGCCTTGTTCTCGCTCACCCCGGCACAGCTCCGGGACCTTAAGGAACGCGGCGGTGTGAAGGGCGAGCGCGTCCTTGACCTGCTCGGTCGCCCACGCAGGCTGCTGGCCACGATCCTCGTGATGAACAACTTCGCCAATGTGGGCATCACGGTCTTCAGCACCATCGTGATGAACGGGCTGTTCGACTTCAAGATGATGCCGCCCTTTCTTGTATTCATCATCCAAGTGGTGGCGGTGACGGTCACCATTCTATTGCTGGGCGAGGTGATGCCGAAGGTCTACGCCACCTCACATGCCATGACCGTTGCCCAGTACCTCTCAGGGCCGCTCACCAGCCTGCGCTGGTTCTGGAGCCCGGTGAACGAGGCCCTCATCCGCAGCACTTCCTTCATCGAAAAGCGCTACAAGAAGCGAAGCACGAACATCGATGCGGACGCCCTGGGACACGCCCTGGAGCTCACGCACGACGCCAGCACCACCGCTGAGGAACAGCGTATCCTGCGGGGCATCGTGAAGTTCGGTAACATCGATGTGAAACAGGTGATGCGCCCGCGCACCGGCATGGTGGCCTTCGACAAGGACCTCACGTTCCCGGAGCTGCTGGCCGCCATCATCGACAGCGGCTTCTCGCGCGTGCCGGTGTATGAAGAGACCTTCGACCGCGTGATCGGCGTGCTTCACATCAAGGACGTCCTGCCGCACCTCGATAATGCAACGTTCGCCTGGCATACCCTGATGCGCGAACCTTACTTCGTGCCTGAGAACAAGAAACTGGATGACATACTGAAGGAGTTCCAGGCCAAGAAGGTGCACCTGGCCATCGTGGTGGACGAGTATGGAGGCACCAGCGGCATCATCACCCTGGAGGATGTGATCGAGGAGATCGTGGGCGACATCACCGACGAGTTCGACGACGAGGACCTGCTGTACAGCAAGCTCGACGACCACAACTGGGTCTTCGAGGGCAAGTCCTCCCTTACCGACGTATACCGTGTGCTCGGCATCGACGGCCAGGTCTTCGAGGAGAACAAGGGGGAGAGCGAGACGGTGGGCGGCTTCGTACTGGAGCTTACTGGCCGGATCCCGAAGAAGGGCGAACGCATCGACCTGCGCAACTTCTCGTTCACCGTGGAAAGCGCGGACAACAAGCGGGTGCGAAGGGTGAAGGTGACCATGCGCGATGAGACGAAGGGTTGAACTGCTCGTGGGACCGCTCCTGATCACCTTGGCCCTGGTGAGCTGCGGGGATCCGCCCATCCCGAAGCCGCGCGGGTACTTCCGCATCGACCTGCCGGAACAGGCCTACACGACCTGGGAACCCGCCTGCCCGTTCGCGGCTGAACTCCCGGTCTACGCCGCCCCTGTTCCCAGCGGGCAGGGCGACAGACCCTGTTGGTGGAACTTGACCTTCCCGGGGCAAAGGGCCATCGTACACCTCACGTACCTGCCTGTTGAGAACAACCTCCAGGCGCTGATCGAGGAATCACACGGCTTCAAGGAACGTCACGAATCCAGGGCGCTGCGCATCCGTAACGAACGGGTCCTCAACGACAGCGCGCGGGTGTTCGGCAACCTGTTCGATGTGGAGGGCGACGTGGCCGCACCGATGGTGTTCTACCTCACCGACAGCACGCACCATTTCCTGTACGGTTCGCTCTACTTCAGCGCTCGACCCAATGCGGATTCGCTGGCCCCGGTGACCGAACGCCTGCGCGCCGACCTGCGGCACATGGCCACCACGCTTCGCTGGAAGTGACCTTCAAATGACCGTCCGGCGCCCGGTGCCGTGCAACGCGTACAACAAGGTGGCCAGCAGCACCAGGGCGCCGAGCTGGTGGAGCACCCCAAGGGCGATCTGCACGTGGGTGACCAGGGTAAGCACACCAAGCACGAACTGCAGCAATACCGCGCCCAACATCCAGACCCAGGCCTCGCGCAGGCCTGAGCGATGGCGGAAGCGCACGGCCACGGCCACGAAGGCAGCGGCCACGAGCCAGGCCAGGTTGCGGTGAACGAACTGGACCCCGTCCTTGTGATCCGTGAGGTCCTTCACCAGGTCGCCGAAGGCGCGCACGTTCTCCGGCATGAACTGGCCGTTCATCAACGGCCAGGTGTTGTAGATCCGCCCGGCGTCCAGCCCGGCGGTGAAGGCTCCGTAGACGATCTGCAGCAGCAGCAGACCCAGGAGCATCCGCAGCCATCGCGCTTCAACGGTCCCATTGCCGGTCAGTGCGCTTCTGCCCCGGCGGATGTCGAACACGGTCCACAGCACGAGCGAGCACACGGTGAACGCAGCGCACAAGTGGATGGCCAGGCGGAAATGGCTCACGTCGGGGTTCTTATCAAGGCCGCTGGCCACCATGAACCAGCCGAGCGCACCCACCAGCCCACCGCCGACCAGGATCGCCAGGGATCGCCTGAGCAGCCAGCCCTTGAGCAGGCCACGGCGCCAGAAGAGCAGGAACGGGATGATGAACACCAACCCCATGAGGCGGCCCCAGTTGCGGTGCAGGTACTCCCAGAAGAAGATATCCTTGAACCCGGCTAGGTCCATGTGCTGGTTCACCAGCGTGTACTCGGGGATCTGTTTGTACTTGTCGAAGGCCTCGTTCCATTCCGCTTCATTGAGCGGAGGCAGCGCGCCCATGATCGGCTTCCACTCGGTGATGCTGAGACCGCTACCCGTAAGCCGGGTGATCCCCCCGATGACCACCATGCAAGCGATCAGGAGGCATCCTGTCAGCAGCCAGCGGACGACGGGACGCAAGGCGATATCAGCAGGTTCCATGGGCGGCGAAAGTAGCAACAGCGCAACCCCCTCCCCGGTTCACCGCGGGCGCAAGGAACCCCAAAAATCAGGGCCCCATATGGGGCCCTTGGGATCGAACGGGATCGGGTCAGAGCCGCAGCATGTGCGCCAGGAAACCGAAAAGGCTCGGCATCACCAGCTCAGGCAGCGACGCGGAGACCTGGGCCTCGCCCGGTTCGCCAGCCTCCTCGGGGGACTCCTCGGCAGCTTCGCCCTGCACCTGTTTGGTGATGGCCACAGCGGAGACCTTGTATTGTCCGTCGTGTATGGCCTGAACGGTCTTCACGATCTCGGCATCGCTCACCTTATCGGCATCGAAGGTGACGATGGCATGGTCACTGGCATCCCCTTCCGTGAAGCGGATCTCGGTGGACGTGACGCCAGGAAGCGCAGCAAGGGCCTTCTTGATCGATCCGCCGCACATCATCTCACAGGTCATGCCGCTGATGCTGAGGTCGGCCATGGTGACGGGCGTTCCGCTCACCATGACCTCGCTGATGGTGCGGGGTACATCGGAGAGGCTGGTCGCAGGGGTCTCAGGGCTGGAACTGCATGCGGCAAGCAGCGCGCAGAGGACCATCGGGAGGGCGAGGCTCTTCTTCATGGTTGAACAGGCTTTCGGGTATGGGACGCTTGGAGCAACGCGAATGTTACAAAAGTAGTGTGCCGGATACGAACGAATACCTTGGCCCTGCGTTAGGTGACCAATGGGAACAAGCAGGGACGAACGGTTGAGGTGGGTCCTTTTGCTCGTGCTGGCCTTGATCTGGGGCAGCTCCTTCATTCTGATGAAGCGCGGGCTGTTCCACGAAGGGCGACCGGTGCTGACGCCGTTCCAAATGGCCTCGGCCCGGCTGGCGATCGCCTGGCTGGCATTGAGCCCACTGCTGTTGAAGCATTGGGCGCAGCTCCGACCGCATTGGAAGCCGTTGTTGGGCAGTGGCTTACTGGGGAACGGACTCCCGGCTTTTCTTTTCGCCACGGCACAGAGCCGGATCAGCAGTTCACTTTCTGGAATGCTGAACAGCCTGACCCCGCTGTTCGCGATGGTCATTGGGGTGGCGCTCTTCGGTCAGCGGCTGCGGGGCATCCACCTCGCCGGGGTGCTGTTGGGGCTGCTCGGCGCCGTTGGGCTGATCGCCATCGGCAGCGACGACGGACTTCCGGCATGGTCGGTATATGCCTTGTTGCCGGTGATCGCAACGGCTTGCTATGGCATGAGCGCGAACATCGTGAAACAGCACCTGTACATGTTGCCGGCCTCGGCCACGGCGGCCCTGGCGCTCACCTTCGTGGGGCCTGTGGCCGTTGTGATGGCCCTGGCGAGCGGGCTTCCGAAGGCCCTGGCCACCCAGCCGCATGCATGGTCGGCACTGGGCTATGTCACCTTGCTGGCCACCATGAGCTCGGCCTTCGCCCTGGTGCTGTGGAACGTACTGTTGAAGCGGACCTCTGCGCTCTATGCCTCCTCGGTCACCTACCTCATGCCGGTGGTGGCCATCGGATGGGGTGTGCTGGATGGAGAGCACCTCGATCTTGCCCAGCTGGGCATGATCGCCATCGTGCTCGCAGGCGTGTATCTGGTGAACGTGGCTGAACGGCGTTAGGTCACGAAGCCCCGGTCCGGCGCATATTTGCCCTGCGGGTGTCCAGTGAACTCGGCGCATGCTCCATGTACCAAGGCAAAAAAGTGATCGTGGTGTTGCCGGCCTACCGGGCGGCACTGACGTTGGAACAGACCTACCAGGAGATCCCCTTCGACCTGGTGGACGAAGTGGTGCTGGTCGATGACAAGAGCCCCGACAACACGGTGGAAGAGGCCCGACGCCTGGGCATCCGGCACATCGTGGAGCACCAGCGGAACCGGGGCTACGGCGGGAACCAGAAGAGCTGCTACGACAAGGCGCTGGAGCTTGGAGGCGACATCATCGTGATGCTGCACCCGGATTACCAATACACCCCGAAGCTGCTGGCACCGATGATCACCCTGCTCGGCAATGGCGTCTACCCGGTCGTCTTCGGTTCGCGGATCCTGGGCAAAGGGGCATTGAAGGGCGGCATGCCCGTGTACAAGTACATCGCCAACAGATTGCTCACCTTCACCCAGAACGTGCTGATGGGACAGAAGCTCAGCGAGTACCACACCGGCTATCGGGCCTACACCGCGGATGTGCTCCGCAAGGTGAACTACGACCTCCTCTCGGACGACTTCGTGTTCGACAACGAGATCGTGGCGCAGCTCTGCTGGCAGGGCAACGAGATCGCCGAGATCACCTGCCCCACGAAGTACTTCGACGAGGCCAGCAGCATCAACTTCAGCCGCAGTGTGACGTATGGGCTGGGCGTGTTGCGCGTGTCCGTTCGCTACCGGCTTGCGAAGTGGGGAGTGCCCTGGTCGATCGTGAAGGGTAGCTGAGTACGCCATGACCGACGACCTCTCCTTCATCCTTACCCACCTGGGCGAGGACCGTGAGCTCGGCCACAACGCCGTGGTGCCGCCCATCGTGCAGAGCGGCAACTTCACCTACCCCACGGTGGCGGAGATGCGTCGCACCGTGCAGCACGAGTTCGAACGCCCGTTGTACACCCGGGGATGCAATCCCACCGTTGCCATGGTGCGGAAGAAGATCGCCGCGTTGGAGCATGCGGAGGATGCACTGCTGTTCAGTTCCGGCAGTGCCGCCATCGCCGCAGCGGTGATCGGCTTCGTGAAGGCCGGTGACCACATCGTCTGCGTTCACAAGCCGTACAGCTGGACCCGCAAGTTGTTGGTGGAACTGCTCGCCCGCTTCAACGTGGACCACACCTTCGTCGACGGGACCGATGCCGGGAATTTCCAGCGCGCCCTGAGGCCCAACACCACGTTCATCATCACCGAAAGCCCCAATTCGTTCACCTTCGAATTGCAGGACCTGGCGGCCGTGGCGGCGATCGCAAAGGCCAATGGCATCCTCACGCTCTGTGACAACAGCTTCAACAGCCCGCTCTTCCAGAACCCGATCGACCTGGGCATTGACATGGTGGCGCACAGCGCAACGAAGTACCTGAACGGGCACAGCGACGTGGTGGCCGGTGCACTGGCCGGCAGCGCGAAGCACATGCGCCAGGTGATGGCCCGTGAGTTCATGACGCTTGGCGCGGCACCAAGCCCGCACGATGCCTGGTTGCTGATGAGGGGCCTGCGGACCCTTGAACTCCGGGTGAACCGCAGCGCGGACAGCGCGATCCATGTGGCCCATTTCCTCGAAGCCCATCCCAAGGTGAAGCGGGTGCACTGGCCGGGCCTTGAATGTCATCCGCAGCATGCCCTTGCGAAGAAGCAGATGAAACGCGTGGCCGGGCTGATGACCATCGAGCTCGACGCGCCGGACGAAGCGGCCGTGGAACGCTTCTGCGACAACCTGCCCTCCTTCCTCATCGCCGTGAGCTGGGGAGGCTACGAGAGCCTGCAGTGGCCCGTGTGCGCCCTCAAAGGTCCGAGCGGCTACTACACCGATCTGCCCTTCACCATGGTGCGCTTGTACATCGGACTGGAAGACCCCAAGCAGCTGATCGCCGACCTGGAGAACGCACTGGCCCGGATGTGACATGCACACCCGGGCCAGCTCGTTCGTGTTCCGCGCGAGGCTAGAAGCTGGCGCGCAAAGCCAGGATGAGATTCCGTCCGGGAGCCGTGATCCCCGACGAGTACGGACGGTAGCGTTGATCGGTGATGTTCTCCACCCCGCCCGAGAGCAGCAAGGTCTTGTTGAGCGGATAGCTGCCCTTGACATTGATGGTGTACCAAGCGGGCGCATACGGATCACCGTTCGCGTCCCGGGCGTAGATCGCCGTCTTCGCCTGCTCACTGGGTGCGAGGTCCGCAAAGTCAAAACCTCCGCTGAACTGGCTGTACAGCTCCAGCTTGAGCCGTTCGTGCAAGTAGGTCAGGCCGGCCTGCCCGAAAGGCGGTGGTGCATGGCGCAGGGGCACGTCCTCCGTGTTGGCGTCATCCTGCTCCACACCATCCTGCCAGTTGTAGCGCACCCGCATACCGAATCCGTGCCCGAGGTCCGCATCCATGGCCAGCACGAATCCGTACACCCTCGCCTGCGCCACGTTCTGGATCGCTTGCACCTGGCTCAGCTCACCCTCGTAGAGAATGGAATCCTGGCCACCCAGCGTGGTCGGGCGCCGCACCATGGCATTGTCAAGCAGGGTGTGGAACACCGTTCCGCCCAGCCGCACGCGCCGATCGATCACCTTCTCGACCCCGACCTCCATGGAGTACGCCTGTTCAGGTCCCAGCTCCGGGTTGGGGACGATCACCGCGCCGGGCTCGCTGTCGAACACCTTGCCGATGTCGTCGATGTTCGGTGCACGGAACCCGGTGCTGAGGTCCAGCGAGAGCTTCCAATCCACACCCGGTCGGTAGGCCAGACCCACGTTGCCGGTCATCGCCTTGTTGTTCAGGCTGGTGCTGGTGGCCGGGTAGGGAAAGAGGGAGGTGTCGAATACGCACTCCAATGCGGACCAGTTGAAACGACCGCCGCCGGACACCGTGAGCCGCTCGGTCGCGTCGTGCATGGCACCGACATAAACGGAACCCACGCTCCACGTGGATCCATCGGGATAGCGTGAGTTGATGACCTGCTCCTCTCCGGTCTCCTGGTTCACCCGCCTGCCGCTCGAGGCCACGTCGTTGCTCACGAGCTCTGCGCCGTACAGCAACTGCGTCCGCGCGGAGAGCTCCTTCTCCATGTCGATGTTGGCCCAAAGACCGGTCACGTTCTCGGTCTGCGTGCGAAGGCTTGGGCTGCCGAAGTTGCGATCATTCCGGCTCTCCGTATGGTCCTGGTAGGCAAGCGAGAACCTTGCGCTGTTCCACGGTCCTGCAACGGCGGTGTGCTTCACCTGCACGCTCGTCATGAACCACTCCTGCGGTCCGTAGTACCATTCCGCCGAGCGGGGTGCCTCGTTGCGTTCCTCGATCAAGCGATCGTAACGCGGCACATCACTGGTGGTGCTGTAGTAAACGTTCCCGCTGATCTCCAACGCGTCGATCGGCTTGTAGGCCAGCTTGCCGAAGAAGTTCATGTTGTCGTAGCCACTGCCCACCTGCAGCTCCGGATCGGCATTCACCACCTGGCTGTCGACCCCGTTGATCGTCCGGGCGTACCAAGGCCGCAGGTAGTCATCCGGACCCTGGCCGCCCATGCGCAGGTCGTCGAACCGGGTCACGGACGCACTGCCCACGAAGGCCAGCTTCCGTCCGCCCAGCCCGAGGTCGAAATGCCCACCGAGCTCGTTCGCGGCCGAGGCGTAGCGGGCCATGGCACCACCGCGCACCAACATGCTGCTGTCCGCGCTGTACCGGGGGCGCAGGAGGTGGAAGTCCATCACGCCGCCGATGGCATCGCTGCCATAGGTCATGGCGCCCGGACCGTGCAGCACCTCCACGCGTTCGATCGCATTGGGGTCCGCGCTGATCACATTGTGCAGGTTACCGGCGCGATAGATCGCATTGTTCATGCGCACCCCGTCCACCACGATGAGCACACGGTTGGCGGCGAAGCCCCGGATCATGGGACTTCCGCCGCCGAGCTGGCTCCTCTGCATGAACACCTCCCCGGTCTGCTGTAGCATGTCGGCAGCGGTTCCCGGGTTCTGGAGGGCGACATCACGGGGCTTGATGACGGTGATCCGGTCCGGGACGCGCTCGCCCTCCTGCTCCCAAGGATTCGCGCTGAGCACGAACTCATCCAGCTCAAGGAACACGGGCACCAGTAACAAGGGACCGGTGAGCGCCGAAAGCTCCGCGTAGCTCATGGTATCCGAATGATAGGCGAAGTGCGTGATCCGCACCGCTGCACTGCCGCTGAGCGGGGAAAGGTCAATGCGCCCCCGGAGGTCCGTGAGCACAGCGCTTCCCGCATCGCGCTGGAACGCCACGCCCTCAATGGGCTGCAAGCTGTTCCGGTCCGCCACGGTGATGGTCTGTGCGTTCAGGGTCGCAAGGAGCCCGAACACGCCCACCACCAGGGCAAGAGTGGTTCTGATCATGTGATGATCTTGAAGGAATGGGAAGGTCGAACGCACCACAGGCCGTGGGGTCAGGGCATGCGGCGGTCATCCCCGGCCTTCCTGGACGGGCATGAACGGAGCGGTCCGTTCAGCTTCGTGGCGGATGGAAGAGATCCCCGGACGCGCGCTCCAACACCGGATCGCCTTGAGCGGGGTATCGAAGCGCTCGACCCGGTTCAATGACCGCGAGGCGCACAGGCCAGATGGGCAAGGCAGCGGCCAACGCAGCGACCACGGCACGTGCGCGATCACGACCCATGCCCTTGCATGCCATGCCGTTCTGTAACAGGTCGTTGAGGCCGGCCATCAGGCGCGCCTCATCGCGATCATCCACGGCCTCGATATTCACCTTGCCGTCGGCCTCCTTCATGGACCGCACCACATCGTAGATATGTCCATCCACCCAGAACTCACGACCGCCATCCTCCTTCTCCAGTGCTTCGTATTCAGCCGATGAGAAGGTGAAGCGCACGAGCTCATGCTGCGGAAGGCCCTGTCGGATCTGTTGCTTCATCTCCCGGCGAAGGGCCATGCGGCGCACCTCGAAGGAGGCCACCTGGACCAGCTGCACGGCCATGACGGCGAGCAGCAGCAGGGAGGTAAGGGCAAGGACCGGTCGGCGCAGCATCACCACGAAGGTATCACCGCGCCGTGCTCATTTCTTCCGGAAGAAGATGCGGATGGGCACCCCGGTGAAGTTGAAATACTCCCGCATCTTGTTCTCCAGGAAGCGTGCGTAGCTGTCGTGGATGTACTGCGGATAGTTGGCGAAGAACGCGAACGCGGGAACGGTGCCCGGCAGCTGGGTCACGTACTTGATCCGGATGCTCCGCTGCTTCTCCATGGGCGGTGGCAAGCGATCGACCTCGGGCAACATGATGTCGTTGAGCTTGCTGGTGGAAATGCGCTGCGCGCGGTTCTTGTACACCTCGATCGCCAGCTCCATGGCCTTGTGGATGCGCTGCTTCTCCAGCACCGAGGTGAACACGATGGGCACGTCCTTGAACGGGGCGAGCTGCTTGCGCACCTCCTCCTCGTAGGCTTTGGAGGTCATGGTGTCCTTCTCCATCAGGTCCCACTTGTTCACCACGATCACCACGCCTTTGCCGTTCTTCTCGATCATGGAGAAGATGTGCTGGTCCTGGTGCTGGATCCCGTCGCGTGCATCGATCAGCAACAGGCAAACGTCACTGTCCTCAATGGAACGGACGCTGCGCAGCACGCTGAAGAACTCGATGTCCTCGTCCACCTTGCTCTTCTTGCGGATGCCGGCCGTATCGAGCAGGACCACCTCAAAGCCGAAGGCGTTGAACTTGGTGTTGACAGGGTCACGGGTGGTTCCGGCGATCGGCGTAACGATGTTCTGCTCCTTGCCGAGCAGCGTGTTCACCAGCGAGCTCTTGCCCACATTGGGCTTGCCCACGATGGCGATCTTGGGAAGGTCCTCGACCACCTGCTCGGTCGGCTTGGTGAAGGTCTTCACCAGGTCGTCGAGCAGTTCTCCGGTGCCGGCGCCACTGGCCGCGCTGATGCAGTAGACCTCGCCGAGGCCGAACTTGTAGAACTCGGCGGCATACACGGCCTTGTCACCCGTATCCACCTTGTTGGCCACCAGCAGCACGGGCTTCTTCGCCTTGCGGAGCATGTTGGCCACGGCCTGGTCCATGCCGGTGATACCATGCTGCGTGTCCACCAGGAAGAGGATGCTGTCCGCCTCATCGATGGCCAGCTTCACCTGCTTGCCGATCTCCGCCTCGAACACGTCGTCGCTGCCGGTGACATAGCCGCCCGTATCGATCACGCTGAAGTGATGCCCGCACCATTCGGCCTTGCCGTAGTGGCGGTCGCGGGTGGTGCCCGAGGTGGGGTCCACGATGGCCTCACGGCTTTCGATCAGGCGGTTGAAGAAAGTGCTCTTCCCCACATTGGGGCGGCCGACGATCGCAACGATGTTTCCCATTTCAGACCGCCGATGCCTGGGCGGAAGCGTTTGTTCAGTACCCGTAATCCTTCAGTTTCTTGTCGTTCTCCCGCCAGTTCTCATCCACCTTCACCTTGAGGTCCAAGAACACATGACGGTCCAGGAACTTCTCGATGTCATGCCGCGCGGCGGTGCCCAGTCGACGCAGTGCATTGCCGCCGTCGCCGATGATGATGCCCTTCTGGCTCTCGCGCATCACGATCACATCCGCCTGTATCTTGAAGATCGCAGGTTCCTCCACGAAGCTGTTCACCACCACTTCCGTGGAATAGGGGATCTCCTGTTTGAACTGGGCCAGCACATGCTCGCGGATCATCTCGCTCACGAAGAAGCGGGTGTTGCGATCGCTGAGCTCATCCTTCGGGAAGTACGGAGGATGCTCGGGCAACATACCGATGAGCCATGTCCGCAGGTCATCGATGTTGAAACCGTGCAGGGCGGAGATGGCGGCCACCTTGGCCTCGGGCACCGCATCCTGCCATTGTTGGAGCGTCGCGATCAACTCCACCTGCTCGCCCTTGTCCACCTTGTTCACCAGCAGCAACTTGGGGCCCTCGAAGCCGGCGGCGCGCTTCAGCACGAGCTCGGACTTCTCCGGGGTCATGCCCAGCTCCACCAGGATCACCAGGACATCGGCATCGCGCAGGGCCTCGTCCACCGCGCGCATCATGCTCTTGTGGAGCTTGTACTGCGGCTCGAGGATACCGGGGGTGTCGGACAGGATGAGCTGGTGGTCCTCGGCGTTGAGGATGCCGAGGATGCGGTGGCGGGTGGTCTGTGCCTTGCGGTTGGTGATCACCAACTTCTCACCCAACAGGGCGTTCACCAACGTGCTCTTGCCCACGTTGGGTTCGCCGATGATGTTCACGTATCCTGCCTTGTGGGCCATGTGGTTCGCCTTGCGAAGATCGCCCAGCCGGACGATCGATGGAACTGCCTGAAAAAGAGAAGGCCCGGCTTTCACCGGGCCTTCCTTGTAGCGGGGGTAGGACTCGAACCTACGGCCTTCGGGTTATGAGCCCGACGAGCTACCATCTGCTCCACCCCGCAATGGACGGCAAATGTATATCCTTTTCGGCATGGCCCGACGATCGGCCGCGGTTATTGGCAGGCCTGCACCTTGAGGGCGATGGACGGCAGCGCCACTTCATTGCCCTGTCCGTTGGTCAGCTTCGCCTTGATCTCCTCGAAGTAGACCACATCGTTCACACGCGCTGCATGCAGCAGTTCCCGGGCCTTATCGTTGAACGCATTCCCTACTACTTCCGCTTCGAGCGGGGGACTACCCTTTCGCACCAGGGTGAGCTTGAACCGTGTGACCTTGAAGGGAGCCTCAAAGTCAGAATCCTCCAAGCGCGCTAAGATCCCTTGCGCCGCCTCCAGAGCCTTCTTGCAGACCTTGCTGTCCCGTGCGTTCTTCTGGGCCACGTAGGCCATGGGCGGTGGAAGGTCCTTCACGCGGAAATGCACAGGCCCGATGCGGCGTGTGGAGCCATCGTCGTTGCGCACCACCGCGCTCACCTGCGCCTTGTTGCCTGTGAGCCTGTTCACCACCCATCCAGTCCCAGCACGACCGATGCTGCCGTTATCGATGCTGGCTTGGATGCGGTCCGCAGGTACGCCGGGCACGGAAAGCTCGATCGGGTTGTCCACACCGCGGTAGAGCACGTTCATCTTGGTGGGCGAGGCCACCAGCAACGGGGCCATCACCTGGTACTTCAACTCGTAGGGGTACTCCTCCACGCCCTTTGGCCCCTGATAGCGCATCATGCCCTTCACGAGCTGTTCGCCCACACGGTCGGAAGGCAGCTCGACCAAGGCCTTACCATCCGGACCCACGGGTACGGATACGCCATCGCCCAAGGTCACCTCGGGTCGCACACGGCTGTCGGAGGCGGCAAGGAAGACCTGCGCGCGGAAAGGCTCTCCCAGCAGCACCGAGGAGCTGGCGGGGATCACCGCTGCGGCCAGCGTGTTCACCGTGTGCGCATCCTTGCTCACCTGGCGGTAGAGCCACTTCACCATGTCGTTCTCCGCGGTGCGCACATCGTTCTGGACCTTGCTCAACGAGGCCACACCTGCGGCCAATGGCACTTCGTAGAAGTTGGTGGATTCCCAGTTGTTCAAGATGCCTGATGCATCGCGACGGTCGCGCAGGTCGAAGAGCTTATCGATGGAAGCGGTCATCTCCGGGTCGCTACCGCCCACCGTGCGCTTCAGCAGATCGCGGAAGGCATCGATCCGGTGGTGCAGGTCACGCGCGGTGAAAGGCCCTTCCTTGGGAGCTGCGGGTTCCGATCCCACGAGCAGGTGCGCAAGGGCGTCCCGGTCGTCCTTGCGTTCCACGGTCATCAACGCTTTGAGCGTATCGCGCCCATCACCTGCCTTACCCAACAGCTGTTCGATGGGCTCGTTCTCCGCCTCCGCCACCACGCGGGCTTTCATCACACCGATGTGCGCCACGAGCGAATCCGCCGCGAGCCGCACCTGCTCGGCGAGATCCCGTTGCGGCGTATACACCTCCGGGAACTTGGCGGTCATGTTGTCGAACTGTGCGTACTCCAACGCAGTGCGTTGGTGATGGGCCTGTTCACTGCGCACGAGGTCGGCATCGAGCACG
Source organism: Flavobacteriales bacterium (assembly GCA_044346705.1). Lineage (GTDB taxonomy): Bacteria > Bacteroidota > Bacteroidia > Flavobacteriales_F > PHOS-HE28 > PHOS-HE28. Next base: position 19,081 of record JBIIYP010000032.1, read on the forward strand.
GCGAACGAGTCGAGCACCTCCTTGCTCACGTTCATCGCCAGCATGGCGGTGAGCACGAGGTACATCATGTTGATCATCTTCTGCCGGGGGGGCATCTTCATGGAGGCCATGGCGTTGCGGTGTTAGGGGTGCGCAACAGGCGACACCCGGACATGCAATGCGGCCCGGCACACCGGGTAACAGGAAGACGACGAACGGCGAATTCGGATCAGGCCTCTTCGCCCGAGGCCTGCAGCTGTGCGGAAGCGGCCTCCCACTCTTCCATGGTCGCTGCGATGCGCTGGGCCAGTTCACCCAACCGCTCGTAGCCCTTCTGGATCTGATCGGCCGGCATGGTCCCCTTCATCACCACGGCCTGCAGCTCCTTCTCCTCCTTCTCCAGGTCGGCCAGCTGCTTCTCCAGGCGGTCCACGGTGTTCTGCACCTTGCGGCGCTCCTTGTCCTGATCCCGCTTGTCTCGCTGATCGCCGCGTTTCTCACCCTTCGGTGTCTTGGCCTGCGCCGCACTCGACTTGCCGATGTCAGCGCCCTGCAGGGCCTTGCGCTTCTCGATGAGCTCCAGGATGTCCATGTGCTGGTCCCGGATGCGGAACTCATCCAGTTCAAGCAGTCGATTCGTGAGGCCGGTGAGGAAATCCCGGTCGTGGCTCACGAGCAGGAAAGTGCCGTCGTAGTTCTTCAGCGCTTCCTTCAGCACGTCCTTGCTCTGGATGTCAAGGTGGTGCGTGGGTTCGTCGAGGATGAGGAAATTGAGCGGCTTCAACAGCATGCAGCAGAGCGCCAGTCGGGCACGTTCGCCACCGCTGAGCACCTTCACCTTCTTGTCCACGTCCTCGCCACTGAACATGAAGGCACCGAGCATGGCGCGCACACGGGTGCGGTTGTCCTCGCTGGCGGCCTCTTCAGCGGTCTCGATCACGGTGCGTTGAGGGCTCATGCGTTCGGGCATGTCCTGCGCATAGTAGCCGATGATCACGTTGTGTCCCAGGCGGATCTCGCCTTCGTAGGACTCCTCGTTCATGATCATGCGCACCAGCGTGGACTTGCCGGTGCCGTTCGCTCCGACGAGCGCGAGGTGCTCACCCTTGGCGATGGTCAGTTCCGCGTTGCGGAAGATGCGCTTCTCCTCCACACGCCGCAGGGGATCGGGATAGGCCTTGCTCACGCTCTTGACCTCGCACACCAGCTTTCCGCTCGTGGGTGCCGGAGGGAATTTCACGAGCATCTTGCGCAGGTCCTCGTCGTCCACTTCGATCCGTTCAAGCTTGTCCAGCTTGTTGATCAGGTTCTGTGCGAACGCCGCCTTGCTGGCCTTGGCCCTGAACTTGTTGATCAGGTCGGTGGTCTCCTTGATGTAGCGTTGCTGGTCCTTGGCGGCGGAGGCCTGCTGCTCGCGTTCCACCTTGCGCAGCTCCACGTATTGCGTCCAGGGCACCTTGCGATCGATGAGCTTGCCGCCGAGCACTTCGAGGGTGCGCTTGGTCAGGCGGTCGAGGAAGGTCTTGTCGTGGCTGATGATCACCAGGGCCGCCGGGTAGTTGCGCAACAGGTCCTCCAACCACTGGATGGCGGGAAGATCAAGGTGGTTCGTCGGCTCGTCGAGGAGCAACAGATCCGGCTGCAGCAGGAGCAGTCGCGCCAGTTCGGCACGCATGCGCCAGCCGCCGCTCAATTCGCTCATCAGGCGGTGCATGTCCTTCTCTACGAAGCCGATGCCCTTGAGCATCCGCTCGATCTGCATGTCGTGGTCGGCGGCACCGATGGCATTGAGGCGCTCGTGGGCGTGTGCCAGCATGGTGGCCAGTTCCATGGCCTCCTCGTCGGTGGTGGCCGTCATCAGGTCCTTCTCGATGCGCTCCAGGGAGGCATTCAGGGACATGGCCTCCTCGAAGGCCTTCTCGGCCACCTGCCAGGGCGTAAGCGTGAGGTTGTGGGCCATCTCCTGCGGCAGGTAGCCCATGGTGAGCTCCTTGGGCTTGCCGATCGTACCCTTGTCGTACGGTTGCTGCCCGGCCATGATCTTCAGCAGGGTGCTCTTGCCGGCGCCGTTGCGGCCCACCAGGCCAATGCGGTCATCGCTTCCGATGAAGAAGGAGATGTCATCGAACATCGGTCGTTGACCGAAATGGAGCGTAAGACCTTGGACCGTGATCATGGGTTACCCGCTGGCAACGGGGCGGCAAAGGTAACCAGATCCGGCGCGGCTTGGACCCTTCAGGGGTTCCACAGGTCGTGTTCGTACTGGAACAGGCCCTGCTCGATGCGCTCCGCCTCCAGCAAGGCGTCCACGCCGGTGAGGTACTCGGGCAACGAGCGGCCATGGACATTACTTTCCTCCACGACCGTGCTGGCGAACAGCCGTTTGGTGAACAAGGCATCGAAGGAGCGGTGCTCCGCCAGGTTCTGGGGGTTGATGGCCGTCGCGTTGGCCAGCACGTACCGAAGCTCGGGATAGTACAGCCAGAACACCGGGGCATACCCGCGCAGCTCACCGTCCTCACCGCGGACCTCACGCAGGGGCGCGATGCCGATGATCCGCACTTCCATCGTACCCCGTTGCTTATCGAAGATCCAGTCCTCCTTCAAGCGGTACATCATGATGTCCTTGCTTTCCAACGGCGTTGGCACCACCACCAGCACGTCCTGGTCCGGGTCCGCCAGGCTCGGGGTCCAACTGGAATCCACCGGGTTCAGGATCCGGTCCAGCTCGGTCGTGCCCAAGGGCCTCAGGAAGCCGTCATCCTGTAGAAGGGGCCCGGGGTCATAGGCCGTGATGGTGGCGTCATCGAACACGGCCTTGCGGATCACGTCCCACAGGCTGCGTTGTCCGTTGGTGGGTTCCAGCGGATAGCGCAAGGGCAGGTTCATCTTCTGGCGCAGGTCGATCGTGCGCCAGATGCGCCGGTGCCATTGCACGTCCGCCTCGCGCAGGTGCACATAGGGCACGGCACGTTGCGTTGCCGCATGCTCGCGGATGTAGGCGCCATCGAGCACGGTCTGGGCGTTCAGGGTGGGCTGGTCGGCCAGCAGGCCAATGAGCATCAGGGGACAGAGCTTCCGGTCCATGGGCAGCGGGTTTGACCGTTGATGCCGCCCATTGAAGAAGGTGACCCACCCGGTCAGTAGTGCCAGAGGTCGTGCTCGAACTCGAAGAGCGCCTCTTTCATGCGCTCCGCCTCCAACAGCGCATCGACCCCGCTCAGGTGGTCGCTGATCCAGCGGTCCTGCACGTTGCTGACCTTCACGATGGTGCTGCTGAACAGGCGCTTGCGGAACAGGTCCTCGAAGGTGGGACGCGCGGCATCGTTGTGGCGGTTGAAGGCATCGTGTTGGGCCAGCAGGTACCGCAGCTCGGGATAGTACAGCCAGAAGAGCGGAGCATGGCCGCGCAGTTCGCCATCCTCGCCACGCACTTCGCGCATCGGGGCCAGGCCGATGATCCGGATGTCCATCACGCTGCGTTGCTTGTCGAAGACCCAGTCCTCCTTCAACAGGTAGCGGGTGATGGTCGCAGCCTCCAGCCTCTCTTCCTGCTCCACCGGTACGAGCTGCCCGCTTTCGAGGTCCTCGGTGTACACGGTATCGCGGTGCATGAACAGCGCGGCAAGCGAGGCGGCGTCAAGTGGCCTACCGAAGGCATCGTCCTGGAGCATCGGGCCGGGATCGTACGCCGTGATGGAGCCTTCGGTGAGCAAGGCATCGCGGAGCACATCAAAAAGGCACTTCCGGTCCTCGATCGGTTCGAGCGGGAAGTAGAGCGGGTGGTTGACCTTCTCGCGCAGGTCGATCACGCGCCAAACACGACGGGCCCACATCACATCCGCCTCTCGGATATGGACCGGCGGGATCACGCGGCGTGGACCGTCCTCCTCGCCGGGCCGTTGGGCCGGAAGGTTGGACGGGCACAGGAGCATCAGGCCGAGCGCGCCTTCGAGGAGCGGCCTGGCGGAAGCGGGGCAGCAGCGGGTGTCCATGCTAGGACCAACGCGAGGGACCGCCAGATCCGTGCCTGCCGAAAAGAAAGGACCCCGGTGGTGTGCCGGGGTCCTGTGAAAAGATCGCTGTGATCAGAAGTTCCAGAGGTCGTGCTCGAACTCGAACAAGGCCTGCTTGATCTCCTCGCCTTCCAGCAGACCGTCGATGCCGGTCTTGTAGTCGCTGAGCTGACGGTCGTACACGTTGCTCCACTTGGTGATGTAGCTCGCGAACTGGCGCTTCCAGAAGATGCTCTCGAAGGAACGGCGCTCGGCGTCGTTCTCCCGGTTGAACACGTCCCAGTTCACCAGTACGTAACGCAATTCAGGGTAGTACAGCCAGAAGATCGGGGCGTAACCACGCACCTCTCCATCCTCACCACGCACCTCTCGCATCGGCGCCAGGCCGAGGATGCGGATGTCCATGGAGGAACGCTGCTTGTCAAAGATCCAGTCCTCCTTGATCTTGTACATCTTGATGTCGCGCGACTCCAAGGTGACCTCCTGGATCGTGGGGATCATCTCTCCGGAGTTGAGGTCCTCGGTGTACACGGTATCGACCCGCGTGAAGATGTCCTTGAGCTCACCGGCCAGCAGCGGCTTGCGGAACTCATCATCGGTCAGCAAGGGTCCGGCATCGTAGGCGGTGATCGATCCGTCCACCAGCAGCCCCTGCTTGATCACGTCGAACAGGCTCTTGCGGTCATTGATGGGTTCGATCGGGTAGTACAGCGGATGGTTGAGCTTTTCACGGAGGTCCACGGTGCGCCAAACGCGGCGGGCCCACATGATATCGGCCTCCCGCAGGTGCGAGTACGGCACCACGCGCTGGGTCTTGGTGTGCTCCTTGATGTAGGCGCCATCGAGCACCGTTTGTGCGGAGGTGTTCACGGAGGCGGTAAGGCCTGCCGAGAGCAGCGCACAGGACAGGATGTTCTTGCAGGTCCTCATCGTGTGTTGTTTTTCAGGCTTAGGTCACCTTGAAGGAAAGCGCACCCAGACTACGCACCGTCCCGTCGGGACCGCGGGCTTTGATGGCCTCAATGAAGATCTTCTGGCCGGGCTTGGCCTTGGCGAGCATCTCCTTCATGTCTCCGGAAAGCGCGGCCCCATTGGTGATCTTCTCGATGGGCGTTCCACCCACGATCATGGTCAACTTGTAACCAACGATGTCGAACTTGAGGTCGAAGTCGAAGTCGACCATCTTGGCGATCACCCCTTGCGCGGCGGTCACCTCGGTCTTCTTGATCGTTTCGTCGTTCACGCTCTTACCCGCGAAGTAGGGCGTGGGGTTCGGCACGTTCTTCACGCGGAACTTGAGGCCCGGGATCGACTTCTTGGACCCATCGGGGTTGGTCACCGTAGCACCGATCGTAGCTTCGGTATCCTTGCCAGGGCGCATGATGTAGCCATCCGCGGCCTTGGTGAGCGTACCGTTGGTTGGATTGGCGACAATGTCCTTGTTGCTGTAACCGGACACGCTCACACTCACGGGGTTGTCCACACCGCGGTAGAACACGTTCATCTTCGTGGGGCTGACGACCAAGCTGGGGGCTGCGACCTCGTATTCGGTCTCGAACTTCTCCACCTGCTCATCTCCACCCACGGGCTTGAACTTGATGATCCCGGTCACGGTGCGCAGACCGGCACCTCCGGCCACCTGCTCCAGCTGGGCCTTCGCGCCGTTCATGGGCAGCTTGATGGCCTCACCGACGATCTTGTAAGGCTTGGTGGTGGTATCCACCCGCGCGCCAGGACCACAGATGAACACTTCCGGGATGTTCTGGTCATCATAGGCGCCCAGAAAGATCTCTGCCATGTACTTGCTGCCCACGGTCACGTAGCTGCTCTGCGGCTTCACGATGGCCGCCAGCGTGTTGAACTTGAAGGTCTTCTGCTCCACGGAGCCGAGCATCCAGTTCACGCACTCGTTCTCGGCGTTGCGCACATCCGCCTGGATCTTGCTCAGAATAGTGATACCGGCCGCCAACGGCACGTGGTAGAAGTTCTTCACCTCCCAGGTCACCTCCTCACCCGTAGCGCCACCCTCCTTCTGCTTCGAAAAGTCGAACATCTTTTCGACGTTCGCGATCAGGGTCTTGTTCGGGTTCTTCGGGTCCTGGTTGGCGAGCTTCTTGATCGTGTCGCGGAACTTCTCCAGCATGATGCGCAGGGCCACGGCCGAGTGCTCATCCGTTTTCGGATTCGCCGCTTCGGAACCGATCATCTGGTTGGTGATGCCGTCCTGGCTGTCCTTCGCGTTCACCAAGGCCAGGTTGATGATGGTGTCCTGGCCCTGGGCGTTCTTGCCCATGACCTTCTCCATCGGCCAACCTTCCGTGGTCACGATCGATTTCGCCTTTATCATGTCGATGTAGGACACCAGCGCGGCCGCTTGCTTCTGCACATCCTGGGCCTGGGTGTACGCAGCACCATACTTGGCCTTGTTCTCGGAGGCATACTGCGCGAACGACTTGTAGGTGCCGTCCACCTTCTCCTTGAGGGTTCCCTTGGTCGTTTCCAGACCGTTGTTCACCGTCACGAACGAGTCCAGGATCTCCTTGGATACGTTCAGCGCGAGGAGCGCCGTCAGCACCAAGTACATCATGTTGATCATCTGCTGTCTGGGGGACAGCTTACCTCCTGCCATGGGGATCCGTGTTTGTTAGGGTCGGTAACGAATGGCAGTTACGATCAACGCACCGTCATTGCGGCAAGCATGTTGCCGTAGACCGTGTTGAGCTTGGCGAGGTTGTCGCTGAGCTCGGAGATGTTCTCCTTATAGCGCTTGGTGTCGTCCACCGAGTTCTTCAAGTTGGTCATCATCTCGCCCATGCCAGCGAACATCTGGTTGGCGGCCTCGAGCTTCTCGCGGCTGCTGCGCAGTTGCAGTTCGTACATCTCGTTGAGCGCGGTGAGGTTGGTGCTCATCTTCTGCAGGCTCTCACCGGCATTGCGACCCGCATCCACGTTGTTGGTCAGGCCCACGAGGCTTTCGCTGGCCTTGGCATAGCTGTCGCTCAGCGAGCTCACCTTGGAGCTGGCATCCTTCAGGCTGTTCGCGTATTCGTTGGTGGCTGAGGCCGCACCGGTGATCTCGCCCATCTGCTTGGCCTGGTCGCTCAGGCTGCGCATGCCCTGTCCCAGGCTGTGGATGAGCTCCGGTTCGATCTTGGCGCTCTCCAGCATGTCGTCCAACTGCTCGGTGATCGAGCGCTGGTCGTCCTTCTTGAAGTCGTCACCCTCGGCGCGTTCGCCGGTGGCGAGCTCGGGGTACACCAGGCTCCAATCGGGATCCTCATGCGGGGGTTCAAAGGCGGAGAAGAAGAAGATGACGGCCTCGGTGCTCAGGCCGATCACCAGGAACAGGCCGGCCATGGGCCAGTGCTGGATCTTGAACAACGCACCTATGATAACGATGGCAGCACCGATACCATAAAGCTTGGCCATGAAGTTCTTCCACTTTTTGCTGCCGGGTTTCATCGTCGGAGGCCTTGTTTTAGGTTTTCTGAAAGGTTGTGGCTGAGTATGGAATGCGAACGCTTCTTGCAGGTAACGTTCGCCGGTTCCCGAGGTCTAGAGGTCTTCGGCGTTCACGGCCTTGCCGCGACCGAGGTAAGTGAGCACAGAGCGGAAACCGATGTAGGTCTTCGCGGTGTCCTGGTACTCGAAGCTGCGTGTTCCCGTCTGAAGGTAGTAACCCACATCCTTCCAGGAACCACCGCGGAGCACCTTGCGCTTCAACGATGGAGGATCATTGGCCAGCGCGTCGTAGCTGTACTCGGAGTTCAGGTCGTGGTCGAAGTCGTACACGCTCTCATCGAAGGCCGTGCTCGTCCATTCGGCCACGTTGCCGGCCATGTTGTACAGGCCATAGTCGTTGGGGCTGTAGCTGTCCACCGGAACGGTGTGGAAACCGCCATCATCCGTGTAGTTGCCGTGCAGGGGTTTGAAGTTGCCGAGGAAGCAGCCCTGGCGGTTACGGATGTACGGACCACCCCACGGGTAAGGGGCCTGATCAAGGCCGCCGCGCGCGGCATACTCCCACTCGGCCTCTGAGGGCAGACGATAGTCGTTGATGAACGACTCACCGGCCTCGCGCAGGTAGGGGTTCATAAGGTTCTGGGTGCGCCACACATTGAAGGCATTGCACTGCACCCAGGTCACGCCCACAACGGGGTAATTGTCATACGCCGGATGCCAGAAGTAATTCTTGGTCATCGGGTCGTTGAAGGAATAGGTGAAGTCGTGCGTCCATGCCAGGGTGTCCGGATAGACGTTGATGACCTCCTTGATGATGAACTTGTTGCGATCACTGTGCCCGGCGATGGCGTTGTTCTGGCCCTTGGTGTTGGTGTAGCTCAGGTCCAGATCGCGACCGGATTTGCGCGCCGCTTCCTTCAGGTCGATCCAATAGTACTCGAACATCAGCTTGCGCGTGTCGATCTCCTTGCGGCGATAGAACTGCTCGCTCTCGGCATAGTACATGTCCGCCAAGGCTTCACGCTCCTCTTCACCGTAGTAGTCGATCCGCTCCTTCCAATTGATCACCGGCGGCTCGATGTCATTACCGAACTCGTCCTCGGTGATCACGTGCTCACCGATGTCCTCGTAACCGAGGATCCGCTTGGCCGTGGAGTCGATCACGTACTGCACGAACTGGCGGTACTCGTTATTGGAGATCTCCGTCTGGTCGATGTAGAAGGCCTGCACCGATACGGTCTTCGACTTGGCGACCAGGGCGTAAGGGGCGTCCTGATCGCTGGGGCCCATGGTGTAGGCACCCATCGGGATGTAGTTCATCCCGAACGGATCCACTTGGAAGTATTCAGGTCTGCCCTGGGCGCCGACGAGCTGCCCCTGACCACCACCGCCGCAGCTCGCCAGCAAGCCTATGGCGCCGAGATAGAGAATGGGACGTAGTTCCATGGTCTTCCTTGTTAGCCGTTCGGAGGTCCTTGCAGGATTTTGCCCTTGGTGGTCCGGGTAAGCGGACACTTCAGACAAGACCTTGAACGGCGATGGAGGTTTTCGGGTTACGGTGCTGCTTAAAGGAATCGAACGTTCCTGTAGATCTCGCGCTTGGGTACCGGTACGATCTTGAAGCAGTAATTCAGCATGACCTCGTGGCTGCCGCTGCTGTAGTTCTTCAGTTCCGACGTGGTAAGGTCGTAGCTGTATCCGATCCTGAACGAGCTCTTCCCATTGGCGGCCTCGTGCTGGTAACCGATCATGGGAACGATGGCATCTTCCGTACGGTAGCTAACGCCCAACCAGACCATCTTCGTATACAGGAGCATCGCATTGATATCGAGCTGCGTGGAGGCCGCGTCGCTCTTGAGCAGGATGCTGGGCTGCAGCTGCCACTTGTTGTCCCTGGAAATGTCCCAGTTGTAGCCGGCCTGCACATAGTAGTGGCGGGCGTTCTGGATGCTCACGTTCTCCAGCTGGGTCTGGGGCAATTGGGTGCTGGAGATGCCCAGCCAGAACTTGGGGTTGACGTAGTACAGCCCGGCACCCAGGTCGAAACCAGAGTCGTTCGAGCCGTTGTCCGGGATGGCGGCGTCATCCGCTACGGGATCCACCGACACCCACTGACTGCCCAGGGAGCGGCTCATGAGGCCTCCGTAAACGCCGATGCCCAAGGTGCCTGCACCGAGTCTCCGGTGGAACGAGTAATGCAAGCGCACGGCCGTGCTTTTCTCCTGGCCCAGTTCATCGAAATAGACCGAGAGGCCCACGCCACTGCTGATCTTGTTGATCGGCGCATGCAGGTTGATCAAGCCCGTTTTCGGAGCTCCATCGAATCCGGTCCATTGCTGGCGCAGCAAAGCCGTCATACAGATGTTCCCCGCCGTCCCCGCGACCCCCGGGTTGATGGACAAGCGGTCGAACATGTACTGGCTGAACTGCGGATCCTGCTGGGCGAACGAAGTGCTCACCAAGCCTACGCAGACAACTGCTGTAAGTATCCCCCTCATTGCATTTTCTCGTTCGTTAGGCCCGGTCAGGGGACACCCCCTTTACCGGGCCCTGTGGTTGATCCCGGCGCCAAAATAGCAAAAAGAGGATCGGGAAGGTCTTTTTAACAAAGAACCCGGTCTTGGGAAGCTACCCCGCAGGCGTTCAGGAGAGCTTCTGGAAGGTGCGCCACCAGCGGTCCGGCACCTCCTCCCGGCAGGCCAGTTGATAGTCGCCATAGGAACAGGGCACCAGGTGGTGGCGTTCGAAGCGTGCTTCCTGCTCCGCTCGGTAGGGCACATCCATCCACCAGCGGTCGCTCACCTGGCTCTTGTAGAACACCAGGTCCTGATCATGCCCACGGATGGGCACACGGAAGCGGATGAAGCGCTTGCGGTCCAACCAGGGCAGGTCGTTGGTGCGGCTCCGGTAGCCGTCCAGGAAGCACCACACCATCTGGGCGGCCAGTTGTGCGGTCACACCATTGACATCGCGGTCGGGGTCGATCTCGTAGATCCCCAGCGAGGTGATCTTCTCACTGACACCGGCATAGCGCATGAGCTGGCAGATCTCCTCGCCATGGAAACCGTTGGGGCCCGGGCGCGTGGTGCCGGGGGCATCGCTGTGGCGCACGCAGGTCATGTCCACGCTGACGGTATCGCCGTTCCGCAGCACGGGCTCCGCATCGCTGATGGTGGCCCGCAATTCACCCAGTCGGTGCGCATCGAAGAAGAGCCTGTCCATGAGCTCGATGCCCGGCTGGTCCACCAGGTAGGTCTGGAAGCCGAGGTTGCTGTAATTGAACAGGTAGTTCGGCTGACGCAGCACGATGTGGCTGAGGTAGCTGGTATCCGCCAGGGCCTGTCCGGGCTCGCCGAGGTCCAGTCGGCCATCGATGCACACGATGTTGGCGGTGCGCTCAAGCTTCTCGTAGGCCAGGTATTGGGTGTAGGTGTGCCCCTGCCCTCCGCCGAGCACGATGGGCACGATGTTCTGCCGGATCAGCTCGGCCAGGGCGTCGGCCAGGGCGTGCTGGGTGTCCTTGGCGCTGGCCCCGGGGTGGATGTCGCCGAGGTCCACCACCTTGACGTTGCCCGCAGGAAGGTAGAGCTGGTAGAGCTGTTCGCGCACCGCATCAGGGGCCTTCACGCAACTGCGGGGCCGGGCATGGCCGGGATCATCGAGCACACCGAGGATGGCCACTTGGGCCTCTTCCAACGACGGGAAACCGCTCTTGGTGTGGAAGCGCGTGTTGTCGCCCAAGGTATGCGCCAACCATTCGGGCCGGCTCTGGCCGAAGCGTTGGGAAGGCTGGAAGTAGATGCTGATGTCCATGCTTAACGGGGCACCGGCGAAGGTCGGTCGACGGGGTGCGGTCCTGCCGGCGCACCGGCACGCGCTGCCCACAGTGCACTGTTGGCAGCCGATCGGCGTTGACCAAATAACCCAGGTACGCTAGGCCGGAACGGGTTCTTCGTTCCTTCAGAAGTGCGGGCGACGTGCAGGTCGCCCCTACACTTTCTTCCTGCGGAAACCGCCCTTCTTGGCCGCTGCCTTCTTCGCTGGTGCCGCTGCCACCAGCTTCGTGGCCTCCTCCAGGTCGATGTCCTCGGGCTGCTTGCCCTTGGGCACGTTGGCGTTCTTCTTTCCGTCCGTGATGTAGGGGCCATAGCGCCCTGCGAGGATCTGGATCTCGGAACCCTCGTAGGTGCGCAGCACGCTGGCCCTGGCGCCGGCCTGCTTGGCCTGGACGAGCTCGATGGCGCGCTCCAGCGTGACCGCATCGGCATCCTCGGCCTTGGGGATGTTGGCGTAGAGCTTGCCGTGCTTCACGTAGGGCCCGAAGCGACCACGGCCGGCCACGATCATCTCGCCCTCGTATTCACCCAGGTCGCGGGTGGCGTTGGCCAACTTCTTCAGGTCGACCAGTTCCACGGCGCGGGCCAGGTCGATGGCCAGGGGATCATCCTCGGGCGTAAGGCTGGCGTAGGTGCTGCCCAGGCGGACGTACGGACCAAAGCGGCCGATGCCCACGGTGACCACCTCGCCGTCGCGCTCGCCCAGGGTGCGGGGCAGCTTGAAGAGGTCGAGCGCCTCCTGCAGGGTGATGCTCTGGATGCTCTGGTCCTTCCGCAGGCTGGCGAACTTCGGCTTCTCCTCGTCCTCCGCGTCGCCGATCTGGATCATGGGGCCGAAGCGACCGATGCGGGCCTGGATGGGCTTGCCGCTCACGGGGTCCACCCCGAGAATGCGCGAACCGGTGGCGCGTTCGGCGGTCTCGCTCACCGTGCCGATGGTCTTGTGGAAGGGCGTGTAGAACTCCTTCAGCATGGCGCGCCAGTTCATGGTGCCCTCGGCGATCTGGTCGAACTCGCCTTCCACGTAGGCCGTGAAGTGGAGGTCGAGGATCGTGGGGAAGTGCTCCACGAGGAAGTCGTTCACCACCATGCCGATGTCCGTGGGGAAGAGCTTCTGTTTTTCCGCGCCCACGTTCTCGCTGGCGGTCTTGTCGCTGATGCTGTCGTTGGCCAGCGTGAGGATGCGGTAGGCGCGTGGCGTGCCGTCGCGGTTCTCCTTCACCACGTAGCCCTTCTTCTGCACGGTGCTGATGGTGGGGGCGTAGGTGGACGGGCGGCCGATGCCGAGCTCCTCGAGCTTCTTCACCAGGCTCGCTTCCGTGTAGCGGGGCGAAGGACGGTCGTAGCGCTGCGTGGCGGTCATCTCCTGCAAGCCGAGCTTTTCGCCCTGCTTCATGTCGGGCAGCAGGCCTTCCTGCTCATCACCGTCCTCATCGTCGCGGCCTTCGAGGTAGACCTTGAGGAAGCCGTCGAAAAGGATCACCTCGCCGGTGGCGACCAGGTTGTCCGAGGGTTGTCCGCTGATGGCGATGTTGACCACGGTCTTCTCCAGCTCCGCATCGGCCATCTGGCTGGCGAGGGTGCGCTTGCTGATGAGGTCGTAGAGGCGTTCGGCATCGCGGTCGGCACCGGCGCTGCGCACCATGAAGTCGGTGGGGCGGATGGCCTCGTGCGCTTCCTGGGCGCCCTTGCTCTTGCTGGCGTAGCGGCGGCTCTTGCTGTACTTGGCGCCGTACTGTTCGGTGATGGCGGCGCCCGCGGCGGCGATGGCCTGTTCGCTCAGGTTCACCGAATCGGTACGCATGTAGGTGATGTGCCCCTGCTCGTAGAGCCCCTGGGCGATGCGCATGGTGCGGTCCACGCCGTAGCCGAGCTTTCGGCTGGCCTCCTGTTGCAAGGTGGAGGTGGTGAAGGGTGCGGCGGGCGTGCGCTTGCCGGGTTTCTTCTCCACCGCGTTCACGGTGAAGCTGGATCCCACACAGCCTTGCAGGAAGGCCATGGCCTCGGCCTCGGTGGCGAAGCGCTTGGGCAGCTCGGCCTTCACGGTGGCCTTCGTGGCGCTGGTGAACAGCGCGGTGATGCGGAAGGCGCTCTTCTCACTGAAGTCGAGGATCTCGCGTTCGCGCTCCACGATCAGGCGGACGGCGACGCTTTGCACGCGGCCTGCGCTGAGGCTGGGCTTCACCTTGCGCCACAGGATGGGGCTGAGCTCGTAGCCCACCAGCCGGTCCAGCACGCGGCGCGCCTGCTGGGCGTCCACCAGGTGGATGTCGATCTCGCGGGGGTTCTCGATGGCCTTGAGCACCGCGGTCTTGGTGATCTCGTTGAAGGTGATGCGGCGCACCTTGTCGTCGCTGAGCTTCAAGGCTTCCTTGAGGTGCCAGCTGATGGCCTCCCCTTCGCGGTCTTCGTCAGTGGCGAGCCATACGATGTTCGCCTTGTCGGCCTCTTTCTTCAGGGCGCTCAGTCGGTCCTTCTTGTCGTCGGGGATGATGTAGGTGGGCTCGAAGCCGTTCTCCACATCCACACTGAGGTCGCGTTCAGGCAGGTCGCGGACGTGGCCGTAGCTGCTGAGCACGGTGTAGCCGGCGCCGAGGTACTTCTCGATCGTCTTGGCCTTGGCGGGGGACTCCACGATGACCAGATCGCCGGAGGTCGCCTTCTTGCGGGGCTTGGCCGGGGTCTCATCGATCACCACATCATCGCTGGGGGCACTCTTCTTCTTTGCCATGGCTTCCGGAATTCGGCCGCAAATGAAAGGGAGGAAATGGGAAGGTTGTTCACCTGGTTCCTCTTCCCGTTGAACTTCCCCTTAGGGGAAAGAAAAATTCAACAGGGCTTCCGGGGTCGCGTGTGCGGGGGGGTGTGCAGGCTCGTGCGCGAGGGCGTGCGCGAGCGCGCGCAGGTGCGCGAGGCAGGTGTAGCGGTCCTGGGGAAAAAGAGCCTCTACTGTCGTTCGGCCCGATCCTTCTCCAACAGGACGGTGAGGCAATTGGTGGAGAAGGCGCGTGCAAGGCCGATCCGGATCCCAAAATCAACACCCCGACTGCCGGGCTCCTGCTTCAACAGCGACGTGATAGATCCGCTGAAGTAAGGATCGAAGACCATTATGCAGCGCTCATTCATGGGCAGTTGAAAGCCAAAACCAAAAATCGCCCTGACATCACCGCCGAAGTCCGCATTCGCGCTGCCTTCGTACCACTCATCATACAGGCTCGTTGCAGGCAAACCACCTACGCTCCACTGCCGGCCGCGCATGCGGCTATCGATCAGGAAACCGCCCTGCAACCCGAAACGCACCACCGCAGTGCTGCGGGCGCCCATGCGGACCTCCGGCAGAATGCCGAAGTAGAGCAGGTCCAGGCGTACATCCATGTCCTTGCCAGACTGGGAGCCCAGTCCGCCATTGCTGTATTCCGCTTGGAATTCCCTGCGCACCCAAGCCATTTCAAAGCCCATGCTCGCGTGGCTCCCACGACGTTCGCGGTAGTGGATGGCCGCCGTAGGGAACGGGCCGCCATAGGCGAACAGATAGGCTCTGGCATGGCCTTCACTCGACCGTCCTTCGATGCGGGAGTCGAAGGCACCCAGTGACGCGCCCAGCTCGAATTGGGCCGAAGACCGAAGTCCGCAGAAGAGCAACACCACCAGTGTTAAAGCGCGCATGCCCATCAAAGATGTGAAGAAGTCAGCGTCCGCTGCCTGAAAGCATGTCCCCTGCCACCTTGTCAGCACCCCGGCAGAACCGTAGCTTTGCGGCCCCTTCTTCAAGGCCCGTGAACAAGAAAGTCTACATCGAGAGCTACGGCTGCCAGATGAACTTCAGCGACAGTGAGATCGTCGCGAGCATCCTGGCGAAGGACGGCTATACGGCGGTGGACAAGGCCGAGGACGCGGACCTGGTGCTGCTGAACACGTGCAGCATCCGCGACAAGGCCGAGCAGACGGTGCTGAACCGCATCGACAGCCTGAAGAACCTGAAGGGCGCCAACAAGCAGCTGAAGGTGGGCGTGCTGGGCTGCATGGCCGAGCGCATGCGGGAGGACCTGCTGGTGAAGAAGAAGCTGGTGGACCTGGTGGTTGGTCCGGATGCCTACCGCACCCTGCCGATTTTGTTGGACGAGGTGGACGGCGGCCAGAAAGCCGTGAACGTGCTGCTGAGCCGCGAGGAGACCTACGCCGAGATCGAGCCGGTGCGGTTGGGCAGCAACGGGGTCACCGCCTTCGTTACCATCATGCGGGGCTGCGACAACATGTGCGCCTTCTGCGTGGTGCCCTTCACCCGGGGCCGGGAGCGCAGCCGTGACCCCTACACCATCGTGGAGGAGTGCCGCCAGTTGGTGGCGCAGGGCTACAAGGAAGTGACGCTGCTGGGCCAGAACGTGGACAGCTACCGCTGGAACGTGGACAGCCGCGGCGAGGTGAAGGATGCCGCGTTGCCCGTGACCGACTTCGCGGACCTGCTGGCCCTGGTGGCGGAGATAGCGCCCACCTTGCGCGTGCGTTACAGCACCAGCCACCCCAAGGACATGACCGACAAGGTGCTGGAGGTGATGGCGCGCTTTTCGAACATCTGCGAATACATCCACCTGCCTGTGCAGAGCGGCAGCAGCGCGGTGCTCCAACGCATGAACCGGGGCTACGACCGGGCGTGGTACCTGGACCGCATCGCCGCGATCCGCAAGTACATGCCCGACGCGGCCATCAGCACCGACCTCATCAGCGGCTTCTGTGGCGAGACGGAGGAAGAACATGCGGAGACCATCAGCCTGATGACCGAGGTGGGCTACGACATGGCCTACATGTTCAAATACAGCGAGCGCCCCAAGACCCTGGCTGCGCGGAAGTACGCGGACGATGTGCCCGATGAAGTGAAAGGAAGGCGGCTTGCGCAGATCATCGACCTGCAGATCAAGCAGGCCGGGGAGCGCAACCAGCGCCACGTGGGCCGGGTGCAGGAAGTGTTGGTGGAAGGCGTGAGCAAACGCAGCGACGCGCACATGTTCGGCCGCAACACGCACAACGCCGTGGTGATCCTGCCAAGGGAGGTCGACGCATCGTTGGTCGTGCATCGTGCATGGTCCGGAACCTTCCCCTCGAACAACGAACAACGAACAACCGAGCTCCAAGCGGGCGACTATGTGATGGCGCGGATCTTGAGCGCGACCGGCGGCTCGTTGAAAGGCGAGGTGGTGGAGGTGAAAAAAGGACGATCGGCGATGGCTGATGTGTGAGGGCTGAAGAAGGAAGAAGAGCGACCAACATGAACGTACAACCGATCAAGCAGCGTTTCGGGATCATCGGTGGATCGCCGTTGATCGACAGGGCCATTGAGATCGCCGCACAGGTGGCGCCGACGGACCTCACCGTGTTGATCACCGGCGAGAGCGGATCGGGCAAGGAGGTGATGCCGCAAGTGATCCACCAGCTGAGCGCTCGGAAACATGGACCCTATGTGGCTGTGAACTGTGGCGCCATTCCCGAAGGCACCATCGACAGCGAACTGTTCGGGCACGAAAAAGGATCGTTCACTGGTGCGCACGAGGCGCGCAAGGGCTACTTCGAAGTGGCGGACAAGGGTACGATCTTCCTCGATGAAGTGGGCGAGCTGCCCCTGAGCACCCAAGTGCGCTTGTTGCGCGTGCTGGAGACGGGCGAGTACATCCGCGTGGGCAGCAGCAAGCCGCAGAAGACCAACGTGCGCGTGGTGGCGGCCACCAACGTGCAGATGCTCCAGGCCATCCAGCGCGGCACCTTCCGCGAGGACCTGTACTACCGCCTGAACACGGTGCCGATCCACGTGCCGCCGCTGCGCGACCGCAAGGACGACATCGGGCTGTTGTTCCGAAAATTCGCCCAGGACGCGGCGGACCGCTATCGGATCAAGGACGCCATCGGTCTTTCGCCCGAGGCACAGCGCCTGCTCACCGCCTACCGCTGGCCGGGCAACGTGCGCCAGTTGAAGAACATCGTGGAGCAGATGAGCGTGATCGAGCAGGACCGGCAGATCAGCGCCGACACGTTGCGGCAATACCTGCCGGAAGAGGTCACCTCGCTGGTCCCCGCACTGTCCGGCGACCGGGGCTTGGAGAGCATCAACGAGCGCGAGCTCATCTTCAAGTTCCTGTTCGACATGAAGAACGACCTGAACAGCTTGAAGGAACAGGTGCGTGCCTTGATGGGCGGACAGGTGATGGCACCCGCCGTACCGGTCAGCGCACCGGAGATCGTGCTGCCCTTGCAAGCCATGCCGGCCGGCACCATGAGCATTCAGATGCCGCGCACCGAGGACCCGCACGATGTGGAGCACACCGAGGTGCACGAGTCGCTCAGCCTGCAGGACAAGGAAAAAGAACTGATCAAGAAGGCTCTGGACCGGCACCGCAACCGCCGCAAGGCCGCCGCGCAGGAACTGGGCATCAGCGAGCGCACGCTCTACCGCAAGATCAAGGAATACGACCTGCAGTGATGGGGAGTGCCACGGTGCGAGGGTGCGAGGGTGCTACGGTGCCAATGGCTGATCGGCGATGGCAGATGGCGGAAGGTCGAAGAAGGAAGATCACGTCTGGCTTCGCCCTAGGTCCTTCGACGATGGGAGAAGCTGAAACAGGAAAACTGAAAGCTGAAACGTCGGCCTCGTCAGGCTTCGCCCTTCACACTTCGCCCATCGCCCATCGTCCTTTTTCACGGGTGCCAGGGTGGAGTGGTGGCAGGGTGCGCCCGATCACTGGCAACTGGGCACTGCTCACTGCCATCTGCCTGCTGCTCCTGAGCGCCTGTCGGGTGAACTACTCCTTCGGGGGCGGCACCTTTCATCCGGACGCGAAGACCTTGAGCGTGCAGCTCTTCGACCCGCGCGCGCCGCTCTCCTCGCCGCGCACCGCACAGGTGTTCACCGAGACCGTCCGGGACCTGATGCAGGCCCAGACACCATTGGCGCTCGTGCAGAATGAAGGCGACTACGACTACGAGGGCGCGATCATCGGCTACGACGTACAGCCCGTGGCCATCCAAAGCAACGAGACCGCAGCACAGAACCGGCTGACGATGACCGTGCTGGTGCGCTTCACCTGCAAGCTGGACGAGAAACAGAACACGGAGGTCACCCTCTCCCGCTTCGTGGACTACCAGAGCACCAACGACCTGTCGTCCGTGGAGGAGCAACTGGTGCGGAACATCAGTGCCCAGCTGGCGCAGGATATCTTCGACCGCACCTTAGGCAGTTGGTGAGCACGTAGCAAGTGTCAAATCACAAGTAGCAAGTGTCAAGTCTCAAGTAGCAAGTGTCAAGTCACAAGACTGGAAATGGAACGCGAACGACTGACCCATCTGCTGGCGGAACCAGGACGTGTGGCGAAGCAGGACCTGGCCGGGCTGGAGGAGCTTGCCACCCGCTACCCGTGGTTCAGCGCGGCGCATTTGCTGCTGGCCGTTGGCGAGCATGGTGCTGGTGAAGTGCTGTTCGACGAACGCGCACGGACCGCCGCCGCGCACCTGCCCAAGCGGAGCGTACTGTTCGACCTTGTGCATGTCCCTGAGCCGGAACCTGAGCTCGCCGGTGCCGTGGCGGAAGTCCCTGTAGCGCCCATCCTTCCCGCCGCACTACCGCTCGCAGAGCCCATCCGGGTCGGACCTGCAGCTGCAGCTGTGGCCGAGATGCTCAGCGAAGCCCCGCCAACGGTAGAGGTGATCGCGCATCTTCCAGCGGTGCCGGTCACCCCACCAGAGCCGCTCGCTCCGGTCCAGGTCACGGCCCTGCCACCGATCACCGAGGCGCGGCCAGCAGCTCGGACGGAACCCGAGGTCGACCCCTTGGACCAGCTCATCCGGCAGTCCGCCATGGCGAGCGGCTACGAGCTGATCATGGAGCATGCGCTGCCGACCGAGGTACCGGCACCCGCGCCTGTGGTGGATGCGCTTCCTGCTCCTGCTCCTGCTCCTGCCCCTGCCCAACGGTCCACCGCTGCAATGCTCCCCACCGGCAAGCTGCGCTTCACGGATTGGTTGAGCATGGATGCTCCGTCCGACCCACGGCCACCTGCTCCTCCATCGCTTCCTGTGCAGACCCCGGACACGCGGGACTGGCTTCGCACGGAAACGGCTCCGGTGGCCTACAGCGAGCCTGCTCCTGCCGCACCCCTCACCACCGCGACGGCCCCCACGGTGGAGCCTTTCGTCCTCATCGACCGGTTCATCCGCCAGGAGCATCCGGAACCCCTGAAGCGCGCGGAATTCTTCACCCCGCAACAGGCCGCCAAACGAAGCCTGGAGGACCACGCTGAACTGGTGACCGAGACACTGGCGCGCATCTACGAGAAGCAGGGCAATGTGGCCAAGGCCATTGCCGCGTACAAGCGATTGGCCGAGCGCCATCCGGAGAAGAGCGCCCATTTCCTGGGTCTTGCCGCGGCAGTGGAAGGTCGTGGGAAGGGATAACGGCAGCACGGATCGGGGAAAAGCCTTTACTTTGCGGCCCCGCTGAAAACGCGGCAACACGAACGAACGAAGCGTCATGGTCGCCATCTCCATCCTCATCATCATCGTAGCGGCCCTGCTGGCCCTGGTCGTGCTGGCCCAGAACCCCAAAGGCGGCGGTCTGGCGGCAGGTTTCACCGGTGCCTCGCAGATCGGCGGCGTACAGCGCACGGCCGACTTTCTGGAAAAAGGCACCTGGACCCTGGCAGGCGCCCTGATGGTGCTGTGCCTGGTGAGCGCCAGTGTGCAGGGTGGTGGCGCAGTGGCCAGCGACCTGGATGCGCCCATTGAGGAAGTGAGCCCCGGCCAGGCCGTGGATCCCGGCGTCGTGACCGCGGATTCCACTCGATTGGTGCCCCCGGGTACCAAGTGATCCTGAAACCAAATTTTGGACAGCCTGTCAGTCGGTGACTGACAGGCTGTTTCCATTTCAGGCAATGGTGGCAGCGACGGGTCGGCGGCACGGACCTTGACGGCAGCGAGCGCGCAACAGCGCGACATCACCCGATCCAACCCTCAACAATAGACCATGGCGACGAACGTGAAGCCCTTGGCAGACCGCGTGCTGGTAGAAGCAGCGGCCGCTGAAGAGACCACCAAAGGTGGCTTGTACATCCCCGACACCGCGAAGGAGAAGCCCCAGCGCGGCAAGATCATCGCCGTAGGCAGCGGCCGTGTGGCCGATGATGGCAAGGTGACCCCGCTCTCCGTGAAGGTGGGCGACGAAGTGCTGTATGGAAAGTACAGCGGCACCGAGCTCACCCTCGAAGGCAAGGACTACATGATCATGCGCGAAAGCGACATCTACGCGGTCCTCAATTAGCAAGGGCGACGATCTCGACGCCCATTCCGCTGAACGGTGGATCGCGATCGGGAGCGTTGCGAAAGAAGTTCCTCCTAATCCAGGGCGACGTGAATGTCGCCGACAACCGAAAAGAAAAATGGCAGCCAAGAACATCCAATTCGACATTGACGCCCGCGACCGCTTGAAGCGTGGCGTGGACCACCTCGCGAACGCCGTGAAGGTGACCCTCGGTCCCAAGGGCCGCAACGTGATCATCGACAAGAAATTCGGAGCTCCCCAGGTCACCAAGGACGGTGTCACCGTGGCCAAGGAGATCGAGCTGAAGGACGCCGTGGAGAACATGGGCGCCCAGATGCTGAAGGAGGTGGCCAGCAAGACCGCGGACATGGCGGGCGACGGCACCACCACCGCCACCGTGCTCGCCCAAGCCATCGTGACCGCAGGCCTGAAGAACGTGGCCGCCGGGGCGAACCCGATGGACCTGAAGCGCGGCATCGACAAGGCCGTGATCGCCGTGGTCGGCGAGCTCAAGAAGATGAGCAAGACCGTGGGCGAGGACAACGACAAGATCAAGCAGGTGGCCACCATCAGCGCGAACAGCGATGAGACCATCGGCACCCTGATCGCCGAGGCCATGGCCAAGGTGAAGAAGGAAGGCGTGATCACCGTGGAAGAGGCGAAGGGCACCGACACCACCGTGGAAGTGGTGGAAGGCATGCAGTTCGACCGCGGCTACCTCAGCCCCTACTTCGTGACCAACCCGGAGAAGATGGAGGCCGAGCTCGAAGGCGCCTACATCCTGATCTACGACAAGAAGATCAGCAGCATGAAGGAGCTGCTCCCCATCCTGGAGAAGAGCGCACAGTCCGGCAAGCCCCTGCTGATCATCAGCGAGGACGTGGACGGCGAGGCACTGGCCACCCTGGTGGTGAACAAGATCCGCGGCGCCCTGAAAGTAGCTGCGGTGAAGGCCCCTGGCTTCGGCGATCGCCGCAAGGCCATGCTGGAGGACATCGCCATCCTCACCGGTGGCACCGTGATCAGCGAGGAGCGTGGCTTCAAGCTGGAGAACGCAGACCTCACCATGCTCGGCCGCGCCGAGAAGATCAGCATCGACAAGGACAACACGACCATCGTGAACGGTGCCGGCAAGAAGGACGACATCAAAGGCCGTGTGAACCAGCTGAAGGCACAGATCGAAAGCACCACCAGCGACTACGACAAGGAGAAGCTCCAGGAGCGCCTTGCGAAACTGGCCGGTGGTGTGGCCGTGCTCTACATCGGTGCCGCCACCGAAGTGGAGATGAAAGAGAAGAAGGATCGCGTGGACGACGCCCTGCACGCCACCCGCGCCGCAGTGGAGGAAGGCATCGTGCCCGGCGGCGGTGTCGCCTACATCCGCGCCCAACAGGTGCTGGAGAAGCTCGAAGGCATCAACGCCGATGAGACCACCGGCATCGCCATCGTCCGTCGCGCCATCGAGGAGCCCCTCCGCATGATCGTGGCCAACGCCGGTCTGGAAGGCAGCATCATCGTGCAGAAAGTGCGCGAAGGCAAGGCCGACTACGGCTTCAACGCCCGCACCGAAGTGTACGAGAACCTGCTCGCCGCCGGTGTCATCGACCCCACCAAGGTGACGCGCGTCGCCCTCGAGAACGCCGCTTCCATCGCCAGCATGCTGCTCACCACCGAGTGCGTGATCAGCGAAGAGAAGGAAGAGAAGTCCGCCGGCCACAGCCACGGTGGCGACATGGGCGGCATGGGCGGCATGATGTAAGCATGCGCGGAACGATCAAGGACGAGGCCCTCCGGACATCCCGGGGGGCTTCGTGCGTATGGACCGTCCCCCTTACCGGCTGGCCTTCAGGGGTTCGCGAACACGGGCGGAACAGGCTGTCCCGCAGCTAGCGGGTTACTAACATCTGTTGAGAAATCGCGGGTCCCCGGCTGGTGGCGCCCCGGTAATTTCACGGCTGAACACGGCCCGGCCCCTGGTGCAGAACGCCCTTGGTGCGGCGTGTTCCGGAAGCACCATGCAGATCACCCCGAAACGCTTCTTCGACTTCTGTGCCGGCCACGTGCCGCTGCTGCACGCCATCGCCATGAGACCGGGCGACGTGAGCGAATCGCAGGTGCGGCAGATGATCCGGACCTTCAGCGACACCGCGCAGGAACAGCCCGAGACCACCTGGCAGCGCCTGATCGAGCTCCAGGTCATCGTGCCCATCGAGGAGGGCAGCGCCCACTATGTGATGGCGCAGCCGCTGTTGCAGCTCCTGAACTTCCTGTACAACGATGCGCTGCCCACGAGCCCGGAGATCATCCAGGGCTACATCGCCGCGTTGGAAAGCGCGCGCAAGCGCATCGCGCTCGGCGTGGAAGGCGGGGATGCGCTCAGCGTGGCCATGGCCACCAACGAGGTGGACCACACCCTGCGCCGCATGCAGGACGACCTGGACGCAACGCACCGCGCCGTGATGTCCGAAGTGGCGCGCTACAAGGCCGACCGCACCAGCGTAAGCGTGCGTGAACGCTACCTGCGGATCCTGAGCCTCATGGACCAGTACGTGCATCCGCTGGTGGAGATCGTCCGCGTGGACGGCCTGCTGGAAAGCACCTTGGACGAGACCGACCTGGTGCTGCGTGCCGCCCGTGAACAAGGCGTGTACGTGGAGCTGGCCATGGTGGAGCGCAACGAGCGGCAGATCCGTGTGCTGCGTCGCCGCGCGATCCACACGCTGAACGAAAGCCGCAAGGAACTGCAGCCCTTGTACGAGGTGCTCCGCCGCTCGAGCGCCATCGCGCACGGGGCCACGCTGGCCCTGGGCCGCCTGCGCCAGATGCGCCTGGAGGACTGGGTGGCGAACTACGTGACACACACCACGAACGCACGCGTGGAAGTGCCGCCCACGGACGAGGTGTTGCGGCAGATCGTGGACAATGTGATCTCGCATCCGCCCATTCCGCCACCGGTGCTCAACACCACCGAGACCGCAGGCACACCGCCGGACTACGTGCGGCTGCTGTGGCTGAACGAACTGCCCGACATGCTCAACGAGGACCTCCCCGTGAAGGACCTCACCGGCTGGCTCACGAAGAGCTTCCCCGAGAAAGGCACGGCGGATGCGCTGCTGGGCCTCAGCAAACTGCTCTTCGACCCCACGCTCGTGGTCTCCTTCAAGGGGGGCAGCCCCAAACACTACCGGACCCGCGACGGCGAGCTCGAAGCCTCCACCATCTCCATCACCAAAGCATCGCCTTCTCCTGTACGGGCGAAGTAAGGAACGCCACCGCCGGGCCACGGCGCTCAACGCATGAACACACTACCCCAACTCCAGGACATCTTCGACAAGCTGCGCCAGGGTGCCTACATCACCCACGAGCAGGGCAACCTGCATGCGGCCATCGCGGAGAACTACGACGGCTACCGCGATTACTTCTCGCCCCTTGGGCTGAACCTGGTGCGCCACCCGCGCGACTTCTTCTACTTCCATACGGAGACGGCGGAAGGCACTCCACCGGCGGCATCCCTTGCGCCCATGGCGGTGTTCTGCTTCATCCTCATCGAAGCCGCATCGAACGAGGGTCGTCCGGTGGAGGAATACCTGCTCACCGAACGCTTCTCCATCTCCAGCCTGCCGCATCTGAAGAGCGACCGCTACAAGGCGCACATGCGCGCCGTGGAAGTGGACGACGAGGCGGGGCTGCGCAAGCTGGTGAAGAGCATGGCCACCAAGGGCTGGGTCGAGTACAATACGGACGATGACTTCCGTTTCCTCCGCCCATTCCACCGCCTGTTCGACAAGTGCCAGGAGATCAGCGAGGCGGCCGAGCGCGAGCAACGCGAGGTCCTCCCCTCCCTG
>JBIIYP010000033.1:0-42353 GCA_044346705.1 Flavobacteriales bacterium
CGCACCACTTGCTTACGACGCTCGATCAGAGCATCCTCGCTAAGGCTTCGTGAATCGGTTCTGCTCATGCACTCCGTGATCCATAGATCGTGCCGATCGTCAGTTTCTTTCCCACCGGCTCAGTAAGGTATGCAAAATCAACATCCCACAGATGGTCCGGCCATTGCTGGCCAAGGGCCACCGTTGCCAAGAACAAGGTCGCCAGACCGGTGATCGATCGGCGGAGCGGCATCATGGATAGTTGCTTATTTTCCTTCAGGGACTCCAGTAGTGAACCCTGAGGCCCTTCCATCCCCGAATAGTACTTCGTGGTAATGGATGATCGGTGCATGGCGGTCCTTTCCTGTGTGATAGAAATGTGCGCTGGAGTGAAGATAGTCCATGGTGCGTTCCACCAGTGCCCATATTCCGGCGACCGGATTTGCGCGCATGTAGTCCAGCTTCTGAAGGATGAAGCGTTCGCTTTCGCACGGTTTGATATCCGAAGAGGTCCGCCAAACGCAGTGCTTTTGGTCTCTTTTCAAACCGCCTTGGGGAACGCTGGAGGCCAAGCGGTGCTGCAGCTCGGTGTCCCCTTTGGCCTGCAACCGCTCGATGACCTCGTAGGCCGAGAAGCGCTTCATGTTGGCCAGTAGCGTATTGATGGACAGCCCTTCCGGAACGTGCAGGAGCAAGTGCAGGTGGTTGGGCATGAGCACATAGCCGAGGATGCGAACACCTTTCGCGGTCGCTTTGTACATCCAGGAATAGAGGTGGTCGTAGAGCTTGACGTGTTCGATCAGGGGAAGCCAGTCCCAGCATGTGGCGGTGCAGAAGTAGATCCCTCCTGCTGCTCCTTGATCGCGGTGTGTGGGCACTATCCGAAGGTAAAGCGCTGAGTTGGTTCCCTGTACATCAGGGTCCACTGCGTGAGACCCTGATGGAGAATAGTGGGCATCAGGGTCCACTTCGTGAGACCCTGATGGAAAATAGTTGGTTCCCTGTAAATCAGGGTCCACTGCGTGAGACCCTGATGGGAAGTAAACACCCTACGCGCTCTCCAACTGCGTCCGGCTCAAGCTGAAGTACAGCCCGTCAGCATCCGCGATCAGCTCATCATGCGGGCCGCTCTGCACCACGGTGCCATGGTCCAATACCAGGATGCGGTCGGCGTTGCGCACGGTACTGAGGCGGTGCGCGATCACCAGGCTCGTGCGGCCCTGCATCAGCTTGTCCAGCGCGTCCTGCACCAGCTTCTCGCTGGCGGTGTCGAGGGCGCTCGTGGCCTCATCGAGGATGAGGATCACGGGGTCCTTCAGCACGGCGCGCGCGATGGCGATGCGTTGGCGTTGCCCGCCGCTGAGCTGGATGCCGCGCTCGCCCACGATGGTGTCGTAGCCCTCAGGGAAGCTGGTGATGAAGTCGTGCGCGTTGGCCTTGCGGGCGGCGGCTTCGATCTCGGGCTGTGAGGCGCCGGGCTTTCCGTAGGCGATGTTCTCGCGGATGCTTCCGCCGAAGAGCAGCACCTCCTGCGGCACGATGCTCATGCGGTCGCGCAAGGCGGTGAGGTCGTAGTCGCGTGCGTCCTTTCCATCGATGGTGATGCGGCCGCTCACGGGATCGTAGAAGCGCAGCACCAGGGCGGCCATGGTGCTCTTCCCGGCACCGCTGGGACCCACGAGCGCCACGCGTTCACCGGGGCGGATCGCCACGTCCACATCCTTCAGTACGGGCAGGTCGGCGCGGGTGCTGTAGTGGAAGGCGACGTGCTCGAAGGCGATCGCACCTTGCAGGGCCAGGGGCGCGGGCTTCGTGTCGTCCATGCGGATGTTCTCCGCCGCCTCTTCCTGCAGGTCGAGCAGGCGTTCGGTGGCGCCCACGGCCTTCAGCAGCGTGGTGATGAGGTCCGGCACGCTGCCGATGCTGGCCCCGATCATGATGGACAGGCCGATGAAGGACATGATGTCGCCGAAGATCAACTGGCCGGAAGCCTTGAGGTGGACGGCGCGCCATACGATGAAGACCACCAAGCCGAACATGCAGAAGATGATGAAGCTGACGAAGGCCCCCCGCCAGCGTGCGCCGGTGATCGCCAGGTCGCGCGCCTTCACCACGGCGGAACGATAGCGGCGTGCTTCCCACGCTTCGTTCGCGAAGGCCTTCACGTTCTGGATGCCCTGCAGCGTCTCGTCCACGATCACGTTGGTGTCCGCGATGCGGTCCTGCACCTCCTTGCTGAGCTTGCGGATGTAGCGCCCGAAGAACACCGCCACCAGCGCCACCACCGGCAACGTGAAGAGCATGGTGAGCGTGAGGTCGCCGCTCACCCGGGTCAGCAGCACGATGCCGATGCCGATGATGAGGAACTGGCGCAGGAACTCCGCGAGCACGGTGGTCAGTCCTTCCTGCAGCAGGGACACGTCCGCGCTGATGCGGCTGTTGAGCTCGCCCACGCGCCGTTGTGCGAAGAAGGTCATGGGCAGTTTCAGCAGGTGGCGGTACGTATCGTTGCGCAGGTCGGCCAGCGCGTTCTCGCTCACCAGTCCGAAGGTGTAGATCCGCAGGAAGCCGAAGAGCGCCTGCCCGGCGAACACCAGCAACAGCAGCTTCGCGATGGAGTCGATGTTGCCGAGGTCGGTGAGCGGGGCGTCCAGGAATCCGGTCAGCGGCTTGGCGTCCACGAGCTTGCCGAGCAGCAGCGGGAAGGCGAGGCTGAGGAGGCTGGTGAAGAGCAGGAACACCATGCCCACCGCATAGGTGCCGCGGTAGGGCTTCAGGTAGCGGAAGAGGCGCGCGGTCTTGCGCAGGGTGGCGGTGTCCAGCTTCGCCGGCTTGGCGTCGTCATCGTCGGTGGGGCGGGAGCGTCCGTGTCGGCTGGCCATGGGTTCGCCCCGCAAAGATGGCCCGTCCGCGGGTCACCGGAACGTCAGGAACGATCAGGCCGCGCCGTGCACCGCCACCATCTTGTCGGCGATGTGGTCGAAGAGGTGCTTCAGCGGGCTCTCCACCATCATTTTGATGAAGGGGTTGAGGTCCGCCTCGAAGACCTGTCCGGCGTGGGTGTTGCCGTTGCGCTCTTCCAGGTTCACAGTGAGGGTGAAGGGGAAGGGGCTGCGCTCACTGCTCACCATGCGCACCACGCTGTCTGGCGTTCCGCCGTCGAGCTTCAGGCCGATGGTGGCCGCCCCCTGCACCTTGAAGCTGCAGGAAGTACCATCGCTCTTCCACTCGCTGATCCGGTCCGCCGGAAGCAGCTGCTGGAAGTTGTTCATGTCCTGGAGGAAGGCGTACACCTGCGCCGCAGGCTTCGCAATGTCCACCTGCTTGCTTTCGATGCGCGTCATGCGGGGGTCTTCTGATTCCAGTTGGCGGGGTCCTTGCGCCACTCGTTGAGCGAGGCCACGTCCTTCTCGGTGATGTAGCTCGAATGCAGGGCTTGATCGAGCAGGATCGGATAGTCCGTGAGGCTGACGAGCTTCACGCGGGCCTCTTCGAACGCGTTGCGCGCCTCGTCGAAGCCGTAGGAGAAGATGCTTACCATGCCCTTCACCTCGCAACCGGCCTCACGCAGGGCCTGCACGGCGTTCAGGCTGCTTTTGCCGGTGCTCACCAGGTCCTCCACCACCACTACGCTGCGGCCCACGGTGAGGTCGCCCTCCACCATGTTCTTCATGCCGTGCTCCTTGGCGGTGCTGCGCACGTAGATGAAGGGGAGCCCCAGGTCGTGCGCCACCAGGGCGCCGTGCGCGATGCCGCCCGTGGCCACGCCCGCCACCATGTCCGGCCGCCCGAACTCGTGGTTGATGACATGCACGAACTGCTGCCGGATGTAGGTGCGCACCGACGGATAGGACAACGTTTTGCGGTTGTCGCAATAGATCGGCGAGTTCCACCCCGAAGCCCACGTGAATGGCTTGTTCGGACTTAGTTTAACGGCCTTGATCTGAAGGAGGAACTCAGCGATCCGGAGGGCCGGATCCAAACGGGCATCCATGCGACGAAAGTACGAGATCCATATTGACGGGCGTCCGGTGGTGATCATCGGAAGCGATGAAGTGCCCGTGGCTGCTACGAACTGGCTCACCTTGCGGGTGGACGATCCCCGTGAGGTTTGGCCTGCGCTGAAACAGTTCGAACTGCGCACCGAACTGGCAGGGCTGCTGTTGCACAGCGCTGATGTGCCCCGCACGTGGAAGGAGTTCCGCGGACGCTACACCTTCGTGCAGGCGGCCGGCGGTGCGGTCACCGACGAGCAGGGTCGCCTGCTGGCCATCCACCGCCTGGGCCGCTGGGACCTGCCGAAAGGCAAGGTGGAGAAGGGGGAGGAGATACCCGAGGCGGCGGTGCGTGAGGTGCAGGAGGAATGCGGGCTGGTGCGGGTCACCATGGAGGCCCCGTTGTGCGATACCTGGCACACCTATGAACGCAGGGGCGAGCTTCACTTGAAGCGGACGGACTGGTTCCTCATGCGCGCCTCTTCGAAGGAAACCCTGATGCCACAGGCCGACGAGGACATCAGCGAGGTGCGCTGGCTGGACGGGGCGGGGGTGCAACGGATGAAACGCGAGACCTATCCCTCGCTGCTCAGCGTGGTGGAGGCGTGGGAGCAGGCCCTGCGCTCCCGAACTTGATCCTTCCCTTTTCCTCCGCCTCGGTCTTCAAGCGGTGCAGGATCCCCGCCAGGCCCTGACTGGGCATTGGTGCCGGGGCGACCGTCAGGGTGCGGTCGTTCAACAGGAAGAACTGCGGCAGCGATCGCATCCGCAGCGCGTCCATGAGCGAAGCGGCGTCAGCGGCGTGCAACCAGTTCCAGTTGCGCTGGGGGTGCAGGCGCAGGTAGGCGCCCAGGGCCTCATTGCCGGGGTCCAGCCCGATGCCGATGAAGGCGACGGACTTGCCGTACTCCGTGTACAGCTTGTCCATGGCGCTCATCTCCATCTCGCAGTACGTGCACCAACCGGCGGTCACCGCGATCAGTACCGGACCCTTCAACAGGGTGTCGAGCTCCACCAAGGCACCTGTGGCATCCTGAAGTTGGAGCGCGGGCATCAGCGAGCCGGGCCTCATGGCGGTGAGGTCCCAGAGCATGTCGGCCGCCAGGGCGCGGTGTTCCGGGTAGACGGAGCGATCGGCGAGCCGCTGCAGGATGGTGTGGATCCCCGCACGGCTCAGGACCTTGCCGTTGTAGTTCACATGGAGCTCGTTCATCACCACCAGTTCGCAGAGGCGGTCATCGGTGCGTAGAAAGTCGTGCAACGCGAAGATGCGCTTCAAGCTGTCGAGCGCGCCCATGGCCACGGCCTGCTCCAACTCCGCTTGGTACGTTCGGTACGGGTAACGCATCAGGTGGTCCTCGAACAGGCTGCGGAGGAAGCGGATGTACTCCGGGTCGTCATAGCGCACCGGTCTTCCCTTCACATAGCGCTCATACAGCGCCTTGTCGTTGGCACGGGGACCGAAGCGGAGCCCGCCCACACCGTAGTCAAGCGTACCCATGAACCACGGATCATCAACACCGGCGTAGAAGCGGCGAAGTTTCCGTTCGAAGGTGTCGACGCGCGCCTCGGACCAGGAAGGACCTACGGAGAGCATCTGGGGTGCACTGCTGGTATCGCGTGTCGCCGTGCCGTTCTGGCGTTGCCTGTCCACCACCTGCATGCCGGAGGCCTGATCTGTGGCAAGGTCCTGCGCGATGAAGGCATCGAGCCGCTCGTTGAGGTCACTGGTCAGTGCGTTGATGTCCAGGGCATCCATGCCGTTGAAGAGGAGCTCGGCCTGCGCGGTGCCGCTGACACTGCGCGCGGCGGAAGCGGAACGCTGGAAGATCACATCGTAATGGCCGTCGGGCTTCAGGTAGAGGTCGGCGCGGTCCTCGCCGATACGCAGCTGCACGCGCAGCTGTGCCGGCACGTGGACCGGCAGCGTGGCTGAACCTTGTTCGTCGCAGCGAGCGCTCGCGATCAGCTCGGTGCGCAGGGTGAAGAGGTCCAGGTAACGGTACACCAGTACCTGCTGGCCGGGATGACCGGGGGCCGTGATGCGCAGGGTGGTCTGTGCCGAAAGCAGCAGGGCGCAGGGGAGCAGGAGGATCGTGAGCAGCTGCCTCATGGAATTCGGACCGCCACGGGAACGAACGCCGAAACGTCCGCCTTATTGGCGATGAGCTCCCGCACGATGGTGCTGCTGATGTGCGCGTGCTCCGGTCGGGAGGGCAGGAAGAGCGTGTCCACGTTGCCGATCACCATGTTCATCAGGGCGATGCTGCGCTCGTTGCCATGATCGGTGCTGTTCCGCAGGCCGCGCAGGATGAAGGTGGCCCCGATCGTTGTGCACAGCTCTGCCGTAAGGCCTTCGAAGGCCATCACCTCCACTCCCGGATGCATGGCGAATGCGGCCTTGAGCCAGGCCAGCCGCTGCTCCATGGGGAACATGTACTTCTTGGTGGTGTTCACGCCCATGGCCACCACCACCTTGTCGAACAAGGGCAGCGCGCGCTCCACGATGTTCACGTGGCCGATGGTGATGGGGTCGAACGAACCCGGGAACACGGCGATGCGGGAGCTCATGAATGGGGGTTGTTCGGTCTGAAGAAGCTGAAGTTGACGGTGCCGTAGGGTCGGTGTTTCCAGAACCACGGGTCGCTGCTCATGTTCACCTCGCCAGGGTGCTCCACGATGAGCAACCCGTCCTCGCCCAGCAGACCCGCTTCACGCACCAAGGTAGGGATGCGCTCGATGCCCTCCAGCTTGAACGGAGGATCCGCGAACACGATGTCGTACATCGCACGGTGCGTTGCCAGGAAACTGAACACATCGGCCTTCACCATCTGCCAGTCCGTGATCTCCAACTTCCGGGCCAGCTGCTGCTGGTAGGCGAAGAGGTTGCGGTCCTGGTCCACGGAGAGCACGTTCGCCGCACCGCGGGAAAGGAACTCCAGGGAGATGTTGCCGGTGCCCGCGAACAGGTCGAGCACCCGGATGTCCTCCAAGGGGAAGCTGTGCTGCAGGATGTTGAAGAGGCCTTCCTTGGCGAAGTCCGTGGTGGGACGGGCCTCGATGCCCTTGGGCGGGTCGATGCGCCGCCCCTTGTATTTGCCGCCTACGATGCGCATGCGCATTGGTCCAATAGGCCCGCCAGTCGCTCCGGTGCGTCCAGCTTCAGGCCGTTCACCACCCCGTCACCAGGAAGGAGTGCCGGCCTTACCTCCGGCATGTAGTCCTTCAGCAGGTTGACCTCCGCGCTCTCCAGGTGGGTTCCGCCCACCATCAGGCACACCTCCTCGGGGCGCAGACCGGTGCGCTCCAGTGCAAAGAGCGTATAGTAGAGCACATCCTCGGCGGTAACGGCGTGGAAGGCGTTGCTCAGGGCCACCTGTCCGTGGCGTGCCAAGGCGAGGTCCATGCGCTGGGCGGTGCGATGCAGCAGGAGCACGGTGCTGTCCGCCCCGTGGCGGAGCGCGTTGCGCACCATGAGGCCTTGCAGCGGAATGGGCCGCGCAGCGGGGAAGCGCTTCAGCAGCCGGTGTTCGGTGGCCTCGTTATGCAGGTAGATGCAGCGCGCCCCCAACGCCTCCACGGGCTCATCGCGCAGCAGCCCGGTGGGAAGGGTGCCGTGCACCAGGCGCAGGTGCTGCAGCTCCGTACCCGGGGCCAATGCGCTCTCCGGCACCAGGGTGCTGATCTCCGGCAGCGCCACGAAGGTGGTCCGGGCCGGGCGGGACGGCATTTGTGTCACGTCGGGCAGCTCTTCTCCGGGCTGGGTGCGCACCGCCACGCATCGGCCGGTCTTCTGCTCGTGCACGGCCCAGCCGGTCACGCTGGCGCTGGCCCAGATGCTCAGGTGCCAGGCCCGTTCCTTGGCGGGATCGTAAGAAGGGCTCGAAAGGGCGATGCGCATGGAGACCCCAAAGAAAGCACAGCGGGCGCGGGGACCGTGCATCGGCGTGTAGTTGAACCCCGGATGGACACCGATGCACACGGATAACGCCTCCATCGACCCATGAACCTGGCTTCTCTCATCATCCGTGTCCATCCGTGTTCATCTGTGGTTGAAACAGTATGGCGGATCCATCCCGGACCATCGTCGGGAGCGTACTTTACCGGCACCGCGATCGACGAGCCTGCTGTCATGACCACTTCCCGCCCCACAGAGCTGGGCCCCCGGCTCA
This sequence comes from Flavobacteriales bacterium, assembly GCA_044346705.1. Taxonomy (GTDB): domain Bacteria; phylum Bacteroidota; class Bacteroidia; order Flavobacteriales_F; family PHOS-HE28; genus PHOS-HE28. The sequence continues at coordinate 8,147 of JBIIYP010000033.1, forward strand.
CCGCCATGCTGGGCCACGAGCCCACGGCCGGGCAGCACCGGGCGATCCATGCGCTGGACCGCCTGCTGGCCTCGGAGAAGGAGGGTGCCACGCTGGTGTTGAAGGGCTACGCGGGCACTGGGAAGACCACTTTGGTCGGTGCCCTGGTGAAGGTGCTTGCGCGGGAGCGACGGCCGGTGGTGCTGTTGGCGCCGACCGGCCGGGCCGCCAAGGTGCTCTCCAGCTATGCCCAGGCCCCGGCAAGCACCATCCACCGCCGGATCTACCGGGTGTCGTTGGAAGGCGACGACTCCGGCTATGCGGGCATGTCGCTCGCGCCGAACAAGGACGAGAACGCGCTCTTCGTGGTGGACGAGGCCAGCATGATCGGGCAGGGTGGTGGCGGCGGTGCATTCGGTGACCGCGACCTGCTGCGCGACCTCTTCGACCACGTGTTCGCCGCACGCGGCTGCAAGCTCCTGCTGATCGGCGATCCCGCGCAGCTTCCGCCCGTGGGCAGCGACCATAGCCCCGCCCTCGAGGTGAAGGAGCTGCGGGCCCAGGGCCTGAACGCGGGTATGGTGGAGCTCACGGACGTGGTGCGCCAGGCGGAAGCCTCGGGCATCCTTGTGAACGCCACCGCGCTCCGCGACCTGCTCGATACCGTTCCACCGGAGACGCCGAAAGAGGAGCAACGCTTGCAGCCGGTCTTCATCCAAGGCTTCCCCGACGTGGAGCGCATCGACGGCCACGACCTGCAGGATGCGCTGGAAACCGCGTATGCTCGGTATGGCAATGATGAGGTGTGCTTGATCACGCGCAGCAACAAGCGCGCCTACCAGTACAGCCAGCAGGTGCGTGCGCGCATCCACGGCTTCGAGGAGGAGCTCTGCGGCAACGACCGCCTGATGGTGGTGAAGAACAACTACTTCTGGGCCGGCAAGAACGGCACGCCCGAGCTCATCGCCAACGGTGAGCCCATCGAGGTGAAGCGCGTGCACGGCATCGAGGAGCGATACGGCCTGCGCTTCGCCGACATCACCGCGGGCTGGTGGAACGGCAACGAGTACCGCGAGCTGGACACCAAGGTGATGATGGATACGCTCGCGGTCGAAGCACCTGCGCTGCCCGGTCCGCGCATGCGCTTGTTGCAGCAGGCCGTGATGGCCGGCATGACCGCCCGCAACAAGGGCCAGCTCTACCGCATGCTGAAAGAGGATCCCTACGCCAACGCGCTGCAGGTGAAGTACGCCTATGCGGTCACCGCACACAAGGCCCAGGGCGGCCAGTGGCAAGCGGTCTTCGTGGACCAAGGCTACGTCACCGAGGAGATGCTGGACCGCGAGTATGTGCGCTGGCTCTACACGGCGATCACACGCGCTTCCGGGAAGCTCTACCTGCTGAACTTCGTTCCGCGGTTCTGGGGGGAGGAGTGAGGAGGTGCCTCACGCGTGGAACAGGTCCACCTCCCCGAGCATCTCCGGTGCGGCGAGGCTCACCAGATGGTCCCCGCCCACGTGCCACGTGCGCACATGGTACTGCGGTGCGGCAAGGGCCACGAAGGCTTCGTGGTCAATGAGCATGCTGTTGCGGGGGCCATCCACGCGCAGTATGCGCAGGTCCTCCATGATGCCCACGCCGCTCGCTTTCAGCACAGCTTCCTTCCGTGTCCAGAGCTCCAGGAAGCGGCGCTTGGGATCGGCGGCCAGCCCGATACCGTGGATCTCCGTGGCGGTGAAGTAGTGCTCGCTCACGGCACGATGGTCCACGTCACGTGTCATGGTCTCAATGTCCGCACCCAGCTCCAGTTCCGTGGCGAAGGCGATGATCACCGCGTCCTTGGTGTCGCTGAGGTTGAAGCGCAGGCTCTTGCGTTCGAGGTAGGGCTTACCGAAGGGACCTCGCGCCATGCGGATCAGCGAGGCATCGCGGTGGAGGTAGCGGCCGAGGAGCGTGCGCAACAGGCCGTGGCCCAGGATGAATCGATCGCGGTCCACCTCGAAGCGGAAGCGCTGCATGCGGTCCTGCTCCACGGGATCGAGCAGATCGGCATAATGCGGGATGCGCTCACGCAGCGAACTGATCGGCGCGTACCACAGATGGACGCGGCCGCTTTCAGGCGGGTGGAGCGATCCGGGTGCAGCGCTCGGAACGATGGCGCCCCGATCCTCGCAGAGCACCACCAAGGGGCGTGGTCCGGGATCGGGCATGGCTCACACCGCCTCCACGGCGCTCTTCTGCAGGGCGGCATCGATGCACTTGCCCAGTTCCAACGCCAGTTCCTTCACATGCGGCTCCTTCACCAGGTTGTAATGGTCTCCCGGAACGATGTGGATCACCATGGACGTTGGCTCCTTCTTCGCCCAGCCCATGTGCTCGGGACCGATGGACGTCGCCGCTTTGAAGATCGTGAGCGGGCCATTGTAGGTGCCCGCGTCGTATTCCCGGATCGCCTGGTCGTACACGTCGATGATGTAGAAGTGGCGGAGCTTCGCCGGCAACGGCTTGGTGCGCTTGAGGTACCAGTTGGCGGCCAACCGCAGCAACGCGTTCTTCAAGGGGAAGTAGAAGCGCGCCTCTTCATCCATCACGCGCTTGAACTCCGTGGGGGCATACGTGTCGAACAGGGCCAGCAGCGGCACCTCCTCACCCGCCACGATCAGTTGCCGTGCCATCTCGTAGGCCACCACGCCGCCGAAGGAGTAACCACCGATGAGGTAGGGGCCATGCGGCCGCACGCTGCGCATCTCGTGGATGAAATGGGCAGCGATGCCCTGCACACTGGTGTGTTCGACCCGCAGGCCATCCTCCCCTTGATGGAAGAAGGCGTAGAAGGGCTGGTCGTTGCCGAGGTATTTCGGGATGAAGTAGTTGGCCTCATCACCGTGCACGCAGAAGAAGGGGACCTTGTCGCCTTCGGGCTGGATCGGGGAGAGGTTCTTCCATTTCAAGGTGGCACCACCGGCCTGGAGCAGCTGCGCGAACTCGGCGATGTTCGGGGCCTGGAAGAGGTCCTTCAACGCGAGCTTGTAGCCGAACTGCTCCTCCACCTCGGCCAGCAACTGGATACCGATGAGGGAGTGTCCGCCGAGTTCGAAGAAGTTGTCGTGCACACCGATGCGGTCCACACCCAGCAGGTGGCTCCAGATCCCGGCCAGGGAGCGCTCCATGGGGTCCCGCGGCGAAACATGGTCCACGCGCAACGTCTGCGTGCGGTACTGCGGGATGGGCAGCGCCTTCTTGTCGACCTTGCCGTTCGGGTTCAAGGGGAAGCGGTCGAGGATGACGAAGATGGCCGGCACCATGTGCTCCGGCAGGCGTTCCCGCAAGTGGGCGCGCAGGGCGGTGAGGAGCTTTTCCTGGGCTTGGGGGTCGCTCACCGTGCGGTGCTCCTCGGGCACCAGGTAGCACACTAACTGCTTCTCACCGGGGCCGTCGCTGCGGGCCATCACCACGCGGTCCTTCACGCCGGCGACGCCCTCCAAGGCGTGCTCGATCTCACCCAGTTCGATGCGGAAGCCACGCACCTTCACCTGATCGTCCGTGCGGCCGATGAACTCGATGGTGCCGTCGGGCAGCCAGCGCACCAGGTCGCCGGTCCGGTACAGTTTCGCTCCGGGGCGGAACGGATCGGCCACGAAACGTCCGGCGGTCAGGTCCGGCCGGTTCCAATAGCCCAGCGCAACACCATCACCACCGGTATAGAGCTCTCCTTTCCGGCCGATGGCCACAGGCCGCAGCTGGGTGTCCAGCACATGCACCGTGGTGTGGTGGATCGGCTTGCCGATGGGGATGCTGCCCTTGATGCCGGCCTCCTTATTGATGACGTGGCAGCAGGTGAAGGTGGTGTTCTCCGTAGGTCCGTAGCCGTTGACGAGCACCCCGGGGCCGAGGACCTTCAGCGCCTTCTTCACGTGGGGTACGCTCAGCACGTCACCACCGGTGAGGATGTGTTTCAGTCCACGGAGGCGTTCCACATGGTCGTCCACCAGGAGGTTGAAGAGTCCTGCGGTGAACCACACCGTGGTGACCTGCTGTTCGCGGATGAGGTCGGTGATCTCCACGAGGGTGGGCTTCTGCTGGGGTTGCAGCACGAGCCGAGCACCGTTCAACAGGGCACCCCAGATCTCCAGAGTGCTCGCGTCGAACGAGATGTTCGAGAGCTGGAGGAACACCAGGTCGGGCCCGAACGGCAGGAAGTTCTGTTCGCGCACCAGGCGCACGATGGCCCGTTGCGGCACCACCACTCCCTTGGGCCTTCCGGTGGAGCCGGAGGTGTACATGATGTAGGCGGCATGTTCAGGGCCGCCGAGCGGTGCACCCGGGGTGCTGGTGAATTCCGGAAGGTCCTCCAGCAGCATCACGCTGGCCTCGTGCGAAGGCAGGCTCTGGATCAGCTGCTTCTGGGTCAACAGCACCTTCACCTTGGTGTCGTCGAACATGAACTGCAACCGCTCCTCCGGATAGCTGGGGTCGAAGGGGACGAAGCAGGCCCCGATGCGCAGGATGGCAAGCATCGCGGTGATCATCTCCACGCTGCGGTCAGCGCACAACCCAACGGGGTCGCCCGGTCTCACGCCTTCCTTCCGGAGCAGCTCCGCCAGGGCGTGCACGCGTTGTTGCAGTTGCCGATACGTGACGCGTTCGTCCAGGAACGTGATCACGGTGCGTTCCGGGAACCGCGCGGCCACCTCGTCGAAAAGGGCTCCCACGCTGCGGTTGCGCGGATAATCGGGGGAGGCTCCCAGCCAGTCCGATGGAGGCAGCTGGTCCGTTCCGCCAACCTGGTCCTCGGCGAGCAGTTCACCGATGGTCGCACCAGGGTCTTGTGCGACGCGCTGGACGAGCAACTGGAACTGGGCCATCCACCCTTCCACCGTGCGGCGGTCGAAGAGGTCCGTGTTATAGCTCCACTCCAGGGTGAGGTGCTCATCGGAACCGGTGGCGTTCAGGAAGAGCTCGAAGATCTCGTTGACCCGTGGGTTGCTGATGAAGCGATGCCGCAGCCCCTCGAAGGCCACGCCATCGTCCATGTTCATGTCCACGTTGAACACCACGGGCACCAGCGGGATGCGGCCGGCCTCGCGCCTCACATGGAGCTTGCGCAGCAGGGTGCCGAAGGTGTACTTCTGGTTGTCGAACGCATCAAGCACCGCACTGCGCCGGTCCTTCAGGTGATCGAGGAAGGGGCGTTCCTCATCGATGCGGCTGCGCAGGGCCAGCAGGTTCACGCAATGCCCGACCAGGTGTTTCATCCCCAGGTCGCTCTGCCCGGCAGCAGGAAGACCGATGACCAGGTCGCTGTCACCCGTGAGCTTGTGGATGAACAGCTCGAAGGTGGTGAGCAGGGTGGTCACGAAGCTCGCGCCGCTGCGTGTGGCGGTCTCTTTCAGCTTCCGGATCAGTTCCGGTTCGAGCGCGAGATCCAGACGGGCGCCCTTGAAGGAGCGTTGCTTGGGACGTGTGCGGTCGGTCGGGAGGTCAAGCCGCGGAAGCACGCCCTTGAACTCCTGCAGCCAATAGGATTCCACCGTTGCGAAGTCGGGGCTCTTCGCGAAGTCGATCGCGGCGAGGGCGTATTCGCTGTAAGGATGGGCCGCCGGAAGGGCAGGAGGGGTGCCGGACCGGGCCGCGTTATAGAGGGCACTGATCTCCGCCATCAGGATGCCGAGGCTCCAGCCATCGCAGATCACATGGTGACCGGTGAGGCGTAGCAGGTGCTGGTCAGCGGCGATCCGGATGAGCTGGGCGCGGAACAGTGGACCGTTCAGCAGATCGAACGGCGTGGTCATATCGATCCGGCCGATCTCGGTCAGGTGTTTTTCCCGATCGGACGGGGCCATCGAGGACAGGTCGACCGTGGTCCAGGCCGCTTTGCCTTCCGCGCTTACGATCATCCGGGTCCCGCTGGTGCTGATGGTGCTGCGGAGCGCTTCGTGCCGGGCGATCAGAGCGCCGAACGCGTGGTCGAGCGCATGGGTGTCAAGGTCGCCGGTAAGCTCCAGGGAAACGCTTTCGTTGTATGCGCAGGAGGCCTCACGGTCCGTTGCGGCGGCCACGAAGACCTCCCGTTGTGCCTCGGTGGTGGGAATGGTCCGTTCGATCGGCGCACCGATGAAGGGGTCGAACTCGATCGCCTCAAGCCGGGTCTCGGAGATGAATTTTTCCATCGCTCAATCCGCTTCTTCGTTCACCACCATGAGGTACTTGCCGTTCCGTTGGGGATCGGGCACGAACCAGGCCGGTTCCCCTTTCGGTGTGCGTCCGAGCCGCGCGCCGGCCATTGGCGGCTCACTGGCCTTGATCACACGTTCCTTCGGTCTACGCGCTTGTCCGTTCAGGACGCTGTTCACGGTCTCGATCGGGTAGGTGAGCTCCGGCATGAAGCCGCTTGCGCGGAGCTCCGCACAGGTCTTCTCCACGGCTTCGATGATCCGTTCCACATCCTCCTCGGTGTGGGCCGTGGTGAGGAAGTGCGGGAAGTCGAGCACATGAACGCCATGGTAGCGCATCAGCATGAAGAAGAGCTCGGTGTAGTTGACGCTCTCGTCATACTTCGTCTTGAACGCACTGCCGAAGGTGACCCATCGATAGGGTAGCTGGTACTTGTCGAACAGTCCGTTGACACGCCTCACCATGTCGCCGGTCATGTCGTTCAGGCTTTCCTGGAGCGCAGGGCCGTGCTCCTTCATGTGGAGCAACGCAGCCTTGGCGGCGGCCATGGTCAGCGGGTGGCGTACGAAGGTCCCCGCGAAGTAGGTCACACCGGCTACCGGCACGCTGTCATCACCGAAGCGCCAGTCGCCACCATCGAGCGCGTCCATCCAGTGGCTGCTGCCGATCATGGCGCCGATGGGCATGCCGCCCCCGATCACCTTGCCGTAGGTACCGATGTCGGCCTTGATGCCGAACAGGGCCTGTGCACCGTTCGGGTGCATGCGGAATCCTGTGATCACCTCATCGAAGATCAGCGCGGTGCCATGCTGCTTGGTGACCTCCCGAACTTCGCGAAGGAAGTCCACCGGGCGGAACTCCATGCGGCGGCTCTGTACCGGTTCCACCAGCACTGCCGCAGCTTCATGACATCGTTCCTTGATGATCCGCAGGCTTTCGGGCGTGCCGTAGTCCAGGATCAGCATGTTCTCCACCTGCTCTGGCATGATGCCCGGTGCGCCGGGATAGCTCTTCCTGCTCTTGCTGCCCCGGATGATCACCTCGTCGTTGATGCCGTGGTAGCTGCCGCTGAAGGCGATGATCAAGCTGCGACCGGTCACCGTGCGGGCCATGCGCATGGCGCCGAGCACTGCTTCGGAACCGGTGTTGCAAACGGCCGCGCGTTCGTGCCCGGTCAATTCACAGAGCAAGCGCGAGACCTCCGCCGCGAGCGGATGCATGGGGCCGATCTCGATGCCCTGGTCCAGTTGTTTGTGGCAGGCCTCCTTGATGAAATCGGGCATGTAGCCGAACATCGAGGATCCGAAGCCGCTCAGGATATCGATGTACTCATTACCGTCGATGTCCCACAAGTGGCAGCCCACGCTCTTGTCGACCACGACCTGGTAAACGAGCTCTTTGGTCTGTGGCTTGAAACCGGTGACCACGCGCGGGTCGGCCATCGGCTTGCGGTTCTCCTGCGTAAAGGCCTTGCTTTTCGCGGTCCTGGTCACGTAGCGCTTCGTGAAGGCGTCGAACCACGCACGCTGTTGCGGCGTCATGTCGTCCACCTTCTCCTTGCTGATCCGTGCTTGCGCACCGAAGACCTTCTTCAGGTCCGGTGCGTCCTCCAGCGCATTTGCCACTCCGGCCCCCGAGCCGGGGTCGCGTGAGGCTGCAACAGCGACGGCCGCGCCGCCACCATTCCAATGCGGCAGAATATGGTCCGCGAGCTTGTCCAGGTTGGGTACGTCCTCGTTCAGTTGACGGAAGCTGATCTTCACACCGAACTTCTTCGAAAGAGAAGTCGCTACCTGGGTCAGGAAGAGCGAGTCGAGGCCCATCGCCAGGAAGGTCTCCTCGGCATCCGCATCGGCCAGTTCCAGTCCGGAGCTTTCCTCCAGCAGCTGCTTGATCTGGTCGATCAGCGCCTCCTTGGGCGAGAGGTGCGCATCACTACTGCTCGGTACCGGTGCCTCGATCGTGGTGCTCGCGATGGCCTGGCCACCGGCCGCGATCATCGCCACGGGATCCACCCAGTGACGCACACGCTCGAAGGCGTAGGTCGGCATCGGGATGCGATGGCGCTCTTCATTCGTGTGGAACGCCTTCCAGTCGATGAGCACGCCGCTCTGCCACAGGCCACCAACGGCCTTCAGCAGGTGCGTGAGCTCGTTGCCGTTCCCAGCGGAATCGCTCAGCGAGGATACCGCCGCTTGTTTCTTGGTGTCGCTGCTTTGTTGGCGGGCGAGCGTCGTCGCAGTGGTGCGCGGACCGACCTCAAGCATCACGCGCGAGCCCGCCATAGCCTTGGCGTCGGCGGGATCGGCATCCGACCAGGCGAACTTCACGGCTTGTGCGAAACGCACGGTGGCGCGCAGGTGGTCGCTCCAATAGGTCGGGGACGTTGCTTCCGCGTCCTTCATCCACTCGGCCGTCACCGTGCTGATGATCGGGATGCGCGGGGCGTTCAGTGCAACGCTCTCCAATACCTTCTTGTACGGCGCCACGATGGCGTCCATCATCGGGCTGTGGAAGGCGTGGCTGGTCACCAGCATCTTGGCGGTGATGCCATCCTTTTCCAGCTCTGCGCTGAGCTTCGCGATCGCCTCGTGCGGACCGCTGACCACGCACGATCGTGGACCATTGTTCGCGGCGATGCTGCACCCTGCAGGCAGTTTCCCGGTCACATCCTCTTCCGACGCGCGAACGCTGAGCATGCTGCCACCGGGCAGTTCCTGCATCATGCGGCCACGGTTGGCCACCAGCTTCACGGCATCTTCCAACGAGAAGACACCAGCGAGACAACCGGCTGCGAACTCACCGATGCTGTGGCCCATCATCGCGTCGGGCACAATGCCCCAATGCATCCACAGCTTCGCGAGGCTGTAGTGCATGGTGAACAGTGAGGCCTGTGTGTGGACCGTCTGCTTCAATTGCTCTGCGGCCTGTTCTTCTTCACCGATGTTCGGGAAGATGATGGCCTTTAGGTCAACACCGAGCTCCTTGCTGAACAACGTGCAGCATCGGTCGAAGTGCTGTGCGAAGACCGGCTCGCTGGCATGCAGGTCGCGGCCCATGTTCACGTACTGCGAACCCTGCCCGGGGAACATGAACACGACGCCGGGTGCGGCCTCGTGCAGTTCGCGCGTACCGATCAGGTTGGTGTCCTTGCTGGCGATCGCGTCGATCAGCTCAGCGTGCGTGCCACCCACGATCAGGCGGCGGTGCTTGAAGTGGCGACGACCGACCTGCAGGGTGTATGCGGCGTCGGCCAGCGATGCGTTCGGATGTGTCTCCAGCCATGCACGGAGGTTGTCCGTCATCGCGTCGAGCGAGGTCTTGCTCTTCGCGCTCAACAGGAACAACTGCTTTTCGCGTGAAGCGCTGGAGGCTGATGCGACCGGGGGCTCTCCGAGGATCACGTGCGCGTTCGTTCCCCCCACCCCGAAGGATGAAACACCCGCGATCCGTGGTTTTCCCGGGACCCGCGGCCAGGCGATGTGCTCGTTCGCCACCCGGAACGGGCTGTTCGCGAAGTCGATCGAAGGATTCGGTGTCTGGAAACCGACGTTGGAAGGGATCGTTCCCTCCCGCAACGCAAGCGCGGTCTTGATCACACCGGCGGCACCGGCCGCAGCGGTGAGGTGACCGATGTTGGACTTGATGGAACCGATGGCGCACCAATGCGGGTTGTCACTCCGGGCGTCGCTGAGCGGAGTCGAAGCGCCCGGAGTCGCGTCAGTGCCTTTGAATGCCACTGTCAACGCCTCCACCTCGATCGGGTCACCCAGCGGCGTAGCTGTGCCATGGGCTTCCACATAGGTGATCTGGTCCGGGGTCACACCCGCATCGGCCTGCGCCATGGCGATCACTTCAGCCTGTCCACGCACGCTGGGCGCGGTGAAGCTGGCTTTGTCGCTGCCGTCGTTGTTCAGCGCGGCGCCTTTGATCGTCGCGTAGATGTGGTCGTTGTCGCGGATGGCGTCGTCGAGGCGCTTCAGGACGATGATGCCTGTGCCGTCGCTGAAGCTGGTGCCTTTGCCCTGTGCATCGAAGGTGCGTGTGCTGCCGTCGGGGCTGTACATGCCACCCTCGTTGTACACGATGCCGCTGTTGAAGGGCACGGTGAGCGCGATGCCTCCGGCCAGTGCCATGTCGCATTCGCCATCACGCAATGCCCTGAACGCTTGTGCGATCGCCACGAGCGATGTGCTGCACGCCGTATGGATGCTCAACGCTGGACCGCGCAGGTCGAACTCGAACGCGAGGCGCGTGGCGATATAGTCCTTCTCGTTCGCCGTCATCACTGCGAAGTCGCCGACCTGTTCGATCAGCTCGGGATGACCGATGACGTTACGGGTGAAGTAGGTGTTGTTGCCCATGCCGGCGTACACGCCGATCAGGCCTTGGAACTGCGCGGGGTCGTACGCGGCGTCCTCCAAGGCGGCCCATGCGGTCTCGAGGAACACGCGCTGCTGCGGGTCCATCAAGGCGGCCACACGCGGATTCACGCCAAAAAATGCCGCATCGAACTTGTCGGCATCGGTGATCACACCACGCGCGGCCACGTAGTCCGGGTCGTTCTTCACATCATCCGGCACGCTCGGGTCGATCTCGTCCTTGCTCCAGCGGCTGATGCTGTTCTTCCTGTCGAGCAGGTTCTTCCACAGCTGCTCCACGTTCCCGGCACCTGGGAAACGACCGCTCATGCCGATGATGGCGACGTCCGGGCGGCGTTTTCCGTTGTTCGTTGTGCGGCGCGCCGCCGCCATCTCGGCCGGACTCCGGGATGTTCCAGTTCCGTCCAGGAACGCTGCGCAGGCCTTGATCGTCGGATGCTGGTACAGCTTCACGATGGGCAGCTTCAGGCCGTGGCCTTCGAGCTGCGCGACGGCTTGGATGCTCAGCAGCGAGTTGCCGCCAAGGTCGAAGAAGTTGTCGTCGATGCCCACGCGATCGATGCCCAGCAGATCGGCCCACACGTTGGCGAGGGTTTTCTGCACGGGGTTCTGCGGTGCCGAGAAGGCCACGTCGAGTTCCGGTCGTTTCACATCGGGTGCGGGCAATGCCCTGCGGTCGATCTTGCCGCTCGCTGTGCGGGGCAACTCCTTCACGGCCACGAAGGCGGAAGGCTGCATGTAGTCGGGGAGGAGGGTGGCGAGGTGCTTGCGCAGGTCGTTGTTCGAAAGCTCGTTGTTCGCCACGTAGTAGGCCACGAGCCGCTTCAAGCCTGGACGGTCCTCGCGCACGCTGGCCACAGCTTGGTCGACGGACGGATGCTTCTCCAATGCCACCTCCACCTCACCGAGCTCGATGCGGTAGCCGCGCACCTTCACCTGGCCATCGATGCGGCCCTTGTAGTGGATCTCGCCGTTGAGCAGTTCCTCCGCTCTATCACCGGTCCGGTACAAGCGGCCGCCTGGTATGAACGGATCCGTCAGGAAGCGTTCCGCGGTCAGGTCCTCGCGGCCGATGTAGCCTCTCGCAACGCAGGCGCCGCCGAGGTAAAGCTCGCCTTCCTCGCCTTGCGGAACAGGTTTCATCCGCTCATCGAGCACGTACAGCTTCACGTTGTCGATAGCGCTGCCGATGTTCGGAAGCGCTGGCCAGTTCGTGGGATCGCCCTTCAGCTCCAGCTCGCTCACCACGTGGCCTTCCGTAGGCCCGTACTGGTTGCAGAAGCGGCAGCCGGACAGTTGCTTGAAGAGGTTGGCGATCGCCGGTGTGATCTTCAGTTGCTCGCCGCTGGTGAAGACCTCCTTCAAGGTGGCAGGCACTTCGCCGGTGCGTTCCACGGCTTCCGCCAAGTACTGCAACGCGACGAAGGGCACGATGATCCGGTTGATCTTCTGCGCGATGATCGTGCGCAGGAGCTGTGTGCTGTTCAGGCGGTCCTCATCGGTGATCAGCACCAGGGTGCCGCCCTGTGCGAACGTGGTGAAGATCTCCTGGAAGCTCACATCGAAGCCGATCGGAGCGAACTGCAGCGTGCGGTCGCCTTCGCCACAGACCGAGGTGCGCAGTTGCCACTGGATCAGGTTCAGCAGCGGCGCGTGGTGCATGGCCACGCCTTTCGGCCTACCGGTGCTGCCGCTGGTGAAGAGCACGTAGGCCAGGCTTTCCGGCGTCGCCGGACATGGCCCTTCGAACAGGGGTCCATTGTCCAGGTCGATGTCCTCGATGAGGAGCACCTTGGTCGCGGAGCCTGTGAAGAGGTGCTGGTGTGCCCTGTCGGTGATCACCACCGGCGGTTGGGCGTCCTCCAGCATTTGAGCGATGCGTGCCGCAGGGTAGGTGGGGTCGATGGGGGCATATGCGGCTCCGGCCTTCAGGATCCCCAGGACACTGATGATCAGCTCCGGCGAACGCTCAAGGCAAAGACCAACGGTCCTGTCCGGGAAGGCGCCGTGGGCGATCAGCCCCTTGGCCATCCGAGAGGCTTTGGTGTCCAGGTCCTTGCCCGTCAACGCAAGCCCTGCTGAACGAAGCATGGTCCGGTCCGCGTGCAGGGTGAAGCGGCGCTGAAACAGGTCCAGGACGGTGTTCAAGGCGGGTGGAGGAGGTGCGCTCATATCATACAACAGGTACGGTCGAACAGCAAAGAACCATTGCCCACCATACCTGAGCAGCGGAGCCATTGAAGGTACCGGATCCGATCGTACACAGGTTCAACGGACTTCTTCATCCACAGGTTATGGTCCTTCAACCGCTCGTCCATGGAACTCAAGGGGTGACGCTGTGGCTGGATGAAATGTTCGGTTCAGCGGTTGAAAATACCAATTCGTCAGGGAATATGGCGAGTTCGTCACTACTGGTCTCCTCCGAGGTGTTCCCATTAGCGGTCGTTGACCTTCAAGGTCGCGCCCTGTGCGGGTCAGCAGCGTCAGTCAGGTGACCGTTCCGGAACGAATGAGTTATCAACACGGGGCTCGTTACACTCGCCCCGAGGTGGTCGTTGGGGCCTATTTTTGACGCCCTTTGTACGTGCGGATGCTCCGGAGTGCGCTTGTTCTGTTGATCAGTATCGTCCTGACCGTGACCCCTTCACAGGTGGTCGCGCAGACGTACAGCCATGATCGAAGTGTGCAGATGTGGGCCACGGCCAGCGCGTCGCCGACATCGATCACCCTGAACTGGTTGACCCATTCCACGGTCACGGGGTACCAGGTCTTCCGGAAGTTGAAAGGGGGCACCAGCTGGGGAAGCGCCTTGGCCAGTGTTCCGGGTGCGAACAACAGCTGGACGGACGGCACGGCGCAGCTGAACACGAACTATGAATACAAGGTGGTGCGCAGCACCAGCGGTTATGGCACCGGCTACGGCTATGTGAACGCGGCCATCAACCTGGACATGGTGGAGTTCCGGGGGAAGTTGGTGCTGGTGGTGGATAACACCTTTCAAACGGCTCTGGCGACGCAGTTGACCCAGTTGGAGTCCGACCTGGAAGGGGATGGATGGAAGGTGGTCCGATTGAATGTGAGCCGCACGGCCCCGGTGGCCAATGTGAAGAACCTGATCGTTGCGGAATACAACGCGGATCCCACGAACGTCAAAGCGGTGTTCCTGGTGGGCCATGTGCCTGTGCCGTATTCGGGCAACCTGGCCCCGGACGGGCACGGCGAGCATTTCGGGGCATGGGCGGCCGATGTGTTCTACGGAGAGATGAACGGCACCTGGACGGACAACAGCGTGAACAGTTCCGTCGGCCAGATCGATCCGCGCAACACGAATGTTCCGGGCGATGGCAAATACGACCAGAGCATACTGCCCAGTGCCGTGGAACTGGCGGTGGGGCGTGTGGACTTCTGGAACCTGCCGGTCTTCAGCCAGAGCGAGACCACCCTGCTGGGCAACTACCTCACCAAGCTCCATAACTGGAAGGTGAAGCAGTTCACCGCCCAGGTGCGGGGTATCGTGGACGACAACTTCACCGGCTTCGTGGACGCATTCGCCCAGAACGCGTGGCGCGGCTTCGGTCCACTGGTGGGCCCTCAGAACGTGAGCGCCGGGGACTACTTCAGTGGCATGACCGGACAGAGCTACCTCTGGAGCTATGGCTGTGGAGGTGGGTGGTGGGACAATGCCGTGGGTATCGGGACCTCGGCCCAGTTCGCCAGCAGCAACCTGCAGAGCGTGTTCACCATCCTCTTCGGCAGTTATTTCGGTGATCCGGATTGCCAGAACAACTTCATGCGGTCCTCCCTGGCCTCGGGTAGCACCTTGACGAACTTCTGGGCCGGTTACCCCAACTGGTTCTTTCATCATATGGGTCTGGGCGAGACCATAGGCTACCAGGCACGCCTTACACAGAACAACGGCAACGGCCACTACGAGCCGGCCAACCCGAACAACGGCCGGGTGCACATCACCCTGCTCGGTGATCCAACCCTGCGGATGCACATTGTGGGCCCTCCGGGGGCGGTCACCTGCACCGTGATCAACAGCAGCACGGCGAACATCTCCTGGGGGGCTTCCACGGATGCCGTGCTCGGATACCATGTGTATCGGTACGACAACAACACGCAGGCCTGGGTGCGTCGCACCACCAATGCCGTGACCGGCACCACCTACTCGGACAACACGTCAGGCCTCAGTGGTTCGGTGCGCTACATGGTGCGCGCATTGAAACTGGAACAAGGGTTCAGCGGTACTTATTTCAACCTGAGCCAGGGCCGCTTCGGTGTGTTGACCATCGGCGGTTCCCCCACGGATTGCCTCGGTGTGGTGGGTGGTCCGGCCCTTCCCGGAACGGCCTGCAACGATGGTAACGCCGGAACCGTGAACGACACTTGGACGGTCTCGTGCCAGTGCGTGGGCCAGACGCCCGACTGCCTCGGTGTGCCAGGGGGTACGGCGCTTCCGGGCACGGCATGCAACGATGGCAATGGGTGCACCATCAACGACCAATGGAACCCTGCCTGCCAGTGCGTTGGTACACCGCTCACCTGCAACGACAACAACGGCTGCACCACGGACCTATGTGTGGGTGGCACATGCCTCCACACCGCCTTGCCGGATACGGATGGTGACGGCATCTGTGATGGACTGGACAATTGTCCGGGCGTTGCGGGAGCCATAGGGTCCCCCTGCACTGACAACGACCCGTGCACCACGAACGATGCGCTCAACGCATGGTGCCAGTGCACCGGTGCTCCCGTACCCGACAATGATGGCGACGGATCGTGCAACATCATCGATCCCTGTCCCAATGGGCCGAACCCTGGTGCGGCCTGCGACGATGGCAGCGCCTGCACGGTCAGCGATGCCATCGGGTCGAACTGCCAATGCGTTGGAACACCCCTGCCTGATTCGGATGGGGACGGTGTCTGCGACGGTCAGGATAGCTGCCCGAACACACCCGGACAAGTGGGCTCGGCCTGCAATGATGGCAACGCCTCCACGGTGAACGATGCGCTCAATGCGAGCTGCATCTGCACGGGTTCAGTGCTGGATTGTCTCGGTGTTCCGAACGGGAGCGCCTTGCCCGGTACCACCTGTGATGATGGCATCGTGAACACCGGCCTGGATGCCTGGGATGTCAACTGCCAGTGTACCGGCGTGCCGGTCGATTGCCTGGGTGTGCCGGGCGGAAGCGCGGTGTTGGATGACTGTGGCGTATGCAACGGCACGAACGATTGCCTAACCGGAGCGGTGACCGTGTGCTCCGTGGTCGCTTCCGCAGGAACGGACGATGCCGAGGAGGCCACGAACGGCAACCTGTATTCCGCCACCGGCCCGTTGGACCTGGTGCGTGATTCGGAGGTGCCGGACTGGCGCGGGGATCAACACATCGGCCTGCGCTTCGACGGGATGTTGCTGCCGCAAGGGGTGCAGGTGGTTCTGGCGAAGGTGTATTTCACGGCGGCCTCGGCTGCGGGTAACGGACCAAGCGCCTTGTCGGTCGCTATGGAGGCGGCGGATGATGCTCCGCCGATCGGATTCGCGCTCTTCGAACTGAGCTCCAGGACCTATGGGCCTTCGGTCGCGTGGTCGGTACCGACCTGGAACACCGTGGATGCCAGCGGCCCCGATCAGCGTACCTCGGACCTGACACCCTTGGTGCAGCAAGTGGTCAGCCGTCAAGGCTGGGTTCCAGGCAATGCGATGCTCGTGGGCATCACCGGCACGGGCCTGCGATCGGCCTGGCAGGCGGAACAGGATCCCGCAAAGGCCGCACGCTTCTGCGTGAGCTACCTGCCGGGTACGTCGATCCAGTACGATTGTCTCGGTGCATTGGGTGGCACCGCCGTGGTGGGTTCACCTTGCGATGATGGGAATGCCGCAAGCATCAATGATGCATGGAACGGTTCCTGCCAGTGCGAAGGCGAGGTGTTCGATTGCCTGGGCGCTTCGAACGGGCCTTCGCTTCCGGGCACCCCGTGTGATGATGGCGATGCCAATACCGGGAACGACACCTGGAGCCCTTCCTGTCAGTGCCTTGGTTCCATCATCGATTGTCTTGGGACCCCCGGCGGTGCCGCTCTGCCGGGTTCGATCTGCGACGACGGCGACTTCCTTACGGTGGGCGATGTATGGTCGACCGGTTGTGCGTGCGCCGGATCCGCAGTGGATTGCCTGGGCGCTCCCAATGGCACAGCACTGCCTGGAACACCTTGTGACGATAACGACCCCAGCACCGGCAATGACACTTGGGGTGCGGATTGCTCCTGCACGGGATCGTTGATCGATTGCTTTGGCGTTCCCGGGGGCGGGGCCATCATCGACGCTTGTGGTGTGTGCGGTGGCACCAACGCATGCATCGATTCCACCGTTTGCTACACGGTGGGGAACATCGGTGATCCCGATGCGGAGGAGGCCGCGAACGGGTTGATGTACCTGAATACCGGTGGGCTGGACCTGTCACTCGACAGCGAACCTGGAAGTCCGCGCGGTCAACAGCTGGTGGGCCTTCGCTTCCAAGGGGTGCAGGTCCCCAACGCGGCCGATGTCATAACGGCGTCGATCCAGTTCACTGCGGCCGGTGTTTCCCATGTGGATCCTTGTGCACTGACCATCCAGGCACAGGCCGTGAACAGTGCCGGAGCGTTCAGTGTATTGCCTCAGAACATCAGTTCACGTGCACGCACCGCAGCCTCGGTTCCCTGGTCGCCGCCCGTCTGGCCCTTGGTGGATGAGGCCGGTCCTGCGCAACGCACCCCTGACCTGGCCGGTGTTGTGGAGGAGGTGATCACCCGGCCCGGATGGTCTCCGGGTAACGCGATGGTGTTCATGGTGGAAGGCATCGGGCGCCGACAGGCATACAGCCGCAACCAGTCCACGGTGAAAGCGGCCCGCTTGTGCATCAGTTATGGCAATGCCTCCATTCCGGTGGTGGATTGTCTGGGCGTGCCTTCCGGCAGTGCGCTACCGGGCACCTCCTGTGATGATGGAGATGCCACCACGGGCGATGATCGTTGGTCCTTCGATTGCACCTGCGAGGGCGAGTTGATCGACTGCGTCGGTGATGCGGGGGGCTCCGTGCTGCCGGGAACTCCGTGCGATGATGCGGACAGCGGCACCGGCAATGATGTATACCGCACCGATTGCGCTTGCGCTGGTGAACTGATCGACTGCCTCGGCAGCATTGGAGGTCCTTCATTGCCCGGAACCCCATGTGACGATGGGGATGCTGCCACGGGTGACGATAACTGGCGATCGGATTGTTCCTGTTCCGGGCTCCTCATCGACTGTATCGGTGTTCCCGGAGGAACGGCCCTTCCGGGCTCGGCTTGCGACGATGGCGATGTGGCTACCGGCGACGATGGGTGGAGTGCGGATTGCACGTGCGTCGGTCTGCTCATCGATTGCGTTGGGATCCCCGGCGGTGCTGACCTGCCCGGTTCGTCCTGCGATGATGGGGATGCCACCACCGGTGATGATACCTGGCTTCCGAATTGTACCTGCGTGGGTCAGTTCATCGACTGCGAAGGTGTTCCGGGCGGGTCCGCGTTGCCAGGGGTTTCCTGCGATGATGGTGATGCCGCAACGGGGAACGACCTGTGGTCGGGCAACTGCGCATGCTCGGGTGCATTGATCGATTGCACGGGCCTGGCGGGGGGAAGCGCATTGCCCGGTGCACCTTGCAACGACAATGACCCGGATACCGGTGATGACAGCTGGCAGCCCAACTGCGCATGTGCCGGCGAACCCATCGATTGCCTCGGCATCGCTGGAGGAACGGCGCTGCCGGGATCGGCCTGCGATGATGGCGATCTGAACACGGGGAACGATTCGTGGCTGGGCAACTGCACATGCGTGGGTCAGGCGTATGATTGTGCCGGCGTGGCCGGCGGTGCGGCGCTGCCCGGTTCGCCCTGCGATGACAACGATCCGGGTACCGCGAACGACAGCTGGTCCTCCTCCTGCCTGTGTTCGGGCGATCTGATCGACTGTGCCGGTGTCCCGGGTGGTTCAGCCCTGATCGACGGCTGCGGTACCTGCGCGGGCGGTACCACAGGTGTTGTTCCGGACCCGGATACGGATAGCGATGGCGTGCTCGATTGCGACGACAACTGTCCGGCACTCTCCGATCCCTTGCAGGCTGACTTCGACCTCGATCAGTACGGGGACATCTGTGACAATTGCCCTTGGTTGTCCAATCCGGACCAAATGGATACCGATGGGGATGGGGTGGGTGACGTTTGCGACTTCATCGGGATCGGTGAGCTGCAAGGGTTGCCCTTGATGATGATCCATCCGAATCCTGCCACAGGGTTCCTTTTCTACGAATGGCCCGATACGGATGCTGAACGTGCCGTGGTCTTCGACATGCTCGGGGCCCGTATTCTGGAGATTCCCGCAAAAGGATCGATGGATGTGTCCCGATTGTCGACAGGGGTCTATATTCTGGTGCTGGAAACCCTTGATGGGCGGGGCTTGGCGCGTGCCCGGTGGGTGAAGGAGTAGGCGTCCGGCCCATCTTTGTTCAGACCCGTTCGGTCATCATTTCCAAGGCGCTCCGGGCTGGTTCTGAAACCTTTGGTCCCGGATGAGAGGTACAAAGGCCGCATGACCATTTACCGCGCGTCGATCTATTCTGCCGATCCGATCAACGCAACAGCGCTTCCGCTGTCAGGCTCATGGAACATGCCTTTGTTCCATCCATCCTGTACTGCCCATGATCCGCTCCCTTCTATTCGCCATGGCCGTCGCCGTGGCCAAGCTGCTTGAGGCCCAGTCGCCCTCGCTGATCAGTGCTGTGCAGATCTCGGCCAACGTGCAGAGCAGCCCGGCGTCGATCACATTGACCTGGGCCCCCCTGGCGGGTTCCTCCGGGTTCACCATCTATCGTAAGCTGAAGGCCGCGACCACGTGGGGCAGCACTTACGCCACGGCCTCAGGCAGTGCCACGCAATGGACGGATAATGCCGTGGCCATCGGGACGTATTACGAATACAAGGTGGTTCGCAGCGCTTCGGGCGGAACAGGCTACGGGTACATCGCTGCAGGTGTGGAGGTGCAGCCCACGGACTACATGGGTAAAATGATCCTGCTGGTGGACAACACCCTCTCCGGATCATTGACCGCTGAGCTTCAACTACTTCAAACGGACTTGCGTGCCGATGGATGGGCGGTGATCCGGCAAGACGTCAGTCGCACGGCCTCGGTCGCCAGTATCCGGTCCATCATCAGTGGCATCTACAATGCGGATCCGACCAATGTGAAGGCGGTCTACCTGGTGGGACACGTGCCGGTGCCCTACTCCGGCAACACACAGCCCGATGGACACAGCTCCCACCAGGGCGCCTGGCCTGCGGATGGCTTCTACGGCGATGTGAACGGGACCTGGACCGACAACAGTGTGAATGCCACGGGTGGATACCCGCTCAACTGGAACGTACCCGGTGATGGCAAATTCGACCAGAGCGATTATCCGTCAGCGCTGGAACTGCAAGTGGGCCGGGTGGACCTTTCCGATATGCCCTCCTTCGCTCAAAGCGAGACCCAACTGCTTTCCGCATACCTCACGAAGGCGCACGATTTCAAGGTGAAGCAGTGGGCACCGCAATCCCGTGGCATCGTGTTCGACAACCTGCAATGGGTCAGCAACCCATTGGCCAGTTCCGCTTACCGGAGCATTGCAGCATTGGTGGGGCATCAGAACATCACCGATTGCTATCCCTATGGCGCGGCGTTCACCACGTACATCAACAACCAGAGCTACCTCTGGACCTACACCAGCGGTGGCGGTATGCAGTCCGTCTACAACAACGTGCTCACGTTCGATGGCGCCAACAACATCGCCACAACGAACGACTACGCCACGACGACCAACATGGGTGGGGTGTTCAACATGTCCTTCGGCAGCTACTTCGGTGATTGGGACAACCGGAACAACTTCCTGCGTGCACAGATCGCTGGTGGCCAGGGCCTCACGAGCGTCTGGTCAGCCATTCCCAACTGGTGGTTCCACCACATGGGCATGGGTGATCCCATCGGGTTCAGTGCGATCCAAAGCATGAACAACGGTATGGTCTACACGCCCCAGAACAGCGGTTGGCAGGGCCCCACGCACGGTCGTGTGCACCTCGGCCTCATGGGAGACCCTTCGTTGCGCATGAAGATGGTGGCGCCACCCACGAGCCTCCAGGTGTCGAATTCCGGTGGCAACGCATCCTTCTCCTGGACGGCTTCCCCGGATGCCGTGCAGGGGTACTACCTCTACCAGTTCGATCAGTCCACCGGTGCGGTCTCCCGCGTGGTACCGACCTTGATCACAGGAACCACCTTCCTGAGCCCCACGGTGCCTTTCGTGGCCGGCCGGGAGTACATGGTGCGTGCCGTGAAGCTGGAGACCTCCACCAGTGGCAGCTACTTCAACCTCTCTCTTGGCAGCATCGCCACAGCGGTGGCTGCCGCAGTGCCGGATTGCCTGGGCGTGGTGGGTGGTCCTGCCATTCCGGGTTCCGCCTGCAACGATGGCAACGCTTGCACCACCGGGGATGTCTGGAACGCCAGCTGCCAGTGCGTGGGCGTTCCCAGCGGTGATACCGACGGTGACGGTGTCTGCAATGCGCAGGACAACTGCCCTACGGTGGCCGGCCAGATCGGTTCATCGTGCAACGACAATAACGCCTGTACCACGAACGATGTGCTGAACAGCAGTTGCCAGTGCGTGGGTACCGCCGCGGTGGACAGCGATGGCGACGGGGTCTGCAACGCGCAGGACAACTGCCCCACGGTGGCCGGCCAGATCGGTTCCCCTTGCAACGATGGCAATGCCTGTACGATCAACGAGGTGTTGAACAGCAGCTGCCAGTGTGTGGGCACTGTTTCACCCGATACGGACGGCGATGGGTTGTGCAACGCACAGGACAACTGCCCCACGGTGGCCGGCCAGATCGGTTCCCCCTGTAACGATGGCAATGCCTGTACGATCAACGATGTATTGAACAGCAGCTGCCAGTGCGCGGGCACGGCCAGCGGCGATACGGATGGCGACGGCATCTGCAATGCGCAGGACAACTGTCCCATGGTGGCCGGCCAGATAGGTTCGGCGTGTAACGATGGCAACGCGTGCACGACCAACGATGTATTGAACAGCAGCTGTCAGTGCGTGGGAACGCCCAGTGGAGACACGGATGGCGACGGCATCTGCAATACGCAGGACAACTGCCCCACGGTGGCCGGCCAGATCGGGTCTTCGTGCAACGACGGCAATGCCTGTACGCTCAACGATGTATTGAATAGCAGTTGCCAGTGCGTGGGAACGCCCAGTGGAGACACGGATGGCGATGGCATCTGCAATACGCAGGACAACTGCCCCACGGTGGCCGGCCAGATCGGTTCGGCGTGTAACGATGGCAACGCGTGCACGACCAACGATGTATTGAACAGCAGCTGTCAGTGCGTGGGAACGCCCAGTGGAGACACGGATGGCGATGGCATCTGCAACGCCCAGGACAACTGTCCCACTGTGCCAGGTCAGATCGGGTCATCCTGCAACGACGGCAATGCGAATACGGTCAACGATATCCTTGGCAATACGTGCCAGTGCGCAGGTACGGCGGTGAACTTCGATTGTGCGGGTGTGGCGAACGGTACGGCCAGCGTGGACGCCTGCGGTGTGTGCTCCGGTGGTACAACGGGCATTGTGCCGAACAGCACCTGCCTGGACTGCTTGGGAGCCGTTAATGGTCCCGCACTTCCGGGCACCGCGTGCAACGACAACAACGCCAACACGATCAACGACCTCTTCAATGGCAGCTGCCAGTGCGCAGGTACGCCGGTGACCTTCGATTGTGCGGGTGTGGCGAACGGTACATCCAGCGTGGACGCCTGCGGTGTGTGCTCCGGTGGTACAACGGGCATTGTGCCGAACAGCACCTGCCTGGACTGCTTGGGAGCCGTCAATGGTCCCGCACTTCCGGGCACCGCGTGCAACGACAACAACGCGAACACGATCAACGACCTCTTCAATGGCAGCTGCCAGTGCGCAGGTACGGCGGTGAACTTCGATTGTGCGGGTGTGGCGAACGGTACGGCCAGCGTGGACGCCTGCGGTGTGTGCTCCGGTGGTACAACGGGCATCGTGCCGAACAGCACCTGTGTGGATTGCGCCGGTGTGGTGAACGGTACTGCATTGCCGGGAAGTGCCTGCAACGATAACAACCCCAATACGGGGAATGATGCATGGTCGAGCAACTGCCAGTGTGCCGGCCAACTGATCGATTGCCTCGGTGTGGTGGGTGGTCCTGCGCTTCCGGGGACACCCTGCAACGATGGGAACGGCGGTACCCTGGGCGACCTCTGGACCTCCAATTGCGACTGCATCGGTAACTCGGTATCGATCGATTGCACGGGAACCCCCGGTGGTACTTCATTGCCCGGGACCTCCTGCGACGACGGAGATGCGACCACGGTGAACGACAGTTGGTCGGTGGGTTGCACGTGCGTCGGTATACAGGTTGATTGTGCGGGTGTTGTCGGAGGTGCTGCCTTCATTGATGAGTGCGGAACCTGCGCGGGAGGGAACACCGGAGTGCTGGCGGATGCGGACCTTGATGGTGACGGGCTCAGCTATTGTGATGATATCTGCCCGGAGACCTACAACCCGGATCAGGCCGACTTCGATGCCGATGGTGTGGGTGACGGATGCGACAACTGCCCCTGGGTGGGCAATGGCGACCAACTTGATGCGAACGGCAATGGCATCGGTGATCTCTGCGAGACATTGACCGGCATCGTGGAGGCCGGTGCCAGCGAAGCCCTGTTGATCTTCCCCAATCCTGCGCGTGAAGAGCTCTTCGTGACCAGTGGCGACACCCGGGTGAAGTACATCCGCATGGTGGATGTGGCCGGTGCGCTGGTGATGGAGGTGCCCTTCGCACAGCGGATCGACCTGCAGCGCGTGGCTCAAGGGACCTATATCGTGATTGCACTGGATGCGGAAGGCAGACCGCTGGTGCAGACCAGGCTCATCAGGCAGTGATGATGCCAGGTTGGATGGAGGCGGCCCGAGCACTCGGGCCGCTTTTCATTTCCAGGGATTCAGATCGCAAGGATGCGAAGAGCCCGGAAGAGCTCCTCGGATAGCTCCTTGCGGACCCCGATGGCCTGTTCAAAGGGGGTGAAGGTCAATGCGCCGTTCACCACGCCGGCCATGCAGTTCCTGCGTCCTTCCAGAAGCCCCTCCACGGCGCCGACACCCAAACGGCTGGCGAGGATCCTGTCGGTGACGCTCGGGCTTCCCCCGCGTTGCACATGACCGAGCACGGTGACCCGGATGTCTCGCCCAGGCAGGTGCTCCTTCACCTTCCGGGCAATGGCGAACGCACCACCTTCCTCGTCCCCTTCCGCCACCACCACGATGCAGGAGGACTTGCTCTCCGCTTGTGCGTGAAGCGAAGCGACCAGGTCCTCAACGCGTTGAAGTTGCTCCGGCACCATGGCGTACTCCGCACCCGAGGCCAGGGCGCTGTGAAGTGCGATGAACCCGCTGTCGCGTCCCATGACCTCAACGAAGAAGAGCCGGTCATGCGCTGAAGCGGTGTCGCGTATCCGATCGATCGCTTCCATGGCGGTGTTCAACGCTGTGTCGAACCCGATGGTCAGGTCCGATCCCGCCAGGTCGTTGTCGATGGTCCCCGGCAGACCGACCGTGGGTATGCCGTGTTCCTTTTCAAAGACCAGGGCGCCCTTGAAGGTGCCATCCCCGCCGATCGCTGCCAGCGCATTGATGCCATACCCCTTCAACCGATCCGCCGCTTCCTGGCGCCCTTCAGCCTGCATGAACCGCTCGCTGCGTGCCGAACGCAGGATCGTGCCGCCACGCTGGATGATGTTGCTCACATCCCTCACACCCATGGGCCGGATCTCGCCGTTGATCATGCCATCGTACCCGCCCATGATCCCGCTGACCGTGATGCCGTGGAAGTGCGCCGTGCGCACCACCGCACGTATCGCAGCGTTCATGCCAGGGGCATCGCCACCGGAGGTGAACACGCCAATGTGATCGATGCTCATGGTCCAAGTAGGGAGGTTCGTTCAGAACAACGCCCCAAGGTCGCAAAAGGAGTTGGAAGATCCCAACACCGAGGGCGTTCCTTCCGGTGCCGAACGGATCACCTCGAATACGGCTCGGGGGCGAGCGGTGCTGATATGATCGCTCCCTGGTCCGCCGCTCGGGTCTTTCGGTTCCGGGCTGCGGTGCTTGCACTCGAGCGTGTTACGAACGAAGATCAACTGCTTCCGTGGAGGCCATCGGTCGCGTGCGATCGGGATAAGGCACCAACGAGCATCCGCACATCGCCCTCCGGGCAAGGGAAGCTTCTTACACCGAAATGCCTTGTTACCGAACCTTGACGGAGCCGCCGGACAAGCTCAGCTTGCTCACCGATCCCACCGGCGGATCACGCGTTGACCACTTCCATAGGCGAGCGGAAGAGTCCTTCTAGGTGCTACCCTTTCTCAGGGTTCCCGTCGACTGCATCTGCTGCAACCGGACCTTGATCGATCGGAATCCGGAGCAATCACGATCCAGCAACGTGCCGAGCATACGCCCCAGGATCACGGCCTTGGGGTCACTGCTATGGCTCCGCCGGATCAGGGCGTTCACCGTGCCCGGATGGTACACCACGGCATCCTCCAGGCAGTTCCGTACACCGTATTCCAAGGCCGGATCCGTT
Source organism: Flavobacteriales bacterium (assembly GCA_044346705.1). Lineage (GTDB taxonomy): Bacteria > Bacteroidota > Bacteroidia > Flavobacteriales_F > PHOS-HE28 > PHOS-HE28. The sequence goes on from JBIIYP010000033.1 coordinate 33,409, forward strand.
GCCCTTACATCCACCTTTTCCAAGCAGCCACAGAGGTCGTCGGAAAGCACGCGCAGGCCGGATGCATCCTGTGCCAACGCACTGAACGACAGGACGCACGCAACGGCGACCAAAAAGGCGTTGAACGGTATGCTATGCGTGTTGGCGGCCATGAGCGTGCTTCTGCCAAGATAGCGGAACAGGTCCACACAGGTTTCATACTGTGACGTGCCGTTGATGATCAGGCCATGTTCATGGTCCATGCCAGGAGTTAACTTCGCTTCATGCGACCGACCGGAATGCGCCATTGGAACGCCCTGCTGTTGCTGGCGTTGATGGCGTTCTTTTCCGCGCCAAGTGCCTGGTTCCACGAATGTGATGAGGCCGGGTTGCATACAAGGTCGACCAACGGGGCCGTCGTGCATGAGGATGACCATTGCCCGATCTGTGAACTGGTCCAGGCACCCCAGCTGGCGGAGGTGACCGTCCTGGTGGTCCTTCGGGCCGATATGGCCCTCGACCTCAGCTTCCGCTTTTCTTCGAACGCCACCATGGACCGGTCGGTCCAATGCGCCTCGCGGGGGCCTCCGTTCCTGGCCTGATCACCCGGTGCTGCCGGGTATTTCCCAAGTTCCATCCCGGATCTTCCATCAGCTGCGACCCCCCGAAGGGCATCAAGGCTTTCCCACCGTTTCCTTTGGTCCGTATCATCCTGTTGTTCCTTCTTGCACCCATTGGGTCGTTGCACGCGCAGCGCCCCGATTGCTCCTTGGCGCTCTCCGGTCGGGTGGTCGATGAGCATGACCGTTCGGGCCTGGCCTTTGCCGAGGTCCGCCTCGTCGAGCTGGATCGGTCCGTCCAGGCTGATGAGAAGGGTCACTATCGCTTCAACGGCCTTTGCCCGGGAACTTATACGGTGCATGTTGCCCACCTGGGCTGTGACCCATTGGAAATGACCGTTCGCCTGGATGAAGACCTCGAGAAGGACCTTTTCCTGGAGCATCACGAACAGGAGCTGAAGGCCTTGGAGGTCCTTCAAGCTCGACCGGATGAAAATGTGGGGCATGCGCAAAGCGCGCTGGGCGAAGTTGACCTGGACCGTGCCATGGGGAGGACCATGGCCGAATCCATCGCATCGATCCCCGGGGTCAACATGCTCATCTCCGGTCCGACCATCTCCAAGCCTGTGATCCATGGACTGTCCGGGAACAGGATCCTGATGCTCAACCAAGGCGTGCGACAGGAAGACCAGCAATGGGGCACTGAGCACGCTCCGAACATGGACCCTTTTTCAAGCGATCGCATCGTTGTGATCAAGGGGGCTTCTTCCGTGCAGTATGGAGCGGATGCCATGGGCGGTGTGATCATCACCGAGCCGGTCGACCTGCCGCGGGAGGGAGGCCTCCACGGTGATATCCGTGGCGCGGGGCTTTGGAACGGCAGGGGCGGCGGGTTGAACGCCACCTTGCAGGGAAGCGTTGCCGCCGTGCGTGGGCTCGGTTGGCGGGTCCAGGGCGGAGCACGTCGCTTCGGCGATTCCGAGGCCCCGGACTATGTCCTCAGCAATACCGGTGTTCGTGAAGCCTCCGGGTCCGCCGCATTGGGGTGGCAGCGGCATCGCGGTGGAGGATCCCTCTACTACAGCTACTTCGCCCGGGAATTGGGCATCCTGCGCGCTTCGCACATCGGCAACCTGACGGACCTTGAGAACGCCATCGAGCGGGGTGAGCCTTGGTACCAGGCCCCGTTCACCTATGCCATCGGGGCACCGAGGCAGACCGTGCAGCATCACCTGTTGAAGGCCAATGCCAACTACCGGCTGAGCGATCGCAACGAGGTGGTGCTCACCTATGGATATCAAGCGGATGATCGCCAGGAGTACGACATCCGTAGGGGCGATCGCAGCGACCGTCCGGCGATCGACCTGTTCCTCACCACGCATACGGTCGATGCGGTGCTCAAGCACTATCTCGGTCCACACGTGCATGGAAAGGTGGGGTTCAACGGGGTCCTTCAGCAGAACAGCAACATCCCTGGCACCGGTGTGAGGCCCCTGATCCCGGACTTCGACAAGGCTTCGGGCGGCGTGTTCGTCCTGGAGCATTTCCCGGTGTCGAAGCGGCTCGAACTGGAGGCCGGTGCGCGGATCGAGCAGACCCGCCTTCAGGTGTTCAAGTACGATGCGGATGACAACTACATCACACCGGAGCACCGGTTCACCAACCATGCACTGAGCATCGGTGCGAATTGGACGCTGCGGGACAGCCTGAACGTCCGAGGGAACATCAGCACGGCGTTCCGTCCGCCCCAGGTGAGCGAATTGTACAGTGAGGGCCTGCACCACGGTTCCGCAGCGATCGAGATCGGTGATGCGGGCTTGGGCAGTGAGCGCTCGCTGAAGGCGACCATGGACATCGACGGTCACTGGATGCAGGACAGGTTTTCCGCAACGCTCACGCTCTACGCCGACCGCATCGATGGATACATCTACCTGAGGCCGCAAGGCTATGTGCTCACCATTCGCGGGGCTTTCCCTGAGTTCGCGTACGTGGCCACGGATGTAGCGCTCTGGGGAACCGACATGTCCGCGCAGTACCGGTTGGGAGGTCCTTGGGCCCTGCGCACACGGTGGAGTTTGGTGCGGGGGCGTGACCTGGTCCGCGACGAATGGCTCTTCCAGATGCCTGCCGACCGCGGCGAGAACAGCCTGGTCTGGAGCGCTCCGGTCGCGGGAAGTTGGCGTGCGATCGAGGCCTCGGTGAGCGGAACGCTGGTGTTCACCCAGCCCCGCTATCCCATTGGCCTCGACTTTACGGTCCCCCCACCCGGATATCATCTGCTCGGTCTTTCGATCAGCGCGACCCGTTCGGTCGGAGGGAATGCGCTCCGCATCGGCTTACAAGGGAGCAACCTGCTGAATACGGCCTATCGCGACCATCTCGATCGGTTCCGGTACTACGCCGATGCCCGTGGCCTCGATCTGGCCATCTGGGTGCGGTACGATCTCGGCCATTGACACACACTCTTTCTTTCTCACTCACACTCACACTCACACTCGTACACACCTGATCCCCACACACCATGAACATCAAATACCCGACCACCCAAGTCCTGCTGCTCCTCGTTACCGGTGCAGCGCTGTTCTCCTCTTGCAAGAAGGATGCGGACGACCCTGCCGCTCCGGTCCCGCCCGTGAACGAGGAGGAGCTCATCACCACGGTACGCCTCACCTTCAATACGGCTTCCTTCGCCGAGTACAAGTACATGGTCTTCACCGACCTCGATGGCGATGGGGGCAATGCCCCGGTGATCCTCGCGGACACGCTGTCCGCTGATTCCATCTACGACCTGAACATCGAGGTGCTCAACGAGAGCGTGAGCCCGGCGGAGGACATCACCGCGGAGATCCTGGCGGAAGGTGTCGATCACCAGTTCTTCTTCCAAGTGAACGGGGCCGACCTGGTCATCAGCTACGGGGATGCGGATACGAACGGCGATCCCATCGGCCTGCTTTCCGCCTGCTTCGCCGGCATGCCCGGTAATGGCAGCCTGAAGGTGACGCTACGGCACATGCCGGACAAGACCGCCGCCGGTGTTGCCGTTGGCGACATCACCAACGCCGGAGGCGACACGGACATTGAGGTGACCTTCCCCTTGATCATCGATTGAGCGTTACGTTAGGATAAGGGTCGCATTGCCGTTCTTGTGTCCCTGCCAGAATGCTCCACATGAGGTCGTTGCCTGCGTTGTTCGCCATTTCATGGTCCCTGATGGCCGCGTGCCAGGGCGGTGGTGTGCCGTTGTATCCTGCGCCGGTGGTGCCCCCCGCCGGGACCGCTTCAGGCAGGGAGCCGACCCCGGTTCCGTTGTCGCGGTTGATCGATTCCCTGGGCATGGATGCCTCCACGATCCGCTTCCATGTGGACAAGAGCGATCGCGTGTTCAAGGTCCTTGTGAACGACTCCGTCCTGAAGGTATACCCGTGCGTGCTGGGTGAAGCGCCGGTCGGGGACAAGTTCCACCAGGGTGATCGGCGGACCCCGGAAGGGACGTTCACGTTCCGCAGCAAGCGCGTACACGATCAATGGCACAAGTTCATCTGGGTCGATTACCCGAACGCGGAGAGCTGGCGGCGCTATCGCGAGCGGAAGGCACAGGGGCTCATCCCGGCCGGCAAGGACATTGGCGGCGAGATCGGGATCCACGGTGTGCCGGACGGCATGGACCAATGGATCGAACAGGGCCAGGATTGGACCTGGGGATGCATCGCGCTGCGCAACGCGGATGTGGACGAGATCTACCCGTACATCAAGGCGGAGAAGACCGTCATGGTCATCACGCCGTAAGGGTCAACGCGCCAGCGGCCGGGGATCCAATTCGTCGTAGGACGTCTTGGGGTCGTACGTTCGGAGCAGCCTGACATCACCGATCTCCTGGATGACAAGTTCCAGGGTCGTACGCACCACGGACCCCTTCAGCAGGTGGCCGCCGACCATGGCCCCGTTGCGGTCCGCAATGCTCAGGTGCAGGTGGAGGCCATGCTGCGATAGTGTTCCGGAGAGCCCGCAGACCTCCAGGTCGCCGGTGGTGAGGATCCCATCCGCACGTCCCGCGTAGCGCAGGTGGGCCACCGAAAGGGAGCCCACGGCGCTCACGACCCCGGCCCCCTCGATGCCCGCGTTCCGAACCCAGCCTTCGAGCGTGGAGCGGATGTCCTCGCCCGGAAGGAGCCGGAGCACGTGCACCGGACCGGCATGCCCGGATACGGCGATCACTTGTCGAAGCTGTTCGGGAACTGTTGGCGGAGCACCTGGATGCCCTCCTGCACCTTTTCGTTCAGGCCTGACTTGTACGCGGCCATGCGTTGCGCGACGTCCTTGTCGCTCGTCGCGATGATCTGTGCGGCCAGGATCCCCGCGTTCTGGGCACCGTTCACGGCGACGGTGGCCACCGGGACACCCGAGGGCATCTGCACGATGCTTAGCAGCGAATCCCAGCCATCGATGCTGTTGCGGCTTTTCACGGGCACACCGATCACCGGCAGGATGGTGTAAGCAGCGACCATGCCGGGCAGGTGTGCGGCGCCACCGGCGCCTGCGATGATGACCTTGAGCCCCCGTGCTGCAGCACCCTTGGCGTATTCGGCCATGCGGTCCGGTGTGCGGTGCGCGCTCACCACCGTGAGCTCGTAGGCAACACCGAGTTCCTTGAGGATGTCCGCCGCTTCGCGCATCACTTCCAGATCGCTGCGGCTTCCCATGATGATGCCTACCATGCTGCTTGTTGTTCGTTGGTGATCCTTGTCATTCAGCCTTCGGTCTTCTGTGTGACCCCGGGCGCCGGCACCACACGGCCATGCACCTTGCTCACTGCAACGGCCTGGTCCAAGGCGGACTGGTCGTCCGCCAGTACGGTCACATGGCCCATCTTCCTTCCGGATCGGGTTTCGGCCTTGCCGTAGAGATGGATGAAGGTGCCGGGCAGGTGCAGGATGTCATCGGCACCGCGCAGCTCCGGTTCACCGGTGCCTTCCACGCCCACCAGGTTGATCATGGCCGCCATGCCCCGCAGGCGGGTGTCACCCAAGGGCCACCCCATGTAAACCCGCAGCAACTGGTCGAACTGGCTGCTGGCGCAGGCCTCGATGGTATGGTGCCCGCTGTTGTGCGCCCGGGGCGCGGTCTCGTTCACCAGCACGCGGCCGTCACGGGTCAGAAAGAGCTCCACGGCGAACACACCGGGGGAAGCCAACGCCTCGGCCACGCGAAGGGCGAGCTGTTGCGCTTCGCGGATGATCCGTTCATCCACACGGGCCGGCGCCTGCAGGTGGTCAACAAGGTTCAGGCGGGGATCGAAGACCATCTCCACGGGATCGTACACCACCGTGGTGCCGTTCAGCGCGCGTACCACGATCACGGCCAGTTCCAACGCGATGTCGGTCTTCTCTTCCAGTACATAGGGCCCCTCGAACAACGAACCGGCATCGGTGTCCGGCGTGAGCGCCATCACACCCTTGCCATCGTAACCGCCCGTGCGCGCCTTGAGGAAGCCGGGAAGCCGATCCGCATGATCCTTCAGGTCCGCCTTGTGCTCCACCATTACGAACGCGGCCGAAGGGATGCTGTGACCGGAATAGAACTGCTTCTGCAGTCCCTTGTCCTTGATCACGCGAAGCGCCTGCGGGTCCGGGATGACGGTCTTTCCGAGCCGCTGGAGCGCTTCCAAGGCCTCCACGCTCACGTGCTCGATCTCGATGCCGATGACATCCGCATGCTGCGCGAAGGCCATCACGGTGGCGTGATCGTCAAAACGACCCTGGACGAAGCGGTGCGCAAGTCGCGCGCAGGGAGCCTGGGGGTCCGGGTCGAGCACATGCACCTCCACGTCGTAGCGCAGGGCGTTCTCCAGGAACATCCTTCCAAGCTGTCCCCCTCCGAGTATGGCGATGATGGGTCGACCGGTCATGTGCGTCCCCGTCGGTTGACGGTGGCGCCAAAGATACCCGCTGTGAACGGGTGGCGGAACGTGGCGGTCAATGGCGCCTGCGTGCGCGGGTCTTGAAGCGGATGAACCGGCGGCCGACCGTGAATTGGACGGTCCGGTTCGTGGGGAACAAGGTCGCGTCGTTCAACAGTACAGGGGTCATGCCGCTGTAGTATCGCACGGCAAGGTCGGTGCCGGTCCGCATATCGAAGCCCAACCCGACGTTGAAACCGAGGTCCAATGGCTTGTACAGGTCCGTGACCGAGCTGCCGTTGTTCAGTGCTGTCAGCATGTAACCCGCCTGGATCCCCGTTTGCAGGTTCAGGGTGTTGCTGAAGTACAATTTCACGGATACCGGCATCTGGACGTAGAATAGATGCATGACACTGCGTTCTCCTTCGCGCGGGGCGAACGAGGAGCCCTGCATGGAGATCAACAGTTCGGGTTGGACCTCCAGCCGGTTGGCCACACTGAGCGGAGCATACATGCCGAGCACCGCACCAACGATCGGCTCATACGCGAATGCCGCCGACCGGTTCGTGGACATCTGCGCGCCCAATTTGAACCCGATACCGCTCTTGCCAGGTCGCTGTGCCAGGAGAGGAAGACTTACAACGAGAAGCAGGCTCAGTATCGAGGTCGGGCGAAAGGAGAGGGTCCGCATGGCGATGGATCGGCCTCTTCATACGGGAAGTAGGATCCAAGGGTTCCATCTGTTGGACAACGGTCCGTCCCCATTACCAAGTAACGATCAATGTGGGCCCGTCGGCTCAACGAAGGACCGGGAACCTGGCGGTGTACGTCATGCCAGCAACGTGCAATACCAAGATGTGCATTCCCGGCGTCAAGTCCCTTGTATCCACCGTTGCCCCGGCGCCCTGGAAGGAGTGTTGGAGGAGGACCCTGCCGGAAGCGTCAAGGACGTGCAGCATCCCGCTTGATGAAGCTCCTTGGGGAAAGAGGATGACCACTTCGTCCGTGTGGAACTGCACGAGTGGCCCATTGCCCGGTCCGGTGCTCAGGCCCGTGGCGATGCCGATGTTCACGGTGTAGTCCTCGGTCTCGCCCGAGGCATAGTCAAAGCAGGGTTCAGTTGGGCTGGGTTCCCCGGTGCCTTGGTACACGCCACGAACACGCAGGCGAGCAGGGCCAAGGGCCGCGGTGATCGGCACGGTGAAAGGGAGAAGCTGTGTTTCAAAGGAACCGGTGGTGCTGAATTCGCCGAGCCGTTCATCGACCTCGAAAGCGTCGTCCTGGTCGTGATCGATCCATGCGGTGACGTGGTCCTGCGGGTTGGAGCCGGAGGTGATCGCGATGGCGTAGGTCTGTCCTCTGACCAGGTCCGTGGTCTGGGTGGTGTAGTCGTTGTATGCGGCGCCGCCGATGCCCCCTGACGCGGTGTTCGTAATAGATCCCAGCACCACGCCATCGATGAAGTCGCCGGCATCCGTGCCGTTCAGGCTCACGGGAATGCACGGCCCGTTGGGCAGTGTGCCGCAGCCGGGGCTGTTCAACAGGTCCGATCGCACGCCGTTCAGGGTGCCCAGCATCACCGCCGATTGCTCTGCGGTGAACATGCAGCTGCAGTTCGCGAAGTCCATGAAGTTCTCATACTGGGTCAGCACCCCACAACTGGTCTGGTTGGTCGGTGAGCAGGAGAAGGTCGGACCGTCGGTCTCCGGTGTGTCAAGGAGACCGTCGTCGTCCACACAACCACCGTTCGTTCCCCAAGGGTGCTGGAGACCGAGGTAATGACCGACCTCGTGCGTTGCGGTGCGGGACCCGGGACCAAGGCCGAAGGAGTAGTCGATCACGACGCCGTCGATGGCACTGCCCACCATGTTCCCAACGGGGAGATAGGCGTATCCGCTCGTGACAAGCCCGCCCGATCCACTGGCGATATCACAGACCCAGATGTTCAGGTAGCTGAACGGGTCCCAAGGGCTTTGTCCGTTGGGCGCTGCCTTCATGTCGTTCGTTTCGGTGTCCGGGTCGAACCACGTGTCGGTGGTCTGCGTGCGGGTGATCCCCGTGGTGGGAACTCCGTTCGGATCCACCTGGGCCAGGCAAAAGCTGATGTTCGGTGCGCTCTGAACTCCCGTGAACTGCGGGCGAATACCGGTCAGGTCGCTGTTGGTGCCCTGATGGTCCTCGTTCAGCGTGGCGATCATGTCCTGGATCAACGCAGCGGGAATGTTCTCGGCAGTGGTGTTCCACACCACGTGCACAACGACGGGGACCACGAGCGGGCCACCTCCCTTCGCCGAGGCGCCAGGTGGTCTTTCCAGGGCCTTGCCGATATCGGTCGACAGGCCTTGTCCTTTCAGGTAACGCTGGGTCAATGCATGTGCTGTGCACTGTTCCTGTGCCTTCACGCCCGCTCCAGTGAGCAGGATCATCATCAATGGCAGCCAGTACGCGCGCATCCTTTTCGGGTAGGGTCTGTGCAAGGTCACCAGGTCGGCAGGAGGATCAAGGCCAGA
>JBIIYP010000095.1:0-3973 GCA_044346705.1 Flavobacteriales bacterium
CATCAGGGCCGGGTCGGGCAGCTGCTGGGCGTTGAGCAGTGCAGGCAGCAGAACGGTGGCGAGGGAAAGCGGGTGGCGTTTGGTCATCTTCGGGTTCAGGGTGGTCAACAGGTATTCCGCATCGCACAAAGTGCGTGCTGGCTCCCCCTCCGCCCCCTCGCTGTTCCTCCCGTTGGTCGGGCGCGGGGGATGAGCTGAAGCACTTCGCGAACGCACCTTTCGTCGTTGATCATCATGCGTTCCCCTTGAACCGCCGTTCCACCAGGTCCATGAAACTGGAAAGCGCCTCGGGGTCGGGCGCCTTCTTCAACTTGGTGAGCACTTCGGCATCCAGGTATTGCTTGGCCTCGGCGAAGAACGCGTGGCCATTGATGGCGCTGATGGCCTTCTCGTACTCCTCCTTCTGCCCACCGAACAGCTCAGCGAGGAAGAGGAACTTCTGACTGAGTGTGATGGCTTTGCCGAGGTCGCTGATCGGTGCGTGCTCAAGCTTCTCAGCGAGGGAAGGACCTTTCGTAGGGGCAGGGGCTTGCGCCTTGGGCTTCTCCTGCTCAGCGGGCTTCGTTTGCATCGGCGCCTGCTCCTGCAACTTGGGTTTCTCCTGCTCCTGCACCTTGATCTCGACCGCAGGAACCTCATCATGTTCCGCAATGGCATCGATCAGCGAGGTCTGTCGGGGGCTCATGTCCGGTCGCGTATCGAGGCGCATGGGAGGGCGCTCCACCACCTCGGTCCTGGGCGGGGCAGGTGCTTCAGGGGCCACGGCCAAAGGCGCCGGTGCCGCTTCTGCGGACTTCGCGGACAGGGCTGCGCGGGCCTCGCGCACCTTGTGGCGCAGCACCACCAGCCGTTCGTAGAGCTCGCGGGCGTCCTCGGTGGTGCGCTCCAGGCCTTGGGCGCCGAGCCGGCCTTGCTCCATGTCGAGCATCGCCGCGTTCAGCGCCGCCACCAGCTCGTTGATGCGCGTGTAGCCTCTCTCGGTGGACATGGGTGTGCTTCGGGCGTAAAGGTCCAACGCGAAGTTGATTAATTTCGTGCCGATCCACAACGTCGCCCAACACCGCATGGTGAAAGGTGAACGGCCACAGGGCCCCCTTCGGCACCATGTTCCTCGAACAGATCGGCGACCGCCACCAGCGCAAAGGCTGGATCGAGGTGATCTGTGGCAGCATGTTCAGCGGCAAGACCGAGGAGCTGATCCGCCGCCTGCGCCGCGCCGAGTTCGCCCGGCAGCGGGTGGAGATCTTCAAGCCCGGGCTCGATACCCGGTACGATGTAGCGAACGTGGTGAGCCACGAAGGCACCACCATCCGCAGCACCCCGGTGCCCAACAGCAGCAACCTGCTCCTCCTCGCAGGCGATATCCAAGTGGTGGGCATCGACGAGGCGCAGTTCTTCGACGACGGCCTGCCTGCGGTGTGCGAACAGCTCGCGGGCCAGGGCGTTCGCGTCATCATCGCAGGGCTCGACATGGACTTCGCAGGCCGACCCTTCGGTCCCATGCCCGGCCTTATGGCCATGGCCGAATACGTCACCAAGGTGCACGCCATCTGCATGCATTGTGGGGGACTTGCCACCTTCAGCCACCGCACGCACGTGAGCCAGGACCTGATCCACCTGGGCGAAACGGACAGCTACCAGCCCTTGTGCCGCAGCTGCTTCGACCTGGCCCGTGCCGCGCAGGAGGCGGACAGCGTGAAGCATTCCGAAGAACGATGAACGCCCGCGGCCACCGCCTCGCCGACCTGGCCATCGCCGTGGGCGGAACGCTCCACGGAAGCGGCGACGTGTGGATCACCGACCTCAGCATCGACTCGCGCCAGGCCATTGCCGGGGAGCGCACGCTCTTCATCGCGTTGCGCGGCGAACGGCACGATGGACACCGCTACATCCCCGCGCTTGCCCAACAAGGCGTGCGCTGCTTCCTGGTGAACACGGACCGCGTTCCGGCGATCGGTGGTGTGAGCTGCATCGCCGTACCGGATACGCTCGACGCGCTGCAACGCATGGCGGCCTGGCACCGCGGCCATTTCCCCAAGCCGGTGGTCGGCATCACCGGCAGCAACGGCAAGACGGTGGTGAAAGAGTGGCTCTTCCAACTGCTGCGCGGAACCGAACACATCGCCCGCAGCCCAGGAAGCTGGAACAGCCAGGTGGGCGTGCCGCTCAGCGTGTGGGAGCTCGGTGCGGAGCATACGCTCGGCCTCTTCGAAGCGGGCATCAGCAAGCCCGGCGAAATGGAGAAGCTGCGCGCCATCATCAAGCCCACGATCGGTGTGTTCACCACGCTCGGTCCTGCGCACGGCGAGAACTTCCAGAGCGACCTGCAGAAGGCATTGGAGAAAGCGAAGCTCTTCCACGATGCACGCCACATCGTCTACTGCCGCGATCATGCCGTGGTGCACGAAGCGCTCGTGAAAAGCGGTCTGTACCAACGCGCACAGCTGCTCGATTGGTCGCGCGAGCAGAGCGCCTTTGTGCATGTCACCGGCGTGCAGCACGAGGGTGCGCTCACGCACGTGAAGGCCACGCACGCGGGAAGCGAACACCGCTACACCCTGCCCTTCGCCGACGCAGCCTCGTTGGAGAACGCGTTGCACTGCATCACGCTACTGCTGCACCTGGGCCACGCGCCCGAATGGATCGCGGAGCGGCTGCTTCAGCTGGAACCGGTGGCCATGCGCATGCAGATGCTGGAAGGCGTTCACGACAGCACCCTCATCAACGACGCGTACAGCAACGACGTGGCCTCCCTCGGCGTGGCCCTGGACCACCTGGTGCGCATGAGCGGAGAGCGACGTCGCGTGGTTGTGCTCACGGACATTCTGGAGAGCGGCGAGGCGCCGCAGCACTTGTACGAACGCGTAGGGCGGATGCTGAAGCAGGCGAAGGTGGACCAGGTGTTCGCCGTGGGCACAGCCATCAGCGGACATGCTGAACTCCTTCCCGCGAACACACGCTGCTTCCCGGACACTGACGCGTTGCTTGTGAGCGATGCCGCCGAACACATCGAAGGGCGCGTGGTACTGATCAAGGGCGCACGCACCTTCGGCTTGGAACGCGTGGTGGAACGCTGGCAGCAACAGGTGCACGGCACGCAGCTGGAGATCGACCTGGAAGCCCTGCGCCACAACCTCAATCACTACCGCGCCCTACTCACCCCCAGCCCCTCTCCCAGGGAGAGGGGGGCTGTGAAGGTGATGGCCATGGTGAAGGCGTTCGGCTATGGCGGTGGGGCACTGGAGCTTTCGCGCCTCTTCGCGCACGAACAAGTGGACTACCTGGGTGTGGCATACGCGGACGAAGGCATCGAGCTGCGGCAGAACGGCATCCACACCCCGGTGATGGTGATGAATCCTGAGCCAGTGCCGTTCGAAATACTGCACCGCTTCCGCTTGGAACCCGAGGTGTACGACTTGCGCACCTTGCGTGAGGCCATCGCGTTCGCCCGCCACGTGCCCGACGCGCCACCCGTTCACCTGAAGCTCGACACCGGCATGCACCGCCTGGGCTTCACCGCGCCGGACCTTCCGCACCTATTGGACCTGTTGCGCACTCCGGGACCGTTGCGCATCGGCTCCCTCCTCTCCCACCTCGCCGCCAGCGAGGATCCGCAACACGACGAGTTCACCCGCGGACAGATCGCGCGCTTTTCAGAGTGGTCTACGGCCATCGGTGAGATCCTTGGCTACACCCCGCTCTGGCACATCGCGAACTCCGGCGGGATCACCCGTTTCCCCGAAGCACATTTCGACATGGTGCGGCTGGGCATCGGCCTGCACGGCATCGGCACGGATGCGAGCGAGACCGCGAAGCTGCGCACCGCCGCCACCTTGCGCACCGTCATCGCCCAAGTGAAGGACGTGGCCCCGCAGGACAGCGTGGGCTACGGTCGTCGCCACCGCGCGGAAGGCCCCTTGCGCATCGCCGTGCTGCCGATCGGGTATGCGGACGGCCTTTCACGCCGCTTGGG
>JBIIYP010000034.1:0-40650 GCA_044346705.1 Flavobacteriales bacterium
GAAGCGTTCAACGGACACCGGCCAAGGTCATGCAGTACTTCCTTCATCCAGATGTATCCTATGCCGCATGAGTACGGATCTTCGTCACCGGCTCAGTAATTCCTCCACTTTACATCTTCGCTATGAACTCTTCCACGCGCAGGACAAGACTTTGGGCCACCGCGATCCTCGCACTGCTCGCATTGATGGCTGACGAACACACAAAGGCCTGCACTGGCATAACGCTCAGGTCCAGCGATGGTGGGGTCGTTGTTTCACGGACCGTGGAATGGGCGCTGAGCGATGCACAGCATAACAAGATACTGGTTGTGCCACGGAACAAGAAGTTCACTGCGATGACCCCGGAAGGGGCCAATGGCAAGAGTTGGATAGGGCGATATGGATTCGTTACGCTCACGGCCTATGGCCAACCTTACGGTCCGGATGGATTGAACGAGGAAGGTCTGTACGTGGGCGTTTACTACCTGCCGGGCTTCGCTTCATATGCGAACTACGACCCGGCACAGGCAGCGCGATCCCTAAGTGTTGGGGACCTGATGCAGTGGATGCTATCGACCTACCGGACGGTGGATGAGGTCGTAGCGAACCTGGCACAGGTGACCGTGGTGAAAGTGGAGAACAAGGACTTCGGAGGCGCGGAATTGCCATTCCATTTCAAGATCGTGGACCCCTCGGGCAACAGCAGGATCATTGAGATCGTGAACGATGGTGAAGTGAAGCTCTATGAACCCTACTTGGGCGTGATCACCAACTCGCCCACCTACGACTGGCACGTGATCAACCAGCGCAACTACCTGGGCCTCTCCGACCGGTCCAACCCTGCGCGTACCTTTGAAGGACAGAAACTGGCACCTTTGGGAGGCGGCTCAGGCATGATCGGACTGCCGGGCGACTTCACCCCGCCCTCCCGATTTGTAAGGGCCGCAGCCTTCACAGCCACCTGCCGACCGCTTTCCACTTCGACCGAAGCGATCTTCGAGTCATTCCGGATCCTGGACAATTTCAACATCCCTCTTGGCCTGCAAGTGCCCAAGGAGATGCTGCCGACCGATATCGTTAGCGCCACCCAAGTAACATCCGCCTCCGACCTGAAGGAAAAGGTCTATTACTACCACACCATGTGGAACCGGCAGGTTCGCAAGATCGACCTGAAGCGCATAGACTTCGCCAGCGTGCAGGAGCAGGTGATCGACGACGACACCGCAAAGCAGAATACCACCAAGGATGTGACCCCTGTTCCTGCTCGTAAGCGGAAGTGATGCATGTTGGCCCTTGCATTCAACCTCCCCATCCTCATGGACCGCCGGTTGAGAAGCTCACCAGCGAGCAGTTGGAGGACCGGATCCGGAAGATGACGGAGCGGTTGGAGAAGGGCTGAGCCCTTGCCTCTCCACACCTTGCCGCCCTACCTTGGGCGCATGCTCACCGCGGACCTGGAACTCCAGGGGGAACACCTTGTCCTCAGCCCCTACCGCGCCATGTTCTGGCACCGGAAGCGCTGGCTTTTGCTGAGCGATGCACACCTGGGCAAGGCCGCCCATTTCCGAAAGGCCGGGCTGCCCCTTCCGGATGTTCACGACGAGGTGCTGTTGGACCGCCTCTCCTGGCTGGTGAACGAGTATGGCGCTGAGCGCATCATCGTGCTCGGCGACCTGTTCCACAGCGTCTACAACAACAGTTGGCACCTCTTCAAGGCGTGGATGGACCAGCAGCGTTGCCAGGTCCACTTGGTGCTCGGCAACCACGATGTGATGGCCGACCGACGGTACCTGGATGCCGGGCTGCACCTGCATGACCAGGTGCTGATCGAAGGTCCGTTCGCCCTGACCCATGAGCCTCGGACAGTGAAGGACCACTATGTGCTCAGTGGTCACCTCCATCCGGCGGTGAAGCTTGAAGGCCTCGGCAGGCAGCGGCTGCAGCTGCCGTGCTTCTGGTTCTCCGGCCAACAGGCCGTAATGCCCGCCTTCGGAACCGCCACCGGCACCCATGCCGTGACCCCCAGCGCGATGGACCGATGCTTCGCGGTCACCGAGCGTTCGGTGCTCGATGTGAGCGGCATGCAGGGCGAACGACGGACCCGACAAGGCCGATAGCCATGAAAAAGGCCCTCCGCCGGTGGCGAAGGGCCTTTCAATGGATCTCTGCTGTGCAGTTACTTCGTTTCGTCAGCACCGGCCTCCGGTGAAGCGGAAGCACCATCCTTGATGCTGGTGTGGCGGGCGAAACGCTTCTTGAACTTGTCCACGCGACCGGCCGTGTCGATCAACATCATCTTGCCCGTGTAGAAGGGGTGCGAGGTGTTGCTGATGTCCAGCTTGATCAACGGATACTCGTTACCGTCCTCGTACTGAATGGTATCCTTCGTATTGGCGCAGCTCTTGCCGAGGAACATGGTCTCGTTGCTCATGTCCTTGAAGACCACGGTGCGGTAGTTCTCGGGATGGATGCCGGTTTTCATTGCTTATCGCTTTCGGGCCGCAAAGATAGAGGTATCCATGACAATTGAAAGTCCTTGGGGCAATGATCCTCCCCCGGCATGCGTACTGAACAGCCTGAGCCCCCATCTTTGCGCGCCTTGAACACGCTCCGCACCCTCCTTTTCCTGCTGATCCTGGCCGCTCTGGCCTTCGGCTGCCGGAAGGACATGCAGTTCTCGGACGATCCGGGAGCCACGCTGGAATTCACCGAGGACTCGGTCCTCTTCGACACCATTTTCACCACGGTGGGCTCGGTCACCAAGTGGTTCGTGGCCCGCAACCCGGGCGATCAGGCCGTGAAGGTGGACATCGCCTTGGAAGGGGGCACCCCCTCCCCGTTCCGCATCAACGTGGACGGTGCATCGGGTGTCACGTTCACGGATGTGGAGATCCTGGGGGGAGATAGCATCTTCGTCTTCGTGGAGGCCAACCTGGGGCCTGGCGGTGGCAATGACCCGTTCATCATCGAGGACCACATCCTGTTCAACACCAACGGGAACGAACAGTCGGTGCTGCTCACGGCATGGGGGCAGGACGCCCATTTCTTCTATCCGGACGCCGGTGGCGGGAACCTGCCCCGATACAGCATCATCGCCGGTGAGGATAACAACGGCAATACGGTCTGTGAAACGGTCACCTGGCCCAATGACAAGCCCTACGTGATCTACGGATACGGGGTCGTGGACTCCTGCAGCACCCTGATCATCGACCCCGGCGTGCGGGTCTATGTGCATGGCGGTGGCGGGCTATGGATCTACCGGTTCGGACGTATCCAGGCCAATGGCCTGCCGGATGAACGCATCACCTTCCAAGGGGACCGCCTGGAGCCTCAATACCAGGATGTGCCCGGCCAATGGGAACGTATCTGGATCAACGACGGCGGGCTGAATCAGGACAATGAGTTCCGGAACTGCGACATCCGCAACGCCCTGGTGGGGATCCAGTGCGAGAACTTCCCATTCTACCCGAACGCGTTGACCAGCGAGGCGAAACTGATCCTGGACAAGGTGAGCATCCGGGGGTGCTCGGCGGCCGGACTGTTGAGCCGGAATTACCGTGTGACGGCCACCAACACCCTCTTCGCGGATTGCGGACAGTACAGTGTGGCCCTGACCGGGGGTGGCCAGTACGACTTCAACTTCGTCACCGTCGCCAACTACTGGAGCATTTCGGGTTCCATCCGGAACACACCCGCCTTCGTGATGACCAATACCTACGAGGACCTGATCAACAACGTCCTGCAGGTGCGCGAGATCTTTCCGAGCAGCTTCCGCAACACCATCATCGAAGGGAACACAGGGAACGAGTTCCTGCTAGGGCTGGATCCCGGCAACACCGCCGACTACACCTTCACGTACTGCATGTTCCGCACGGACCAGGCCACCAACGACCCGGTGCACTTCCCGATCCAAGCCTCCATCTGGCGGAACCAGAACCCCGGTTTCGCCGACATCAATGCCGCCGACTTCCACTTGGCAAGCGTCAACTCCTTCGCGGTGGACAAGGGCCTAGCCGGCACCGGTGTCTTCGACGACCTGGATGGCGACGCGCGGGATGCTGCACCCGACCTGGGCTGCTACGAGTTCACCCCCTAGCGGGTCTCATTTCAGGTCGAGGAGGAACCGGAGGGTGTCCACCCCATCGGCATATTCACCGGGACCGGGGCATTGAGCCGCGCCGAAGGGCACATGGCCGTGGCCCACCACGCACTGGATCCGATCCGCAAGCTCCTCCAGCACCCTGTTCACGGCCGACCGCTCATCGTATCGTTCATAGTACACGGCCGCCACCGGACTGGACAGTGCGGTCTCCTCCTTGAACACGACGAACCCGTTCTCCAGGATCGGTGCCTGGTCCAGCAGCCAGATGGCGCGGTTGTAGTCGTAGTTGTTCGCGTACTTGTGGTGGTTCACGATCTCCTGCCACGGAAAGATGGCCCTGAAGACCCGGTCGAGGTCGTAGTCGCGCGGCACATAGAGTTTTGAAACGTTGCGGCAGCCAAGGCCGAAATAGCGGAACAGGTCCTCGCCCAAGCCTTGCAGTTCGGCCTCCGTCTCGTTGCCGTCCAGGACCGCCACGCTCACCCTCCCTTTCCGGACGATGCGTGGAAGGTGGCCGAAATAGTGCTCGAAGTAGCGCGAGGTGTTGGTGCTGCCGGTGGCGATGACCGCATCGATGTCCGTAAGCTTGCCGTCGGTGACCATGGCCTGGCCGACGATCCCCGGTGCGAAGATCTCCAGCAGTGCGATGGTCGCGGGGATGAGCTCGGCGTCGTCGCTTGAGCACTTGATCCGGGCCCTGTGGCCGCTCAGGAGAACGCACAGCACATCGTGGAAGCCCACCATCGGGATGTTGCCGGCCAATACCAGACCCACGGTACGCACGGGACCACGCGCCACACCCAGTTCGGGATAGGCCGCGGCCCAGGAGGTCAAGGCGTTCTCCTCCAGAAGGGCAGCAAGCCCGCCGAGGGCATGCCGTACGTTCTCTTCCGTGAACCAGCCGTTGCGTTGCCTGGACCGCTTCACCAACGCATCGAATTCGTCGAACTCGACCTGCCCCAGCCCGCAGAAATGGCCCGGCCAAGGGTCGCCCTGTGCAAAGTGACGGAACACCCGTCCGAGCTGGACGAAAGCCGCCAGGCTCTGTGCGTAAGGCACAACGGGTTGAACTTCGAGGGGGGCGGGGGTGTTCACAGGCTATATTCGCGGCGCGAAATTAGACCCTGTTGCCATGGCCATCATCATCACGGAGGAGTGCATCAATTGCGGTGCCTGTGAACCGGAGTGTCCGAACAATGCCATTTACGAAGGCGGCGTGGAGTGGCGCCTGAGCGATGGCACCAGCCTGCACGGCCAGCAGACCACACCGATGGGCACCGAGCTGGACGCCGACGGTGTGCAGCAGCCCGTCGCCATGGATGTCTACTATATCGTCTCCGACAAGTGCACCGAATGCACGGGGTTCCATGATGAGCCCCAATGTGCCGCCGTATGCCCCGTGGATTGCTGTGTGGACGACCCCGACCACCGCGAGACCAAGGAGCAGCTGATGGCGAAGAAGGAGTTCATGCACCTTTAGGGAGCATGGAGTGACGGGTAGCGAGTGGCGAGTGAACGCCCCCTTCGACTTCGCTCAGGGTGGCGGCGTTCACTCGCCACTCATCATTCAAGACTCACCACTCCCATAAGTACTTTCGGTACGCTACCTGTCGTTCCCCGGACCATGAGGAGGATCCTGATTTTGCTGATGTGCTTGAACCCAGGCGCGGGCCTCTTCGCCCAGCACGCCGCCGACCACAGCGCCCTGCAGGCCCGGATCCAGGAATTGGGCCAGGCCCGCACCGACGTGGCCAAGGATAGCCTGAGCGGCCTGGTGAAGGAGGCGCTCAGAGCCTTGTTGGACGCCGACGATGCCTTCACTGCGGCGTTCGACGACATCAAATTGAGCCGGGTGGACGCCCCGGACGGCAAGTTCAGGATCTTCACTTGGAACGTTCCCCACGCCGATGGCTCCCACCTGTTCGAAGGGCTGTTGGTGGTGAAGGAGAGAGCACGCCGCGTATTGTTCGACCTGCGTGACAGGACCCCGCAGATCCCCTCGCCGACCACGGTGGAGCTGGGTCCGGACAAGTGGTACGGCGCCATTTACTATGCGGTGGTGCCAACAGCCAAAGGAGGCAAGACCTATTACACCCTGCTGGGCTGGAAAGGCCACAGCAACATCGAGACCCGCAAGGTGATCGACGTGCTCAGCTTCAAAGGCGGCACACCGCGTTTCGGTGCACCGCTCTTCGGGGATGGGAAGTTGAAGCACCAGCGGGAGGTCTTCGGCTTTTCGTTCCAGGCCTCCATGAGCCTGCGCTGGGATGATCTGAACAAGCGGATCGTCCTGGACCACCTGAGCCCCATGCGCCAGGACCTCGATGGCCAGACCGCCTTCTACGGCCCTGACCTGAGCTACGATGCGTATGTCTGGGACAGGGACCATTGGTCGTTCCAGCGTGACATCGATGCGCGCGACGAAGGCCCCAAAAAGCCTTGGAACTCCCCGCCGAAGGACCGTTGACCCTATCGGGATCACAAGGATGGTCATGCACGGCCCGTTCCGTGAACGCATCTCCTTTCCTATTTTTCGGCCGATGATGAGCGAGGTAAGCCCTTGGTCCGAACGCAAGCTGGACTTCACGCGCCCGGTCGGTGAATTGCCCCTGTTGGCGGAGCGCATGTTGGGGACCACCGATCGCATCCAGGCCTTGGTGCGCAACCTGGCTCCAGAACGCCTTCAGCTGCGCATTCAGGGCAAATGGAGCGTGCTGGAGCACATCGGCCACCTCATGGTGCTCGATGAGCGCATGCAGGTGCGCGTCGAGGACTGGCTCAGCTTGAGCGGTCGGCTCTCCCCCATCGACCTGTCGGACCAACTGGTCTTGCTGGACGGACAGCGCCGCCGTGAACTCGGGGATGTGTTGACCGAGCTCCGGATCCGGCGGGAAGCCCTGGTGAACGGCGTGATGAACCTGCCCTCCGCCGTGCACAGCCACTATGCTTTGCTCCCTTGTCGGCACCTGCGCATGCGGCCCATCGACATGTTCCTGTTCCTGGCCGAGCATGACGACCACCACCTGGCCACGATGCGCCGGCTCATCAAGGCGGAATGAATGAGCCTCCGCGGGTGCGGTGTATGCCCGGCGAAGAGGCGTGGACCGTCCTTTCGGCGCTGACCGCGGTCTTCTTGCTTTCGATGCCGCTCCTGGTCGATCAGGCGTTCCTGAGGCCGAGCCCCACCGGACCGGTCCGTTCCTCCATCGGCCGTCCATAGCGCATCCTGCCCGTTGTCCACGATCGGCCCTGCACGAAGCTTTGTGCCGTTGCCTTTTGCCTGAGCCGGTCCTCCTACCTTTGCCGCCGAATTCCGAAACACATCGCGCATGCTCACCGACACCAAGAAGAAGGTCCACAACTACAGCGCGGGTCCCTGCATTCTTCCCCAGGAGGTGTTCGAGCAAGCCGCGCAGGCCGTCCTGGATCTCGAGGGCAGCGGACTCAGCATTCTGGAGATCAGCCACCGCAGCAAGCCGTTCGAGGCCATCATGGCCAAGGCGCAAGGCCTGGTGAAGGAACTGCTCGGTGCACCGGACACCTATCAGGTGGTGTTCCTTGGCGGCGGTGCCAGCCTCGGCTTCCACATGGTTCCGCTCAACTACATGAAGATCGGTGGCAAGGCCGCCTATGCCAACACCGGCGAATGGGCCACGCGTGCAATCAAGGAAAGCCAGCTCATCGGAAACACCACCGTGGTGGCCAGCAGCGAGGACAGGAACTTCAGTTACATCCCCAAGGGCTTCGAGATCCCCGGCGACGCGGACTACTTCCACTTCACCAGCAACAACACCATCTTCGGCACGCAGTACAAGCAGTTCCCGAAAAGCCCGGTGCCGGTGGTGTGCGATATGAGCAGCGACATCTTCAGCCGTCCGGTGAACGTTGCTGACTTCGCATTGATCTATGGGGGCGCGCAGAAGAACATGGGGCCCGCAGGCGCCACGGTGTACCTGATGGACCCGGAGGCTCTGGGCCAAACCGGCCGCAAGCTGAGCCCGATGCTGGACCTGAAGAACCACGCCGCCAAAGAGAGCATGTACAACACCCCGCCGGTGTTCGCGGTCTACGTGAGCATGCTCACCATGGAGTGGATGAAGCGACTGGGTGGCGTGGCCGCCATCGAGAAGCGCAACGCGGCCAAGGCTTCGCTCCTGTACGCTGCCATCGACCGCCTGCCGGTGTTCAAGGGCACCACTGCCGTGGAGGACCGCAGCGTGATGAACCCCACCTTCGTCCTTTCCGACGCCGCCCTGGAGCCCGCGTTCGACGCGCTCTGGAAGGAGGCCAACATCAGCGGCATCCGTGGCCACCGCAGTGTGGGCGGCTACCGCGCCAGCATGTACAACGCCCTGCCCATCGAAAGCGTGCAGGCGCTGGTGGACGTAATGGAGCATTTCGCCCAACAGAACGGTTAACCCAACCCTCATCATCCGCCGAGCCTTCGGCTGTACTCATGCGCATACACGCCAACGACGGGATCAACGCCGAAGCCACGTCACGCCTTCAAGAGGAAGGATTCAAGGTCACCACCGACCACGTCCCCCAGGAACAACTGATCGCCTTCATCAACGCCGAAAAGGTGGATGTGCTGCTCGTGCGGAGCGCCACCAAGGTGCGCAAGGACCTCATCGACGCCTGTCCTGGGCTCAGGCTGATCGGGCGTGGTGGTGTGGGCCTCGACAACATCGACGTGGCACATGCCAAGATCAAGGGCATCCCCGTGATCAACACGCCCGCCTCCTCCTCCATCTCCGTGGCCGAACTGGTCATGGCCCACCTCTTCGGCCTCATGCGCAACCTGCACGAGAGCAACCGGACCATGCCGGTTGAAGGACGTTCGAAGTTCAAGGACCTGAAGAAGTCCTACGAGAAAGGCACCGAGGTGCGCGGCAAGACCATCGGCATCATCGGCTTCGGCCGGATCGGCCAGTGGACCGCGCGCTACGCCTTGGGTTGCGGCATGCGCGTGATCTACGTGGACAACAATTCCGTCACGGAGGCCATCGAACTGGAGATCAATGGACAGAGCGTGCGTGTCGGTGTGAAGCTGGTGACCATGGAGGAGCTGCTCGCACAGGCCGATGCCATCAGCTTGCATGTGCCCGGCCAGAAGGACGGCCAGCCCGTGCTCGGCGCCGAGCAGTTGGCCTTGGTGAAACCGGGCGTGGTGATCGTGAACACGGCGCGCGGTGGAAGCATCGACGAGGATGCACTGCTCGCGGCCATCAAGAGCGGCCGCGTGAAGGGCGCTGCGCTGGACGTGTTCACCAATGAACCCGAACCTCGTGAGGACCTGTTGAGCGAACCGAAGCTGAGCCTCAGCCCCCACATCGGTGCGGCCACCGCGGAAGCGCAGGGCCGCGTGGGCGCTGAGCTCGCCGACCTCATCATCAACTGGCGCGACAGCGTGCACGTGAGTTCCTGAACATGGTGCACTTGCGTCCGTTCCGCGCGTGGAGACCGGTGCCCCAAAAGGCACACCGCGTGGGCAGTCGCAGCTACGTGGCCTACACGCCCGAGCAGCTTTCCGCGAAGCTGGACGGGAACCCGTACACCTTCCTGCACGTGATCCACCCGGATCAGGGAAGGGACGCCCACCTGCCCCGGAAGGAACGCTACCACCGCGTTCGGATGAAGTTCAAGGCGTTCTGCGATCTGGGCTACCTGCAGCGCGACACGGAGCCATGCATTTACGTGTACGAGCAGACCAACCACGGCGTGGCCTCGCTAGGGCTGATCGCCGGTGTGAGCGTGGCCGACTATCGTGCAGGACTCATCAAAGTGCATGAGCAGACCCTCACGGTGCGCGAGTCGCTCTTCAAGGACTACCTGGAAGCTACAGGCATCAATGCGGAACCGGTGCTGCTGGCGGCCCCTGACGATGGCGCCTTGGAGCTGATCCTGACGCCCGTAACGCGTGGCCCGGCGGACAGTGATTTCATTACAGGTGATGGTGTGCGGCACCGGTTCTGGGCGGTGAGCGACCTCGCCGTGCGGCAGGGGCTGCAACAGGCCTTCGCCAGGTTCCCTGCGCTTTACATCGCGGATGGGCACCACCGCCTGGCCAGCAGTGCCCGCTTGGGCGAGGAGAGCGGTGCCACCGACGTGGACCCCAAGGCCTGGTGCCTGGCCTATGTACTGCCCCATACGCACCTCCACATCTTCAACTTCGACCGGGCCGTCACTACGTTGAACGGGCTCACCGCCGAAGCTTTTCTCGAAGCATTGTCCCACATCGGGCACCTCGAGAAGGTGGTTTCCCCCGGCACCGTGCATGGTATTGTTTGCGTGCGGACGCGGCTTGGCTGGCATGCCCTACACCTGCCCGACCCACCCAAGGAGGCCTCAGCCGCGGACATGCTCGATCCCGCCAGGCTCAGCGAACTGGTCCTGGGACCCGTGCTGGGCATCGAGGACCTGCGCACCGATCCGCACATCCACTTCATCCCGGGCACGCACGGTATCGAGGAGCTTGAGCAGTTGGTGGACAGCGGCGCGATGGAGGCCGCATTCCACCTGCAGCCCGTGAGCTTCGAGGAACTGAAGGCCGTGGCGGACAGTGGCGGCACCATGCCCCCGAAGAGCACCTACATCGAACCCAAGCTCCGCAGCGGCCTCACCGTGTATTCCTTGGAAGACGTCTAACGCCCATGCACCGTCGACCCCTTGGGTCGACCATCCTCCATGCCCCTCGCCGAACGCTACGCCCACGTGAAGAACGGCATCCCACCGAACGTGACCTTGGTGGCCGTCAGCAAAACGCGCAGCGTGGCGGAGATCCAGGCCTTGTACGACCTGGGGCATCGCCATTTCGGGGAGAACTATCCGCAGGAGCTGCGCGAAAAACAGCCGCAACTTCCCGCGGATATCGTGTGGCACTTCATCGGGCACCTGCAGCGCAGCAACGTCAAGCACATCATCCCTTTTGTGCACCTGATCCACGGTGTGGAGGATGCCCGGTTGATGGACGAGATCCAGAAGCGTGCCCTGGCGGCCTCCCGGACCGTCGATGTGCTGCTCCAGGTGTTCATCGCACGCGAGGAGACCAAGCATGGACTTTTACCGGACGAGCTGCTCGAAGCGCTGGGCACTTGGCCTTGGCGGAACTGGCCGAACGTGCGGATACGGGGGCTCATGGGCATGGCCACGAACACGGATGATCAAGCCCAGGTGGTTCGGGAGTTCAGGGCGTTGCGCGAACTGTTCGAACAGGTGAACGCTGGACACGTGTTCCCTTCGGACCAGTTCAACGTGCTGAGCATGGGCATGAGCGGTGATGCCTCCGTAGCCATCGCGGAAGGAAGCTCGCTGGTGCGCATCGGCACCGCCATCTTCGGGGAACGCGAAAAGAACGGTTGATGCCCCTGTGGGGGCAACCGAACGCGAACCGGACGTCTAGGTGGTGTACTTTCGAGCATTCCGATGTGCTGCCGATGAAGTTCCGCCTTTCCGCGATCCTGGCGATGGCCCTGATGGTGCCGCTGCACGCGCAGCGCAACATCGAGGTAGGCATGGCCATGGGCGTCACCCAGTACTACGGGGACCTCGGCAACGTGGACGGTCCCATCCAATGGAACAGCATACGGCCCGGAGCGTGCATCACCGTCCGCGATTTCATCAACAATCCAAGGGGCTATGTCACCCGGTCCCTTACCATGGAAGGGCGCTTCAGCTGGCATCGGCTGGGCTACAACGAGGTGGACCCGGTGGGTGGCATGAGCGGCCGTGAACTGAAGAACTTCCAGCGCGGCCTCAACTTCCGCACCGACCTCTTCGGCTTGTCCGCGCATGTGGTGCTCAACGCCTACCGCGAACCCTACAAGCCGCTATACCAGCAGCGCTTCTTCATGTACTTCTTCACCGGGGTCGGTGTGTTCTACGGTCGTCCGAAAGGAGACCTGTTCAACGGTGAGCAGAGCCTGGACAACCGCTATTACTCCTGGGAGGACGGGACCATTCGTGATGCGCCGCGCGGATCCACCAGCTCGAACGTGATCGAGCAGGACGGGAAGTACGAGACGGACCTCTACAGTTGGGCCACGGAAGGTGACCTGAACCAGAATGGCGCCACGGTCGCACGCCCCTCCCCATGGCACATCGGCATTCCGTTCGGCTTGGGCATCCGGTACATGGTGACGAAACGGATGAGTGTCGGAGCGGAGTTCTCCTACTACACCTTCGCCACCGATTACCTGGACAATGTGAGCGGGCGGTATGCCACCTACAACGAGATCGGCTCGGTCTATCCATCGGACAGCACCTCGCAATACCTGGCCCGCTACATCAGCGATCCCACGGGTTGGGGCACGGACGGCAATGTGAGCAGCCGCACCAGCCGCAGGGGTAATCCCGGCATGCCCGATTATTTCAGCTACCTCAGCTTCGAGGTGAGCTACAAGTTCCGGCGCAAGCCTTCCCGGCGCCTGTACTTGAAGCTCTGAGGTTCGAGCACCACTGGAGCGATCACGCATCGTTCAGGGAAAGGCCCCGGTCGTGACCAGCACGCTTCCCCGTTGTGGTGTTCTCCTACTTTTGCGGGTGATGGCCACCTCTTCCAACACGTCCGGCATGGACAAGACCTTCGAGGCATTGCTCTCGGCGGACGACGCGCTCATCCTGAAAGCCTTGGCGGCCGTGGACGAGCGTGGCGATGCCCGCTCGATCCTGCCCTTGCTGAACGCCCTCGTGCGCACCTCCGACACCAAGGTGCAGCATCGCATTACCGAGATGCTCTACCAGGTGAAGGTGAGCGGCGCCGTGCCCGAACTGATGAAGGCACTGGAGGACCCGGCCCTGCGCTCCGTGCGCCGCACCATCCTCGCCACCTTCTGGAACGCAGGCCTAGACGTGCGCGATCAGGTGGAACAGCTGGTGGCCGTGGCCGTGGAAGGCGACGCCGAGGAGTGCTTTGAGTGCCTCACGGTTCTGGAGAACAACGAGTTCCTCAACGACAAGGGCGTGCTGGCCGGCATCAAGCGCCTGAACGCCGCCATCGCCAGCAACACCGACGAGTACAAGGGCGCACTGCTCGGCAGCCTGCTGGTGGAGCTGAAGGCGCGGGTGGGGAAAGAATGAGGTTCCCAACGGAATCGATCCTCACCGAGCAGGAAGCACTGATCTCGGTGGACTCCACGTTTCAATGAAAAGCTCATCACCAATGCAACCCGATCTCCGATCTCCTTGTGTGGAAGCATGGGACCAGATGCGCGTGGGTTGTTTCGGAAGACACTGTTTGAAGTGCGACAAGGTGGTCGTTGACTTCACGGCAATGACGAAACAGGAACTTGTCCGGCACTTGTCGGAACACCCTCCTGGTTCTGTCTGTGGTCGGGTGCGTCCTGATCAGATCGATCGGTACCATGACCTTGCCGAGATCTACATCCAGCGGAGCTTAAAGTTCAACCGTAGCTCGAACTTGGCATTCTACCTGCTCGCTATCGCTGCGATGACCGCGGCCAGTTGCGGAGGGCCGGGGATTCCCGACCAATTGGTCGGCCATGACAATGTTGATCCAGCACAGGGCGATACGTTGGACCGGTTGAGCAACACGGATAAAGGTGTCAATGGTTCAAGTGAGGAACAAAGGAAGGACGGGCCGACATCTGATATCGCCTTTGTCGGAGAACTTATCATAGACGGCAACGGGCAATATTCCGACCCAGTGGATCCGATGAAGTGTGGGATGCCTGACAGCCTACCTGAGGTCATGGCTGAATTCCCTGGTGGTCAGGACAGCCTTTACGCTTTCCTGCGAAGGAACTTGAACTATCCAGAATGGGAGTCGGAGAACAACATTGAGGGGAAGTTGTACGTGGAGTTCGTCGTGGGCAAGGATGGCGTCATAAACAGCCCCAAGGTTGTAAGGGGCATTCGAGGTTCGAGGAATTTTGACGCTGAGGTCTTAAGGGTTGTTTCTCTGATGCCGAACTGGGTGGCTGCGAGGTACAACGATGAAGCCATATCGTCACGCCTGGTGCTTCCGATCAAATTCATCTTGTAAGCAGGCCATCAGGGTCCACTTCGTGAGACCCTGATGGAAATTGAGAAAAGTCTTTTCCATCAGGGTCTCCTGAAAGGGACTCTGATGCTGCAAACAGCTAATGTTCTCGTGCATCAGGGTCCACTTCGTGAGACCCCGATGGAAATGGGGAAGGGAATGGCTCAACCCTTCAAGTACCCTTCAACCGCCTTAAGGATCCGGCCCTCGATGTCCGAGGTATCAGCTGGCACGAAGGTTTGCCCCGTGATCTTCTCGAAGAGCTCGATGTAGCGCTCGCTCACGGTGTGCACGAAGGCATCGTCCATGTGCGGCACCTGCTGGCCGTCCTTGCCCATGAAGCCGTTGGCCATGAGCCATTCGCGCACGAACTCCTTGCTGAGCTGCTTCTGGGCCTCGCCCCGCTCCTGCCGTTCCGCGTAGCCTTCGGCGTAGAAATAGCGCGAGCTGTCAGGTGTGTGGATCTCGTCGATCACAAGGATCTCGCCGTTGCGGCGACCGAACTCGTACTTGGTGTCCACGAGGATCAATCCACGCTCGCTGGCGATGCGGCTGCCTTCAGCGAAGAGCGCCAATGCATAGCGCGTCATGGTGGCCCATTCCTCCGGGGTGCAGAGGCCGCGCTTCAGGATCTCGTCCGGCGTGATGTCCTCGTCGTGCCCTTCGTCGGCCTTGGTGCTGGGCGTGATGATGGGCTCGGGGAAGCGGTCGCTCTCGCGCAAGCCTTCGGGCATGGTGGCGCCGCAGAGGGTGCGGTGCCCGGCCTTGTACTGGCGCCACGCGTGGCCGCTGAGGTATCCGCGCACCACCATCTCCACCTTCACGGGGTCGCAGGCGTGGCCCACGATCACCTGCGGGTCGGGCATGGCGATGGTCCAGTTGGGCACCAGGTGGGCGGTGGCCTGAAGCATGTTCCAGCTCACCTGGCTCAGCACCTGGCCCTTGTGCGGAATGCCGCGCGGCAGGATCACGTCGAAGGCGCTGATGCGGTCGCTGGCCACCATCACCATGCGGCCGTCGGCCAGGTGGTACACCTCGCGCACCTTGCCGCGGTAGACTTTGGTAACGCCGGGGAAGTTGAGCTCCGAGCGCGTGAGCGTGGCGGGGAGAACAGTGGTCATGAGCGCTTTTCCTTTTCGCGTTTCTCCATTTCCTTGAAGGCGCCGAGCACGCGGACCACCAGTTCGTGGCGGATCACATCCTTCTCATCGAGCTCGATCACATTGATGCCTTCCACGTCCTTCAGCATGGCCACGGTGGGCATGAGTCCACTGGGCTGTCGCTCCGGCAGGTCCACCTGGGTCACATCGCCGGTGATCAGGAACTTGGCGTTGCGCCCCATGCGTGTCAGGAACATCTTGAGCTGCGGCAGCGTGGCGTTCTGGGCCTCGTCGAGGATCACGAAGGCATGGTCGAGCGTGCGGCCGCGCATGAAGGCCAGTGGGGCGATCTGGATGACACCGTTCTCCAGGTGTTCGGCCAGGCGCTGCAAGGGGATCATGTCCTTGAGCGCGTCGTACAGAGGCTGCAGGTAGGGGTCCAACTTCTCGCGCAGGTCGCCAGGCAGGAAGCCGAGGTTCTCCCCCGCCTCCACCGCCGGCCGTGTCAGGATGATGCGTCGCACCTGCCTGTCGCGCAAGGCCTTCACGGCAAGTGCCACGGCGGTGTAGGTCTTGCCGGTTCCCGCAGGCCCGATGGCGAAGACCATGTCGTTGGTGTTCACGGCCTCCACCAGGCGCTGCTGGTTGCGCGTGCGGGCCTTCACGCGGAGCCCGGCGTTGCCGTGCACGAGGACATCAGCCTCTTCTGCTGTCGCCTCGTTCGACCCGCCCATGCTCATGATGTCGTCGAGCACTTTGCGTGGCAGCTCGTTGTACCGGACCACATGCTGCAGCAGCTGATCCCACCGGTCGAGGAACGGGGCGATGTCCTCCTCTGCACCGATCACCTTCAGCACATCGCCGCGGGCGATCAGGTTGAGCTTGGGGAAGTGATTGCGGATGATCCGCAGATTCTGGTCGTTGGCTCCGAGCACTTCCACCGGTTCCACGGCAGTGATCTGGATCGAATGTTCGCTCACGCGGTGGGTGCTGGAATTATGAACTGCGGACTGTTGATCGACGAGGGGGCGAATGCCCGGCCGAAGGTAGCGCGAACGGTTTTCTTCGCTGACCGAACACCATGGCCATCATCACCCTCACCACCGACATGGGCCTGAAGGACCATTATGTGGCCGTAGTGAAGGGGGCCATCTACAGCCAGCTGCCTGAGGCGCGGATCGTGGACATCAGCCATTCGATCGCGCCCTTCGACAATGCCCAGACGGCCTTCGTGCTTCGACACGCATACCCCGAGTTCCCGCGGGGAACCGTGCACCTGATCGGGGTGAACCCCGAAGCCACCGGCACCTCGCCGCATTTGGTGGTGCGCCACGACGGCCAGTACTTCATCGGGTCGGACAATGGCATCTTCCCCTTGCTGTTCGATGGCAAGCCGCAGGAGGCCTTCGAGCTGACCATGAAGCTGGATGACGACCACGCCACCTTCCCCTTGAAGAACGTGTTCGTGAAGGCGGCAGCGCACCTGTTGAAGGGCGGCACGGCGGAGGTCATCGGGCGCAGGACCATCGACATCCGCGAGATGATGAGCTTCCGTCCGGCTGTGGACAACCTGAGCATCCGTGGTGCCGTGATCTACATCGATTCCTACGGCAACGTGATCACCAACATCACGCGCCGCTCCTTCCAGGACCTGGTGAAGGGCCAGCCCTTCCGCATCTGCATCGGGCGCAGTACCTACGACATCACCAGCGTGAGCAAGAGCTACAGCGATGTGCCCCAGGGCGAGCGGCTGGCCTTCTTCGGCAGCACCGGATACCTCGAGATCGCCGTGAACAAGGGCGTGGTGGGCATGGGCGGCGGTGCGGCCGGCCTTCTGGGCCTCCATGTGAACGACCCGGTGAGGGTGGAACTCGTGCTGACCCCGCGTCCCGTAACCGTTGCCGTCTGATGGTGCGGGTGGTGAAGATGACCTTCCGCCCGGAGGAGGTGGCCGCGTTCCAGGAGCTCTTCGAAGGCTGGCGGCACCGGATCATCAGCTTCCCCGGTTGTGTTCACCTGCAATTGCTCCACGACCGCTCGGACCCGTGCGTGTTCATGACCTACAGTGTGTGGCGTGGACCGGGTGATCTTGAGGCCTACCGTAACAGTGAAGTCTTCGCTTCCGTATGGCCTGTTGTAAAGCGTATGTTCGCCCGACCGGCCGAAGCCTGGAGCCTGGACCGCGACCACCTGATGGACGCGGCCGGTTGAACGGCCCGGCCTTTGCTCCCCCGCTCCCATGAGAACCGCAGCCCTCCTGCTCTTCGCGTCCCCCTTCCTCCTGCTGGCGCAGTCCCCAGGCCAACAAGAGCTTGATCAGGCCAAGGCCCTGTACGTGGCGAACGCCAACGACAGTGCCCTGGTGCATGTGGATCGGGCGATCGCGTTGGACCCGGCGCTCGCCAAGGCCTGGAAGCTCCGTGGCGACCTTCGGCAGCGTGCCAAGGACTCTGAAGGGGCCCTGTCAGACTATGCGAAGTCCGAGGACCTCGACCCCAACGACCCCAGGCTTTACGTGAGCCGCAGTGCGGCGCGGATCAGCGGAGGCAACCTGAAGGGCGCCCTGAAAGACTGCGAGCAGGCACTGGCCTTGGACCCCAACGACGCGGATGCCTGGTACAACAGCGCCTGTGCGAAGTACATGGGCCAGGACACCGAGGGTGCGATCAAGGATGCGGAGAAGGCGGTGAAGCTCAAGAAGGACCACGCCGACGCCCTCTTCCTTCGGGGTATTGCGAAGGGCGAACTGTTCCGTGAAGAGGATGGACTGGCCGACGTGGAGGAGGCTTTGCGGTTGAAGCCCACCATCCCCGGCGGTCTCATGGGCTCGGCGATCCTGCTCTACGAGACCAAGCGGTACGAGGAGGCCATAACACGCTTCACCCAGGTGATCGAGCTGGACGATGAGGGCAAGGCCGAAGCCTACTACTACCGCGGCGACTGCCAGTACAACCTGGAGAACAAGGACGAGGCCTGTGCGGATTGGAAGGTGAGCGCCCGCCTGGGCGACAAGGACGCGGTGTTCATCGTGAAGAACTACTGCGAGACCGACGCCACTAAGATCCCCAAAAAACCACAGAAGCGCAAGCAGACGGTGATCCAGTTCTGAGGGATGGGGTGCTAGGGTGCGATGGTGCGAAGGTGCTAGGGTGCGATTGTGCGATGGGTGCGATGGTGCAGGATGTTTTCAGGATTCGCCCACCGGAAAAGCTGAAAAGCGAAAGCTGAAAAACGAAGTGGCGATCCCGTCAGGCTTCGTCCCTCGCCCTTCAGCCCTCAGCCTTCGACCTTCCTCATGGTGCCAAGGTGCGATGGTGCAAGGGTGCTAGGGTGCGGGCGCTCATCAGGCTTCGCCTTTTTCCTTTCGACCGGGGGCGGCTGAAACAGGAAAAGTGAAAGCTGAAAAGACGATCTCTTCGGGCTTCGCCCTTCACACTTCGCCGATCGCCCATCGTCCTTTTCTTCGGGTGCGATGGTGCCAGGGTGCTAGGGTGCGGGCGCTCATCAGGCTTCACCTTTTTCCTTTCGACCGGGGGAAAGGCTGAAACAGGAAAAGTGAAAGCTGAAAAGACGATCTCTTCGGGCTTCGCCCTTCACACTTCGCCGATCGCCCATCGTCCTTTTCTTCGGGTGCGATGGTGCCAGGGTGCCAGGGTGCGAAGGTGCAGGATGCGGTCAGGCTTCGCACATGACGCTTGACACTTGACACTTGCCCCTTGGCACTTGGCACTTCATCTATACCCCCCCGTCCTGCCTCCGGGGGCATGCCAGCCTCGGTTGATATCCCGCGGGGAACGGCTTGATCGCAAGGAAACGCGCGGTTAACTTGGCGCCCCGAAATGCGCGCGCTCATCCGCAAAGAGGTCCGGGGCTTCCTGGGCTCCCTCATCGGCCACATCGTGATCGTGGTGTTCCTGCTGATCACGGGGCTGTTCCTGTGGGTGTTCCCGGACAACATCCTGGACCAAGGCTATGCCGACCTGGCCCCGCTGTTCCAACTCGCGCCCTGGGTCTTCCTCTTCCTGGTGCCGGCCATCACCATGCGCAGCTTCAGCGAGGAGAAACGCACCGGAACCCTGGAACTGCTGCTCACCCGGCCCTTGACCGAGATGCAGCTCGTTCTGGCGAAATACACGGCCAGCCTGGCATTGGTGCTGTTTGCGCTGGTGCCCACGCTCTTCTACTACTGGACCATCGGTCAGCTCGCCACACCGGAATGGAACGTGGACAGCGGCGGCACCTGGGGCTCCTACCTCGGCCTGCTCTTCCTCGCAGGCTGCTTCACCGGCATCGGACTCTTCGCCTCCTCCATCACCGAAAGCCAGATCGTGGCCTTCCTGATCGCCGTATTCCTGAGCTTCGCGCTGTTCCAAGGCTTCGGGCTGGTGGCCTCCTTCGACCTGCTCGGCGCGCTGGAAGGACCGATCAAGGCAATCGGCATCGAGGATCACTACCGGAGCATGAGCCGCGGTGTGATCGACCTGCGTGATGTGACCTACTTCCTGGGCGTGACTGCCGTCTTCGTGCTGCTGACACGGGCATCTCTTCAAAGCCGGAAATGGTGATGAATGAGGTTAAGAAGCACCGGTCGGCCTGGCCTGCGGTCCTGTTCGGGGTCGCGGCGCTCGGACTTGTCCTGATCGGTTGGTCAGTGGAACTGGCCGACATGGGCGATCAGGCCTTGGATATCAATCTGCTCGACACCTATTTCGTTGTTCCGGCAGTGATGACATGGTATACGTTCAACGTCCTCTTGATCGCGTTTGCGGCGATCTACCTGATACTCTCCCGCTGGCTTGACAGCCGGCTAGCGATCGGGCATTTCGTGTTGTGGGTCCCCCTTCCCCTGCTCTGCCTGATATGGATCTATTCCATGGCCAACGAGGTGTCAAGAAGGTACTACTCGTACACCACCATCGAGGACGAAGGAACCTTTTTCCAGCTCGACTCTATCCTCGCTGGAGCCGCGATCATGTTCCTTATGGGCGGCTTGCTGTTCTTGGTGAACGTGGTCATTTCCGTGATCCGGTCCGCTCGACCCACCTCCAACAGGAGCATCTGATGGCGACCAAGCGCACCAACCGGGGAAAGGACCTGCTCGACCTGGGCATCGGCCTGGCCATTGTGGCGCTGGTGCTCTTCATCAGCTCCTTTGTGCGCCTGCGTGCCGACCTGACGAGCGAGGGCCGCTACACGCTCACTCCTTCCACGCACGAGCTGGTGGGCACCTTGGACGATGTGGTCTTCGTGAAAGTCTATCTGCATGGTGAACTGCCTGCCGACCTGGGCCGCCTGGAGCAGAGCACCCGCGAACTGCTGGATGAAATGCGGGTGCTGAACCCCGACAAGCTGCAGTACGAATTCGTGGACCCCAGCGCCAGCACGGACGAGAAGACCCGCACCGAGGTGTACGGATCGCTGGAGCAACAAGGCCTGAGCTACACCAGCGTGCGCACCAAGGAAAAGGCCGGACAGCGCGAGCTGATCGTGTTCCCCGGCGCCATCCTGAGCTACAAGGGCAAGAGCCACCCCTTGCAACTGCTCAAGACCCAACTCCGCGCACCGGACGCCGACATGGTGAACCGCTCCATCAACAACCTCGAATACGAGCTCAGCAGCGCCATCCGCCAGGTCACCAGCAGGAACAAGCCTCGGGTGGCCTTCCTGGAAGGGCATGGCGAACTGGCTCCACCCCAGGTGCAGGACCTCGCCAATGTGCTGGGTGAGCAGTACACCGTGAGCCGCGTGCGCATCGATGACCGCATCGACGCCTTGAGCGACAAGGTGGAAGGTGGCCGCTACCGCGCCAACCGCTATGAGGCCCTGGTGATCGCCGCGCCGGACAGTGCCTTCAGCCAGCGTGACCAGTACGTGATCGACCAGTTCGTGATGAACGGCGGCGCCGTACTGTGGTGCGTGGACGCCATGG
The DNA here is from genome assembly GCA_044346705.1 of Flavobacteriales bacterium. Lineage (GTDB taxonomy): Bacteria > Bacteroidota > Bacteroidia > Flavobacteriales_F > PHOS-HE28 > PHOS-HE28. The sequence goes on from JBIIYP010000034.1 coordinate 21,111, forward strand.
ACGCGCACCTCGACAGCCTGCGCACCAGCCAGTTCAGCATCGCCACGCCGGCCGAGCTTGGTCTTACTGACCTGCTCTTCGCCCAAGGCGTACGCATCAACACCGACCTGGTGCTCGACCAGCAATGCGCGCCGATCGAGCTGTACACCACGCCCTATGGCAACCAACGCAAGCTGGAGCGCTTCCCCTTCCCCTACGAGCCCATCGTGATCCCACGGAGCGCGCACCCCATCGTCAACAACATCGATCCGGTCCACTTGCGCTTCGCCAGCAGCTTGGATACCATCGGCACCGACAGCGCGCGCTGCACCATCCTGCTAACCAGTTCCCCCTACACCTGGGTGCTCAAGAACCCCGCACGCATCTCCCTGGGCATCGTGGACAACCCGCCGCCCTTTGAGCGCAGCACCACACCGGACCGACCCCTCGCCGTGCTGAGCGAAGGGAAGTTCCGAAGTGCCTTCGTGGACCGGCTGCCCCCGGAATTCGTGAAGGACCCCCAAGTGGCTTACCGCGAATGGAGCCGCAACACGGCCGTGGTGGTGGTGGGCGACGGGGATGCCATCGAGAACCGCGTGGACCCCGAAAAGGGGATGTATTTCCCCCTGGGCTTCGATCGCTATGCCGGGGCGAAGGTCTACGGCAACCGCGAATTCTTCGTGAACGCCCTGAACTACCTGCTCGACGACCAGGGGCTGATCAGCATCCGCTCCCGGGCGATCACCTTGCGCACCTTGGATGTGGGCCGCATCGAGCTGGAACGGTCCCGGTGGCAACTGATCAACCTGGCCGGACCGTTGCTACTGAGCGTGATCATCGGCCTGCTCTTCCACCTCTATCGCCGTCGTCGCTACGCCTCCATCGCCGCATGAAGCGCTACCTCCTCCCCCTTCTCCTGCTGGTGCTCGGCCTGGTGGCCTGGTGGCTTTGGCGTTCCGACAGATCCAGCACCCTCACCGGTCCGCTCACCGACTTCGCCATCGCCGACACCAGCTCGGTGGACCGCATCTTCATCGCGGAAATGAACGGACACACGGCGGACATCCGCCGAACCGGCCCCGGCACATGGACCGTGAACGGCATGCCGGCGAACCCCATCAACGTGCAGGTGATGCTGAAGACCTTCCTCCGGATCGAGGTGCGCAATCCGGTACCGAAGTCCGCCGAGGCCAATGTGCTGAAGGTGATGAGCAGCACCGCCAAGAAAGTGGAGATCTACACAGGCGACGACATCCCCACCAAGATCTGGTACGTGGGCCACGCCACCCAGGACCATTACGGCACCTTCATGCTGCTGGAGATCCCCGGCAAGGGCAAGAGCAACGTGCCTTTCGCCATGTCGGTGAGCGGCTTCACCGGGTTCCTGAACACCCGGTTCCACACCACGCTGGACGACCTGCGCAGCACGGAAGTGCTGGACTACCCGGATGTGACGCGTATCCGCAAGGTGGAACTGACCAGTGCCTCGCGTCCGGAAGAGGGCTGGACGGTGACCTACAGCGGCGGCAACGAACTGCAGCTCCTGGGGCACGACGGCCGAGCGGTGCCCATGGACACCGGCGCCGTGAAAGACCTGATGCTCACGTTGCGCGACCAGCACTTCGAGTTCTTCGAGCGCAAGATCAGCCGGGCCCAACGCGATTCCGTGCTCGCCGGTCCGCCGGCCCATGTATTGCGCATCACCCGGGACGATGGTGCGGTGCGGAAGGTCCCCCTTTGGACCAAGTCGCCTTACAAGGATCAGCGCGACGTGGAAGGCAACATCATGACGGTGGACATGGACCGGGAATGGGCGTTGTTGGACGACACCTGCCTGGTGGTGGTGCAACGCCACCATTTCGATCGGATCACCCTTCCCCTGCGGATGCTTGCAGCGCGCTGAGCGGGCCGCTGGCACTGTGGAAAAAGCCGCTTCCGTGTTGATAAGTGGGCCGGAACGCCCCTAGGGAGCTGGCTATCTTTGGGCGCGCCGGAAAACCACCGGCAGAGCCCATTCAGATGGAAACGGTAGCAACGAAGGAAAAGACCGCAACGATGAAGTTCATTGTGTCCAGCACGGCGCTGCTGAAGCAACTGCAAACGCTGCAGGGTGTGCTCGCCAGCAGCAACACGCTTCCCATCCTCGACAATTTCCTGTTCGAGATCGACGGCAAGCAGCTCACCGTGACGGCCAGCGACCTGGAGACCACCATCACCGCCACCTTGGCCGTGGAGGCCAAGGACAAGGGCAGCGTGGCCATCCCCGCGCGTCTGCTGTTGGACACCCTCAAGGCTTTTCCGGAGCAGCCCCTCACCTTCAGCATCGATGGCAAGCACCACGGCGTGGAGCTCATCAGCGATCAGGGCAAGTACAAGATGACCGGCTTCAGCGGCTCGGAATTCCCCAAGAGCCCCCTGCTTGAAGCGCCGAGCACATTCGTACTGCCTGCCGGCACGCTGGCCACCGCCATCAACAAAACCCTCTTCGCCACCGGCAACGACGACCTGCGCCCGGTGATGAGCGGTATTTTCTTCGAACTGGCCGAGGACAGCGTGAATTTCGTGGCCACCGACGCCCACAAGCTCGTCCGCTACAAGCGCACCGATGTGAAGGCCGACAAGCCCGCGAGCTTCATCGTGCCCAAGAAGCCCCTGAACCTGCTGAAGAACAGCCTGGGCAGCACCAATGCCGAAGTGGCCGTGGCCTACAACGAGAACAACGCCGCGTTCACCTTCGACAACATCAACCTCGTGTGCCGCCTGATCGACGGCAAATACCCGAACTACGAGGCGGTGATCCCCAAGAAGAACCCGAACAAGCTCACCATCGACCGCCAGACCTTCCTGAGCTCGATCCGGCGCGTGGCCATCTTCAGCAACAAGACCACCCACCAGGTGCGCCTCAGCATCAACGGCAGCCAGCTGTTGGTAAGCGCAGAGGACCTCGACTTCAGCAATGAGGCCAACGAAAAGCTCACCTGCACCTACGAGGGCGAGGACATGACCATCGGCTTCAACAGCCGCTTCCTGATGGACATGCTGAACAACCTGACCTGCGAGCACGTGGTGCTGGAGATGAGCGCCCCGAACCGCGCCGGCATCCTGCTTCCCGGCGAGGGTGGCGAGGTCGGCGAGGACGTGCTGATGCTCGTGATGCCCGTAATGCTCAACAACTGATGCGGTTGAAATTTCCCCTCCTCGCCTTGGTCCTTGGCCTGCTGTTCAGTGCGACCAAGTGCGCGGATAACGGTGCCATGAACCCTGCGGACGTCCTGGACAAGAAGTGGATGCTGCAAAGCCTCGCGGGGCAGGCGATCCAATTGCCCGAAGGCGCGCAAAGCCCTTGGCTTCAACTCGCGGCGGACGAGTCCCTTTCGGGCTTCGGCGGGTGCAACAACCTCATGGGCAAATACAGCTTGGAAGGGGCCACCATCAGCTTCCCCGGTGTGGGAAGCACCAAGAAGTTCTGCGAGTCCACCCGGAAGATCGAGGATGGCTTCATGGGGGCGCTTCGCGATGCCAACAGCTTCAAGCTGGACAAGGGCCTGCTGAAGCTCATGCAGGGCGACACTGAACTCGCGTCCTTCACCGGCGGCAAGTAGCTCCGCTCGATCACCTTCGGAGAACCCCGGGCGCAGGTCCGGGGTTTTTCATTTCCGCACAGCGATCTTTGGCGCCCAGCCTCCACTAAGGCTACGGCTGGTCAAGCATGAGCGAAAAGATCATCGTCGGTGTGATCGGTGCGGGCACCATGGGCAGCGGCATCGCACAGGTGGCCGCGCAGGCCGGTCATGCCACCGTGCTGTTCGACACCCGCAAAGAGGCCGTGGACAAGGCCATGACCGGACTGCAACGCACACTGGAGAAGCTCGTGGAGAAAGGCAAGCTCACCGCAGAGAACGCCGCCGCCCTCTTCGGACGCATCACCCCCGCCACTGATATGAACGCATTGGCCGGTTGCGGGCTGGTGATCGAGGCCATCGTGGAGGACCTGGCCGTGAAGAAGAAGGTCTTCGCAGAGCTTGACACGCTGCTCAGCCCTGACGCGCTGCTGGCCACCAACACCAGCAGCCTGAGCGTCACAGCCATCGCTGCGGCCTGCACCAGGCCGGGACGTGTGGTGGGGCTGCACTTCTTCAATCCCGCTCCGCTGATGCCGCTGGTGGAAGTGGTGCCCGGTGTGGCCACCGATCCCCGCGTGGTCGACGAGGCCCGGCAGCTGATGGTGGACTGGGGCAAGGTGCCCGTGACCTGCAAGGACACCCCCGGCTTCATCGTGAACCGCGTGGCACGGCCATACTACGGCGAGAGCATCCGGATCTACGAGGAAGGCGTGGCGGACATGGCCACCATCGATCACGCACTGAAGACCATCGGTGGCTTCCGCATGGGGCCGTTCGAGCTCATGGACCTCATCGGCAACGACATCAACTTCACGGTCACACGCACGGTGTGGGAGAGCTTCTTCTACGAGCCGCGCTACCGCCCCAGCTTCACCCAGCAGCGCATGGTGGAGGCCGGCTGGCTGGGTCGCAAGACCGGAAGAGGATATTTCAGCTACGACGAGAACGGCCAGCCTGCAGCTGTTCCCGCTTTCACCGTGGACCCGGAATTGGGCGGCCGCATTGTGGAACGCGTGCTGGCCATGCTGATCAACGAGGCTGCCGATGCCCTGTTCCTGAACGTGGCCTCCGCCACGGACATCGACCTGGCCATGACCAAGGGCGTGAACTACCCGAAAGGGCTGCTTGCTTGGGCGGATGAGCAAGGTGCAGCGCATTGGCTTTCGGTGCTGGCGAACCTCCAGGCCGAGTACGGCGAGGACCGCTATCGCCCTTCTCCCCTGCTGCGGCGCATGGCGCGCACGGGAGCCAGGTTCCATTGAACAGGCCTTGTTCCGACGTTCCAAAATTTCGGTCGTTTATTTTCCATGGAATCTATATGCATGATATATTCGCGGCCTGAACCATCCAATGCACCCGATCCCCATGAAACTGACCATTCTGAGCGCTGCCGCTGCAGCCGTTGTACTGGTGTCCTGCGGTCCTTCCGCTGAAGAGCAGGCCGCTGCCCGTGAGAAAGCCGTTGCCGACAGCCTCGCTGCTGTTGCCGGAAAGGAGACCGCTTACACCGCGGATCTCGCTGCCAGCACCATCCGCTGGGCGGGCAACGTGACCGGGGCGAAGGTCTATGGCCACTACGGCAACATCGCCCTCAACAGCGGGTCCTTCACCGTGAAAGGCGGTCAGCTCGTTGCGGGCACCTTCGAGGTGAACATGAAGGCCATCACCCCGATGGACGAGAACTACGCACCCGAGGGCTCCAAGGAAGGCACCAAGGCTGCGCTGATCGGGCACCTCGCCACGGGTGAGTTCTTCCAGGCGGACAGCTTCCCTACGGCCATTTTCAAAGTGACCAGCGTGGAAGGCAACACCGCCACTGGTGAGCTCACCGTGCGCAACAGGACCAACACCGAGAAGATCACGGACATCGTGATCACCGAAGAGAATGGCACCGCCAAAGCCACCGGCAAGCTCGTGTTCGACCGCCAGAAGTACGGCGTGTCGTGGAAGCACTACATCAAGGATGCCGTCCTGTCGGACAACATCGAACTCGAGGTCGCACTGAGCGGCAACGCCCAGTAAGGATCGGGTGAAAGTGAGGGAGGCGCCCGCCGCAAGGTGGGCGCTTCCTGCGTTCAGGGTCACCGTTTCGGCCCCAGGAGGAATTCGTTCAGCGGTCGCATGGCGCGGTAATGGTCCATGAGGATGTCCGCCAACTTGGGATCGGTGACGAGCTTCGCGGGCAGCTCTGCGGCCCAGTAGAACTGCTTGTTGTAGAGCAAGGGCTCCTTCTCCGCAGCCGCCTTCAGTTCGGCCGGCAGCACCTTGTTCCGCTCCCCTTGGATGCTGCCGAAGAGCTTCATGAACGTCTTGTCCTCGCGAAGCGTCTTGAACTTCTTCAGGTTGCCGGCGATATGCGCACGCACCATGCGCAGGTCCTCCGGTTCCGGTTGGTAACGGCCGCCGTAGATGGCCACGTGCTCCGGGCCCAGCTCGAAGTACAGCCCAGGCGTGCTATGGTCCTTGCGCCCGCCCGGTGAAATGATCGCCGAGCAGCTCAGCTTGTACGGCGTCTTGTCCTTGCTGAACCGAATGTCGCGGTTGATGCGGAAGATCGCATCCTTCGGCTCGATATGGACCTGCTTGTCAAGCGTATGCACGCGCTTGATCAGTTCAAGCACAAAGGCCGCGAACGGCTTCTTCACGTTCTGTTCATAGCGCTTTCGGTTCGCGTCGAACCACTCCTTGTTGTTGTTCCGTGCCAGCTCCTTGAAGAAGCGGTTGTAGTCGTCGTCGAACCAGGCCATGGGTGCTTACATTCGGTGTCCTGCTTTGCAAGTTGGCATGAAAACGCGCTCGTCCGGCGACTCGCCCGAACTCTTCGGGCCCATGTATGTATCCTCGGTGCCCAGCCCGATCGGCAAGGTGTACGTGGAATGCGATGGCACGCGGATCACGCGGGTCTCGTTCAAGTCCATGGGCCGGGGCCACGGCGGGAGCCAACCCAAGGTCCTGAAGGAAGCCTTGGATCAGCTCAAGGGCTACTTCGCCGGAAGGCGCACCAAGTTCGACCTGCCCTTGTACCAGGTGGGGTCAGATTACCGCAAGAACATCTGGAAGCAGCTTTCAAGGATCGCCTTCGGCCAGGCCCTCACCTACGAGCAGCTCAGCGACGCGGTGGGTGGCAATGCCCGTTCGGCCGGAACGGCCTGTGGCGACAATCCCCTGCTGATCCTGGTGCCCTGCCACCGCGTGATCGGCAAGAACGGATTGCTGAGCGGATACGCTGGCGAGATCTGGCGGAAGAAGTGGCTCCTGGAGCACGAGGGCGTGTTGCCGAAAGAGCTCTTCGAAGACGCCTGATCGCTCCCCCCTACTTTCGTGCCCGCATGACTCCTCTGGAACTGGCCGAGAAGGTCGTGGCCCGCATGTACGACAACGACCCCTTCAGCATCTGGCTGGGGATCGAACGGCGTGTGGTCGCGGCCGGACAATGCGAGCTCCGGATGACGGTGCGGAAAGAGATGCTCAACGGCTTCGCCATCGCCCATGGCGGCATCACCTACTCCCTCGCAGACAGCTGCCTGGCCTTCGCGTCCAACTCCCACGGCATCCAAGCGGTGAGCGTGGAAACCTCGATCAGCCACACCCGGGCCGTGCAGGAAGGGGACGTGCTCACCGCCACCAGCGAGGAGAAAAGCCTCAGCCGCAGCATCGGCGTGTACCACGTTACGGTGACCGACGCGCTGGGCAAGACCGTGGCCCTGTTCAAGGGCACTGTGTTCCGCACCGGCAAGCCCTGGTTCCCCGAGCACCAACCGGATCATTGACATGAACGACGCCTTCATCATCGACGCCATCCGGACCCCGATCGGGTCCTTCACAGGCACGCTGGCCCCGGTCCGCGCGGACGACCTGGCCGCCCACGTGATCAAGGCCTTGATGCAACGGAACACGGGCCTGGACCCGGCCGCCATCGACGACGTGATCCTGGGCTGTGCCAACCAGGCCGGTGAGGACAACCGCGATGTAGCGCGCATGGCCCTGCTACTGGCGGGTCTGCCGGTGACCGTACCTGGCGAGACCGTGAACCGCCTCTGTGCTTCCGGCATGAACGCCGTGGTGAACGCCGGACGGGCGATCGCCGCCGGGCATGGGGATGTTTTCATCGCCGGTGGTGTGGAACACATGACCCGTGGCCCGTGGGTGATCAGCAAGACCAGCACGCCTTATGGCCGTGATGCCCAGATGTTCGACAGCAGCTTCGGCTGGCGCTTCATCAACCCGATGATGAAGGAGAAATTCGGGGTGGACGCCATGGGCGAGACGGCCGAGAACCTGCTTGAGATACCCGGAAGCACGATCACCCGCGAGGACCAGGACCGCTTCGCGCTATGGAGCCAGCAGAAAGCCGCCGCAGCGCAAGCCAACGGCCGCCTGGCCTTGGAGATAGCACCGGTGCCCATTCCGCAGCGAAAAGGAGACCCCGTGCTCTTCGCGCAGGACGAGTTCGTGAAGCCCAAGACGACCCTTGAGGGCCTTGCCGGGTTGAAGCCCGCCTTTCGCAAGAACGGATCCGTGACCGCAGGCAACGCCAGCGGGCTGAACGACGGGGCCGCAGCGGTGCTGGTGGCCAGCGAGGCCGGCATCACCGCGCACGGCCTGAAGCCCCTGGCCCGCATCGTAAGCAGCGCTGTGGTGGGCGTGGAGCCTCGCATCATGGGCATCGGTCCGGTGAACGCCACCAAGCTGGCCCTGAAGCGTGCCGGGCTTTCCTTGGACCAGATGGACATCCTGGAGCTGAACGAGGCCTTTGCCGCACAAATGCTTAGCTGTACGCGCAGTTTGGGCCTGGCCGATGACGATGCCCGCATCAACCCGAACGGCGGGGCCATCGCCCTGGGTCATCCACTGGGGATGAGCGGTGCCCGCCTGCTCCAGACCGCCGCCCTCGAACTGCAGGCGCGGAACAAGCGCTACGCCTTGTGCACCATGTGCATCGGCGTGGGGCAGGGCTACGCCACCATCCTCGAGCGCGTTTGATCGGCCCGAAGCTTGGTGCGTCCAGTTCCCGAACGTCCGCTACTTTCACCTCCACAATGCGGAACGATCCCCGATCCATGTACACACCGAAGATCACCACTGCCCTGTTGACCCTGGCCCTCTGTACCGGGCCTTACCTGTTGAATGCCCAAGAGAGCAAGGTGCGCGTAACGGTCAAGGCCGACCTGGTGGGCAAGGCCGACGAGGACCATGGCGTGGTGAACGTGGTGAAGGGCGACGCCGGCAGTGTGGTGGCCCTGATGACCAAGGGCGGCGACCCGGTCATGGGTGGACTCAGCCAGGTGCAAACGGACTGGTCTCTTTGGAGCTACGCCACGGGCACCATGCTTCCGATCAAGAACGACAAGCCGAAGGTGGTCTGGGGCGAGGGCCCTGTGGCCTTGGAGACCATCGTGCATTTCGCCGGGCAGTTCCGGCTGATCGCCACCAAGCCCGACCCCGAGAACGGCAAGCTGCTGATCATCCAACAGGTCATGAGCCCCCGCAGCCTCACTGGCAAAGGCGCGCAACTGATCACAGAGCTTCCTTACGACCGTTTGGGCAAGGGTGCGGACTACTACCAGAGCAACATGTCCATCGGCTTCACCACCCTGGTGAACGCGGACAGCACGAAGCTCCTGCTGCAGCTCACGCCCAACAGCACCACCCGCAGTGCCGGCTGTCCGGTGTTCGCCATGATGCTGGGCAAGGACCTGAAGCCCCTGTGGAACTACGCGCTTCAGACCGATCCCGCCGCCAAGGAGGTCAAGCTGTTGGACACCCAGGTGGACAAGAGCGGTGCGGTGTGGTACCTGATCAAGAACATCAGCGATCCGGCACCCAAGACCAAGGGGGTGATCGGCTACACCCACGCCTTGTACAAGCTGGACAGCGCCGGTCAGCGCATGGTGCCCATCGACATGCCGGCCGGCGACTACGCCATGGATGCGTCCATGGCCTTCCGTGCGGACGGGAACCTGACCGTGGCCGGAGTTTACAGCAACGTGGAGAACAACCGCAATGAGGCCGTGGGTCTCTACTGTGCCACACTGGACGTTACGACCATGGCGTGGGGGCCGTGGAAGCAGCATCCGCTGGTGAAGCAGCTGGTGGAGGTGAAGATGAAAAAGGAGGAGCGCCTACAGACGAACATCGTATTGAACCGCGTGCTGCCGAAAAAGGATGGCGGCACCTACCTGGTGGCCCATGGAAGTGCATTGATCACCACCATGGTGAGCGACCTCAGCGGCGCGAAGAAACCAAAGTACAGCTGGGACAACTGGGACCTCCACCTCATGGAGCTCACAGCCACCGGTGACCTGCGCTGGTACAAGCAGATCGAACGGGACATGTCCTTTGAGAACGATCTTCCCGGTCGGTTGATCAGCGCCACCTTCGACAACCAGCTCTTCGTGCTGTTGAACGACGATGAGGCCAGTTACGAGAAGCGCCGCAACAAGCTCCCATTGGACCAGTTGACCAGTGCCAAGGACGCGACCCTGTTGGAGTTCAAGCCGGATGGCTCCGAAAAGCCCCGTCGGGTATTGTCCGAAGGCAGCGGCCAGGGCTGCTTCATCCCCTCATCGGAGTGGCGCCTATCCCCCAGTGCCATCGTCACGCTCGGGGCCTCAGGATTCGCAGCCAAGTCCACTTTCCCGGTGATGATCCAGTTCAGCAAGGAGGCTCAGAAGTAAACGCGTACCTCATCGCTTTGATGGCCATGCTCCCACAAGAAGACATCAACACCTACATCGCTGAGCAGGACGAGTGGAAGCGCAGGATCCTTGTGCGCATCCGCCAGCTCATCCACCAGACCGATCCCGGCATCACCGAAGCGTGGCGTTGGGACAAGCCGCATTTCGATCACGAAGGCATCATGGTCGGCATGTGCGCCTTCAAGGAGTTCGTAAGCGTTTGGTTCCACAAAGGCGCGTTGATCAAGGACCCCGGGAAGCTTTTCGAAGCGCTTGGCAAGGGCGAGGAGAAGGGAATGCGCGCCTATAAGATCCATGAAAACGAGGCGATCGACGAGCCTTCCTTCATTGAATTAGTGAAGCAGGCCATTGCCCTGAACCTGAAGGGTACCACCCTCGCCGAGGCCAAGGGACCGCGCAAGGCGTTGGTCATTCCGGAGGACCTGGAGTCGGTCCTGCATAAGGATCCCACCGCATGGGCCAACTGGGAGGCGTTCACCTACACCCACAAAAAGGAATACGCCGAATGGGTGTCCGATGCCAAAAAGGACGAGACCCGCAAGCGCCGGATCGCCCAGGCCTTGGAGATGATCCGCGAGGGCAAGGGCAAGGAGGACAAGCACCGCGTGGGCACTTAACAGTCTTTCACAGCTCCATCGGACCCGCCGCCGGCCGGACCGGTAATTTCGGCAAGATCCATGGACATCCGCATAGACGACCTGACCCGCAGCTACGGCCCACAGAAGGCCGTGGATGGCATCAGCTTTACGGTGCGGGCCGGTGAGGTGCTCGGGTTCCTGGGCCCGAACGGAGCCGGGAAGACCACCACCATGAAGTTGATCTGCGGTCTTGCCGCACCCGATTCGGGACGCATCACCGTGGGCGGCAAGGATGTGGCGCTGGAACCCGAAGCGGTGCGCCGCATGATCGGCTATCTGCCCGAGAGCAATCCGCTCTACGAGGACATGCCCGTTCTCGACCTCCTCCGCTTCACCGCGCGGATCCAGTCCGTACCCGCCGATCGCATCGATGAGCGGCTCCGGACCATGGTGGGCGCGTGCGGCCTGGAGCGGGAGAAGCACAAGCGCGTTGGCGAGCTGAGCAAGGGCTACCGCCAGCGGGTGGGTCTGGCCCAGGCCATGGTGCACGACCCTGACGTGCTGATCCTGGACGAGCCTACCACTGGACTGGACCCGAACCAGATCGTGGAGATCCGGGAGCTCATCAAGGAACTGGGGCGCGCCAAGACCGTCATCTTCAGCACCCACATCCTGCCGGAGGTGGAGGCCACCTGCGACCGCATCCTCATCATCGACAAGGGCCGCATTGTGGCCGACGGTGGCCCGGCCGAGCTGCGCACCAAGGCGCGGGGACAGGATGTGGTGCGGATCACCATCGAGGAAGGCGACCACAGAACACAGCTGGAAGCGCTCGGCGCCCTGACCGGCGTGGAAGAGGCCTTGCCGGATGCGGGACCCAATGCCTTCCTGCTGCGGTCCGGAACGGGTCTTTCCGTGGAGCGTGAGGTGTTCCAGCTCTGCGTGCAGCGCGGTTGGGTGCTCACCGGCATGCATCGTGTGGAGACCCGCCTTGAGGACGTGTTCCGTGAACTCACCCTGGACTGATGCGCAAGAGCTGGCTCATCGCACGCCGTGACCTGGCCTCCTTCTTCGACGGGCCCATGGCGTACATCCTGCTGGTCGTGTTCCTTGGTGCCTGGGGCTTCTTCACTTGGTGGTACGGTGCATGGCACCCCGACATCTTCGTGCAAGGCCAGGCGGACCTGACCCCCTTCTTCCAGACGGCCTACTGGACGCTCTTCGTCTTCATCCCCGCGCTCACCATGCGCAGCATCGCGGAGGAACGGCGCACGGGCACGCTCGACCTGCTGCTCACCAAGTCGGTGACCGACTGGCAGGTGGTCTTCGGCAAATTCATCGCCTGCCTCTCGCTCATCCTGATCGCTCTGGCCTGCACCCTGCCCTACTATGTCGTCACCGCCAACATCGGTAAGGTGGACCACGGCGCTGTGTGGTGCGGCTACCTGGGCCTGGTGTGCATGAGCGCGGGGTACGTGGCCATCGGCATCCTGGCCAGCAGCCTGTCGCGCAACCAGATCGAGGCCTTCCTCACGGGCATGCTCATCATCGTGGTCTTCCACGTCGTGTTCCTGGTGTTGCCGGCCAACTTCGTGGGCCCGGTGGGCGAGCTGCTGCAGTTCCTGAGCACGGCCGAACACTTCGATAGCATGAGCCGGGGGGTGTTGGACAGCCGTGACCTGGTCTACTTCCTGAGCATCGTGGTGCTCGGCCTGTCGCTGGCGGAGATCAACCTGGCCAAACGCCTCTTCCAACGGTCATGAGGTCGCGCTCGAAGGTCCTGGTGTTCGTGTCGTTGCTGGCCCTGGCGATCGTCCTGGTCAACAGCATCTCGCGCAGCGTGCATTTCCGCGTGGACCTGACCAGTGACGACCGCTACACCCTGAGCCGCGCCACCCTGGACATGCTGGAGCAGCTGCCGGAGGCGGTGACCGTGACCGCCTACTTCACCGAGGACCTTCGGCCTGATCTGGCGCTGGTGCGCGAGGAGCTCAAGGACCTGCTGGTGGAATACAACCAGCGCAGCGGCGGCAACGTGGTGTTCGAGTTCATCGACCCGAGCGCCGCGGACAGCCTGGAGGCACAGGCCCAGGAGAACGGCGTCAGCTGGGTGCTGGTGAACACCCGCGAGAAGGACAAGGCGGAACAGGTGAAGGCCTACATGGGCGCGGTGGTGCGCATGGGTGAGCAGTCCGCCGCCATCCCCCTGTTGCAGCCTGAGAGCGCGATCGAATGGGAGCTCAGCTCGGCCATGAAGCGCGTGAGCTTCAAGGACAAGCCCGTGGTGGGACTGGTGATGGGGCACGGGGAGCCTGGCATGAACCTGCTGCCCCAGCTGGAGCGCTCCCTGAGCGTGCTCTACGGCGTTGAGCCCATGGCCATTTTCGACTCCTTCCCGATCCACGACCGCTTCAGTGCGCTGTTGTGGTTGGACCCAAGAGACTCCATTCCGGTGGCCCATCTGCAACGGCTGGACGAGTTCCTGGCCAAGGGGCGCGGGCTGGTGATCGCGTATTCCAAGGTCACCAGCGACCTGGGTGCTTCCCCGGTCATCGATGTGCGGAACAGCCCGATGGAGATCTGGCTCGCGGGCAAAGGGCTGAAGGTCGGTAACGAGGCCGTGATCGATGCCAGCTGTGGACAGGTGCAGGTGTTGCAGCAGCGTGGCATGTACACCATGCAGGTCCCGGTATCCTTTCCCTATTTCCCGCTGATCACCACCTTCGGCGACCACCCTATCTCCGGAGGGCTTGAGGCGGTGCTCCTGCAGTTCAGCACCTCCCTCAGCTTTCAAGGTGATACGTCCGCTGTGCGTTACTCGCCGCTGCTGGTGTCCAGCCCGAAGACCGGTCTACTTCAAGTACCGCACATCATCGATCTGCAGCGGCAGTGGACCGACGCCCAGTTCCTCTCCGGACCACGCACCGTGGCGGCCGCGTTGGAAGGCAGGCTCAGCGCGGGCGCACCTTCCCGCATGGTGGTCTTTGCCAATGGCTCGTTCGCCTTGAACGGCGGCGGCGCGCAGCCCACGCCCATCAACCCGGACAACGTGAACGTGGTGATCAACGCCGTGGACTGGGTGACCGATAGCACCGGCCTGATCGAGCTGCGCAACAAGGGCGTGCGTTTCCGCCAGCTCGATGCCCTCACCGACGGCCAGCGCACAGCGATCAAGTGGGCCATGCTCATGCTCCCCATGCTCCTGGTCCTGGTGCACGGGCTCATCCGCCTGCGATGGCGCCGACGCCAGCGCGATCAACGTACACGCCCCGGACATGTTCAATAAGGTCCGCACCAAGGCCCTGCTGATCGTAGTGGCAGCACTCGCATTGCTCTGGTTCATCGGCGACCGTTTCGGCATGCGGTCCAAGGAGCGCACCTTTCACGATGTGGTGATGACCGTGGACACCGCCGCCATCCAGGCCTTCACCATCAGCGCGCAGCGCAAGGACTTTGTGCCGCTCCGGTTCTTCCGGCAGGGCAATGGCTGGCGCTTGGTGGCCGCCGCTGATACCATCCGCGTGGAGAACACCGCCGTTGAGGACGTGATCGGGTCGTTGGGCGACCTGCGTGTGAAGCGGTTGGTGGGCATGATGGGCCTGGTGAAGGACCGTTACGACCTCACCGATACCCTCTACGAACGGCTTACCCTGGAGCTGGCCGATGGTGAACAGCGCGAGCTGCTCGTGGGAAAGAGCACCTTCAGCCCCAAAGGCCCCTGGTCGCACGTGAGCATACCGGGCGAGAAGGAGGTCTTCGCCATCGATGGGAAGCTGAGCATGGCCACGGAAATGAAGGTGACGGAATGGCGGCCCCATACGGTGGTGAACGGCGATCCGAAGAACTGGACACGCCTGCATTTCACCTTCCCGGGCAATGACTATTTCCTGGAGCGGGTCAATGGCGAATGGCGCCTGGATGGCGAGGCCTGTGACACAGCGCGGGTGGCCAAGTACCTGGGCAGCCTGGCCGTGAGCGATGCGCATTTCTTCGCAGACGGTGCGCAGCTGGACGGCCTGCCCGTAGTGGCCCGATTGGAGATCACCGACACCTCGCGCCCGGAGCCGGTCCTGGTGCAGGTCCATCAGAACCCGGAAGGGCGGTTCATCCTGCACAGCAGCGTGAATCCGGAGAATCTCCTCTGGTTCGATGCCGAACGGGAGCTTCCCCGTCTTTTCCGGCCGCGCGGCAACTGGCTCGTCGGGGCCACACCCTCGGGTCCCAGGATGTAGCCCCGCGTTCGTTCGCGAACCAGCGAAGTATCCACAGGGCAACGTGGATGCCCCGTGCAACGCACATGAAAGATGGCCTGGTGCAGTGCGCACCTTTGGCCTGTTCATGCGCCCCATCAGGATCCTTGCCCAGCCGAACGACAGCACCTGCGGCCCCACTGCGCTGCACGCGGTCTATGCGCACTTCGGGCTGGACATCGGGTTGGACGAGGTGATCCAGGAGGTCCACCACCTGGAGGATGGTGGTACGCTGGCCGTTTTCCTCGGCCTGCACGCCCTGAAACTGGGCTTCCGCGCGCGCATCCACAGCTACAACCTGCGCGTGTTCGACCCCAGCTGGGAAGGCCTTTCCAGCGAGATGCTGCGCAAGAAGCTCATCGCCCAAACGCGGTTCAAGGAGGGCAAGAAGCTGCACTCCGCCTGCCTGGCCTATTCGCGCTTCCTGAAGATGGGTGGAGAGATCCGGTTCAACGAGCCGCGCCCTTCCCTGTTGCAGCGTTACTTCGATCACGACCTGCCGGTGCTCACCGGCCTTAGCGCCACCTACCTGTACCAGAGCAAGCGCGAATACACCACAAGCAGTGGCCAAAGCGTTTTCGACGACCTGCGCGGCAAGCCGATGGGCCACTTCGTGGTGCTCTGCGGCATGGAAGGCAAGAAGGTGCTGGTGGCGGACCCCTACCAGGACAATCCCCTCGGTGAGGACCGCTACTACCAGGTACCCGTGGGCCGCCTGATCAACTCCATCCTGCTCGGCATCGTGACCTACGACGCCAACCTCCTCATCCTTTCGAAGACCCCCCTTCCCGAATGAGAAAGATCATCGTGGTGCGCGACCCGGCCACGTTCAACCTGGGCGTGAACGGAGTGGAGGTGGTCTCGAGCAAGGACTACCTCACCGACCCCCGGTATGCCAGTACCGGCAGCGTGCGGATCTTCAACCTGGCCCGCAGCTACAGCTACCAGAGCCGCGGCTATTACGTAAGCCTGCTGGCCGAGGCGCGCGGGCAGAAAGTGATCCCCAACGCCAAGACCATCCTCGACCTGAAGAACCCGGGCCTGGTGAAAGTGCTTTCCCGCGATCTGGAGGAGGTGATCCAGCAAAGCCTCAGCGAGAAGGACAAGGACGAGTTCATCTTCAGCGTCTACTTCGGCCGCAACGTGAACCGCAAGTATGACCGGCTGGCGCACGAGCTGTACAAGGTGTTCCAGGCCCCGCTATTGAGGGCCCGGTTCGTGAAGGGTGAGAAATGGGAACTGCGTGGCATGAAGGCGATCCCGTACAACGAGATCCCCGAGGACCACCTCCCCCACGTGCGCCACTTCGCCCAGGAGTACTTCGCGAAGAAGCGGTACGACAAGGCCCGCGATGACCGCAGCCAGTACGACCTGGCGATCCTGGTGAACCCCGCTGATACGGCCGCGCCCAGCAACCGGCGCGCGATCGTCAAGTTCCGGCAGGCCGCGGAGCACATGGGCTTCGCGGTGGACATCATCGGTCCGGACGACATCGACCGGATCGGCGAATACGACGCCCTGCTAATTCGGGAGAACACGCACGTCAACGACCACACCTACCGCTTCGCCCGCAAGGCGCAGAAGGAAGGGCTCGCGGTGATGGATGCACCCGATGCGATCCTGAAATGCAACAACAAGGTGTACCTGGCCGAGGTGATGGAGGCCCACAAGGTGCCGAGCCCGCGCACCATGATCGTGCACAGCGAGAACCGGCATGAGGTGGCCACCCGCTTCGGCCTGCCCGTGGTCCTCAAGCTGCCCGACAGCACCTTCAGCCGTGGCGTCACCAAGGCGAAAACGCCCGAAGAACTGGTGCAGAAGCTCGATGAGCTGTTGGACGAAAGCGACCTGGTGATCGCGCAGGAATACATGCCCAGCGACTTCGACTGGCGCATCGGCGTGTTGGACGGTGAGCCGCTTTACGCCTGCAAGTACTTCATGGCCGCCGGGCATTGGCAGATCTACAACTGGGGCAGCGACACCAAGAAGCACCAGACCGGGGACTTCGCCACCATGCTGGTGGACGATTGTGCGAAGGACATCATCGCCACCGCCGTCCATGCCGTGAAGGCCATCGTGGGTGACCAGGGCCTGTTCGGCGTGGACGTGAAGGAGGTGGCCGGCAAGCCCTACGTGATCGAAGTGAACGAATGCCCCAACATCGACCACGGTGTGGAGGACCTGGCGTTGGGAGATGAACTTTACCGCCGCATCATCGGCTCGCTCAAACGCGACATCGAGCGCCGCATCGGCATCACGCCCGCAAAGGGCAGAACGACCATCAAGGCATGAGCGCCCCGAAGAAATTCAAGCTGTTCGAGGTCACCGGCATCGAACTGGAGTACATGGTGGTGGACCGCACCACGTTGAAGGTAAGCCCCACGGTGGACCAGCTGTTCGAGGACGTCACCGGCGCGATCACCGGCGATGTGGAACGCGGCGACGTGGAATGGAGCAACGAACTGGTGAGCCATGTGGTGGAGCTGAAGACCGCCAAACCCACCCGCCGGATCGCCTCGTTCCAGAAGAAGTTCGCCGCCGAGGTGAAGGTGATCAACGCCCAGCTCCATAAGCGCGGCCGCATGCTGTTGCCCACGGCGGCGCATCCCTTCATGGACCCCTTCACCGAGACCATGATCTGGCCGCACGAATACAACGAGGTGTACGCGCTCTACAACCGGATCTTCGACTGCCGCGGGCACGGCTGGAGCAACCTGCAGAGCACGCACCTCAACCTGCCCTTCGCCAACGATGAGGAGTTCGGCAAGCTGCACGCCGCCATCCGCATGGTGCTGCCCATCATCCCTGCCCTATCCGCCAGCTCCCCCATCCTCGACGGCAAGGCCACCGGGTTCCTGGACAGCCGCATGGAAGCATACCTGCACCACCAGGAAAAGCTGCCCGAGCTCATGGGCTCCCTGATCCCCGAGGCGGTTTTCAGCCAGGAGGACTATTACCGCACCATTTTCAGCCCCATCGCCCAGGCCCTTGCGCCCTTCGACACCGAGCACGTCATGGACCACCACTTCGCGAATTCGCGCGGTGCCATTGCACGCTTCGATCGTGGGGCCATCGAGATCCGGGTCATCGACATCCAGGAGAGCCCTTCCATGGACCTCGCCATCGCCGAGCTCATCGTGGCCGTGTGCCGTGCCATGGTGAAAGGCCGTTGGGTGAGCACCTACCTGCAGCGTGCGTGGAGCGAAAGCGACCTGCTGCCGATCTTCCTTCAGGTGATCAAGGACGCTGGCAAGGCGGTGATCACGAACAAGGAGTTCCTCATCATGTTCGGCGTGTTGAAGCAGCACCAGATGACCGCCCAGAAGCTCTGGGAACACCTGTACCTGGAGCTTCGCAGCGAGCTGAGCGAGGGTGCCCAGGGCCGCATCGAACACCTGCTCAAGCACGGCTGCCTTTCATCGCGCATCCTGGGCCGCACCGGCAAGAACCCCACCCCCGAAAAGCTGCGTGAGGTCTATACCGAACTGGCGGGCTGCCTGCAGGAAGACCGCCCCTTCGCGTGAAGCTGCTCCTCACCTGCGAGCATGGGGGCAACACGGTCCCACGACCCTACAGGTCCTTGTTCGATGGCGCAGGGAATGTGCTGGCCGGTCACCGCGGATGGGACCCAGGGGCCCTGGACCTTTTCCGACAACTGGCACCCATCGCCGACGCCGACCACCACGCCACGGTGTCGAGGCTGCTCGTGGAACTGAACCGCTCGCTGCATCACCCGGCCCTCTTCTCGCCCTGCACCAAAGGCTTGCCCCATGCGGAGCGCCAGAAGATCCTCGACCTGTACTACCACCCCTATCGCAGTGCCGTTGAACGGAAGGTGGCGCAATGGGTCAAGGAACGCGAACAGGTGATGCATGTGGCGGTGCACAGCTTCACGCCCGTGCTCAACGGAGAGGTGCGCACAATGGACATCGGCCTGCTCTATGATCCTTCCAGGCCTGCGGAGAAGCGATGGGCGGCACGCTGGAGAGAAACCCTGCTGGCCCTCGACCCGGACCTGGAAGTGCGAATGAACAGCCCCTACCGAGGTGCCGCGGATGGGCTGCCCACGCACCTGCGACGGCTTCATCGGACCCGCTACGCCGGCATTGAGCTGGAGGTGAATCAAGGGCACTTGCGGAAGGGGCGGTTCCCCAAGGACCTCTGTCACGTCGTGCGCGAGAGCCTGGTGCGGTCCCTATTGCCCTGATCCCTCAACGGTGTATTGACAATTCCGGCCGAAGACCGTTCGGTGCCGGTGGGCGGATAGTTCAGATCGGTCGAAAACACCGAACCTGGGCGGTCGACCGGCGTAGGTGTTCGCAAACCACCGCGCCATGTACCGCTCCCTACTGCTGCTGACCACCCTGCGCCTGGCCTCCCAGTTGCACGCGCAGCCTCCACTGCACCACTGG
>JBIIYP010000035.1:0-39825 GCA_044346705.1 Flavobacteriales bacterium
TGTTCGTGACCCTCTGCGCCCTCGGCGTCCTCTGCGGTTGACCCACCGACGTGCATGGCGAGCTAGCGAGCTGCTAGGAAGCAGTAGGCAGTTGGCAGTTGGCAGTAGGCAGTAGGCAGTAGGCGGTCCGCAGTGGGCAGTGGGCAGTGCACAGTTGTCAGTTGTCAGTTGTTCGTGACCCTCTGCGCCCTCGGCGTCCTCTGCGGTTGACCCACCGACGTGCATGGCGAGCCTGACTACCGTTGGGCAGGCTTGCGAGCATCTTGTGGTGTCCGCCGATCGTTGCCCGTGTGCCCGAACTTCTATCTTGTCGCCACAACAGCGAACTGATGTCACAGACCGAATCATGGGGTTCACGCGTGGGATTGATCCTGGCCATGGCGGGCAATGCCGTGGGCCTGGGCAATTTCCTGCGCTTCCCGGTGCAGGCCATCCAGAACGGTGGCGGCGCATTCATCATTCCCTACCTCGTGTGTTTCCTGCTCATGGGCATCCCGCTCCTGTGGGTGGAATGGGCCATGGGCCGCTTCGGGGGGCGCAAGGGCAATCACAGCACGCCCTTCATTCTGCACGAGATGGATCCGAAACGTGCGCTATGGAAGTACATCGGCGTGTTCGGCATCTTCACCAACATTGCCGTGGCAGCGTACTACTGTTACCTCGAAAGTTGGACGCTGAGCTACGTGTGGCACAGTATCGCGGGCTCCTTCAACGGACAGAGCGCGGAGCAGGTGGCGGCTTTCTTCGGCGACTATATCAACATTAACACCTCCACCACCGGACTGCCCTATGAGCCCATCGTGTTCTGGCTCCTGTGCCTGTTCCTGAACACCTGGATCCTGGCGCAGGGCCTCAGCGGCGGCGTGGAGAAGGTGGCGAAGATCGGCATGCCCCTGCTCATCTTCTTCGGCATCGTGCTCGCTGTCATGGGTGTCACCCTGAAGGCGGGTCACCACGGCGCGGTGAACGATGGCACGGTGGGCCTCAACTTCCTCTGGACACCGGACTACAGCAGCATCTGGAGCGCCAAGGTGTGGCTGGCGGCCGCCGGGCAGATCTTCTTCACCCTCAGCGTGGGCATGGGCAGCATCCAATGCTATGCGAGCTACGTGAGGAAGAAGGACGACATCGCCCTGAACGCCATGAGCGCAGGCTGGATGAACGAGTTCGTGGAAGTGGTGCTGGGCGCATCCATCATCATCCCCATCAGCATCGGCTACCTGGGCATCGACAAGGTGGTGGAGCTCACGAAGACCGGCGGCCTCGGGCTTGGCTTCAAGACGCTGCCCTACCTCTTCACGCAATGGGGCCCCACGCTGGGCATGATCGCCGGGGTTTGCTGGTTCGGCCTGTTGTTCTTCGCCGGCATCACCAGTTCGCTGGCCATGGGAACACCCGTGATGGGCTTCCTGGAGAACGAGTTCGGCTGGAAACGCAAGCCTGCCGCGTGGTTCTTCGGGGTGATCGTGCTGGTGCTCGGTCTGCCCACGGTGCTTTACTTCAACGAGGGCGTGTTCGATGAGTACGATTACTGGGCCGGCACGGTCGGGCTCGTGGTGTTCGCGCTGTTGGAGATCATCCTCTTCGCCTGGGTCTTCGGCATGGACAAGGGCTGGAAGGAGATCACCACCGGAGCCGACATCCAGGTGCCGCCGGTCTATCGCTTCATCATCAAGTTCGTCACCCCGCTCTTCATCGGTGGCGTGTTCTTCGCCTCGCTGCCCGGCATCTGGGAGAAGATCACCGCCACCGGGCTGCCCTGGCAGGTGCACGGCGCGCGCGCTTTGCTGCTCCTCATGTTCCTCACCATCTGCTGGTTCGTGCGCGTGGCCTACCAGAAGCGCATGGCCAAGCTGAAACACCACAAGGCATGAACACCTCCGCCCTCACCCTGATGGTCGTCTCCATGGGCACGGTCACTGCCCTCACAGCCTATTTCTTCTACCGCGTGCTCACCGCACCGCACCGGCCTGAACCGGACAGCTATACCGACGACGACGCCGAGTGACCGTTCCACAACCGTGAACGGATCCCCACGCCATCGCGCATGACCACCGCGGAACAGGAGGCTCGGAAATTCATGCGCTCGTTCAGCACGGGCAAGGTGCTGCTGCCGGTGATCATCGGCCTGGGCATCACCGCGCTGCTCGTGTGGCGCTCCAGCGGCGGGCAGGCCCTGCAGAACGTGACCTGGAGCTGGTACAGTACCTGGTGGATGTTCCTGGCCTTCCTCAGCCTGGTGGTGCGCGACTGGATGTACATGGTGCGGATCCGGCACCTGGTGGACAAGCAGCTCGACTGGTGGCGCACCTTCGTGGTGGTCATGCTCTGGGAGTTCGCGAGCGCCATCGCTCCCGGCATCATCGGTGGTGGGTTCTTCTTCGCCATCGTGATCCTTTCGCGCGAAGGGATCGACGCCGGAAAGAGCATCACCGTCATCACCTTCACCTCCTTCCTGGACGGCATCTTCATCGCGGTGATGGCCCCGCTGGTGTACTTCCTCGTGGGCCGCGAACTGCTCTTCAGCGGGGTGGACACGGCCGGTGGCTGGTGGGGCGGCGGCTTCTTCGTCACCTTCTGGGTGGTATACGGTATCATCGTGTTGTACAAGCTCTTCGTGGCCTACGCCCTGTTCGTGAACCCGGCCTTCGTGAAGCGCGCGCTGGTGGGCATCTTCTCCATCAAGGGCCTGCGCCGCTGGCGCCGCAACATGGTGACCACCGGCGACCAGCTGATCACCGCCGCCGACGGCCTCAAACAACGCGGATGGAACTACTGGTGGCCCGCGCTGCTCGCCACCTTCGCGAGCTGGACCGCCCGCTATTCCATCGTGAACTGCATCGTTCACGCCTTCAGTCCCGATGCCGGTTTCGGGAACGACCTGGTGGTCTACGCGAAGCAGGTGATCATGGGCATCATCGTGCTGCTGATGCCCACGCCCGGCGGCAGCGGCATCGCGGAGATCATCTTCAACGATTTCCTCGGCGTGTTCATCCCCACCGGCCTCGCCCCGGCCCTCGCCTTCCTCTGGCGCCTCATCAGCTACTATCCGTACATCGCCATCGGCCTCATCCTGCTGCCCCGCTGGGTGCGCCGCAACCTGCTGCACCTGGGCCAGGGCAAGGCCAACACCCCCGACACCCTCGCCTGACATGGATCGCTTCAGTGGATCGCTCGGTGTGGCCTTGATCCTTGGCCTCGCCTTCCTGGCCAGCAACAACCGTAAGGCCATCAACTACCGTTTGGTGATCAGCGGCCTGCTGCTGCAGCTCGGCATCGCACTGCTCGTGCTGAAGGTGCCGCCGGTCACGCGTTTCTTCCAATGGCTGGGCAAGGGCATGGGGCACATCGAGGAGTTCGCGCGTGCCGGTGCGGCCTTCGTGTACGGCGGCATCATCACCCAACAACCCGATGGCACCACGGCGAACTACTGGGGCGGCGGATTCGTGTTCGCGTTCAACGTTACCGCCACGATCATCCTGGTCTGCGTGCTGGTGGCGATCCTCTACCACGTCGGCATCATGCAACGGGTGGTGAGCGTGATCGCGAAGGGCATGAACTGGGTGATGCGCGTGAGCGGCGCCGAAGCCCTGAGCAACGTGGCCAGCGCCTTCGTGGGGCAGGTGGAAGCCCAGGTAATGATACGCCCCTACCTCGCAGGCATGACCAAGAGCGAACTGCTCGCCAGCATGAGCGGAAGCCTGGCCTGCATCGCGGGTGGCATCCTGATCGTGTACGTCAACATGGGGAAAAGCGCCGGCATGGACCTCGCCCCCTTCCTGCTCACCGCCAGCCTAATGGCCGCGCCCGGCGCCCTGGTGATCAGCAAGATCGTGTTCCCTGAAACGGAGGAGAGCCAGACCATGGGAAACGTGAAGCTGGAGGTGAAGAGCAACTACACCAACCTCGTGGACGCCATCGGCCACGGTGCCGGCGACGGTTTCAAGATCGCCATGAACGTGATCGCCATGCTCATCGGCTTCATCGCGCTCATCGCCATGATCAACTGGATCATCGCCTACTTCATCCACTTCTATAACCCCGCCTTCGGCGCCGACGGCACCACCGCGCTCAACTGGTTCTTCGGCAAGCTCTTCTACCCCCTGGCCTGGGCCATGGGCGTGCCCGGTGCCGACGTGAACAACGTGGCCACCCTGCTCGGCCAGAAGCTCACCATCAACGAGTTCGTCGCCTTCAAGAGCCTCACCGACAAGACCATCCCCATCGTCACCGAAAAGGGCCTGCTGATCGTCAGCTTCGCCATCTGCGGCTTCGCGAACTTCAGCAGCGTAGGGATGCAGATCGGCGGCATCGGCGAGCTCGCCCCCGGCCGTCGCGCGGACCTTGCCAAGCTGGGACTGAAGGCGCTGTTCTGCGGAACGCTGGCCAGCTACCTCAGCGCGACGATCGCGGGGATCATCATGTGAGCGGTACTGGGAAAGTTGAAAAAGGAAAACTGAAAGTTGAAAGGAAGATCGCGTCGGGCTTCGCCCTTTTCCCATCGCCGATCGCCCATCGTCCTTCATCTTTGGTGAGAGGTGCCATGGTGCCATGGTGGAGAGGTGCCAAGGTGCAATGGTTGAGTGGTGCGATGGTGCGGGATCTCAGCTGGCTTCGCCCTTTTCCCTTCGCCGATCGCCCATCGTCCTTCATCTTTGTTGAGAGGTGCCATGGTGCCATGGTGGAGAGGTGCCAAGGTGCAATGGTTGAGTGGTGCGATGGTGCGGGATCTCAGCTGGCTTCGCCCTTTTCCCTTCGCCGATCGCCCATCGTCCTTCATCTTTGTTGAGAGGTGCCATGGTGCCATGGTGGAGAGGTGCTAGGGTGCGATGGTGGAGAGGTGCGATGGTGCGATGATGTGGTTGTACAACTAGAATGATCGGATGATCCCGTTCCTCGACCCCATTGCTGACGCCTTCAAAGGGTTGCTGAATAGCATCGGGGGCACGATCCGATACGCTTATGGCACGTTGATCAGGACCTTGCATCTCACCAAGCGTCCACCCTATACCTACCGTGAATACTTGAACGGCCCGGACCAACCTGAGGACGTACTGTTCGATACCATGGGACATCGCTTCAACAACATCCTGCTAGGCCTGCTGACCTTCGGCATCATACTCGCGATCCTTACGCGTTGATGAACACATGCGCCGGATACTCATCACCTTCCTGTTGCTGATCGGCGTCGCTGGCGGTTGGGCGCTGTGGCAAGCATGGTCACGCTCCTGCGGAGGCCCGCCGACGGACAACACCCCGCTCGTGGCCGGTGCGCCGCTGGACAGCTTGAACGGCGTGGTGGTCTACTACAACGACGGCATGGGCGCGGTGCATGGCCGCAACACAGTGGACGGCTACAACGTGGGCCTGAAGTACCAGTGCGTGGAATTCGTGAAGCGCTATTACCTCGAGCATTACCACCACCGCATGCCCAACAGCTACGGCCACGCGAAGGACCTCTTCGACCCCGCACTGGCGGACAGCACCTTCAACGCGGCCCGTGGGCTGGTGCAGTTCACCAACAACAGCATCACCATGCCGAAGGAAGGCGACCTGGTGGTGCTCGATGGCTGGCACGGCAACAGCTTCGGGCATGTGGCCATCATCAGCGCCGTGGCCGATGGCGAGGTGGAGGTGATCCAACAGAACACCGGCAGTGCTCGTGATCCCTACGACCTGGACCTGAATGACGGGCGCTGGCGGATCGACAACAAGCGGGTGCTGGGCTGGCTAAGGATGCCGTGAGGCTTTCATACCTGTGGGGGTTCCGTACATTCACAGGGCATTTGAACCCTCGCGACGATGCTGTTCCGCTCCTCCCTCCTGCCGACGCTGCTCGTTGCCACCCTTTCCCTCTCCGCACAGAACGGCGTGCAACAAGGCAAGCCCTTCAGCCGGGTGATCAAGAACGCACAGGGAGACCTGCTGACCGTTGTGGACGGCTTACTGGACGTGGACGGGCGGGCGTTGCTCTACGTGGAGGAAGGCCTCGTACATAAGGTGGTGCGGCTCGACGCCCAGCTGCAACCCACCCAGGAACTCGCGTTGAAGGACCAGGTCTTCGATGGGCTGAAGTGGAACGGCATCTGCCCCATGATCACCGGGGGCGAAATGAAGGTGCTGTTCGCTTCGAACCAGAAGAAAGGCGTTGAGTTCGGCATCGGGGCCGTGAACGCCAGCGGAGCCGTCACCATCACCGGCTTCAAGCGCGTCGCCACGTTCGACCAGCCCATGAGCGGCGACCTCAGCACCACGCTCTCCCGTCGCCCCCTGCCCGACCCCATCCTCTTCAGCCGCGGCCTCGCCTTCGCCCAACAAGAACGACTGGTGGCCTCACCGGACGGCCAGCACTTCCTGCTCAACCTGTTCAGCCAGGACACCAAGGGCAACAAGCGCTTCTGGTATGCCTGCATGGGCAGCGACCTGTCCGTGCAATGGAGCGGTATGAAGGAGCTGCCCTACGACGACGTGCAAAGCACCGTACACCAGGTCAGCCTCGCGGACAACGGTGACGTGCACCTGATCACCTACGTCTTCAAGTGCAAGAGCGAAGAGCAGCTCAGCGACAAGCTGTGCCACGAGGTGCACCTGACCACCTTGACCGACCAGGGCAACACCGTGAAGGACCTGCTGTTGGACAAGGACTTCGTGAGCACCGTGCGCCTCTGTGAACGGGGCAGTGGCAAGGTCTCCCTGGCGATCCGCTACGGTGCGCTCACCGGGCTGCCCGGCGTGTTGCTCACCTTCGACCCCAAGGACGCCAAGCTCAAGCCCACACCCGTCGTCGACCAACGCATCCCCGGCATCCGCAAGGTGAAGCTCACCACCTTCGGCGCCATGGAGGGCGACAAGAAGCCTAGCACCGCGCGCAACACGAAGGTGCCGAACGAGATCATCGAGCTGCTCCCCGCCTGGGATGGCGGCACAGTGCTGGTCGAGACCTTCCTGGAGAACAACTTCGAACTGCCCATCGGCGAGGCCATCGCCATCCGCCACCTCAGCGGGGCCGTTCGCGCCAGCTACTTCGATGCAAGCGACACCCTGCGCTGGAACCATGTGGCCGACCGCGCCTACATGACCACGGCGGGACAGGCCTTCGAGACCGCGGGATTCGCGCTGGAGGACAACGGACTGACCTTGGTGTTCGGCCACACGCCGAAGGGTCTGGAAGGCATCCTTGCGCTCGGCAGCGCACCCGAACAGGAGACCAAGGACAAAAAGGCCAAGGGCGCTACAACCGAACCCGGTGTGCTGAAAGCGGTGATGTTGGACCGTTCCGGGAAGGTGGTGAACGAAGGCACGGCCTTGCGTCCCGAAGCACCCTTCGTCGCCTGCCCCATGGAACTGCTCACCGAACCCACCGGCCACAAAGCCCTGGTGCGCTGCTTCGACCGTGGCACACAATACAGCTACGCGCTGATCGACCTGAGCGCAGTGGGGAAGGAATAGCTGTTCAACCCGTGTTGTTCGTAGCGAGGCGATCGGTCGCCCGGTATCGGACCATGGGCCCGGCATCTTTGCGCCGTGCGTCGCGAACCCACTTCCCTGCCGCCCCGCGGACCGCGCCTGATCGACCGGGTGGGACGAGCCTTCACCAATGCCCTTGCGTGGGTAGGGCGAAAGGTGATGAACAGCAGGTTGAAGGAGATCACCCTCCTGACCCTGCCCTACCAGGTGGCCGCCGTGCTCACCGCGCTCATCGCGGTAGGCTATGCCACCTTGTTCGAGTTGGTGGAAGGCGTGCACAAGTGGCTCTTCGCGTTCAACCCGGACTGGATCTTCGTCACCGCGCCGGTCAGCTTCCTGTTGAGCTGGTGGTTGGTGAGCCGCTACGCGCCCCTGGCCGGTGGCAGCGGCATCCCGCAGCTCATGGCGGCCATCGAGATCAGCGACGACCGCGAGAACGACCGCAGCTGGCGTTTCCTCAACGTCCGCATCATCGTGGTGAAGATCCTGAGCAGCCTGGCCATGGTGATGGGCGGCGGTGCCGTGGGCCGCGAAGGTCCCACCCTCCAGATCGCGGGCAGCGTGTACCGCGTGGTGCATAAGCTGCTTCCCTCTTTCTGGCCCCGGATCAGCCGCCGCGTGATGATGATCACCGGCGGTGCGGCCGGCCTCAGCGCCGCGTTCAACACCCCATTGGGAGGCATCGTGTTCGCCGTGGAAGAGCTCACCAAGACCCACCTGGCCAACTTCCGCACGGCCGTGTTCACCAGTGTGATCATCGCCGGCATGACGGCCCAGCAGCTGATGGGCAACTACCTGGGGCCCTACCTGGGCTATCCCAAACTGAGCCCCGTGGGCGGCTCCTTCATGTACAAGGTGCTCGCCATCGGACTGGTGGCCGGCTTGTCCGGTGCGGTGTTCTGCAAGGTGCTTTTGTTGCTCGACAAGCTGCGGAGGGGCATCACCAAGGTACCCCTGCAGGCCTTGTGGGCCCTGGCCTGCGCCTTGCTGTTCGCGGTGCTGTACCATTTCCTGGGAGACCATGTGCTCGGGAGCGGCCGTCTGGTGCTGCGTGAATACCTCTTCGACAGCAACGTGGACCCCAGCTGGAAGCACATCGCAGCGCGCATCCTTGCGCCGTTGTTCTCGTTCAGCGCCGGTGGTGCGGGTGGCATCTTCGCGCCATCGCTCAGCACCGGTGCCGCCATCGGCGGATGGATCGCCCAGCTCTTCGACCCCAGCGACGGCGAATTCCGCGTGCTCGTGCTCTGCGGCATGGTGGCCTTCCTCACCGGCGTGTCCCGCTCCCCCTTCACCTCCGCCATCCTGGTGCTGGAGATGACCGACCGCCACAGCGTGATCTTCCAGCTCATGTACGCCGCCATGGTGGCCAACATGATCGCCTACAGCATCGACCGTAAGAGCTACTATGAGCGCATGAAACAGCGCCTCCTCGCCGCACTGCCCATCAGCAAGCGCCGCAGCGGAGGCAACGGGGCCGACCGCGCACAAGGAACGCCCACCGACGACGAACCTTCATCTTCCCCCAACGCAGGCATCGGTCTGGGTTAACTTTGCGCACGTCATGAAGCAATACCACGACCTGCTGCGCCGCGTCCTGGAGGAGGGTGTGCAGAAGCACGATCGCACCGGCACGGGCACGATCAGCTGCTTCGGCCACCAGATGCGCTTCGACCTCAGCGAAGGCTTCCCCTTGGTGACCACCAAGAAGCTGCACGTGAAGAGCATCATCCACGAGCTCCTCTGGTTCCTTAGCGGCGATACCAACATCCGCTACCTGAAGGAGAACGGCGTGCGCATCTGGGACGAGTGGGCCGATGCCGATGGGAACCTCGGGCCTGTCTACGGCTACCAATGGCGCAGCTGGCACACGCCCGATGGTCGCACCATCGACCAGATCGCCAACGTGGTGGAACAGATCAAGCGCAACCCCGACAGCCGCCGCCTGATCGTGACCGCCTGGAACCCCGCCGACGTGGACCGCATGGCCCTGCCGCCCTGCCACACCATGTTCCAGTTCTACGTGGCCAACGGCAAGCTCAGCTGCCAGCTCTACCAGCGCAGCGCCGACACCTTCCTGGGGGTGCCCTTCAACATCGGCAGTTATGCGCTGCTCACGCTGATGATGGCCCAGGTCTGCGATCTACAGCCCGGCGAATTCGTGCACACCTTCGGCGACGTACACCTCTACAACGACCACCTGGAGCAGGCCCGCCTGCAGCTCACCCGCGAGCCACGGCCCCTGCCCACGCTCCGCATCGACCCCGGCGTAAAGGACCTCTTCG
Organism: Flavobacteriales bacterium; assembly: GCA_044346705.1. Lineage (GTDB taxonomy): Bacteria > Bacteroidota > Bacteroidia > Flavobacteriales_F > PHOS-HE28 > PHOS-HE28. The sequence continues at coordinate 9,753 of JBIIYP010000035.1, forward strand.
CCTTCCGCTTCGAGCACTTCACGCTCGAGAACTACGATCCCCATCCACACATCAAAGCCAGCGTCAGCGTATGATCATCAGTGCCATCGCAGCGGTCGCCGACAACGGCACCATCGGCAAGGACGGCGGGCTCCCGTGGAACCTGCCCGACGACATGAAGTTCTTCCAACGCACCACCGTGAACCACTACGTGATCACCGGGCGCAAGAACTACGAGAGCATCCCCGAGCGCTTCCGACCGCTCCCCAACCGCACCAACATCGTGGTGACCCGTGCCGAAGGCTACAAGGCCCCGGGTGCCCTGGTATGCAGCTCCATTGAAGAAGCCCTGGACATGGCCCGAAACGCCGGCGAGACCGAGTGCTTCATCATCGGTGGCGGGCAGGTGTACGAGGAGGCTTTTGAGAAGAAGCTCATCCACCGCATCTACCTCACCAGCGTGCATGCCGAGATCGTGGGCGACGTGAAGTTCCCCGCCATCGGCAAAGGGTGGAAGGAGGTGTGGACCGAGCACCACAAGGCCGACGCCAAGCACCAGTTCCCGTTCACCTTCAAGGTGCTCCAGCACCTGAACTGAGCGGGGCTCCGTGCGACGTCGCATGCGACGCCTGAGCGGGTTGAAACCACGGATGGACACGGATAACGCGGATCCCGTGCGTACACATCTGTGTCCATCCGTGTCCATCAGTGGTTGAATTCCCTCCGATCCAGGTCCTGCGGGACCTGAACTAAACCTTGGGTACGGTGCTTGCGTCCAAAGGCCACCTACCAACGGAACAACGCCATGCTCAAGCACCTCTCCCTGGTCACCACCTTCTCCCTGCTCGCCCTCGTTTCCTGCCGCAAGGAGGACAAGACCGATCCGACGGACTTCGACTACACGAGCGCCAGCGACAACGCCCGCGCCGAGGACTACTTCGCGGACATGCTGAACGCCGTGGATGATGCGGCAGATGCCAACGGGCTGCGCGATGCCAACGATGCCTGCGCACCCACGGTCACCTTCGACACCTTGGTGATGCCGCACACCCTGACCATCGACTTCGGCACCGTGAACTGCACGACCACCAGCGGCCGCATGCGCAGGGGGATGCTGAACGTCACCTTCACCGGCCGCTATCGCGATGTGGGCACCGTGATCACCATCACGCCCCAGGACTATTATGTGAACGACAACCACGTGGAAGGCACGAAGACCGTGACGAACATGGGCCTCAATGGCGATGGCGACCCGTACTTCACCGTGGCCGTTAGCGGCACCGTGACCGCCGGCGATGGTAGCTGGACCGCGACGCACCAAGCCGCACGCACCCGCACCTGGATCCAAGGCGACGATACCCTGACGCCGCTTGACGATGTGTACCTGATCACCGGTGGCGGCAGCGGCGTGAACCGGAACGGCGTCGCTTATACCGTTACCATCACGCAGGCGCTGCGCGTGGCCGTCGGTTGCGCCTGGATCACCGCAGGAACGGTGGAGATCACGCCGCAGAACAAGCCCACCCGCACCATCAACTACGGGAACGGTTCCTGCGACGGCACCTTCAGCGTTACGGTGAACGGGAACACCTTCTCGGTCACCCTCGGCTAAGCCGAACACAAGCCCTGCTCCAGCCCTGTCCCGATCGATCGGGGCGGGGCTGTTGCGTTCCATCACCCTTCCCTTCCGACCGTTCCATCACGGCCTTTGCCGTTCATCACGGGACTTCTCCATGGGGCTGTGACGTACGGTTACTTCGTGACAGTGACCGGCTCACCGCGGGCCACAGCCCCACAGATGCGCTACTTCCAGCGAAGCCCCATCCCGTACCGGATCATCCTCTTCGCGGCGGTGGTACTGGCCACGCTGTTCCTGGTGCAGGCCTACATGCATCACTACGTCTACGCCGAGCTCAAGGGAATGGGCCCGTTCATGTGGCTGCGCGAGATCCCGCCGCCCTACCTCAACTTCTTGTTCTGGGCGCTGCTTACCCCGCTGGTGTTCTCCGCGTTGTTGCGCTGGCCCTTCAGCAGCCGGCCCCTGTGGAAGGTCATCGTATTGCATGCAGGCCTTGGTCTGCTCATCGGGGCCTTGCATGAGGTGGTCACCAGCGCGCTTTATTACACCATCCTGTGGAGCCAGAACGACTTCGAGTTCACCTCCGAGTACATCAATTGGACCGTGCAGGCCCTGCCTCCGGCCATCCTCTCGCGCTTCATGGAGTACTGGATCCTGGTGGTGGTGCTGGTGGCCGTGGACAACGCCCGTGAGATGCGCGAGCGCCAGACCCAGCTCCTGCGCCTGAAGAACGAACTGCAGGTCAGCCAGCTCAACGCCCTCAAGAAGCAGCTCCAGCCGCATTTCCTCTTCAACACCCTGAACACGGTGAGCGCGCTGATGGACGAGGACATCAGCGGAGCGCGCAAGGTCCTGAGCCGCCTTGGTGGCCTGCTGCGGGTAACGCTCAACAACACCCAACGCGACAAGGTGCGCCTGGACCGCGAACTGGACTACATCGGCAACTACCTGGGCATCGAAAGCGTGCGCTATCGGGACCGACTGAAGGTGACCTACGACATTCCCGGCGAGCTCAGCGCCGCTGTGGTGCCCAGCATGGTGCTGCAGCCCCTGGTGGAGAACGCCATCAAACACGGCCCTGACGCCACCAACGATCAGGTCGGGATCACCGTAACGGCATCGCGCCGGGACGAACGGTTGGAGTTGATGGTCTCAGACAACGGAAAAGGCTGTGCCGATGTCATTAACGCAATGAACAATGGCGGCATCGGCCTGCGCAACGTCCATGACCGGATGCGGCTCCTGTATGGCGACGATGCCCGCTTCGAACTGACATCCCCCCATGGTCGGGGGTTCAACGTGACACTCTCCTTCCCGCTTGAATTCGACCTTTCATGAAACACATTCGCACCCTTATCGCCGACGATGAACCGGCTGCTCGTGCGCGGCTGGCTCGACTGCTGGGGCAAGACCCCGAGATCGAGCTCGTGGCCGAATGTCGCAACGGGCAGGAGGCCGTGGAAGCCGTGGTGAAGCAACGCCCGGACCTGCTCTTCCTCGATGTGCAGATGCCCCAGGTGAACGGCTTCGAAGTGCTGCAGCAGCTCTCGCAGAACGGCAATCGCGAGCGCATGCCCTTCGTGGTCTTCGTCACCGCGCACGACCAATACGCGCTCAAGGCCTTCGATGTCAACGCCGTGGATTTCCTGCTGAAGCCCTATGACGACGAGCGCTTCCACGCCAGCTTGGAGAAGGCCCGGAAGTGGATCGAACTGCGCCAGAGCAGCAAGCTCACCGGCCGTCTGCTGGACCTGATGCGCGAGCATATGCATGCCAGCAGCGAGTACACCGAGGTGTTCGTGATCCGCGACAAGGGCCGGGAGCACAAGGTGCCTGTGGACGATCTCCTTTTCCTGCGTGCTGAAGGCAACTACCTCCACCTACAGTTGAAGGACAAGCACCTTTTGCACCGCATGACCATGAACGCCGTGGAGACCGAACTGGACCCCGAGCGCTTCCTGCGCATCCATCGCAGCTACATCGTGAACAAGGCCCATGTGCGCAGCTCGCGCTACAGTGGCAACAACGAGTTCATCTTCACGATGGCGAACAACGAGCGGATCATCAGCGGGCGCAGCTACAAAGAGACCATCGCCAGGGCGTTGCAGGAGCGATCGGTGTGAACGCTGCTGGCCCTTGGCTGCTGGCTTCTGGCCACATGCTCCTCTGCCAGCAGCCAGAAGCTAGTAGCCAGCAGCTAACTGCCCTCAAGCATTCAACACCCCCATGAAGGCGCCGATCATCTTTTGAACGGTCACCACCTTCCCCACGAACGCGTTCACTAGCGCTTCATCCGCATACTTCCTGCGTTGAAGGATCAGCATGCGTGTCTGCAGTTCGAACGCTGATCCCAAGGCGTATTCGAAGTAGCGGTACTTCTCCTTTTCGCTACGGCGTGAACTTCCCTCGGCAATATTGGAGGCGATCGAACAGGCAGCGTCATCGGCTTGATCCCGGATCTTGAACCCGGCTTTTGTCATCGGGATCGTTTCCAGGATATCCGTCACTTCAACGGCAATGTCCATGCTCAGTTGCCACATCTCCAATTTGGTGAAGTCTCTCATGATCGTAAGTTTTGATCTAAGGTAGTCTCTGCGCTGCTGGCTATTGGCCACTGGCTTCTAGCCATACCGAAAACGAGCCAGAGGCCAGCAGCTAACAGCCAGTAGCCAAAGGCCAGTAGCCAGCAGCGCATTCCCAAATTCTACCTTCGGCCCATGCACTTCCGCCCCCGCCGTACAGGTCAGCTCCTGCTGGTCGCGCTCACACTTTCCACTTTTCACTTTCCACTTTCCACTTTCGGCCAGCGTCCTCCCGCACAACCCAGCGCCTCCGAGATCCTGCACAAGATGCAGAAGCTCAACGTGCTCGGTAGCGTGCTGTACATCGTGGCGCACCCGGATGATGAGAACACCCGCCTGATCGCCTGGCTTGCGAACGGCAAGAAGGTGCGCACCGGCAACCTCAGCCTTACGCGCGGCGATGGCGGACAGAACCTGATCGGTCCGGAGCTTGGTGATGCACTGGGCATCATCCGCACACAGGAATTGATGGAAGCACGGCGCATCGATGGTGGCGAGCAGTTCTTCACCCGCGCGGTGGACTTCGGCTACAGCAAGAACGCCGCCGAGAGCTTTGAGAAGTGGGGCAAGCAGGAAGTGCTGAGCGATGTGGTGCGCGTGATCCGACAGTTCCGGCCGGACATCATCATCACCCGCTTTCCCCCGACACGCGAAGCCGGACATGGACACCACGAAGCCAGCGCCATCCTCGCTGCCGAAGCCTTCGACCTGGCCGGTGATCCCAAGGCATTCCCGGAGCAACTGGAACAAGGCTTGGAGGTGTGGCAGCCGCGCCGCCTCTTCTTCAACGGCAGTAACTGGTGGCGGAAGGACCTGGCCGAGTTCGCAAAGAACGACCCCGATTGGTTCACGGTGGACGTGGGCGGCTACGACCCGCTGCTGGGCCTGAGCTACACGGAGATCGCCGGGCGCAGCCGCAGCATGCACAAGAGCCAGGGCTTTGGCGCAGCGGAAACGCGGGGGGAGATGCTGGAGTACCTGAAGCTGATCAAGGGTGACCGGCCGAAGACGAAGGACATTTTTGAGGGGATCGATATGACGTGGGGACGGGTGAAGGGGGCGAGTGATGTATCGAATGTTCTCGCTCAAATGTCCTCGAGCTATCAGCCAACGAACCCCGCCGAAGCACGCATACTTCTACAGAAATCCTTGGATATCATTCGCCCATTTACCAGTGATCATGCATGGGCAATGATTCAGTATGATAGGCTCAGGTCGCTTGCCTTGGATATGGAAGGTTGGGTAACGGATGCCATCGCAACTCAACCATACTTTTCCCTGAGGGATTCCATCCAAATCAACCTGACTGCATTTCCCCGGCTCAATCACACGCATGAATCCGTTTCAGTAATTCTGCAAGAGCCTAATCAAGTCGGATTCCAAATGACGCTCGGAAACGACCACAGGGCTATTGCTGCCTCGGCTCTTAGTTTTTGGAATGAACCTTACTGGCTGGCTAAGAAGCACGGAGATCTCTACGACGTTGCTCACTACGAAATTGGATTGCCCGTGGAGAACACACAAAGAGTTGGCTTTGTCATTGGCTTGGGAAGCGAATCCAACCTTCGAACAACCGCACTCACCTACAAATGGGTCGACCGCGTGGCTGGCGAGCGCATCCGTCCGGTGTACGTTACACCCGTGGCCTCGGTGATCCCGAAGAGCGATGTGCTCATCGCTAACGGTGGCACGCAAACGATCACCGTGGAAGTGGAGGCGCTCACGGACAGCCTCACCGGTCAGCTGAACGTCACGCTGCCCGATGGCTGGGGCACCACCAAGGATCTGAAGCTGGTGAACATCGCCAAGCGCAACGAGCGACAGAGTTTCACTTTTCAACTGATCCCATCAGAGAATGCGAAGGGCGGTCCGGTGAAGTTCGCGTTCAGTGGTCCGAAGGGGAAGGCCGACCGCACGCTGCACGAGATCGACTACCCGCACATCATGCCGCAGGTGTACTACACGCCCGCCGAGGTGAAGCTGGTGCCGCTAGGCGTGAAAACCACCGCCAAGACCGTCGGCTACATCAAAGGCGCCGGTGATGATGTACCCCAGGCCATCGAACAGCTGGGCGCCACGGTGGATATGATCGAACCCTCGACCGCCACCTTGGAAAGCATCAGCAAATACGACGCCATCGTCGTCGGCATTCGCGCCTACAACAACAACCACGCGCTGAAGCAATTCAACCCCACGCTGATGAAGTACGTGGAGAACGGCGGCACGGTGGTGGTGCAGTACAACACCAAGAGCAGTGACATGGTTTTGCCCGATACACTCATCGGCCCCTATCCCTTCAAGCTCACCCGCGACCGCGTGACCGTGGAAGAAGCACCACCGACCTTCCTCGCGAAGGACCATCCGTTGTTGAACACACCGAACACCATCACCAGTGCTGACTTCGATGGCTGGGTCCAGGAACGCGGGCTGTACTTCGTGGGTGGCTTCGAGAAGCACTATACGCCGCTGATCGCGTGGAACGATCCCGGAGAACAACCGCTGAACGGCGGCCTCATCACCTGCGACTACGGCAAAGGGCGCTATGTGTACACGGGCATCAGCTTCTTCCGGCAATTGCCGGCGGGGGTGCCGGGCGCATATCGGCTGTTCGCCAACCTGATCAGCAAACGCATCACACCGTAGCCAGCACCTGTATGGTCGACCAATGGGTCGACGCTACAGGAGCGTTGAATGACGACCGTACGATGCACCCCATCGACTGGACCATCCTTCTCGCCACACTCGGCTTCATCGTGGGCTATGGCGTGTGGAAGACGCGCCGGACGAATACGCTGAACGCGTACCTGCGCGGCGACAACGAGGACCGTTGGTGGGCCGTGACCTTGAGCGTGATGGCCACACAGGCCAGTGCGATCACCTTCCTCAGTACACCGGGGCAGGGCTTTCTGGAAGGCATGGGCTTCGTGCAGTTCTACTTCGGGCTGCCGTTGGCCATGGTGGTGATCGCGTGGGTCTTCATCCCGCTCTTCTACAAAGCGAACGTGTACACGGCCTACGAATTCATCGGCAAGCGCTTCGACAACCGTACACGGTTGCTCACAGCGATCCTGTTCCTGATCCAACGCTGCCTCTCGACAGGCTTCACGATCTACGCGCCCAGCATTGTGTTGAGCAAAGTGCTGCATTGGCCCCTGGGATGGACCTGCGTGTTCATCGGCGGCTTGGTGATCCTGTACACCACCACCGGCGGAGCGAAAGCCGTGGGCGTGACGCACAAACAACAGATGGCCGTGATGTTCGGCGGGCTTTTCGTTGCGTTCGGGGCGCTTGTGCACTACCTGAGCAGTTCCGTGAACTTCAGTGAGAGCATACAGCTCGCGGGGGCCATGGGCAAGACACAGGTGATCGATACTTCGTGGGACCCCACCACCAAGTACACGCTCTGGAGCGGCCTGATCGGCGGTTTCTTCCTGCAGCTCTCCTATTTCGGGACGGATCAAAGCCAGGTGCAGCGATACCTCGGTGGGGAGAGCATCCGGCAGGCGCGGGCCGGGCTGCTGATCAACGGCCTGCTAAAGATCCCCATGCAGTTCTTCATCCTGCTGATCGGCGTGCTGGTGTATGTTTTCTACCTGTTCAGCCCCGCCCCCCTGCATTGGAACGAAGCCAACCTGGTGACCGCCCGCGCCCTCGACCCGTCCACCGTCACCGCGGATCTCGAACAGGAGCACCGGGCGCTCACTGCACAGCGCAAAGCGTTCGTGCTGGACCTTGTTGCCGCGCAACGGGCCGGCGATGCGGCCCAAGCAACGCTCGCCCATGATCGTATCGAGGACCTGGAAGCGCGTGATACGCAGCTGAAAGCCCGCTTCACTGAGCGATTGACCGAACTGGAACCGGATGCCGAGACCAACGACAAGGACTACATCTTCATCACCTGGGTCATGGACCATCTTCCCGTGGGGGTCGTAGGCCTGCTCCTGGCCATGATCTTCTGCGCGGGCATGGGCAGCACCAGCTCGCAGCTGAGTGCGCTGGCCACCACGGCGGTGGTCGACATCTTCCGCTCGGAACGCACCGGACAAGCGCAGGTCACGGCCACCAAATGGGCCACTGTAGCCTTCGGCATCCTGGCATTGCTCTTTGCGGCCATCTTCCCGCTCTTCGACAACCTGATCCAGGCCGTGAACATCCTGGGGTCATTGTTCTACGGCACCATCCTGGGCATCTTCCTGGTGGCGTTCTTCCTGAAGCATGTTCAGGGCACGGCCGTTTTCGTGGCCGGGCTGGTGACCCAGGGCCTGACCTTTATCCACTATGCCTTGGATCAGTGGAACGTCTTTGCCACGGCAGGTCCGGATGGCGTTGTGCACGATCCCTTGGCACTTGCTTTCCTCTGGTACAACCTTCTCGCGCCCGCGGTGGTGATCCTGCTCGCGGTCCTGCTCCAGCATTTCGCCTCCAGCCCTCCAACGGCGAAAGCCGAATACATATCGACAAGGCCCGATTGACCATCGACGAGCACGCCCCATCGCTGTGCGCTCCAAGAATGGTCGTCATGCTCCTTGCAACTGTTCATCCTTTGCCACGCGCGAAGCGGGACGGAACGTTACTTTTGCCAAGGACCTTTGAACTTCTAAACCCTAAGAACCTTCACATGAAGAAGTCTTTACTTTCTCTCGTTCTCATCGGCGCATGTGGTGCCACCATGGCCCAGCGTGAGGTGTCCAGCGCCACCCGCATGGAGGCCCGTGACCACGCTGGTTTGCGCACCCCCACCGATACGCTGTTCTCCGCCGCCCTGGCAGACCCCGACATGAGCCCAACGCTTTACAACAGCACCGGCGGTGGCTGGGTGGTCGGCACCAATGGCTACGGCGACGTGGCCAAGGCACAGGCTTTCCTCCTGGATGATGCCGTTAGCGCGGAAGGCATCGGCGTTTGGTTCGGTGGCAAGACCGAGACCAGTGGCGATCCCACCTCCAGCGTGACCTTCAAGATGTATAACACCAACGGTGACGGCGAGAACAGCGGTGGCCCCATCACGACCGGCGCCCCTAATGAGAACGGCGTGTATGCCTCCGTTGACGTGCTCATCTCCGACATCGACACCGCCACCGGTGCGGAATTCACCTACGCCAACTTCGCCCCGGTCTACGTGGCCGACTTCTTCGCCGCAGGTGTTGACTTCTCGGGCCTCTCCGCTGGAGACAGCGTGGGTATCGTGAGCACGGACGAAGGCTACACCGAATACCAGGACTTCAGCTGGGAGATGTGGAGCGATAATAGCTGGCACACCATGCTACAGGCGTGGCCATTGGACATCGACTTCTTCATCTTCGTGGTGGTGGACGCCAGCAGCGTAGGCATCGATGATGCCGGAACCATGAACGGCATGCGCATGAGCTTCCTGAACGGGAACCTCGTTGGACAGGATGTTGAACTGGCCTACACGGTGGACCACAATGCCAAGATGCGCCTGATCATCAGCGATGGTGCCGGCCGTCTCGTGCTCGACCAGGACCTGGGCAACAGGGCCACGGGCCTGTACAACCAGACCATCAGCGCCACCAACTGGAACACGGGTGTGTATTATGTGACCCTCGTGGCCGATGGCCAGACCTTGACCAAGAAGATCGTGAAGCAGTAAGCTTCACAACCTTGAGGCTTCGAAGCCCCTTCGCTCCGGCGAGGGGGCTTCTGCTTTTTCCGCGGATCCGTGCGTTGGTCAGGATCCCAATTCCAGCGGGAGCACAAGTACCCGGTCGGTGTTACGAGCGGTTGGATCTTCCGCGTGCGGTGCTATCTTTCGCGTCCTGAACGAACAACCCCTAAACCCTGTTTGACGATGAAAAGAACATTCCTCCTCGCCGCTATGGTGACGGGTGCTCTTGGCGCATCGGCCCAGTCGGGCGACGCCAGCGGCATTCCGGCCTTCAAAGGCCTCCGGTCACACACCCCGTCCGGCACCGTTTCCTTCCAGCACCCCTCTCCCTCCTTCGAGGCCCTGCGCGCTGCAGCGTTCTGGAGCGAGGACTTCTCCGGCGGTTCCGTGCCCACAGGCTGGACCAACACCGATGACCTGACCCCCAGCGGGACCCCGGATGTGACCTTTCAGTGGTCCAACGATCCCACTGCCGTGGGTCCTGCCGCTTTGAACTATGTGCCTTCCTCGGTTTTCGGTAGCACCGATGCCAACGACGGCTACCTGTGGGCGAACTCGGACCGTGGCCTCAGCGCGGCACCCGGCACGGACCACCTCACCCGCCTCACCACCACGGTGATCGACTGCTCCAGCCAGCCTACGGTGCTGTTGACCATGCAGAGCCTGGTGGGTGTGTTCGACTACGACGCCACCACCAACGTGCGCGTGAACGTGAGCACCGACAACGTGAACTGGACCAGCTTCGTGCCCTTCCCCTGCCTGGAGACCGGCGCCGCCGCTCCTCCCTGCGTGCGTTGGTCGGCGAACCCACAGGCCGTTGCTGTGGACATCTCCTCCGCTGCCGCCAACCAAAGCACGGTCTACGTCCGCTTTGAGTGGCTCGGTGGCTGGGAGTACTTCTGGGCCATCGACGACATCGCCCTTTCGCCCATCCCTGACTTCGAACTCGCGATGAACTATGGCGTGCTTTCGCACACCGGCTTCGGTGAGGAGTACGGCCGCACGCCTTCGGCACAGTTGAATCCGACGTTCAACCTGGGATCGCAGGTGCGCAACTTCGGCATCAATACGCAGAACAACGTGACCTTGAGCGCGGAGGTGCGTAACGCATCCAATGTGCTGGTCGTTTCCGCTTCCGACAACGCAGGCTCCCTGGCCAACGGTGACACCGCGACCATGAACGAGTTCGTGACCCTGCCCGCTCTCGCGGAAGGCATCTACACGGGCACCTTCGCGGTCACCTCCGATGAGATAGGTAACGACAGCGAGACCGCGAACGACACCATCCTGCGCACCTTCGCCATCGACGACCTGAGCTATTCGCTGGACGGCATCGGCGTGCACTTGGGCGACCCCGTAACGGCCACCATCGGCACAGCCAGCTTCACCACTTCGGATGATGGCTCCTACTTCATGACCTTCTACCCGGTGCGTGCGACCATGAGCGTTTTCGCCATCGACGTGCTGCTCGATGCCACCACCGCAGAAGGTGGCCAGATCATCGCCTCCATCCATGACTCCAGCGCGGTGCTCGGCGGTGATGTCGATTCTCCGTTCATCGAGAGCCTTGACTACACCGTCACCGCGGCCGATGTCACCAACGGCATCGCCCGTGTGCCCCTGTACGGTGGTGTTGAACTCACCCCTGGCGCTTACTACGCCGCTGTGCAGCTCTTCAGCAACGCCGACGCGAATCGGATCATGATGGTGGACGACAACACCGTTCCCCAGCCCAGCCTGGCCAGCCTGATCTACCTCCCCGATGAGGCCGATCCAGGACCGTACACCAACGGCAACGCCATCGGTATCCGCATGATCCTCGATCCGGCCGCCTCCATCATCGAGAACGAGCTCGCTGGTGTGAGCGTGTTCCCGAACCCCACCGACGGCCTCGTGCAGGTGGTGGTCGATCAGCCCCAGGCCGTGGATGTTACCGTGATGAACGTGCTGGGCGAAGTGCTCAACACCGGCCGCTTCGTGGGTCGCACCACGATCGACCTCACCGGATATGCCCCTGGCATCTACTCCATCCGCGTGTCGGACGGCAAGGCCAGCACCACCCACTTGGTGGCGCGCTAAGCCGGTTTCAACTCCTGAACGGAACGCCCGCCATGCAGATGGCGGGCGTTCCTCGTTCATGCCCATGGTCCAACTTGTGCGACCGGCTACCTTCGTACAATGCCCATGCGTTGCGCGCTCCTGGTCATGGCCGTCGCCGGCGCCCTCAGCCTTCCTGCGCAGGCGCGCATTCCAGCCCTTCAACCCGAACTGAGCGGTGTGCCCGACCTCTCCCCGGAACACGTTGCGCTATTCGCATGGTATGTCGACCACATGACGTCGGATATCGCAATGAACGATGCCGACCAGGCCCGATTCGACTCCCTGTACTACACGATCGGGGAAACACGCGATAGCCCTTGCCAGATCATCGGCATGGAATGCAGTTGGTATTGCGGTGGTGGCCCGGACAGTCTATGGGCCAGTTCAGTCCTTCCTTCCCAAGGCTCATATGGATACATCGCGCGGAACGCGCACGATCTGGACTATTGCACCGCGTGGAGCGAAGGTGTTCCCGGCCCAGGTCTCGGGGAGTCACTGACCTATCGTTTCGCTCCGGACAGCCCGCGGCTGCATACCATTCTTGTGTCCAATGGACTGGTGACCAGCGAGGCCGGATGGCGGGCCAACAACCGCGTGAAGCGAATGCAGGTGGCGGAGAACGGTGTACCTGTGGTCACGCTGGACCTGGCCGACAGCATGGCCGACCAGACCTTTACCTTACCGAAGGTCTACGGACAGCGAGCCGATGGACAGCCTTTGCTCCTCACGTTCACCATCCTGGAGGTATACCCCGGAGACCAGTTCGATGACACGGTGATCACCGAGCTCTGGTTCGACGGCATCGACTCGCATTGAACGAAAAAGCCCCCCGGTACCGGAGGGCTTTCCCGACGAACATTCCGTGACTATTTCCCGGCCCACTCGTTGATCTTGGTCTCGTTGAGCTTCACATAACCGTTGTCGCCGTCCTTCCGCGCGAGGCTCATGCTTTGCTGCGCGGTAACGGTGGCCTCCTTGTAATTCCCGTTGGCGGCCTGGGCAAGCGCGAGCGTGTGCAGCATCCAGTACTTGGGTTCCTTCTCCATCCCGTTGGCCTTCTGGGCCCACCCCAATGCGTCGGGAAGCATCACGCCCTTGTCCACGCAATAGCGTGCGCACCGGTTGTACGTGCTGGCCTTGATCTCCTTCTCCGCCATGGCCTTCTTGATGTTCGCCATGGCCTGTTCGGTGGCGTCGGCATCGATGATGAAGCTTGCGCGCACCTTCTCCCAGCGCACATCCACGCGCGCCTTGTCATCCTTCACCTCGTCGAACCCGATCGTGAGGGTCTCCGTGTATTCATTGTCCATCACTTCCGCCTTCCACACGGCCACGTCCTCCTCGGCCTTGTAACCGTCGGTACCCCACAGCTCGATGTTCTTGTTCAAGTGGAACACCCAGGCACCGTCCATGGGCTCGGCGAAGAGGGAATAGGTGCCCGCAGGGATCTTCTGATCCACGCCCCCGATGGCCACCGGACCGTCGAAGCTGAGCGTGGTGCAGCCATTGGCACCCAGGCGCCAAAGCTGGCCCATGGTGATGAGATCGCCGAAAATGGCCCGGCCCTTGGCACTGGGGCGGGAGTAATCCACGCTGACCTTGGTGAGGCCGACGATCTGCTCCACACGGCCTTTGGGGCTGGGTTGGGGCAGGTCCTGGGCGGCGGCAAGCAGGGGTGCGGCGAATGCGATCGCCAGAAGGGTAGGCTTCATGTTCGTTGGGGTTCGGTCTTTGGGGATACGAATGTACGCACCAACCGGGCCGGGGCATGCCGCTGGATAAGCGATGCCTGCCCACGAGAACGTGAATGAAAGGAAGGTCTCAGGCCCGTTCAGCGGTACCCGGACCCTCGCCCGGTCAGGCCACTTTCAGCTGGCTCATGCGCGAGCGCTCGAACTTATCGCGGGCATAGCTGAGGGTGACGCGCAGTTCGGCGGGACGATCGGCGCTGCCGGGCATCTCGTACATGGCATCCGTCATGATGGCCTCGCAGATGCTGCGCAGCCCACGTGCACCAAGCCGGTAGTCGATGGCGCGTTCCACGATGTAGTCCAGCACCTTTTTGTCGAAGCTGAGCTTCACCTTGTCCATCTCGAACAGCTTGACATACTGCTTGATGAGCGCGTTCTTGGGCTCGGTGAGGATGCGGCGCAGGCTCTCCTTGTCGAGCGGGTCGAGGTAAGTGAGCACCGGAAAACGGCCGATGAGCTCGGGGATGAGGCCGTAACTGCGCAGGTCGGTGGGACCTACGTATTGAAGCAGATGTTCGTCGTTGATACGGCCCTCCTTGCTGGCGCTGTATCCCACGGCGGTGCTCTTCACCCGCCGGGCGATGATCTTCTGGATACCATCGAAGGCCCCCCCGCAGACGAAGAGGATGTTGCGCGTGTCCACCTGGATCAACTTCTGCTCCGGATGCTTGCGTCCACCCTGAGGAGGCACGCTCACCGTGCTGCCTTCCAGCAGCTTCAACAGCGCCTGTTGCACACCTTCTCCGCTCACGTCACGGGTGATGCTCGGGGTGTCGCTCTTGCGGCTGATCTTGTCGATCTCGTCGATGAACACGATACCGCGCTCCGCCTTGCTGACATCAAAGTCCGCGGCCTGGAGCAGGCGGCTCAGGATGCTCTCCACATCCTCCCCCACATAGCCCGCCTCGGTGAGCACCGTGGCATCGGCAATGGCGAAAGGCACGTTCAGCATGCGGGCGATCGTCTTGGCCAGCAGCGTCTTGCCGGTCCCGGTCTCGCCCACAAGGATGATGTTGCTCTTCTCGATCTCAACGTCGTCCGTGGTGGAGACGGGCTTCTGCAGGAGACGCTTGTAATGGTTATAGACGGCCACGCTCAAGACCTTCTTGGCCTCGTCCTGACCGATGACGTACTCGTCCAGGAAATGCTTGATGTCCGAAGGGCGCTGCAGGATGAGACTGCCCTCCATCTCGCTGCGTGAACGCTGGCTCAGCTCCTCACTGATGATGTTCTGCGCCTGCGCGATGCAGCTGTCGCAGATATGGCCCGTGATGCCCGCGATCAGGACATTGGTATCCTGTTTATCGCGACCGCAGAACGAGCATTTGATCTCCTTCTTCTCCATGAAAATGCTCCATTAAAGGGTGGTATACCCCGGAAAGGCCTCGAAAGATACAGTGAAGGCCGGGCGATGATCCACCCGGCCTCCATCTTGCATGCCTTCCTCGGACCGCCATGCGCCACTTTCCGAGGACGACGGCGGGAACCTTACTTGGAGTGGCGCACCAACAGTTCGTCGATCATGCCGTAGGTCTTCGCCTCTTCGGCGATCATCCAGTAATCGCGGTCACCATCCTTCTCGACCCTCTCGAAGGTCTGACCGCTGTGGTTGCTGATGATCTCGTAGAGCTCCTTTTTCAACTTCTTGATCTCGTTCACCGTGATCTCCATGTCGGTGGCCTGGCCTTCGGCGCCGCCCATGGGCTGGTGGATCATGACCCGGCTGTGGCGGAGGGCGCTGCGCTTGCCCTTGGCACCGGCGCAGAGCAGCACGGCTCCCATGCTAGCGGCCATGCCCGTGCAGATCGTGGCCACGTCACAGTTGATGTACTGCATGGTGTCGTAGATGCCCAGACCGGCGTAAACACCACCTCCGGGGCTGTTCAGGTAGATCTGGATGTCCTTCTTGGCGTCCACGCTCTCCAGGAACAGCAGCTGCGCCTGGATGATGTTGGCCACCTGGTCGTTGATGCCGGTGCCAAGGAAGATGATGCGGTCCATCATCAACCGGCTGAATACGTCCATCTGGGCCACGTTCAACTGCCGCTCCTCGATGATGTAGGGCGTCATCGAGGACTGGAAATCATGCAGCACCATGCTGTTGATGCCGCGGTGCTTCACGGCGTACTTGCGGAACTCGTCTTGGGGGAACATCTAGGGCTTTCTGTTAGGTGGATCGGAGGGCCGTGCGCTGTACCGCGTCAGGCCGTCCGGGCCAAGTTTACGAACTCATCGAAGGAAATGCGCTGCTCTTTGGGACTGAGCATGGCCTTGAAGTGAGCGGTGAGCTTCTGCTCAACGATGGCATCGCGCATCCGCTTGATCTGGTCGCGGTCGCCAAGGATCCGTGCCGCCATGCGCTGCAGGTCGTCGCCCTCGGGCACCGGCATGCCGTACTGCGCGAACTGGTCGGCCACGTAGCGCTTCGCAAAGGCGTCAAGCTCCTCTCCCTTGGCCTCCAGGCCGTACTTCTCGATCACCTTGTCCTCCACAAGCTGACGCTTCAGGCCATCGGCGTAACCGGGGTATCCGGCCTCCATATCCTCGGGCGACATGGGCTTTTCGCTGTTCATCATCACCCAGCGCTTGAGGAAGCCGTCGGGAAGGGCGATGGAGGAGCGGTCCTGCATCTTCTTCATGGCCATGCGCTTGAACACGCGATCGCTGTCGCGGCGGAACATGTTCTCCAACCCCTCCTTCACTCTGGCGCGGAAACCCGCCTCGTCGGTCACGGCATCCTGGCCATAGACCCGATCGAACAGTTCCTGCCCCAGTGGCACGGGCTGCAGGCGCTTGATCTCGGCGATGCGGAAAAGCAACCCACCGGCCAGCTGATGTACCCCGGCCTGATCGGTGTTGAGCATGCGGGCCAGGTCGTCGTGGTTCTCAGCGATCCGGTCGGCGGCCACCGTCACCTCATCCCCCGGAACCTTGCCCAGAAAGGACCGGCGCGTGTCATCGCCCTTGATGTACTCCAGGCTGACGGTGGTGCGGTTCATGAGCCCGCCAGGCTTTATCGCGCCGTTGGCGTCCAGCTCGATCAGGTCGCCCAGCAGCATGTCCTGGTCCGCGGCCGCCTCCACATCGCTCATGGTCCCGAAGCGGCGCTGCATGTCGCTCACCTCGCGCTGCACCAGCTCTGCGTTCACGTCCACCAGCGGATAGTCCACCTGGAGGCCCTGCAGGTCCACATCGAAGCTCGGGGCCAGGCCCAGCTCGTAGAGGAACTGGAACTCACCGGGTGCCTCCCAATTCGGCGTGGGCTGCTCGCTGTTCAGCGGCAGGGGCTGGCCCAGCACGCGGAGCTTGTTCTCCTGGATGTAGCCGTTCAGTGACTGGCCTATCAGGCGTTCCACCTCGCTGACCAACACCGCCCGACCAACGCGTTTGCGCACAATGGACATGGGCACCTGTCCCGGACGGAAACCCGGCCAGGCAGCGGTCTTGCGTTGTTCCTTCAGCGCCTTTTCAACGCCAGGCGTGTAATCCTCGGGGCTCAGCTTCACCTTCAGCGTGGCGGTGAGCGTGCCGGTCTCTTCGCGTTCGATGTTCATGGTCCAATAAGGAGCTTGGTCTGTATCCGGCTCTTGCGCCTGCAAGCGACGGGCCGTTGCGTGGTTCGGTCAGAATGGCCTGACAGCCCGATGGAAATTCAACTTACCAGCGTTCACTGAAGGTGCCCGATGGTCCACAGGCACCATCGCTGCATTGGTCACCATCGCTCTGAGCGCAATGGCGACCTGGCTCACCTCGAACCAGGCTTTGGTGAGCGAAGTACGGACGGGGGGACTCGAACCCCCACACCTTGCGGTACCAGATCCTAAGTCTGGCGCGTCTACCAATTCCGCCACGTCCGTTCGTTGCAAAGGGCTGCAAAGATAGCCTTCCACCAAGGCGCGGAACGGAGCACGTGAAGGCACGATTACCTTCGCCCTGCCGCCGACCGCATGGCCGTGATGAAGCACTTCGATCCCACCGCGCTCACCGTTCCCGAACTGCACGCCCATCTGGTCGGTGCCGTGGGCCCGCGTCCTGTGGCCTTTGCCAGCACCGTGGATGCGGAAGGTCGGCCGAACCTTAGCCCGTTCAGCTTCTTCAACGTGTTCGGGGCGGCTCCGCCCCTGCTCATTTTCAGCCCTGCCCGCCGCGGACGCGACAACACCACCAAGGACAGCTACCACAATGTGAAAGCGGTTCCCGAAGTGGTGATCAACGTGGTGACCCACGCCATGGTGCATCAGGCCTCGCTCGCCAGCACGGAGTATCCGAGCGGCGTGAACGAGTTCGAAAAAGCGGGGTTCACGGCCATCGCCTCGGAGAAGGTGAGGCCCTTCCGCGTGAAGGAAAGCCCCGTGCAGTTCGAATGCCTGGTGAAGCAGGTGATCGAGACCGGCACCACCGGCGGAGCAGGCAACCTGGTGATCTGCGAGGTGGTGATGATCCACATCGACGAAGCCGTTCTCGATGAGCGCGGGCGGATCGATCAGCGCAAGATCGACCTGGTGGGGCGCATGGGAGGCCACTTCTATGTGCGCGCGCACGGCGACGCCCTCTTTGAGCTGGCGCAACCCGCCAAGGAGATCGGCATCGGTGTGGACGCACTGCCCAGGGACGTGCGCGAAAGTGCCATCCTTACCGGCAGCGACCTGGGCCGCCTGGGCGCGCGGTTGGCCCTGCCCGATGAGACCGCGGTGAACGAATACAAGCTCACCGAGCTCGCCGACCTTTTCGTTCCCCTGCACGGACGTTCCGAGGAACTTCGCGCCGCCCTGCATCTACGCGCCCAGCATTTGTTGCATGCCGATAAGGTGGACGAGGCCCTGATGACCGTTCTCGCTTTCAACGACCGATAGACCTCTGCTGCGCCTGCCTGTACGGCAGGCAGGCTCGGCCTGACACGACCAACCCCTTCGACCTAACCCCACGCATTTCCAACCCCATGGCACAAGTCACCATCAACGGCACCATCAAACTGATCGGCAAGACCCAGCAGGTCAGCGACAAGTTCAGCAAGCGCGAGCTCGTGCTCACCGAGCCCAGCGGCCAGCGCCCACAGCACATCCCCATCGAGTTCACCCAGGACCGCACCGGACTGCTGGACGCCTTCAAGGCCGGCGAGGAGGTGAGCGTGACCTGCTTCATCAATGGACGCGAATGGGCCGCGAAGGATGGCAGCATGAAGTACTTCCTGAGCCTCAGTGGCAACCGCATCGAGCGTGTCGGCGCCGCAGCACCGTCCAGCGGGGGCTACCAGGCCGCACCGCCCCCGACAGTGGCGGACATGCCGCCCATCGGTGGCGACGACGACGATCTGCCGTTCTAGGCTCGTAGCAGGTTCGGTAACGGCACGACCAGCGATCGTCCATGGCACTTGCCTGAACGCCTCAGGAAAGTGGGCGCAGTGTTCTCTTAAAGACCGATCGACCGTGACGCGATGTTGCGCTCATGCCCTTCTACCCTTCCACTTCGGGCGCCATACCAGGGACAGGAGGGCGATCGCCGGTGCGTAAAGCGTGAACGCCAGCAGCGCCACAAGCGATCGCCTTCGCGATGATGCGCCGGAGAGGAACCGTTGTGTATCACCGGCCAGACCGAGCACGGGCATGAGCCAGGCGCACCACGCCGCCCCCAGCAGGGCCCAGGTGAACAATACCCCCTGCCCGATCCGCACCCGGTCGGCCAATACGACGGTGACCACCAACAACAGCCAAGGCAGGAGCAGGCCGAGTCCGCCTAGCAAGGTGCCGGTCGTATCCCGAATGCCGCGCATCTTGCCCGCCCACCGCAAGCGCTGTTGCACGAAGCCGTTCCAATGCGGCTCTGCATCCACCGTGACGAGCGCATCCACATCGAGCAGGAAAGACACCGGTCGGCGCGCATGCCGCATCCGTTCCAGCAGGAACACATCATCACCGCTGGCCCACCGATCGCCGGTATAGCCCCCCACGGCCTCGAACGCTGTTCTTGTGAACGCCAGGTTCGCCCCATTGGCCAGCATCGGTCGTCCTTCGTCATGCATACCGACCGCGGCGCCGAGCAGCGCGCCCTGCTCCTCCTCCTGCAGCATGCCCACAAAGCCGTAACCAACGGTACGCACCGGGAGCAGCAGCAGGTCCCAACGTTCGCCAAGCCAGTGGCGCACCACGGTCCTCAACCTCCCTGCACCGCACCGCGCATCGGCATCGGTAAGCAGCACAAGGGTGCCGGTGGCGGCCTTCACGCCAGCGGATATGGCCGCCTTCTTCCCCGCGGTCCCGGACAACCTCACCAACTGAAGTTGCGGCCAGCGCAGCGCCATCCGCTCCACGATAGCGGCGGTGTCATCCGTGCTGTGATCATCCACCACGACCACCTGCACCCGTTCACGTGGATACGCCTGGGCATGAAGGTCCTGCAACAGCGCAGCCAGCGTGGAAGAGGCATCGCGAGCGGGTACCACCAGTGTGACCTCAACGTCCTCCGCACCCGCTCCCATGGCCAACGACCTCCCGCGCAGGGCTTCGAACGCGCGGCGCCAGGCCTCCACGCGCAAGGCCTGTGAAAGGGCCACCGCAAAAGCCAGCAGGGCGAGCGCGGTCCAGGAGGTCATGCGGGGTCCTTCGCTACGCGGATGCGGGCCACCAGCAGGATCAGGCTTCCGGCAACGGCAGGGACGACGATGTTGATCAGCCAGATCAGTGCCGTGGAAACGACGATCGCGGTGGCGTCGCCGGGAATGAAGGTCACTGCCACGGAACCGCGGATGCCGAGCTCCGTGAAGGCCGTGGTGGGCACCAACGTGGTGACAAGGAACACCACCGGCACGGCCTTGAGCGCCTCCAACAACGCCACCTGTGCGATGGCGTGCAGCACCCATGCGAACTGCAGGGTGAAGACCGCGTATCGGCACAGGCTGAGCGCGAAGACCCGCACCAGCGTCCGCCGATCGATCGTATCCAGCACCTGCGCATGGCGTTCGAACCGCTTCAACCAGGGCACCGCCAGCAACAAGCGCGCGAAGGCGCCCGGACTGAAGTAAAGGAACACCGCTGCGCACCCGATCAGCAGCGCGGACCACACGACGACATCGGAACCCACGGTGCCGCTCGACATGGGGTTCCGGCCGAACATCAATGCAAGGCCACCCACCAGGAGGGTGACGACGAACTGCGCGATGCTCCCGAGCAGCGTGGCGAAACTCCCCTGCACACGGTGATCCGGGTCCAGGAACAGCACGCGCCCGGCGAACTCGCCAACGCGATTGGGAGTGATCAACCCGATGCTCGTCCCCGCGATGGTGGCGATGAAGGCGCGGGCAAAGCCGATCCGTTGCACGCGCACCATGAGCAACCGCCACTTCCACGCCTCGATGCCCCAGTTCAGGACCATGAGCGACCCCACGAAGGCGATCGCCATCCAAGGCAGGGCGACCCCATCGTTCCGCCAGAGCGACCACGTGAGGTGCATACCTTGGTGGCGCGCCAGGCGCAGGTAGAGGAACGCGCACGCCGCCACGAAGACGCCCCAGCGGATGAATAGCAATGTGCGTCGCGACACGGAAGGAAGGACTCGTGTGAATGGAGACGATCAAAAGTAGACCGGTGGCCTGTGAACGGATCATCCTGGGCATCGACCCGGGCACCACGGTAATGGGTTTCGGGGTGCTTTCGGTGGGCGGCGGCACCGTGAGGCTGCTGGAGGCCGGTGCCATCCGCTTCCCCGCCGCCGATGATCACACGCTGAAACTACGGGCCATCTTCCAGCGCACCACGGAGATCATCGAGCGGCACCACCCGGATGAACTGGCCATTGAGGCCCAGTTCTTCGGCAAGAACGTGCAGAGCATGTTGAAGCTGGGCCGGGCGCAGGGCGTGGCCATAGCTGCAGCGCTGCAGCGCGAGCTTTCGGTGGTGGAGTACGCGCCCAAACGCATCAAGCAAAGCATCACCGGCAACGGCAACGCCACCAAGGAGCAGGTGGCCGCCATGCTCCTGAGCATCCTGGGCCTGAAGGAACTGCCCAGCAGCACCGACGCCACCGACGCCGTGGCGGTGGCCGTCTGTCACCACTTCGCCGCGGGAGCGGTCTCCAGGCCGTCACGCAAGAGCACGGCAAAGGGCTCCAGCGACTGGGGCAGCTTCATCCGGAACAATCCGGAACGGATCAAGAAGGGCTAAGCCGTGCGGATGCGCTCGGCCAGTTGGGCAAGCTCCTCCTGGGTGAAAGCCAATTTCGGGCGCGTGAAGTCCATGTCGGACATCCGGTCGATGGGGATCAGGTGCACATGCGCGTGCGGCACTTCCAGGCCGATCACCGCGACCCCCACGCGATCACAGGGCACCACCTTGCGGATCCGGCCGGCCACCTCCTGGGCGAACGGCAGGATGCCCGAGAGGATGTCCGTTGGAAGGTCGAAGAAGCGGTCCACCTCCACTTTGGGCACCACCAAGGTGTGTCCGGCACGGAGCGGACCGATGTCGAGGAAGGCCAGGTACCGGTCGTCCTCCCCCACTTTGTGACAGGGGATCTCGCCTTGGATGATGCGGGTGAAGAGGGTGGCCATCAGCGGCTGATCGAGAGGATCTCGAACCGCGTACTGCCAGCGGGGGTCACCACCTCGGCGATCTCGCCCGGTGCTTTGCCCAGGAGGCCTTTGCCGATCGGGGAGCCCACGCTGATCTTGCCTTCCTTGATGTCCGCTTCGCTCTCTGCCACCAGCATGAACTCACGCTCGCTTCCGTTGCCCAGGTGGCGCACCATCACCCTGCAGTGGATGAACACACGGCTCACATCCACCTGGCCGGGCTCGATGATGCGGGCATTGGCCAACACGGCATCCAGCTTGGCGATGCGGGCTTCCAGCAGGCCCTGGTCCTCCTTGGCCGCGTGATACTCGGCGTTCTCGCTCAGATCGCCCTTGTCGCGCGCATCAGCGATCTGCTGGCTGATGTGCGGGCGCTCGACCATCTTCATGTGGTTGAGCTCTTCCTGGAGCTTCTTCAGCCCCTCTTCGGTATAGTAGGCCGGGTTTGCCATGGCCGCGCGGGTGGGTGGGTATGAAAACAGAAGGACCCCGAAAGGTCCTCCCGTTCAAATATAAGAGCTTCGTTACAGGCTGAGGCGCAAGCCGATGCTGTGCACGCCGCTGAAGGGGTTCGTGGCGCGATAGCTGTAATCAATGGCGAAGGCGCTCATCTTCTCCGCGCCGAAGGGCAGGTCCACGCTCAGTCCCGCCGAGGGGCCGGTGAAGACGGTGACGCGCTCCTCGTCGTTGGTGATGCCATCCTCGTAAAGGTACCCCGCTCGCAGGTGGAACATCTTCTTGAACGCATACTCCGCACCGATGATGAACTGGTCACGGGTGAAGGCGTTGCTCGTGAAATTCCCTGCGATGGTGAGGCGGCTGAGCTCACCGAAGTTGAAGTCGTAAGCCGCCCCAATGTTCAACATGGAGGGCAGTTCGAAGGCCTCGGAACGCTGCTCCAGGGTCAACTGGTCGCTGCCGCTCACCAAAAGGCCCTGCACGGCAAGACCATCACCGCTGAAGCTCATGGCCGGACCGACGTTCTTCAGGGCGATGCCGAAGTGCACGTTGTCGGTGGGGCCGGTCACATATTGGATGCCGGCATCGAACGCGATGCCCGAGGTGCGCACACTGGCGATGCTCTCGCTCACTACGCGGAACAACAGGCCACCGTAAATGCTGTTGCTGAACTCCTTGGCATAGGCGATGCCGATGTTGGCGCTCGTGGGACTGAAGGTGCCCAGGCCACCCTCGGGCTGGTTCACCGTGGTCACCGGCAGGTCACCGTAGTTCAATGTGGTGGCGCTCAGCCCAATGACCCCGCTTTCACCGAGCTTCTGGCCCAGTCCCACGGAATTCACCTTCACGCCGCTGCCCTCGAGCCATCGCGTGTTGCTGAACATGATCTCTGTCTTGTGCGTGTGCGCAAGTCCTGCCACGTTCCCGAACATCCCTTCCACCCCGCGAAGGGTGGAGGTGTTGGCCAGGGCCCAGCCACTGCTGCGCGACCACGGGTTCATCAGGAGCTGGGATGCACCGGCGGATCCCGCGCGATCGGGATTCCCGGCCATCAACACACCGCTCAACAGGGCCGCACCGGCCATCGTGTAGATCCTCGCTTGCATCGCTTTCTTGCTCTTGTTCGCCATCGGGGATGTTCGATCAGAAGTTCTGAAGATCCACTGGCCGCATGACACCGAACCACTTGATCACCTTCTCGCCGATGCCAGGGGCATCGATGTGGCAGATGTACACACCACCGGCGATGGGCACGTTCACCTGGTTCTTCAGGTCCCAATCCAGGTAGGTGAGCTCACTGCCCTTGCGGAACTTGCGCACCAGGGTACCGCTCGTGTTGTAGATGCTGATCGTGCAATCTTTCGGCAGGTTGATGAACTTCACCCGATTGTCCAGGCGGTTCGTTTCATACCCGCTGTACGCGTAGTAAGGGTTCGGTACGATGCCGATGAGGTCCAGCGCGCTCACCGCCACGTCGTTCTGGGCCAATTGGGTGGCCCCGTTCGTGGTGCTGAACCCGTACAGGTTCCGGCCTTCGTTCCGTGCCGGGGTGATGGCCGGCGTGTACTCCGTGTAAGGCTGCACATAGGTCATGTAGGGCTTGACCACGCCGAGACGGAAGCGCGTCTCCGTGGGCACCACACCATCCTCCATGGACAGCAGCGTGGTTCCGGGGATCAGCGCGGCGGACCCCACCCAGTTCACCGCACGGAACACCCGCGTCAGCTCCGTGGTGGTGTTGGTGAGCAACTTGCTCATCATCCACGAGGCCTCGTCGTATTGCGGCATCCGGTTGTTCCCGGAGGTCACGGTGGTCATCATGCGCCGCTCGTTCTTGAACACGAAGATCCAGTGACCACCGGCGAACAGGGGATCACCCAACTGCGTGGTCAGCACATCGTTCGGGTTCCACATCATGTCACGCCCGATCGCCCCACCCCAGAAGCTGTCCTCGCCGAAGGCCATGTTGAGGCGCTCGCCGGTCTCCAGATCGATCGCGTAGCCCGGGAACCAGCTCATGCCATTGGAATTGACCAGGTCACCTTCGCTGGCGTTGTAGCCGCCATCGCCGTTCTTACGGCCGTTCTTGTCCAGGCTGGGCTTGCTGCGCACCCCCAACTTGTCGTCCGTGGCGATCTCCGGCTGGTACACTTCCGTCTCGCACATCTCCAGCACGGGCACGCGTGTCCACTTGCTCTTGTCCTGGGTCATCACCACCAGGCAACTGCTCATTTCACTGAACTGCGCCAGGTTGGTGGTGCTCTTCAGCGGACCGCTTACCGGCTGGAAGGTGGTGTCCCCAACGAGGGGCCATGGCGACCAGGTGCCGAACAGGACCTTCTCGTACTTCTGTTCGTCGTCCTTGGTCACGTAGTCCGGGTACAGCAGGTCCTCGTCGTCACTGGTGCCCGCGCGGATCCAGTTGAACGCGAACTCGCCGTCGATATCGGGAATGCCCGCATACCAGGCCTTGGATGGGTCGGCATAGGTGATCTCGCTGCCCAGCGGATCGGTGTAGTCGTCGTTGTCGGTATAGAACGCCTGCTCGATGGTGATCGAGATGCCCCAGTCCAACAGCAGCTGCTCGTAGCCCACCTCGATGCTCTGGTCGCTCCACACCGTGTCATTGGTGGTGGTGTTCACGATGTACCAGTAGGCATCGTTGTACTCATCGTAGGTGCTGAAGGTCTGCATGGTCGGCTGGGCGGTGCTGTCCAGGAACCAGACCTCGAACTCGGCCTCCGGCACATTGAGGGGATCAATGACCTTCACGGTGATGGGACCTTTGCCCACTTTGTATTTCAGCTCATCCTGGCGCCAGGGGGCACCCGAAAGGATCTGGTCAATGGTGCTCTGCTCCAGGTCGATATCGATGGAACCGTTGCCCTGCCCTTCAAAGCGGGTGATCTGGAACTGGTCGCCATAGCTCGTGTTCTGTACGGTACCTCCAGCCTCCGGTGAAGGCTTGTGCGGGATCCCGGAGTAGCTCCGGATGGAACCCGTGGCCGACTTCCGGCTCGCTATGTAAGGAAAGGCCTGGCCTGTCAAGAGGCTGGGGTTGTAATCCTCGTAATCGTTGTACCCGTAAGCAATGGCCAGGAAATAATACGTCTTGAAGTTGATCAGCCGCGGATCTCCGCTGGCGAAGAGGTCCTCGGTGATGCGCAGGCTGTGGAACACACCGGTATCCCCACCGTTCACCATCTCCGTGGGCACCGGCAGGCCGATCGCCGGGTCGAGTATGTAGTTCACCAACTGAGCGACGTTGTCCTCCTTGTCGCATTGCGCCACGAGACGGGCCTTGTTCACATCGCCCAGATCGCTCACGCTCACGTCAGCGTCCTTCAGCTGATAGATCTGGTAGCCTTGGAACCGATAGAAGCGGTCGGAGGCGGACTCCGGGATCGTGGGGTCCAGTTCCTCGTAGGTCTCCTGGTAGTTGTTGCCGTTCTGGGAGTTCTTGATGTACAGGATCAGCTCGCGGTCAAGCTCCTGCAGGGCCAGATCCGGCGCATCCGGACCGTTGAGGATCTGGAAGCAGTTGTCGAACAGGGATTGCGCCTTGTCGTCCGCACCACGCACTTCCTCCACGCTCGCGAACGGACCACCGCCGGTAGCGCGGGCATACACCACACCTACGGTGATGTTGTTATAGGCACCCGCTTCCAAGGTGAAGGGACCAGCGCTTTGGATGAAGCGACGATCGGCAGGTGCATTGTTCGAGTTCTCCTCGGTCCATGACGCCTGCGGGAGGCACTCGGTGCCCCAGCCCAAGGGATCGCTATCGCCAGGGAACATGTACTCGGCTCGCTGCGCACCAGGCACGGTCGTGTAGCCTGTTCCTCCGTAAGTGTTCGGCGTTCCATCCTTCCAGATGCCACGCAGGTAGTTGTAATACTGGATCGCGATGCTGGGATCGCCACGCACGCCGTTGTTGTTATCGTGGTACAGGAACGCCCGCATGCCATAGCGCTCGTTGTCCGCCACTCCATCGCCATAGCCAATACCGATGCCCTTGTACACGATGCCTTTCTGGGCCACGGCCACATTGCAATCGGTCGTCAATGGGTTGTCCACACCGTCCTCATCCTGGTAAGGTCCTTCGAAGAAGTCCACACCCACCGCAGGAGGCTGCTGGCCATAGCCCGGAACACCGTTGCAGCTAACGTCGTTATCGGTCCCATTGTAGGCATAGCCGAGGCCGCGTTCCACATCACAACCCACATAGTCATCGTTGGAACATCCCAGGTCCGCATCGACCCACTGACCGAAGTAGGCATTGGTCAGGGTCTGGGTGCCCTGGTTGATGAGCACGTAGTTGTAGAAGGTCATGTTGTTCACCTCGTCGTTCGTGCTGAACGCGAAGGCCTGTGCACGGATCTCCATGCCGATCGGCAGACCACCGGTCTCCGTGTGCACATTGCCCTTGTCGTTGAACACCCACCACAGGTTCTCGTCACCGAACAAGGGAACCGGGTCCTCGCGGAACTTGCTCTTGCAATCGATCGTCCCGTTGAGGTCGTACTGCGGATAATCACCATCCGAGGGCTGGTAGTCGCCATCACCATTGTAGTCCTGGAAGGGGGCGATGTACAGGTCCTGGCCCTGGGACACATCACCGATGGCGGGCCACTCCAGGAAGGAGATCGGGGTCACGTAGCCATTGGGGAACTCCGTGGCCTGGTCGCAATCGGGGTCGGCCAGGCAGTTGTAGAACGCGAGGTGCTCGGCGGCAGCGTTGCGTTCCGTGCGCCAGAAGCGGTCGTAGGCCTGGCAGGTCTCGGCCGTCACCGAGGCATCCCCCGTATTGGTCAGGGGACCGGGCCAGAAGTCGTTACCCACCTGGCGGAAGCGGACCGCCGCCAGCTTGAGCTGGTTATCGGGAGAGATCCCCCCCATCCAAAGTGCACCTGCAAAGAGGGGACTTGGGCCTGGGATGGACTGGTCCGCGCTTTTGGGCACGAAATAGGCGGCATTGCCCGTGGCACGGTTCTGCCACATGCTTCCTCCGGTCTCGATCCGGGCCCGCACGTTGTTCAACTCCAGCACGGCGATGGCCGTGGAGGGAGCGCAACCCACGGCCTTGGGGCCGCTGGTCACAACGCCTGAACCGCCACTGCCATTACCACCACTTCCTCCCGGGCCATTGGCCCAAGTGGATTCGCGGGCACCAACTGGTGTTGCCGCCAGGCCGACCAATGCGGTCATGGCCGCAAGACCGGCGATCCGGGGAATGTTCATCGTGTTCATGGTCATTCGCATCTATCGGTCAGAAATCAAAGCGCACACCGAGACGGATCGTCCGGGGCGCTCCGAAGTTGAACGGGTTGTTCACTTTCAAGGCGTAGAGATCGCTGTAGCTCTGCGGATCGGTCTGCAGGGCGATCTCATTGGTGTAGAGCGGTGAGGCCAGGTACCCATCATCCGTGGGTGAACCCGTGGCACGCCAGACACCCACAACGTTCTGTGTGTTGAACACATTGGTCACCAGCAGGTACACGTTCAGGTTGGCGCTCTTGCCCTTGTCCGCACCATCCTTCCCGAAGGTCAATGGGATGTCGCGGTCGATCTGCATGTCGGTGGTGAACTGCCAGGGCAGGCGTGCACCGTTCAGCGATCCATCCAGGGTGTGGCTGCCGATCCCCTGACCTTCGTTGATCACGCGGCTGCTGCGGCTGTAGGGCGTGCCACTGCCCAGGATCGACACCACGTTGATGCCCGTGCGCTGGAAGAAGGGCGTTCCGAACAGCATCGGACCGTTGTAATCCTTGCCATCCCCGTAGCGGAAGTCGAAGGTGGTCTGGATGCGGTGGCGCTGATCGAAGTCAAGGGGCGAGATCGTCCGCAGGTTCGGCTGGCCGGAGTTGATGAGGCTGATCCCCGTGTTGGGACCTGAACCCGTGCCATCCGCGAACTGCAGGGTGTAGCTGGCGCGCAACCACACATTCCCGGTGCGGCGCAGGTCATAGGCCAGCGTCAGGCCCTTCACGGTCCCGAAGTCGAGGTTGTCATAGGTGCGGTAGCTCACCGGCCATGCGTCCACCACGTTGCGCAACTGGATCTGGTCTCGCAGTTCGCGGTAGAAGGCGGATATCTTCAAGGAGCTGGCTTTGGTCAGTACCTGCTGGAAGCCGAGCTCGTAATCGATGGTCTTCGTCGGCTTCAGCGCCGAGTTGTTCAGGATATCGCCCGTGGCCTGGATGTAGGACAGCCCGAAAAGGTCAAGGCGGGAAGCGCTGGTGGGGCGCTGGGTGAGGATGTCGTAGTGCGCGAAGAACACGGCTTCGTCGCTGATCGGGAAGCTGAACGCCACACGGGGCATCACGTTCACCACCGGCTTGTAGTCCTCGAAGGCCTCCTTCGTCAGGCTGCTACCGGGCAGGTCACCCTCCAGGCTGCCGTCGCTGTTGCGCAGCAGGTAGGGCGCGATGCCCTCGGAGGTGCGCAACGCGGAGGGATCGTTCAGCTGCACCCCATCGGCATTGAACCAGTTATCCCCATCGCGGTAACCCACCACGGCCGTAGGGTTGTTGATGTTGTCCACGTACACCACGTAGTCATCGCCGATGTTGCTCGGGCGGTTCGCCAGATCGTTCTGCACACTGGCCACCGGCACCGTGCTGCCTGCCGTATAGGCGTTCCGCCAGAGGTACTTATCCTTCAGCACCCCCTGGTTCGCATCGTAGCGGTCCACGCGCACACCCACGTTGAAGATGATGTCATCGAAGGCGAACTTGTCCATCACATACCCGGCCATGTAGATGGGCGCGAAGGGCGCCTGGATGCGGGTGAAATTGCCGTTCGCGTCGCGCTCATCGAAGAACTTGTCGATGCTGCGCTGGCCTTTCACCTTCTCGCCGGTGTGGTCATACCCGAAGTAGTTGACCAGGGTACTGTTGCCGCTGTTCACGAGCTCATCCGCGCTGAACATATCGATGGTGTAGACGGAAGGGTCGTAGGCGTCCACCTGCAGGAAGTCCGTGCCCCGGGGGTCCAGTCCCAATGACCGCCGCAACTGGCTATCGAAGAAGGCCTGGTCATTGCCCACCAATGGGTCGTAGTCCACATAAGGAGTGGTTCCCAGCGGATAGGTGATCACGCTATCGGACTTGTCCAGTTCGTTGAGGTGGAAGTTGGCGAGCTGGCGGGCGCGCGTCCACAATCCCACCGGGGCGAGGTTGTAGCTCCGGCGGGTCAACTGTTCGTATTCCACACCGATGGATACGGCGTGCTTGCCCATGTCGGCCGATCCGCTGGCGGACACGCGGAACTGCTGGCTCTGGGCGTCCAGGTACTGGTTGTTGATCGTGCCGATGTTGTTCCACAGGCCGTAGACCTCGAGCGGCTGATCGCCATTGCGACGACCATTGCGTTCAAGGATCTCGTCGAAGTTCTCGTAGTAGCCCTGATACCCCGGGTTGGAGAAGGGGAACC
>JBIIYP010000096.1:0-3803 GCA_044346705.1 Flavobacteriales bacterium
GCCTGAGGGACAAACCTCACGCAGGGTGTCCGCAAGGGACCCTGCGTTCATTTCAGGCCCTGGGCAAGATGTCAGCGGTCAGGGTCCAACAGGCGTCCCGCCTGTTGCCGGATGATGGCCATGCACCCGAAGAGCGTACGGACCTCAGGCGGGACGCCTGAGGGACTTTACTTTCACGCCATGCTGTCCAAGAACAACCGACTCACCGTCTACATCCTCGTGGCCATGGTGCTCGGCATCGCCGTGGGCTACGGCATGAACCTGAACATGGAGGAGGCCGGCCGCAAGGAGGTGGCCGAAAGCCTCAAGATCCTCACCGACATCTTCCTCCGGCTGGTGAAGATGATCATCGCGCCGCTGGTGTTCAGCACGCTGGTGGTGGGCATCGCCAAGCTCGGCGACATGAAGACCGTGGGCCGTGTGGGGGGTCGCGCGCTGCTGTGGTTCTTCACGGCCTCGCTGATCTCGCTGCTCCTGGGCATGGTGCTGGTGAACCTGCTGGAACCCGGCGTGGGCCTCAAGCTCACCGCTTCCGGTGATGCGAGCGATGTGATCGGCAAGACCCAGGGCTTCACGCTGAAGCAGTTCATCGAGCACGTGTTCCCACGCAGCATCATCGAGGCCATGGCGGTGAACGAGGTGCTGCAGATCGTGGTGTTCAGCATCTTCTTCGGGGTGGCCTGCGCCAGCATCGGCGATTACGCGAAGCCGGTGGTGCTGCTGCTGGAGAGCGTGAGCCACGTGATCCTGAAGATGGTCACCTATGTCATGAACTTCGCGCCGCTGGGCGTGTTCGGAGCCGTGGCCGCGGTGATCGCCATCCACGGGCTGGGCGTGCTCTCCACCTACGCGGTGTACATCGGCGAGTTCTACATCGGCCTGGCCGTGCTGTGGATCGTGCTGTTGGTGGTCGGTTACATCTTCCTGGGCCACCGCCTCAAGGAGCTCATGCGCCGCATCATCCAACCCATCACCATCGCCTTCAGCACCACCAGCTCCGAGGCCGTGATGCCCAAGCTCATGGAGGAACTGGAACGCTTCGGCTGCAAGGACAAGGTGGTGAGCTTCGTGCTGCCGCTGGGCTACAGCTTCAACCTGGACGGCAGCATGATGTACATGACCTTCGCCAGCCTCTTCATCGCGCAGGTCTATGGCATCCACCTGGACTTCGGCCAGCAGCTCACCATGCTGCTCACGCTCATGCTCACCAGCAAGGGCATCGCCGGTGTGCCGCGCGCTTCACTCGTGGTCGTGGCCGCAACCCTCGGCATGTTCGGTGTCCCGGTGGAAGGCATCGCCCTCATCCTGCCGATCGACCACTTCTGCGACATGGGCCGCAGCGCCACCAACGTGGTGGGCAACGCCATCGCCACCAGCGTGGTGAGCAAATGGGAAGGGGAATTGGGGCACTGAGCTCACTGATCTACGTCCGAGTAGGTCTCGTTGTAGATGTCAGTGATGGTCCGGCCTTCGTATGTCCAATGTGGACCAGGATTCACGGCATAGGGAACACCTAGTACTTCCTTCGTTGCACCGGTCAGTGAAGTTTCTTCTCCTCGGAATAGGATCTTCTTGGGACCGATCACAGTTGCGACTGACTCGTCATTGACCGAGAGCAGTTGAGCTCCTTCTGGGATCTTCATTTCGAAGAAGTTCAAGTTCGGCCTGCGTTTCCTGAGATGTTCTGCGGCTTCCAGGTCCTGGGCGTCCAACCCAGAAGGCTGTGCCTGAACTTCTTCTGTCGTCTCCTCAGTATGCAGAAGTCTCAAGATGGCGATGGCCTGTTCGGGCTCGATCGAGAAGAACTCCCGCCGTGGGTTGAAGCGCTGGGGCCCGAAAGCCAGGTGTAGCGCCTGCTCTACCTCTTTCGCATTGCGCACGCGACAGGCGAATTCGAGCCTGAAGGGTACAGGCACACCCGAAGTGTATAGTTGTGCAATGCGAACATTCGCGTCCTCGTTGGTCGAGAACCCGATCTTCACCAATCCCGGCATTGCAGGATTCGTGAGCACATAAACGATCTGATAGCCATCCATCGGATGGTCAAGCTACGAGATCGAAAGGGTAAGGTTCAGCCGACCAAGTTCAACGGCCACACCGCGAAGGCCACCACCGAGATCCCGCACAGGGTGATCACCAGCCAGTTCGGTCGCGGCACGTTCAGAGTGCGTCTATTGGGCTTTCCGGACCATCGGGCTTCGTGAAGCAGCGGATCTTGAGACGGTCGTACGGACGGTCGCTCTTTTCCGCTGGCTCGAGGCTCGCTTTCGAACTCCGGTGGAATCCACGTTCACGTCCCCGGCGTACAGGCTGGCAAAGGGGAAGCACATGTCCCAGTCGCCCCACACCAGGTCTGCGCGCTGATCGACCTTGAACTTCTTGAATAACGTAACATCCAGGTAGCGCGCGAGCTCAGGATGTTGCGCGGGCTTGGTGAGAAAACCGTGTAGGTCCAGTTCGCTCGTGTGCCCATCGGTGAACGTGAAGCCGATGCGGTAGTCCCCGATGTAGGTGGCCTTCTTCACGTGAACGTTGGAAGGAATGATCATGGTTTGATGCGTTTGGTGATGCGTTCGGGAGACACATGTTCGTGCAACACGAAGTAGGCGTTCCATTTCTTGACGATGTCCATGGCTTTGGCCCGCACGAACGCCTCCGCTTCCCGTTGCCTCGCTGGTGGAAGCATGCGCTTGTTGGAGAGCTTGCGGAACGAGACACCGACCAATTTCCCGTCCCTTAAGATCAGTTCGAGCACAGCCTCTGAAGTGCCATGGCGCACATGCACATGGATCGGGCGTATTCATTGCTGAACATGAGGAACACCAGGCCGAAGTACTCATAGAGCTTGGGCATCGACCAAAGTTAGCCCGACGAGTAGGAGGAACAAGAGGCCCGGATCACACCAGGTTCAACGGCCACACCGCGAAGGCCACAACCGAGATCCCGCACAGGGTGATCACCAGCCAGTTCAGTGGGCTCACCACCAGCACGGGCGTTTCCTCGGCGGGCGTGAAGGCCTCGCGGATCACCAGCACGTAGTAGTAGATGCCCACCAGCGCCATCACCACGGCGAACACAGCGGTCTTGATGAAGCCGGCGCCGATGGCCAGCATGAAGACCTGGTACTTGGCGATGAAGCCGGCCGTGAGCGGGATGCCCGCCAGCGACAGCAGCAGCAGCATGGTCACCACTGCCAGCCAGGGGTTCGCCCGGAACAGGCCCCGGAAGATGCTGATGGCCTCGTTGCCGTTCGCTGCGCGTTTCGCCAGCGTCAGCACGATGAAGAGGCCCACCGTGGCCAGGGCGTAGGTGAAGGTGTAGTAGAAGAGCGTGTTGGCCGTCATGGCGCCGTTGGCCAGGATCGCCATCAGCAGGAAGCCGCTGTGCGCGATGCTGGAATAGGCCATCAGGCGCTTGAACTGGCTCTGGCGCATGGCCACCACGTTGCCCACCAGCAGGGTCATCACCGTCATCACCAGCAACGTGTTCGCGAGGGCGGGCGGAAGCCCGGTCATGTGGATGAAGCGGTAGAAGCCGGCGAAGGCCGCGGTCTTCACCACGGTGGCCATGAAGGTGGTGACCAGGGTCGGTGCTCCTTCGTACACGTCGGGGCTCCAGAAATGGAAAGGGACGGCGGCTACCTTGAAGGAGAGGCCGATGGCCACGAAGAACGAACCCAGCAGGAACAGGATGTGCGTGGAGGAGCCGCCCGCGAGCTTCGCCTGGATAACGTCCAGTTCGAAGGACGCTGTGACGCCGTAGATCAGCGCAATGCCCATGAGGAGGAAGGCCGTGGCGAAGCT
>JBIIYP010000036.1:0-38660 GCA_044346705.1 Flavobacteriales bacterium
TGAACCTGCAGGACTTCCACCAGAGCTGGTCCTCGGCCTGGGGCGACTACGACAACGACGGTGACATGGACATCCTCATCGGGACGAGCTCCTTCAGCGGGGGAGGGCACAAGCTGATGCGCAATGACGGGAACACCTTCACCAACGTCACGATCGGTTCGGGCTACGACCTCTTCACCGGCACAAGCATCGAGTTCGTGACGCACGACTTCGACAACGATGGCTACCTCGACGTGCTGGGTGGCGGCGCTCTGATGGTGAACAACGGGGACATGACCTTCACCCAGACCCTGATCGACCCGAACAACGGCCCGATCGGCGACCTGAACAACGACGGGTTCCTCGACATCCAGAACGGCGGGACCATCTGGATGAACAACGCCAACGCCAACAACTGGTTGAAGGTGCACACCACCGGAACCCTGAGCAATGGGAACGGGATAGGCGCACGCGTGGAGATATATAGTGCCATGGGCACACAGATCCGCGACGTACGCAGCGGCGATGGCTTCCGGTACATGAGCAGCCTCAACACGCACTTCGGCATCGGAACGGACACCGCCATCGACAGTGTGATCGTACGCTGGCCGTCCGGCCTGGTGAGCATTGTGGACGCTCCACCGATCAACGGCACCCTGGACGTGGTGGAGGACCTCAGCACCGGAGTGGCGACCATCGCCGCCACCGAGCTGAGCCTGTTCCCGAACCCGGCGATCAACACGCTCCAGCTGCGCAGCGGCCAAGACCTTTCCACCCGCACCGTCATCGTGAACGACCTGGCCGGCAAGGAGGTGCTTCGGACCACGGTGCAGGGTGGCAGCATCCAGGTGGACGACCTGAAGAGCGGCATGTACCTGTTGCGCGTGATGGGGGATGACCGCACGATCCAGGGACGAAAAAACAACAATTATCACGGACCAACGACGGGGCCCCGCGTTGACTATCACGGGGGGGCCGCTTCGTACAGGGATGTTCACCGCGCGTGATGGAACACTGCACGGAGGCATGACCGGAAAAAGCGAAGGGCCCGCGATGCGGACCCTTCAAGCGTTGACGATAACGCTATTACTTCTTCTTCGCAGTCTTCTTGGCGGCCTTCTTGGCGGTCGCCTTCTTCTTCGGGGCAGCCTTCTTAGCAGCCTTCTTCGCAGTTGCCTTCTTCGCGGGGGCAGCCTTCTTGGCGGCCTTCTTCGCAGCTTTCTTTGCCATTTGTTCTGGAGGTTTGAACAAACGTATTGCGTTACTCGCTATATCACGCGACAGGGTCCCAATGTTCTTTTAACGACCTGTTGTTAAAAAGCATGGAGGCGTGATCATGATCAAGCGAGCGATGCGCGATCGATCACATCGCATCATCGTGTTGAAGTCCGCAGTGGATGCCGATCACAACACGCTTGAACGCACATCGACAACATCATGATGCGATGCGTTCAACGTCCTTGATCACTTCAACAGAACGGTTCATAAGATGTTGCACAGAGCTCAAGCATCGACCGATCATCGGGATCGCATCATCGCATCAGAGCGGAACACGTTGATGATGTGATCACCTCACCTGTGTTGTTCAATGCATCATCACCGGTCCAAGTGCGATCGCCTTTCTCCTTGCGACCGGTGCTGTGCTGATGGAGCGTCATCACATCAATGGATGTCCTCATCGATGCATGAAGCCGACCGGTCCCTTTGGGTCGCATGCGGAACGGCCCGCTCCGCAGCGGGCGTGCTTTCTCCAACCAGGGCACATGTCACGCTCTACTTGGCACTTCATACCATGGAAGGTGACCCGGTCCCTTCCCGAGCAGGGTCGCCGATGGTACTGTGGCCGGGTGCACCCATGCACGAACCATGGACGGGCTCAACTCCAACAACACAAAGAAAAGAGGGCCGCACCATGCGGCCCTCTCCATGAACATGGTATCGGCTCAGTTCACCTTGGTCACCTTGCGGTGCATCACGCGATCACCGTTCCGTACGGACATGAAGTAGGTACCGGCAGGCAGGGAGGCCAGATCAAGCTCGGAGGTGCGCATGCCGGTGGAGGCATTGAACTCGCTCCGCTGCATCACCTGCCCGATGCCATCCAGCACTTCGACGGTCACCTGACCCTCCAGCCCTTCAGGCAAGCGCAGGGTGGCACGGTCGCGCACCGGGTTGGGGAACACCTGCAGCTTGGATGGACCACCGCGCTCCAAGATGGAGATGGTGCTGCCCTGATCACCGGCTTGGATCGCTGTGTTCGGTGTTGACTCGAAGGCATATCCCAGAATGGTCATGTCAGCGACCTGGGGATCCACGGTGATGTGCACCCAGGCATAGTGCGTGGCGCCAAGACCGCTCACGAAGCGGCAACCGAGGTAGGCTGTCTGCCCGAGAAATTCCCCGTAAGCGCCGGTCGAAGCGCTGTAAACGAGGCGCAAGGCCATCAACCCGGCCGTGGTCACGTTCCATTCGGGGTTTCCCGGGGCTATCGGCGCACCAGCGGCAAGGGCCGATGCGTAGACATAACTGCTGGAGGCCGATCCGATGATGTCGCCGTCCGCCAGGCCCGCACGCACGTTGATCGTTCCGGAGCTGGTCGTGAAATTCGACTCTGCATGAACGAGGGTGATGTCGTCAGTACCATCGTTGTCGAAGTCGATCGCGTAGAAATCGTTCAGGATGACGGCGTCAGGATCCACATCCGTGTAGATGACCTGCGCTTCGGCCTGTTGGTCCATCGCAAGGAACGCGGCGGCCATGCCCGTGTAGGCCTTCCACTTGTCCGAGCGTGACCCTGAAGGAGTAGGTTTTTCTTCCATGGTATCCGGTGTTGGGGAGTTGATCCGCGACACAATCATACGAGATCCGGAAAGAAGACCACCAGCGTTGAAGACGAACGGACCTGTCACCGATCGGCCTTGTCCGTGTTCCGGCTCCGATAGAGCGACGGATCCACGGATGCGACCATGGCCTCCACATCAAGCTCACCGCCCAGGAACGTGTTCACCCGCTCCATCACTTCATGCGTTGAACCGAGCGCTTCGTGATACGGCACACGCAACACCTGCACCGACGGGCTCCTGGTCTGCCACTTACCCACCTTCTCCAGTTGCGTGCGGAAAGCATCCTCCAGTCCCACGCGGAAAGCACCGTCGGCCTTGGACCTACCCTGGCGTTCGATCATGCGGTTCTGGGAGAGCAGCACCTCGTCCATGTGCCGTTCCATGAACACCACCTTATAGGTATAGTGGGAAGGAAGGAAGGGGAGCAATGGGGCCACCACCTTCACCACGCGACCCACCGCATCGGCCATGAAGCGGTTGTCGGAGGCCAGTGCCTTCACCGCGCGATGCTCGAAGTAACCCTTGGGGTTGCTTTCATCCGCTTCACGCTCGGCATCGGTGAAGGGCTCCAGTCCACCGGCAACGAGCGCCTGCATCATCATCGAAGTGCCCGATCGGGGCAGCCCGCTCACGACGGTGATCACCTTCTCCTCGGCGCTTGCCTTCACCTGTGCTCGGAGCTGTTCGGCGAGGTCGGGGCGGGCCAGGTGGTCCTCGTAGAGCCGGGCCATGCGCAACCGTGCCTTGTTCATGCCGGGTGCCATGCGCAACACCACTTGGAAGGCTTGCAGTGCCTCGGCATGGAGACCCATCCTATAATAGGCCTCGCCCAGGTGGTAATGGGCCAGGGGTGTTTCGAAGCGCAGGGCCACCGCTTCCAGCAGTTCATCGGCCGCTTCCTCCGCGCGGCCCATTTTCAACAGGCAGAGACCCTGGCCTTGATGTGCGGACACGGATCGCGGGTCATGGCGCACCGCACGATCGAAGGCCTCCAGGGCCTGCTTCCATCGCCCCAGCTTCGCCAGCGCCTGGCCGATGCGCAGCTGCAGCTTCTCCTCCATGCCGGGACGAAGAGCAAGGCGCTCCAGTTCGGCCAAGGCCTCGCGATACCGCCCTTCCCCTTCCATGATCGACGCCCCCAGGGCGCGCATGTTGCCGCTCGGCACGAAGGGGCCGAGGTCCTTGCCTTCCTCCTCTCCTTTCTTCTCCAAGGCGGAGGTTCGCTTCTCCTCGTGGGCCTTCTCCTGGGCAAGGAGCGCACGCTCATGCACCGAACGGGCATCGGCGGCACGCCGCACCAACAACAACGCACGGATCAGTTCGCGGGCATAACGTTGCTGTTCAGGGGCTTCGTCGAAGAGGTCGAACAACTGCTCCAGGGCGTCCTGCACACGCCCGCCATCGAGGTAGGCCTTGGCCAGGTGGAAGCGGTTCTCCCGCACAGTGCGCGCGCCAGCCTCTGCCGGTGCTTCGCCGGGATCCTCGATGTAGCCCAGCTCCACCAACTGCGCCAACGACTCCTTGTCCATGTCCGCGAAGGCCTGCCCATCGGATGCCGGAGGATGCATGCCACACTCCCCATCCACTGCCTCCCAGCTTGGGATCACCTCCAGTTCCGGAGGCGCCTCGAACACATCGAGCAGGGGCTTTCCGTCCATGTCGGCACCGACCGGGAGACCGAAGAGCGTGAGGAGCGTGGGGGTGATGTCCAGCAGCCCGGCACCATGGACGAGCTCATCCTTCTTGATGCCGGGACCGTTCAGGCAGAAGATGCCGAAGGGGCTGTGCTCCACAGCCGGTCCGGCGGGTTCCTTGGGCACCGACAGCGGACGCAGGTGGTCAGGATGGAAGCCGTGGTCGCTCAGCAACATCACCGTGGCGTCCTCACCGGCAAGTTCCAGGAGGCGGCCGAGCATCAGGTCGTGGTATTGATACGCGGCCTGCACCACCCCCTTGTACAGTTCGAACTCGCGCTCCGGGATGTGGGGCCTGCGGGGCGGGTGGAACTTCATGAACGCATGCTTGAAGTGGTCGATGGCATCGTAATAGACACCGACGAAGTCCCACTCCTCCTTCTCCAGGATCCAGGTGGCGGCGGCGTGCACCGTGGAGCAGTCGGCCAGCAATGTGGCCACGGTCTCCAGCACCTTCTCCTTGGTCTGGTCCACCTGCGCGAAGTCGGGGATGAACGGGGCGATATGGGCGGCCGTGAGCTCGGCGGGATGGATGCGCAGGTTCCCGTAGTGCAGGCTTTCCGCTGCCGGATGCACGGTGCCTTCGCGCATCACCCAGGGCTCGTTGATGGGCCGCGTGGCGCGCTGGTAGAAGTTGCTGATCATGGTGCCGTTGATCGGCTCGGCGGGGTGGCTGGGCCACCACCCGATCACGTGCGATCGCAGGCCTTGCTGCGTGAGGATGTTCCAGATCGCCTTCACCTTCCGGTCACGGTTGGTGATCGGGCGCACCGCACCATCGGGACCCACTTCGGTGAAGCCGAGGATGCCATGCTTGTACGGTCGCTTGCCGGTGGCAATGCTCGTCCACAACATTGGCGAGAGCGGCGGATCGAGCGTGGCGATGCGTCCACGCACACCGCCGTTCACCAGCCGTTCGAGGTTGGGCATCAGGCCCTGGTCCATGATCGGGTCGATGGCCTTCCAGTCGGCGGCGTCCCAGCCGATCACCAACACCTTGCGCTTGGGCTTGCTCATGGCTTCGGGCGGGCTTCGTTCGCATCCCTGCGCACCTGTTGCCGTTTAGCGCGCCAGGCCATCAGGCCCTTGTATCCAAGTGCCAGCAGGGCGAGCGACCCTTCCACCGGAACCTCATAGGGTGTGCCATCGGCGTTGCGGATCCGCACCGGCCCGCCTGCTCCTTGGTCCGTCTCCTTGCGTTCATCGGTCATGGCCGAAAAGTAGGATGGCGATCGCTCAGTGGTGCACCCGCCGACGTTCATCACCGGAGAGGCGCAAGAGGCGCAGATCATAGTTAAGGCTGAGCATGTGGGTGCTCACACCGGGAAGCTCCGGCTTCGAGAGGCGCAGATTGTACGCGTAGGTCACCTTCGCCTTGCCCAGACCAAAGCCCAACTCCGGGCGCAGCACGTCCATTCCATCACCACCCTCGACATACCGGATGTAATGCGCCCCGAAGGCGAACACGGCTGAAATGAAGAATCCGGCCTTGTAGCCCAGGAGCTCCAAGCGGTCCACCCGGGTTTCCACCCCCATGTGCAGACCCGCCCCATAGGGCAGGTGCCCCATGCCAAAGATGCTTCGGCCAATGCCGACCTCGAAGAAGCCATAGGTGCCCTGATGGTAACCCGTTCGCAAGGTGAGCTCGTCGTGATGCTCCCGCGAGACACGGTAGTGCAGGGAACTGTCCTGCCCTTGGGCTTCAGCAGAACCACCTGCCACCGTGAACCAAAGGAAGAAGAGCGAGCGCATGGCGTTCCGAATGTAACCGCATGCCGGTCAGCATCGCCGGGTACACACCGGTGCCACAGCCATACCCTATCTTGGTGCATCGCGCCACTTCGGTCCGGTAGGACCGCACTTGACCCCCGCTCCGCCATGCCTCCCTGCCCATCGCATCCGGTACCGACCCTGTTGCGCCTCTGCTGCATGCTCATCGCTTCCATTCCGCTCCTCTGCCTTGGACAACGGCAGGCGAACACCTGGTACTTCGGGAACGATGGTGCCGGTCTTCATTTCAACGAGGAGTGCCAGGTCGTGGTGCTTTCGGATGGCCCGATCAATGGCTACGAAGGATGCGCCACGGTCTCCGATGCCACCACGGGGGAGTACCTGTTCTGCACGAACTCCGCGCAGGTGTGGGACCGCAACGGCCAGCTCATGACCGGGTCGTCCCTGGTCACGAACGGCAACACGATCACCCAGGTCACCATCGTTCAGAAACCCGGATCCGCCCATCTCTACTACATCTTCACTTCGGAAGTACAGGCTTTCTCGGGGCAAGGCTACCGTTTCCACGCGGTGGACATGACCCTGAACGGTGGCTCCGGTGGCATCGCGTTCACCGACAGCCTGCTCTATCCGACACCCGTCACGGAGAAGATCACGGCCATCCGGCATGCCAACGGCACGGACGTGTGGATCTTGGGCCATGAATATGGAAGCGATGCGTACCTGGCCTTCCTGGTCACCTCCGCAGGGGTGGCTTCGGTCCCGGTGGTCTCCCACATCGGCAAGGTCCACAGTGACATCAACGGGGCCACCTATGATGCCATCGGTGAATTGAAGGCTTCGCCGGACGGCTCGCGGGTGGTGGCGGTCACCCTGTACAAGCCGGACATCGAGCTCTTCACGTTCGACAACGCGACCGGCACACTGAGCGGCCTGCTCACACTTCCGGAGAACGGTGCCTACGATGGCCTGGGCAATGCGAGCGGCCTGTATGGCGCGTCCTTCTCCGCGAGCGGGAACATGCTCTACGTGGGCCAGTGGTACAGCCCGCTCGCAGACGATGCGCGGCTCCTGCAGTACGACCTCTCCTCCAACGACCTTTCGGTGATCATCGGTTCCCGCGCGGAGATCCCCACGGCGGGGAACCCGTACAGCTTGAAGCTCGCACCCGATGGGAAGATCTACGTGGCGCATGCGGCCTTGGACACGCACCTGGGCGTGATCGAACTCCCCGAGAGCGCCGGACCGGCGTGCCAGTATGCTGACAACGGCCTGTACCTGCAGGGAGGGCATAGCCGTTGGGGCTTGAACAACATGATGGAGCAGGTCAGCCCCTGCGACCTGGCCACGTCCATGGCCGTGTCGTCCGATGACAGCCCTGTGGTCTCCACCCATCCGAACCCCTGCGCGGAACAGGTCAGCGTCACCCTCCACACGGCCGGAAACGCCCGATTCGCCCTGTTCGACCTGAGCGGAAGAACGCTCTCGACCACCCCGTTCCAGGGCAGGCTGTCGCTCGATGTGAGCACGCTTGCCCAAGGCGTTTACCTCTATCGGATCGCGCTTGCCGACGGACGCACCGTGCAAGGGAAGATCCAGAAGGACCGGTCGCGATAGCCGCGGAACGCATCCAACGCGTGCATCCAAGGGGATGGCGCCCTTCCTATCTTCGTGCGTCAGCCCTTTCCCGCCATGAACACGCCCACCGCCAAACACGGCACCACCGCACCTCCATCGGCGCGCACCCAGTCCGCTCCCTCCACGAGCAACCCCGGGTCGCGCCCGGGGCAGGCTGCCACCGAGGTCGACGTCGCCTATATCGACGGCAAGGCCTACCCGATCAACAAGAACGAGACGATGCTGGCCTTCATGCGCCGACACATCGG
This sequence comes from Flavobacteriales bacterium, assembly GCA_044346705.1. Lineage (GTDB taxonomy): Bacteria > Bacteroidota > Bacteroidia > Flavobacteriales_F > PHOS-HE28 > PHOS-HE28. The sequence continues at coordinate 8,134 of JBIIYP010000036.1, forward strand.
TCCCAACCCGGTGCCCACACTTTGCGATGCACCGAACCTGGAGCCCTTCGGTAGCTGCCGCGTGTGTTCCGTGGAAGTCCAAATGGCAGTGCCTAAGCGCGATGCCGGCTCTGGGGCCGGCATGACAGAGGAATTGGAGTTGACGCCCGCCCGCGTAATGGCCTCCTGCCACTCGCCTGTGGGCAAGGGCATGTACATCACCACCAACAGCCCGCGCATGGAGCGGCTGCGGAAGAACATCATCGAGCTGGTGCTCACCGATTACGATACCGAGCGACTGAAGAAGGAGGACCACGGCGCCAACGAACTGTACAATGTGGTGCAGCAGATCGGTTTCGACGTGGACAGCGTGCGTTACCCCAAGGGCAAGAACCACTTGAGCACGCCGATCGACACGAGCCATCCCTATATGGTATCGGATCTCAGCGCGTGCATCAGCTGCTACCGTTGTGTGCGCGCTTGCGATGAAGTGCAGGGCGAAATGGTGCTCACGATGGCCGGTCGCGGTTTTGACAACCACATCGTGAAGGGCACGGACGAGAGTTTCTTCAAGAGCGATTGCGTGAGCTGCGGCGCCTGCGCGCAAGCCTGCCCCACGAGCGCCATCACCGATGTGTTCAAGAGCAAGGAGACCAAGGCCGATGAAGTGGTGCGCAGCGTATGCACCTATTGCGGTGTGGGCTGCAACCTGGAGGTGAAGGTGAAGGACAACAAGGTCGTCGCCATCACCGCGCCCTATGATGCCGAATCGAACCAAGGGCACACCTGCCTGAAAGGCCGCTACGCCTTCCACTTCTATGATCATCCGGAGCGACTGCGTACGCCGCTGATCCGAAAAGATGGCGAGCTCGTTCCCGCGACCTGGGACGAAGCCTACGATTTCATCGTGGACCGCTTCGCGGATATCGTGGAAAAGCACGGACCCGATGCGCTGGCCGGTGTGAGCAGCGCGCGCTGCCCGAACGAGGAGAACTACCTCATGCAGAAATTCTTCCGCGTGCAGGTGGGCACCAACAACATCGACAGTTGCGCGCGCGTGTGCCACTCGCCTACCGCCCTCGGCATGCAGAAGACCTTCGGCACCGGCGCGGCCACCAACAGCATCGACGACCTGAAGGACACGCAGCTGATCATGGTGATCGGTGCGAATCCGACGGACGCGCACCCGGTGACCGGCGCCAAGATCAAGCAGCAGATCATGAAGGGGAAGACCCTGATCGTGATCGACCCGCGCCGCACCGAGCTGGCCCGCTACGCGAAGTACCACCTGCAGCTGCGCCCCGGCACCAACGTGGCGCTGCTCAACATGTTCATGTACTACATCGTGAGCGAGGGCCTGGTGAAGCAGGAGTTCATCGACACGCGCACGGAGGGCTACGAGGATTTCAAGAAGGAACTGCTCAGCGTGGATGTCGCCGAGATGGAGAAGGTCACGGGCGTGGACCGCGAGCTGGTGCGCCAAGCGGCGATCGCCTACGCGAGCTCACCCGCCGCGATGAGCTTCCACGGACTGGGCGTCACCGAGCACTACCAGGGCACCTTCACTGTGATGCAGATCGCCGACATCGCCATGATGACCGGCAACATCGGCCGCCGCGGCGTGGGCGTGAACCCGCTGCGCGGACAGAACAATGTGCAGGGCGCCGCCGACATGGGCTGCCAGCCGCACCAGGGCGCCGGCTACTTCGCCGTGGATACGCCCGAGTACAGCAAGCTCTACGACGACTTCTATGGTGTGCACGTGCCGAACGTCGTCGGCAAGAAGATCCCGCAGATGTATGATGCCGCGCTCGCCGGCACCTTGAAAGCGATGTGGGTCTGCGGCGAGGACATGGGCCAGACGGACCCCAACACCAACCACGTGCGCAAGGCCCTCGGCGCGCTCGACCTCTTCGTGGTGCAGGAGCTCTTCATGACGGAGACCGCCAAGCTCGCGCACGTCGTGCTGCCCGGCGCCAGCTTCCTGGAGAAGAGCGGCACCTTCACCAACGGCGAGCGCCGCATCCAGCGCGTGAACGCCGCCGTGTCACCGGTGGAAGGCACCAAGCCCGATGGCCAGATCATCTGCGACATCATGGAGCGCTACGCGAAGAAGACCGGTCGCAAGAGCGGCAACAAATACGCCCTCACCCTAGGCCCCTCTCCCAAGGAGAGGGGGGAAGGTGTGTACCATCCCAAGTGGGTGCTCGAGGAGATCAGCCGCATCGCGCCTTTCTTCAAGGGCGTGAAGTGGGACGAGCTCGGCGAGCAAGGCAAACAATGGCCCGTGAACGCCGACGGCACCGACACCAAGATCCTGCACACCGACACCTTCAAGCGCGGGCTCGGCCACTTCTACTTCAACGCGTGGCAGATGAGCCCCGAGGTGAAGGCCAACCAGGCGGAGTTCCCCTACATCATCACCACCAACCGCGAGCTGGAGCACTACAACTGCGGCGCCATGACGCGGCGCACCGGCAACGGGGCCATCCTCACCGAGGACGTGCTGCTGATCAACCCCGAGGACGCCGCCCAGCACGGCATCGCCGAGGGTGACATGGTGTGCGTGGAAAGCGCGCGCGGCAAAGTGGACATCAAGGCCCTGATCACCGACGAGGTGAAGCCGGGGATCCTCTCCAGTACGTTCCACTTCCCGGAGATGATGCTGAACCTGATCACGTCGAGTGTAAGTGACAGCTTGGCGATGTGTCCGGAGTACAAGGTGGTCTCCTGCCGAATTCGGAAGGCGCGGAAGACGCATTTGCGGGAGGCGGGGGAAGTGGTGGCGAAGGCGTGATCGTGCATGTAGCGCATTCCAATGGCAATTCACGCCACCATACTGTACAGTGCGTGTTTAGCGCTCTTGCTCGCTGCCTCCAAGCCGGGTCCAACCTACCCTAAGTACAAAGTCGATCGGAAGGCGATGACGGTCAATGCGAAGCATGATCGCCTCGGTGACGTTCGACTATACAAGTGGGCAGGCGTCATGCCAGATACGATTACGGACACGTTGAGGTTCTTCGCACGCAATGCCATGGAGTTCATCAATGAGAACACCTTGAACCGCCATCACTGTGTTACGTTGGAGAATGAGTTCATCGAGCGGCATGCTGAGCAGTCGTCTGATATTAAGCCAGGGCAAATGGAGCATTGGCGCGATTCGTTGGAGCAGATCTACCGTGAGGTACGCTACCGCAAACTTGATCTTAGGTCGGATAGCATAATGCTATTCGACTCGGTATCGACCACTACTTTCTCACCCTTACCATTGAGGGCCATCATGGAGCCCGATCACTGGTACTTGTTCGAGCTTTGGCGTGGGGGCGGTACTCATCAACCGAACTACTGTTGGTTCGTGTCATTCTACTTGGATAAGAGCGGAGGCGTTAACCATTGGGTGAACAGCAAGAAGACCTATCCAGCATATGGTGGCAAGATCTTGTAACCGGAAATGATGCTCAACCACATCACTAGCAGCGTGATCGACAGCTTGGTGATCCCACTGGGGCGGGACAGGTCGTGCCCGGAGTACAAGGTGGTGAGCTGTCGGATCAGGAAGACTGGAGAGGTTGGCATGAACGTGTCGTGATGGTCGACTTCAGGATCGTCCCTCAATACGACGAGCGTGCTTTCAGCGCGGATGTGATCGCGCGTTGGGGGAAGCTGCAGCCCTGGTTGAAACAGGACGAAAATCTCTTGCATGTGCAGATGGGTCATCTTGCTGGTCTATGTCGCGATACCCCGGAGGTGGCGGAAGAGATCTTTCAGTTCTTGGACCAAGTCGTACAACGCCCAGATGCGATCGGTGAGATCGCCAACGCGGTGGCCATCTCGTTCGTCGAGTGGCCCGAAGCACAGGAACTTGCGAAGACACGACAGCTCTCCCCACGTATCCTGGACATCATTCGCGAGCAGTGGGAACGATATGCGACACATTCCAAATGAAGCCCGGCATCTTCAGCAGCACCTTCCACTTCCCGGAAATGATGCTCAACCTTAAGACCAGCAGCGTGAGCGATTCGCTGGTCCGCCGTACGGCGGATGCCCCGAGTACAAGGTGGTGAGCTGTAGGATCAGGAAAGCGCGGAAGACGCATCTCAGAAATGCCGGGGAGGTCATTGCGAATGCGTGAATGAGGGCGTGCCCCCGGCTCAAATGCAGCCGGGGTCGGGTGCTACGCTATAGCCTGACTTGTCGTTTCCAGCGGTCGCGGCACTGCGGGGGCTCCTCCGTCGCCTCCTCGTTGCAGGCGGCCGCAAGGCCCCGCCTGCGCAGGGCTGCCGCTGCGCCCCCTCACGCAAAGGAGAGCCTACACCATTCGAAGTTCAGTGCTCAATGATGATCCGCACAACGGCCTCCAGTCCTTGCCATCGCATCCGGCACATGTACAACCCTTCTGCTGCATGATCGAGTGCCACGCGATGCACCGTACTCCATTGCGGGATCCGTTCGCTCCGCACAATGCGCCCGGACAAGTCGCGCACTTCCAATTCGCCCACGCCGCTTTGCGCCGGATAGCTTAGTGTGCATTGTCCAGAGTTCGGATTGGGAAAGCCTTGGATGACCAAAGCCTGTGCTTGATCGTAGATGCCAGCATTGATCCCTAGACTATCGCACACAGTTCCATCCACTGGTCCCAAGTGGTAGTTCGGGTGGTTGGGTAGTGAGTTGGAATAGTATGTGGGTAGTTCCAACTGATGTTGGACCATGTTGCAGGCCAGACCAGGTTGATCGGGATCGTTCACCACATGCAGGTGCAACGTAGAGTTCCCCGTAGCGATGTAGATCTTGCCATCGGGAGCAAGTTGCGCGAGGTCGAAGAGCGTGGCGAATGGTGGCCCAGGGGAATAGAATCCATCCCATGTGGCGATGTGGACCATGGAAGCCTCAATGTTCGGTGCCTGCATATCATATTGGTAAACGTCTTCGACAGATGACACATAAAGGAAGCGGCTGTTCGGAGAGAAGGCCACCCCGCCCATCTGGTCGTAGTCATCGATCAGGATGTGTACCGGGTTGGAGAAGAGGCCCGTGCAGCGATCGAAGTCAAAGACCTCAAGATCCTCGCCATCGCCCCAGTAATAAGCGAACTTGCTGCCGTCGGGCGAAAAGCACACCTGACCGACATCCGCATACCGAGTTACCCCGATGGATTGTTGATCTGGCGCGGACACTCCGCTTGGTGTGACCAAGAGACGATAGAAGATGTTGGTGTTCTGCTTGTGACAGAAGACCCACCAGTCTCGGCCGTTCGCATGGCGAACCGCCGTGATCTTCCCGACGTTCAGCGCATCAGCGATCAGTATTTGATTCTTGGTGACCACTCCACCAAGCCCTCCATTCAAACTCATGTCCACAACCGTCAAGTAGAGGAAAAGCGCGGATTGTCCCATCTGGTCATCCAAGGTGCCGTGGAAGAGATAGTAGCCCCCGGAAGCCTCGGGTTTGGCCAGGATGAGATCCGCTTGCGATATGTTCAATCCTTCCGGAAACTGGGCCGTGTAGTCGCTCGGATTAAGTCCGGACCCATTCGACATAGTGTCCCCAGTAGCGTTGGCGATATAAGCGCCATTGGTGCTGAACAGCAGGTTCCCGCCCTGATCCGTGATGTTTGCCGAGGTCCTTCGGAAGTCAATGTCCCGATTGATATAGGATACCGCCACACTGCCCGAGATGAAGTTCAGGTCCGTGCCACCAAATGGCACTGGTTCCTCGCTGTTCGTCCCACCCAGCCAAAGGTTGTTTAGTCCCTGCCCCATTGCTTTGTGACTATACGTCCAATAGGTCAAGAACAGAAGAGCCGCGCGAACGGCCCATTTCGGGTTCGTGCGGCGCTTCATGGTACGGAAGCGGATCAGCGAACGATCGTGAGCTTCCCGACCCCGATAATGCCCGTAGGGCCGCGCACCTGGTAATGGTACAGTGCGGGTGCCAGGGATGCCGTGCAGGACGCGCACGTTGCGCAGCGGCAGTTGATCGAACGAGCCCTTTACACAAAACTCGGAAATGGAGATCGTGCTGAGGTGCATAGGAATCTTGTGATCCAGCAACCAGCGGAACCAAGCCTTCGTGTTCCCGTGCACCGGGTCGTCCGTCTTCAGCAGGCGGATGATGAAGCTCGTATCCAGCAGGACGCCTTCAAACATCGTATTGCCCGCGGACATCGTTGAGGTATTGGTCTGGGTCGATGTCCTTCAGCCAGCCCTTGGCCTTGGCCTGCAGCCGTGCCAGGTAGTTGTCCTCGTAGCGTTGGTCGTAGTCGATCAGTTCGATCAGCTTCAAGGAGCCGCGTTCGATCTCACCCGTCTGCACGTTCTGGCGACCTATCGCACGGATGCCCAATTGATGGTAGAGGATGTTGTTCTCCAATGCCGCGAGGAATGATTCCTCGGCTTCAACGGTGAAGATTCCCTGACCCTCCACCTGCAAGTGGATGTTCGGCTTCTCCTTGCCACCTGCGTCGGTCACTTTGCCGTACAGGTATAGTTCTGTTTCCACCACCGTGGCTTCACTGCGGAAATATGCCGTGGAACGATCCACGCGAAGCTCTTCAGAAGGATTGGTGGAAGTCGTCAGCGTGAAGGCATAGTCCTTCTCGATCGCCCATTGCTGAATGGTCTCAAAGGCCTTGGCCGTTCGCGGCTCCAGGATATCGAGCGTCCGCTGGGAGTTGACCAGTCCGATCACGGCACCCAAACTCGCAATGGACTGAACACCGGTCTGGAAGATGTTGCGAACGGAACCTTCTTCAACCCGGTAGCTGATCACCGGGCGTTCACGACGATCGTTCGGGAACAACAACACCTCCACCTCGTCCAACAATCCCCGCAGATCGCGGATGTCGAATTCGGTCGGCTTCAAGTCCTTGTTGCCCCGCTTGCCGTCAATGCGAACCTCGAATGTTGCCAGCGCTTCCACGGAGGAAAATTAACGCTTTAGAGATCATGGCCCGTGGCCCCCATTGCCGTGTGTCTATAACTCGTGGCCTTCCCATCCCCTCACCCCACCTCCCCCAACGCCTTCAACACCGCTGCGATCGTCCGATGGGCCCGTTCGTCGTGCGGCAGTCCGTCCGTGTAATCGATAGTGTTTACCGCTGTGCCGTCCACACGCACGGTGTAGCGTAGGTGGTCATCGCGCCAATCGTTCTGCTTGATCTCCACCGGATGACCTGCCGCTTCCAGGATGACGCGATCGGGGCTCCGGTCCTGGTGATAGGGTGGTAGCAGCGTGTTGCGCCAGGTGATCGTGCACCCCATGGGGTCCAACGCATGCTTCAGCGCGCTTACCAGTTGGTCGAACACGCTTGGTCCATCATCGACCAAGTAGGGCCGCAAGGTGCGCAGGCGCTCCAGGTCGATCCAGGCATCACCAGCAAGCCATGCCGCGTGGCGGCGGAACAAGGCAGCCGTGGTCTTCAGCACGCCGTTCATGCCCTTGCTGCCACCCGCGAAGTAGTCCATGTGTTCGTAGGTCCCGTTGTTCTCCAGCACGGCCAGGCTCTCGAAACCGATGCAGTTGTTGCCATCCTCATAGGCTGCGGGCCTGCCCGCGATGATGCGCCGGATCTCGCAATGGAAGTATCCGTCATCCGCTGAGATCTCCAGTTGTTTGGCCGCCTTCTCGCTGCGATACACGAGAAGGTTGGCACCGCAGTATTCGGCGTTCACCTCGGTGCGGATGAGCGCATAGCCCAGGTCGGTGCGCAGGAAGGACAGCTTGTGATCGATGGTCCGCTGGGTGGCGTTGGTTGGCATCGTGCGAGCAAGTTAAGAGGCCCGGAATCGTCAAACCCAGGATCCAATTAGGGCGAATTCGCCACAATTGGACTTGAGTGAAGTCTCTAGTGGGTTCGATGCTGGTGATCCCCACTCAAAATCCCTCGAATTCGAGGGGTTTAGAATTCAGACATCTATGATCCTCAATTCAGTCGAACATGGAAAGCATCAATGCGCTGTTGATCCGACAAGGGTTGGATGCGCCGGAGCGTCTAAGTCAACTCAACAACGCGGCGATCACACAGATGCGGTCGCTGATGTCAGCGTCAGTGCGGAAGGCCTTGGGCAGCAAGGGAAGATCGACTTAACGATCCTTGTGCATCCCTTTCATCCCGGCCGGTGATGACGCTCCTACCTTGTTCCAAGATCCCCGCTGCCATGCACCACCGGACCTGGACCATCGCTTCCCCACTGATCGCCTTCGCACTGACAGAGGCTTCCTGCAGCGCGCAGACACCATCATCCGCTGATGCCCGGAACGACACTGCTCCCTCGCAGGGCACGGCACCTGCGGACACGGCACAGCTCAGTGCTTACATCGTGGCGGCCCTCGAGGACAGCAAAGGGAACCTCTGGTTCGGAACTGTGGGCGATGGCGTGATCCGCTACTCACCAACGCCGTCGGTCGTCCCCGGTGAACGGCTCACCTACTTCACCACGGAGGATGGCCTGGCCGACATGGTGTCCTCCAGCATCGTGGAGGACCAGCAGGGAAACATCTGGATCGGTTCGCACGACGGTGCCACGCGTTTCGATGGCACCACGTTCACTGCGTTCAAGACCCCGGAGGGTCTGCACGGGCCGGGTTGCGTATTGCTCGTGGACCGGAAGGGGACCTTGTGGGCCGGCACCAACGATGGCGCGTTCCGCTTCGATGGCACACGCTTCCAGTCCTTCAACATCCCCGTGCCGACGATCAAGGAACCCTCGCACAAGTGGGTGAAGGGCAAGATCTGGGAGATCATCGAGGACAGCAAGGGCAACATCTGGTTCGGACGCGATGGATACGGTGCGACCCAGTACGACCCTTCGACTCCGCTCAGTGCAAGTGGCAAGACCTTCACGCACTACACACAGGAGGATGGCCTATGCAGCAACAACGTAGCGAGCATCACCGAGGATGTGAACGGGAACATCTGGTTCGGGTCCATCACCTCCGACTTTCCGCCGATCAAGGAAGGCGGACTCAGTCGTTACGACGGCAAGAGCTTCACGCGCTTCGAGGATGTGAAGGGTCTTACCGCGAACGATATCTACACGGTGTACGCGTTGCGCTCCGGCCAGGTATGGGTCGGTGCCGTGGGCGTGGGTGCTTACCGCTACGATGGCAACGCGTTCACACTATTTGATCGCACCGAGCGGCCGGAACTGACCCGGTACTTCGGCGTTCAGGCGGTGCTGGAGGACAGCCAGGGCACGCTCTGGTTCGGCTTCAGCGGTGGGCTGTTCCGTTTCAATGGAACGCTGTTCGAGAACGTGACGCGCGGCGGGCCGTGGGTCACGCCGTGAACTGCCGGTCCACCGCGGAGACCATCCTACCTCCCTCTTACACGCGATCCAGCCTGACCAGGCCACCCGCCGATCGCTACCTCGATCCGAACGACGCCTGCTGAGACCACATGTGTGTTACGCTCCACTAGCCTGACCCCGATCAGGCCGGTGCATGACCAACCTCATGTCGACTTCATAGCGGTCATTGGAAGCTTTGCTTCATAGACCCCAAACATGAGAACCATCGTCTACGCCGTCATCGGATCCTTGAGCCTGCATTGCGCCACTGCCCAGACCCCGATCGTCTTCCAACCCGGCCCCGGCCTGAACGACGGCTCGGACGAAGGCGGCTTGAACGGAGGGAAGGACACCTGGATCTACGATGGCGACGCGGCCACGAATTTCGGCGCCCATGAATGGTGCTACTCCACCCCACAGACCACGTGCAACAGCACGAACGTGCATGGCTTGCTGAAATTCGACGTGTCCGGTCTTCCCCTGGCGGTCGATTCCGTTGTCCTCGCGGTGGACTTCCTGGACCAGACCAACTACTGCTACAGCAACTGCCAGGCGACCTACAGCTTCAACTATGTGGATGCGCCTTGGGACGAGATGACGACGACATGGAATGCACAGCCTCCGACCAGTGATGCCTTCGCCGGTCCGTTCTCCGTTGCCTTCCCGGAAGTGGGTGGCGAACGGCACTACGATGTGACAGACGCCTACCTGGCCTGGCGCTCCGGCACCCGTGCGAACCATGGATTCGCCATCCTGCCACTTGACGGGTCCTGCAACAACGCGGCGATCCTCTTCGCCTGCTACTCCTCCGACGACACCACTGTGGCGCACGAGCCGGTGAGGCTGTTGGTGTACGAGAACACCAACGGCCTGCCCGAACATGCCGCTTGGCAGGGCCTCCGCATTGCACCGAACCCGGTGACGGACGTCGCGGTGATCGATGTGCCGGAGACCATCGGCGCGACCCGCCTGGACCTGTTGGACGGTACGGGGCGCATCATCCTGCAACAGGGCTTCTCGCTCGCACAACGCACCACCGTTCCGATGGAAAGCCTAGATGCCGGCTCCTACCTCGTGCGCCTGACCTCCGACCAGTACGGAACGGTGACGCGCCGGCTGGTGAAGCTCTGAACAGGCCCTTCCGCGCGCCGATAACGGTGCGCTGCATTTTTTACCGCGCCACCACAAAGCGCGCAGGAACGGAAGCGCGCGGATCCAACGTGCGCACCACGTACACGCCATTGGACAGTCCGCTCACATCCACGGTCGTGAGGCCCTGAACGAACGGCCGGACAGGAAGCACCTGCCTGCCGCCCAGGTCCACCACCACGAAACTGGCGCCCACGGGTCCGCTGATGCGGAGCACATCGCTGGCGGGCACCGGATGCAGTTGCAGCGGCGCGCTGGTCATTGCGCCATTGATGCCGGTTGCCGTGCCGCCAGAGCACGGAATGTCATTGCGGAGCCCACCGCAATAGTCCTCCGCATCGGCGAACGCGCGAATGCTGTCCACACGGGCCTGCAGCGCAACGACGCTTGCCTGAGGCCCACCGCTCGTTGCCCGTGCATACACGAAGGCGACCATCACCCGGTGAATGTCACCGGGCTCCAAGGTGATGGGGCCCATGCTTCCCACACCCCGCCGATCACCACCCATCTGGCCAGCGCTCACCTGGCTCCACGGGGCCTGTGGCGCTGCACCAGTGCCGAAGCCAAGAGGGTCCGAATCGTTGGGGAAGAGGTGGTCGGTGCTTGTGTTGGGATCCGCCGCGGGATCGGAAACGTGCCCATTAACACCATACAGCCAACTCGACCCATCGGCCCACGCACCGCGCATGTAGTTGAAGTACTCCAAGGGGTTCTGGGGGTCCATGGTACCCATGACGCCCGGCCCGGGGAAAGCACCGAAATGGCTCAGGCCATACCGTTCATTGTCGGGAAGGTTATCACCATATCCATCGCCCCAACCCGGATAGACCGAGCCATTCTGGGCCAAGGCCAGGTTGACGTCCGTGGTCAGCGGGTTGTCCAGGCCGTCCGCATCTTGGAACATGCCACAGAGGATCGTGGCCCCGAAGGCCGGAGGCTGTGCGCCATAACCAAGGTTGCCAAGGGCCGGTTCATCCAGGCTGTCGGCATTGTACACGTACCAGAGGCTGCGGCCTACATCACACCCTACATGATCATCCATGGGCCCGCCCAGGTCGAAGTCCGTGAAGAGGCCCACATGCACATCGTTGAGCGTAAGGGTGCTGCGATTGATGATCCGATACTCTACGAAGACCGTGTTGTTCAATGCATCGCTCGCACCGCTGAAGGCGAACGGCCGGGCCTGCACCTCCACGCCGATGGGAAGGCCACCGCTCTCGGTGTGCACATCCAGCTTGTCGTTGAAAATGAAATAGAGCGAGCCGTCGCCGGGTGAACAGGGCGTATCCCCGTCCGAGGGTTGATAGTCGCCATCGCCGTTGCTATCAATGAAAGGCGCCAGGTACAGGTCCTGTCCTTGCGCCACATCACCGATCGCGGGCCAATCGTTGAAGTAGGCCGGCATCTGGTATCCGGGGAACTGGACGCTCTCATCGCAGTTGGGATCGGCCAGGCAAGCATAGTACGCCTGATGCAAGACCACATCCGCCGAGCTCACCTGCCACACCTGGTCCCATTGCGCGGAAACCGCCGGTGTGATGCTGGCCGTGCCATCGGTCGTGAGCGGTCCCGGCCAGTAGTCCTCCCCGTTCTGGTTGTAGCGCACGGCCGCCAGATGGAGCTGGTTCCCACTGTCGATGCCGCCCATCCACAGGTTGGCCACGAACAAGGGATGCGTCCCCGAACCGTTGGGCACCTCGAACCGGGCCGTACCGGATCCGAGGTCCATGCCGATCATGCCATCGGAATAGAAACGTGCGCGCACGTTGTTGACGTTGAGTTCGCCGTAGCCCTGGGCAACGCAAGCCATCGCAACACCGAACTGAAGGCCGATAAGGAGTATCCGTGTGTTCATGGGGAAGGGTTTTTGTTCATCGAACCTACTTCGAGTTGACCGGCACCGCCAGCGCCGCACGAGCACCGGTACGTGCACGCCGTCCAACGGTACTGTATCGACCAGACGACCCGTCGCTTAGAAAGGAGCGGACCTTGTGTCGCCGATGAGCGCTACGGCAATCTGGTGCCCACCGATCCCCACCACGGCTGCACCTCGTACTTCAGCCGGCCCGCCTTCACGAAGGGGTCCTGCTTGAGGTAGCCTTCCACCTCCTCCTTGGTGTCGCAGTCATAGAGCAGGAGTCCACGCCAACCCGCCTCATTCGTGTCGAAGGGGCCCGCCATCACGATGAGGCCACGCTTCGCCTGGTCGTCCTGGTGGGCGAGGTGCTCCTCCTGCAGCCGGACCGCAGCAAGGCTGTCCAGCGCGGGGCCGTCGCCCTTGGTGTACAGCACGAACCAGTACTGCTTCATATGGTAGGTGCTGTCGGCGATGGTGATGTCGAAGGTGCGCTGGGCACGGACGTGATATGCGGCGCACAACAGGAACAGGAAGATCAGTTTTCTCATGACGATCCATATCGGGCTTCGCGGGCCTCCCGGATGACCTCTGCGATGAACGGTGTCTTGGACAGCGTATAGGCGGCACGATCGTCCGGATGTGCGTGCGCAAGCCCCTGCTTCAACGCTTCATAGCGCTGCGCTTCATGGGGGTGAGCGCGCAGGTGATCGCGGAACAGCAAGCGATCCTCGGACGCCTCATCGGGTTCCACCATGTGCACGTGGACAGTGCGCTCGCCCTTGGCGTTGCGCTTGATGAACCAGGCATAGAAGGGGCCATGCTCGCCGATCGTGGGGCGCCAGATGAACTCGTAGGCCAGGTCCTTCATGATGGGAACCACCTCACGACGCACACGTTCCAGGCTGCTCACCTCCACCTGCACATCGATGATGGGCTTGGCGCTGAGCCCGGGCACCGCTGTGCTTCCGATGTGGTCGATGCGGATCACCAGATCGGCTGGCAGGCTGCGCAGCAAGCGGGCCTCCTCCTTGGCAAAGCGCATCAGCCATTCCGCATCGTAGGGAACGATCTCGATGTGCTCATGGGTGAGCTCCGTGATGCGCGCCAGAGGCACCTCGTCGTATCCGTTCATACGGTCAGGTCTGAATGGCCCGCATAGATATTGAAACGCTGGTCCCTCAGGAAGCCGATCAGCAACAGGCCGCTTGAACGGGCCAGCTGCACGGACAGTGAAGAAGGCGCTCCTACCGCTGCCATGGCGGGAATGCCGGCCACAACGCATTTCTGTACGAGCTCGAACCCAGCGCGGCCGCTGACAAGAAGTATGCAAGCGGCGAGCGGCAGGTCGGCGAGTTGTGCGGCGCCGATCACCTTGTCCACGGCGTTGTGGCGACCCACGTCCTCGCGGAGCAGGAGCAGCTCGCCCTGGGCGTTGAAGAGCGCCGCTGCGTGGATGCCGCCCGTGTGCTTGAAGACGGTCTGTGCGGAGCGCATCCGTTCGGGCAGGGCGGTGATGAGGGCGGGCGAAAGCTCCGGGGCCTTGGGCAGCGGCGTGGGGCAGTCCACCTGCACGGCCTCGATGCTGCTCTTGCCGCACACGCCACAGCTGCTGGTGGTGTAGAAATTCCGTTGCCACTTGGCGGGGTCCACGTCCACGGAAGGATGCAGTTCGGCACGGACCACATTGCCGCGCTCCTCCTCCTTCACGTTCTCGCAATAGGCCACGCGCAGCAGCTGGGCGGCATCGGTGATCAGGCCTTCGGTGTACAGGAAACCGCGCGCCAGCTCCTCGTCGTTCCCGGGCGTACGCATGGTCACGCTCAGGCGGATCTCGGTGCGGTCGTGTTCCGGTCCATAGCCCAGGCGGATCTCCAGGGGTTCCTCGGTCACAACAATGTCGTCCACCTTGGTCGTGGAACCTGCATCGTGACGGATGGTCCGTGTGGTGGTGACGGGCGCAGCCATTGTCAATCCTTAGTATCTGTTCCTGCCCGTAGTAAGCGCATCATTCGCTCCTTGTCAACCACGGCCCTACGATCAACATCCGCCATGGCAAGCGCCAATACCCTATCCCCCAAAACCTGGCCTTTTCGGCGAAGTGGCTTCCTTCTTTTCATCATCCAAATCTACCCCGTCCATCGGCATCACCTCCGAGCACCCCGCGAGCTCTGCGAGAGGCCTCCCGTCATCCGGTTCTCCTCCAGCAGGTCACAATGTGGTCATCCACCATGCCGCAGGCCTGCATGAAGGCGTAGACAATGGTGGTGCCCACGAACTTGAAGCCATGCTTCTTCAGGTCCTTGCTCATGGCATCGCTCTCCGACGAAGAGGCCGGCAGATCCTTCATCCCCTTCCGGCCGTTCACGATGGTCCTTCCGCCCACATGCTTCCATAGAAAGCGATCGAAGGAACCGGGACCGTCCTCCATGATCCGGAGGTAAGCCTGTGCGTTGCCGATCGAGGCCAGGATCTTGGAGCGGTTGCGGATGATCCCTGCGTCGTTCATCAGGCGCTCGACATCCCTTTCGCCGTACCGGGCGATCTTCTTCGCATCCCAATTGTGGTAGGCCTTCGCGTAGCTCTCGGTGCGGATGAGGATGGTGTACCAGCTGAGGCCGGCCTGCGCCCCGTCCAGGATCAGCTTCGCGAAAAGCCTGCGGTCGTCGTGCTCCGGCACGCCCCAGACCTCGTCGTGGTAGCGCATGTAGATGTCGTCCTTCAGGCACCAGCTGCAACGAACACGCTCGTTCATGGGCGCATATGCCCATGTGCGCATGTGCCCATGGGTCAGGACCAAAGTAACTTGCCGCCGTGTCCCTTCCGCTCACCGACCGTCACCAGCGCGTTCACCGCAGCCTGCGCATCAGCATCGTGGACAAGTGCGACCTGCGTTGCACCTACTGCATGCCCGAGGACCAGCACTTCCTGAAGCGCGAGGAGCTGATGACACGCGAAGAGATCGCCACCATCGCCAAGTTCTTCGTGGAGAAGTACGGCATCACCAAGATCCGGCTGACCGGCGGGGAACCGCTTGTTCGGCCCGAGGCCGTGGACATCGTGCGCGACATGGCGCAGCTCGGCGTATCGATCGGGCTTACCACCAACGCAATGACGCTGGACAGGCACCTGGACGGATTGATCGCGGCCGGCCTTCAGCGCATCAACATCAGCCTGGACACCTTCGATGCACAGCGCTTCAAGACCATCACGCGGCGCGACGGTTTCGACCGGGTGCACGCGAACATCCTGCTGGCCCTGGCGCGGGGGCTGCGGGTGAAGGTGAACATGGTGGTGATGCGTGGGGTGAACGATGACGAGCTGCTTCGCTTCGTGGAGCTGACGCGGGACCATGACGTGCATGTGCGCTTCATCGAGTTCATGCCTTTCGCCGGTAACGGGTGGGGGCGCGAACGCGTGTACACCTTCAGCGAGATGCTCGGCCACATCGGCAGCGTGCATTCCTTCGAGAAGCTGAACGACGACCCGCACAGCACTGCCAAGGCCTATCGCGTGGCCGATTGGCCCGGCACCTTCGCCGTGATCAGCACCGTCACCGCACCCTTCTGCGGCAGCTGCGACCGCCTGCGCCTCACCGCCGAAGGGAAGATGCGCAACTGCCTGTTCACCCGGGAGGAGACCGACCTGCTCTCCGCCCTGCGCCGTGGCGAGGACATCGCACCGCTCATCGAAGCGAACGTATTGGCGAAACACGCGATGCTCGGCGGGCTCCCTCCCTTCAAGCCGGAGAGCCAGGAGGAAGTGCTCCACGACCTGAGCGAGCGGCCGATGGTGAGCATTGGGGGGTAGGGTTCTCACCGCAAAGACGCCAAGCACGCAAAGAGACATGCTCAGGGCAAGTCGAGTGCAGGGACTCACCGCCAAGACGCAAAGCGCGCCAAGCGGACACATGCTCATTCAGCCTCCTTCCTTCGCGGTCTTGGCGCCTTTGCGGTGAACCAACCTCAGGGCGTTTCCGGAAGACCGTTCACGATCCTGCGGATACCATCGCGTACCAGCTTCTCATTGAAGTTTACCAGAAGACCCAATCGGCTACCGGTCAACTTAAGGTACGTGAGCAATTGGGCGGTGTGGATCGGATGAAGTGCTTCCACTGACTTCACCTCCAGGATCAGCTTTCGCTCGACCCAAATGTCAAGCCGATATCCGGCATCGAGCTTCACCCCTTTGAATGTCAACGGCAGGACCACCTCGGTCTCAACCGTCAATCCACGTTCAGCCAGCTCGAACGCCAAACAATGTTGGTAGCTGCTCTCCAACAGTCCAGGTCCCAGTTCGCGATGCACCAGTACCATCGCATCCACGGCCACCCGGGCGATCTCATTCTCATTCAGTCCCATGTCTTGGCGCTCTTGGCGTCTTTGCGGTGAAATATGCTCAGCTCTCCTGCTCGTAGTAGATCTTGTAGAACTTCCTTCCCTTGTCATCCACCCCGTGCTCGATCTTATCGCGGTCGCCGTGAATGTAGATGTGGAAGTTCTTGTCGAGCTTTAGGACGCTCTTGAAGACACGCGCCTGCTTCTTCACGGCGTGTGCGGAGATCTCGAAGATGTCGTTGAACTGGACGTCGCGATCGTTCTTGTACTGTTGCCCGAAGCGCTGGAACGACTCGATGACCTCCTCTTTCTGGAAGACCTGTTCGGCGAAGGCCGCCCTGTTGAACTCCTGGTTCTCCTTGAAGTACTGCACGGAACGGTTCAGCAGGTCGATCTGGTCGGCGCGTGCGATGGACATGTCCTGCGGAAGCTGTTCGGTGATGAACGAGCGCGTGAGCTCCAGCACGTTGGTGGTGCTGTTCACATGGTCCTGCTTCGGCTTGTGGCCCACGAAGTCCTTCTGCCAGTACTCGGTGTTCGTGTTGTCGTCGATCACGAAGACGGTGTAGCCGCCCAGGGTGAACACCACGAGGCAGGCCTTGTTGGGCTTGCTGCTCCCGAGGCCGCGACACAGTTGCATGCCGATGGTGCCGTCAGCCACGCGGCTCTCGATGAAGACCTCCTTGTCGTCGAACTTGTACATGCCGACGGCCTGGTACGGTGCGCCACCGAGCTCCACACCACTGAAGCGGGCCACGAAGAGGTCCCCGGCCTTGATGGTGTGGTGGCGCGACACATCCAGCAGGTGCTTGGCGATGGCGCGGGAACAACCCACGAGGTCCTTGCCCGCCTCGATGTCCGCGCAGAGGCCGTGCAGCACGTTGTACTCCAGGCTCACCGGGTGCGTGAACTCCGAGGTCTCGGCCATGCTGGCAAAAGGCTTGAGGAAGAGCTTGCGCAGGAAGTCCTGCTCCTCGTCGCCCTTCAGGACCGCCGTGTAATCGCTGAACACGCTTTCCGTACCCTCCGGACCCACGCGGTGGAGCGCGAACTCCTCCACCACCGCCGCCTTACTGTTCACCATACCAAAGCTGTCGTTGAATGCCCGCGATGGGGCCTGTTAGGGGACGGCGAAAGTACCGTTCGTCTGGTCCTTCAACGTTGCCGCGATCCCTTCCCGATAGGCCGTGGCCTGCACCTTGAACGCCTGCTCCAGTTTGCTGCTATCGAAGCGGTAATCCACCTCGAACTGATAGAGCATCTCCACGCTCTCGCGCATCACTGGAACGAAAATGCCGATGATACCGACCATCCAGCGCGGTGCAGGTTGCAACGCGTAGGGCTTGCCCGCCAGCTCGCAGGCGATGCGTACGTATTGCTCCCCGGTCATCGGCTCCTTGCTGGTGAAGGCATGCCATACCTGGCCGTAGGCGGAAGGCGTGTTGCCGAGCAGCGCCACGCTCCTTCCCGCATCGGGCGTGTAGGTGAACGTGTGGATGGCCTTGGGCTTGCCCATCCATTGTGGCGTCTTTCCGGCTTTCAGCCGTTCGGTGACCGTGGCATGCGTGAAGCTTAAGGCGGCGCCGGGACCATAGAAATCAGCAGCACGCACGATCATGCCTTGCAGCTCGCCGCGCTTCACTTCATCCATGAGCGTGGTGGCGATCTTGGCGCGCACCTCCCCCTTCCTGCTGCACGGGTTGTACGGTGTCTCCTCGGTCATGACGCCGTCCACCTGACCATAGGCATACACATTGTCGAAGAACACCAGCTTGGTGCCGTTCCGTTTGCAGGCGTCGATGGTGTTCCGCATCACCTTCGGCCATTGCTCAGCCCACACCTTGGCATCGTACTTCAATCCGGCCACGAGGTAGGCGATCTCGCTGCCTGCCACCGCATCGGAAACCGCCTTCGGGTCGAGCAGGTCGGCGCTGAAGGTCTCGTCCGTGCCATTGACCTTCCTCGGGTTCCGGCTCACCTGGCGGACCTTGTCCGTGTACTGGGGAAGGAGCTTGGACAGCTCATTGCCGATGACGCCGTTGGCGCCGAGGATGGTCTGCATGGGGGAGCGTTGTGGTCGAAAGCTAGCGCGCTGGAACGGCAAAAGATGACCGAACGGAGATCAGGGTCTGATTGTGCTTAGATCCCGTGTCTGAACGCAACCTCCTGCACCTTCACCACATGCAATACGAAAGGGAACAGCGCGTCCATCGTTTCCTGCGCCCCACGCGTGGAGCCGGGCAGGGTGATCACCAGCGTGCGGCCGATCATGCCGGCGATGCCTCGGGACATGATGGCGAGCGGCATGCGCTCCTGGCCGTAGCTGCGGGCGGCCTCCATGATGCCGGGCACCTCGCGGTCCAGGATCGGGGCGATAGCCTCGGGCGTGCGGTCGCGCGGTGAGAGGCCCGTGCCTCCGGTGGTGAGGATGAGGTCGAAGCCTTCGGCGGCCCAGGCCTTCACGATGGTCGCGATCTCCTCGGGTTCGTCAGGGCACACGGCATTCACATCGACCACTACGCCCAGCTTCTTCAGCCGCTCCATGATGGCAGCACCAGCCTTGTCCTCCTTCTTGCCGCTGGCGACGCCGTCGCTGATCACCAGCACGCCCGCGCGCGGTGCCTTGTCGAATACGTCCTTCCAATCGCTCTTGCCGCCCTTCTTCTCCACCAGTCGGATGCGATCGATGGTGATGCCCTTGTCGATCGGCTTGAGCATATCGTAGATCGTGAGCGCGGCCACGCTGGCGCCGTGCATCGCCTCCACCTCCACGCCGGTGCGGTAGATGGTGCGGACCATCACCTTCACCACGATGGCCATGTCCTGCACCTCGAAGGTGACCTCGGCGTGCTCGATGGGCAGCGGGTGGCAATCGGGGATCATGTCCGCCGTGCGCTTGATGCCGAAGAGGCCGGCGATGCGCGCAGCCTCGAGCACATCGCCTTTGGGCACACGCTTTTCCAATACTGCGACGATCGTCGCAGAATTGCTGACGGACACCGTGGCCTCGGCCGTGGCTTCGCGGAGGGTGGTGGGCTTGTGGGTGATGTCGATCATTCGTTCTTGGTCCAGGGTCGACCCAGTGGGTCGACGCTACACATTCTGTTTCCATACATGCCCACCCTCCGCGAAGATCTCCTTCCCGAAGATCGGTAGGCGCTTCTTCACCTCATCGGTGACGTAGGCCACGGCCTCGCGGGCCTGCTGGCGATGCGAAGCACTGGCGAAGACGAAGAAGCACAGCTCCCCGGCCTTGATCCCGCCCAGGCTGTGGTGCACGTGCAGGCAGGTCATTTCCGGCCAACGTGCGAAAGCCTCCTCGCGGATCACCGTCATCTGCTCGTTGGCCATGTCGGCATACGCCGTGTACTCGATGGCCTCCACGCTCCTGCCATCGATCACATCCGCACGCACCTGGCCCAGGAAGATCTCGTGCGCACCAATGTCGTGGCGCGTGGCGTGCTTGGCGATGCTGTCCGCGATGAAGGCCGGTGCAATGGCACCTTCCACGAAGATATCGCGCCTGCCTCCCGGATGGGATGGCTTGCGGTGCGCTTTCGCTTCGCTCATGATCCTCTGGAATGGACGACGGATGGACACGGATGAACACGGATGAGCCCTACTTGCTCACACCGCTGTCTGTCATTCATATCTGTGTCCATCCGTGTTCATCTGTGGTTCTACTCACCCGCCGGCGAAAGGGGGCAGCACCGCGATCTCTTCCGTGCCGGTGAAGGGCATGTCGTTCTGCACGAGGCGACGGTCCACGGCAATGGCGTAGCTCATGCCCGCCAATCCTTGAACGCATTCGACCAACTTCGAACGGAGCTGTTCCAGCGAGGACGCGTCGACCTGGATGCGGTCCGCACCGGCCTTCTCGGCGATAAGTCCGAAGAGCAACACGTCCATCGGCTCAAAGATCGTCAGGACCGTTGACGTTCCGGAACAGGTCCTCGGGCCAACCGTCCTGGCCGGGCACGATGTCGAGGTAGCTGGTGCGCACAGCGGCGAGCGCTTCGGTCATGCGGAGCACGCCTTTCTGCAACAGCTCGGTGAAGGGGGCGATGCACTGGCGGTGATAGCCGGCCACCAGCGGCTCCACAAAGTCCTCGTGGCGGGGCACGAGCGCATCGCCATCCAGGGGGAAATGGTACTTGATCTTCTCCAGCAGCTTGGCGTTCACACCGGGAACATCACAGGCCAGGACGAGCAGGTGCTCGTAGCGCGCATGACCCATGGCGGTCACAATGCCCCCGAGCGGCCCCAGCCCCTCCAGTTCATCCTCCAGGATATCCGGATGGAAACGCCGGTACTTGCGCGGATCGCCGATCACCAGCAGCTCCTTCACCTGGGGCAGCAGCACATCGATGGCGTGCTGGATCATGGGCTTGCCGTCCACCTCCACCAACGCCTTGTCGCGGCCCATGCGGGTGCTCTTGCCGCCGGCCAGCACCACACCGGTCCAGGCAAAACGGCTCATCGGGGAATGTGGTGGACCTCCACCGGTTCGTTCGCGTTCAATGTTCGCATGGTGGCGGGAAAGTAGGCCAGCGCATCGGCATCCACCAAGCTGCGCAGCATGTGCGAGCCTTCGTCGGCCAGAAGTGTGACGCGGCCGTCCTTCACCTGTGCCGCGCGGAACTCGGCTCTGTCGCCCTTCAGCGTGACAGCGTGCGTGATGGGCAGGTGTTCGGTCCGAAGCCACGGATCACGGGCCGCCTGCATGGTGCGTAGGAAGGGAAGCACATACTCCCAGAACAGGATCATCACCGCGCGGGGATTCCCGGGCAGGGCGATGATGGGTGTGTCTCCGAGCTCGGCGAACAGCATGGGCTTGCCGGGCTTCTGGGCCACACCGTGGAAGTGTATCGCGGCGCCCATTTGTTCAAGTACGGGCCTGATCAGGTCATGATCGCCCACCGAAGCTCCCCCGGTGGTGATCACCAGGTCGGCCATCATCGTTGCCTTCTGCACCGCGGCGCGAAGCACACCTTCATCATCCGTGGCGTGGAGCAGCTCCGCACCGCTACCCTGTTGATCCAATGCCGCAAGAAGCATCGCATCGTTGCTGCTGAAGATCCGGCCCGAAGCGGGGTCGGCATCGGCGCTGAACTCATCGCCGGTCACGATCACGGCCACACGCGGACGCCGATGCACGTCCACTGACCGGATCCCGCAGGACGCGAGCAGGCCGATGGCAGCTGCGTCCACGCGCGCACCGGAGGCCAGGAGCCGATCGCCAATGCGCACCTGCTCGCCTTGCTTCCGCACATTCCCTCCGGCCCTCAGTTTCGCGTCGGTGTGCGTGATCCGATCACCTTCCCGCTGCACGAACTCCTGCATCACCACCGTATCCGCGCTTGCAGGCACCATGGCTCCTGTGAAGATGCGCAGGCATTCACCACGTTCCAGCTCACCGCTGAAGACCTTTCCGGCAGGCACTTCGCCTGCGACCCTCCACTCCTTCACCGCCGCGTCGAAGGCGAACGCGTAGCCGTCCACCGCGCTGCAATCGAAGAGCGGATGATCGCGCGGTGCAAGGATATCGGTGCCCGTGTAAGCGCCGCCTGCATGGGTCAACGCCACGCGATCCGTCGGCTGTAACTGAGCCTTGGCCCGGAGGATCCGCTTCGCTTCCTCGACGCTGATCATGGAAAGAAGAGCTTGAATGAAGCAAAGACCAGCACCGCGCCCAAGGCCTGTCGCAGGCGTGGTTCCGGCATGCGGCGCGCACCGAGCCAGCTGCCGACCGCACCACCGACCAGCGCAACGCCGACCCAGGTGAGCATGCGCGGATCGAAGGTGGCTCCACCGGACCACAGACCAGCAAGACCGGCAAGGCTGTTGACGAGGATGAAGAGCGCCGAGGTGGCCGCCGTGGTCTTCGCATCGCCCCATCGGAAGAGCAGCAGCAACGGGCTCAATAGGATGCCGCCGCCGATGCCGATGACACCGGATACCAAGCCGAGCACCGCACCGATGCCGATCGCCAAGGCCATGGGCACTGCACGTCGCTCGCCCTCACCGTTCCCGAACAGGCCGAACAGCCGTGCCACCGCCACAAGCAGGCAGAGCGCGAGGATGCGCTGGTACACGAGCGGATCCAAAACGACCTGTGAACCAAGCCACGCCGCAGGCACTGCCAGCGCGGCGAAGGGCCAGAACAGTTTCCACCGGAAATGGCCCGCTTTCGCGTAGTGCATGAAGGCCACCGCGCTCACGCAAACATTCAGCACCAGGGCCGAAGGACGGACCACCGCTGCCGAAAGCCCCGCCAGCGTGAGCAACGCGATGTACCCACTCGCTCCGCCATGACCGACCAGGGAATAGGCGAAGGCCACCAGCGCGATGAGGCCGATGAGCACCGCTTCGTTCATCGCGGCGGCTCGATCATCATCCAGCTCTGCTTCACCCCGTCATAGACCTCGATGCGGCCGTTCACGACGGGTTCGCCCAGCATGATGGAACGCACGCGGCCCACCATGGCGCGGCCCGTTTCCTCCAGCACTTCCAAGGGAACCTGGCGCATGTCGCAGCCATCCTGCTCCAAGCCCGGTCGTCCGGGGAAAAGGTCCTTGCGGGTGAGCTCCGCGCCAGCGCCCTTCACATGGGTCACGAGCACCTGACCTTGCTGTTGATGAACGGCACCACTGACCAAGGCGATGCCCAGCTTCGTGCAAGCCGCATCGATGGCGTTCTTGGCGTGGAGATCGTCCACCCCTTCCATCACGATGTCGTGGTCCTTGAGCAGGTATTCAGCGTTCGCGGCGTCCACAAAGCCTTTCACCGACCGCAGCTCGGCGCGGCTCACGTGACGCAACCAGCCGTATGCCACATCCACCTTGAAGTGACCGACGTCCGCAAGCGCAAAGAGGGGTTGCCGTTCCAGATTGCCTTCCTCGACCACATCACCGTCGATGAGGGTGAGGGTAACGATCGGCATGCGTACGAGCCGATGCAGTACCGAGTTGCCGATGCCACCGAGCCCCACGACGGCCACACGCCATCCCTTGTCCCCATTCGTCATGCGGCCAAGATAGCGCAGCGTGCGTCGTGCCTACTGCTGAAGGTACTGAACGTCGAAGGCGCCGCTCACCGGCTTGGAACCGCCGCCATCGGCGTGCAGATCGACCTGGAACGTACCGGTGACACGTCGCGCAGCGGTGTCGAGCGTGGCGATCACGAGCTGGCCGGGGTCACTGTTCAACGGGGTATAGGGCAGGCTGAGGTTCGTGAACATGATGGTGTTGCTCGCCTCAGAGATGACATGGGGGCCAGCGGCCAGGGAATCGGCTTGAATGACGAGCGTGCCGCCCAGCAAGCTGATGCCCGTGATGATGACGGAGGTGCCATCGCCCACGCCGATCACGCTGGTGTTCGCGCACCAGTCCGTGCCGTCCACCGTGGCCTCCACACGGGCGCCACTGGACCCGCATTCGTCACCGGGCACAACGACATCCACGAGCTCATCGGCGGCGCAGGAGGAGAGGAGCAGCGCCACAACGGAAAGGGAAGTGATGGTCTTCATGCTGGATCACCGCATCGCAATGGTGGATGGCGGCGAACGTTGAACGGGACCCCGGGCTCCAGGGTTCCCCCGCGGTCAGGAACGACGAAGCCCCGACCTTCCGGCCGGGGCTTCGCTGACATTCGTTCGTTCCGATCAGCGAACCACTACGCGCTGCACGCTGATACGATCCCCGCGCTGCACACGGATCGTGTAGTCGCCTGCGGCCAAGGGGGACACATCGAGGTCCATGCGGCCGGCAGCGGCACTGGCGCGACGGTCCAGGACCACACGACCGGTGATGTCCATCAGCTCCACGCGAACGTCACCCTGGGTGGCGTCGAACGCGATGGTCAACAAGGCATCGGTGGGGTTCGGGTACACGCGCAGATCCTGGGCACCAGCGAGCTCGGCGACCCCCACGGGACCGACCGTTACGTCCACTTCCGTGCGGGGTCCGGCGCAGAGCACCAACGGCTCGCGCACTTCCCAGTCGTAGAAGAAGTAGTAGAAGTTGAGGGTATTGGGGGCCGAGACCGTGGTGCTGGTAACGGCGCCGAGCGTACCCAACGCATACGGGAACACGGGGTTGCTGCCGTTGGCATCGCGCCACAGCTGGGGGTTGCCACCGATCACACGCAGGCCGTACGGTCCACCGGCAGGCACATTGAAGTCCAGCTGCACGCGGCTCTCACCATCGGGAATGTTCACCGTGATCTGCTGCAGGACGATGCCCTGGTTGAAGTCCGTGAGGCCGATGGTACGGTTGCCCGCGCCATTGGCGTAGACCTTGACGGACTTCAGCACGAAGTCCTCATAGGCCTCGAACAACAGGTAGTTGTCCGGGTTGCTGTGGTAGGCGCCGGGGGTGGCATTGACGGTGCGACCGCCATAGAAGGCGGTGCCTCCGTACTGCTGGGCGGCTTCGGCCCAGTAGGTGGTGTTGGAGCTGAGGAAGGGCGTGGTCCACGTGTTACCGGAACCCACCGCGGTGCCGCCCAGGGCCACATCGTACCAGCTGATGTTGTCCCCGGTGGCGTCCAGGTCGGCGGTGCCGGCCACGGGGATGTTCACGTTGTTCGCACCGGGAGCGGGAGCAGCGGCGAGCACATCGACCACCACAGCATCGCTCGTGTAGCTGCCGCAGGTACCGTTCACGGTGACCGCGTAGTTGTCCGGAGCGTTCACGGTGATGCTCTGCGTGGTGGCACCGGTGCTCCAGAGGTAGGAGCTTGCCGTGCTGCTCGTCAGGGTCACCTCGTCCAGCTCACAGATGGTGGTCTCGCCGCTGGCCGCCACGCTGGGCGTTTCATCGGGGTCCTGCGCGATCATGATGCTGCGCTGGCCGGTGCAGCCCTGGCCATCATCGATGATGACCGAGTAGGTGCCTCCAGCACTGACGTTGATGCTCTGGGTGGTGGCGCCGGTGCTCCAGAGGTAGTTGAAGCCGGGGTTGGCGTTCAGGGCCAAGGGTGCGCCGCCGGTGCAAACCACCGGAGCCCCGCTCGTACTGATGCTGGCCACAGGGCTGATGCACACACCCTCGAGAACGGTGATGAACTGGTCGGCCGGTACGTTCGTGTAGGTGTCGACCTGACCACTGGGCCAGGTCACGATCATCGTCGGGATCACGGTTTCCGCCCCGAGGCCGAAGTGGAGCGTGGTGGTGTTCACGATGCCATAGCTCTCGCCGGCGTGCACCTCACGGATCTGGGTGCCCCAGGGACCGATGATGGTGATGCGACCACCGACGGCATCACGGTTGCTCGTCACCCCCTCCATGCGCACGTTGAGGTAGTGGTTGCCGTTCGGCGTGTTGAGCCACAGGCGATCGGGGAAGCCCGGATCACCATCCACATACCCATCGCCATAGGTGGCGTACACGTCCGGGAAGCCATCGCCGTTCATCTCACCGAAGGCCATGCTGTGCATGTTCTTGGCAGCCGGGAACAGGCCGGTCACTTCCGTGAAGGTGCCGTTGCCGGCGTTGTTGTGGAAGAAATGCTCCGCACTGCCGGTCATGATGTCAATGAAGCCATCGTTGTCCATGTCCTCCATCTTGCCCTGCAGGAAGAAGCCCGAAGTGGTCTCCAACCCGCTGCCGGCCGTCGCATTGGTGTAATAACCAGCGCCGTCGTTGAGGAACAACATCAGCGTGGTGCTGTGGGTGGTGCTGAAGGCATCGAGGTCGCCATCGTTGTCGATGTCGCCGAAATCCGTTGTCCACACCTGCTCCTTGTTCTGCAGGCCATATACGTCGGCCATGTCCGCGTAGTTGCCGTTGCCGTCGTTCACGAAGAGGCGGTCCCAGCGGCGGCAGTCGTTCGGGTCGTTCACTCCCTGGCGGCAGTGGCTGATGTGCAGGTCGATGTCGCCATCGTTGTCGAAGTCGGTGGCGGTGCTGCCGTAGTTGCCGCTCATATCGCCGGCGGTGCCGGTGCAGGCCGGGGTGACCCAGGGCATCACGTTGGCGGTGTACACCGGCACGCCATTGGCGTCCGTGATGTAGATGTTGCTCGGGCCCACGTCGTTGCAGGCGAATAGGTCCACCTTGCCATCGTTGTTCCAGTCGGCCATCGTCATGCACTGGGTGAAGATGCTGGGGCCGGGCAGGTCGGAAAGGGTGAATACCCCGCGGGCCGTGATGCTCACGAAGCGGGTGGTGTTCACCCCGGAGCAGATGTCCTTGTGGCCATCGTTGTTCAGGTCGGCGATGGCCCAGCCCCACTGGTTGCTGTTGTCCACCACGCCGTAGTCGAAGGTGACGAAGCTGTGGTCGGGGTTCTGGTACAGCACGTACACATGCTTGCTATCGTCGAGCTGGATGATGTCATCCAGTCCGTCACCATCCATATCGGACACCCCTACGCAGGCCGCTCCGCTGGAGTTGTTGGACAGGACGGCCGAGGCATTGGTGAACACTTGGGCCTGTGCACCCAAGGTGATGGCCAGGGAGAAGATCCCGAGCGCGTAACGTTTCAACATGGTCGGAGAATGGGTTGAATTGAAAGGTGGTTCCGTTGCAGGTGGCCCGAAAGTAGGCGAACGGCAGCCAATGGGCAACCGCAGGACCACCTACCCTTGAGATCCTGACACGCCCTCCCCAGCCCCGCTCCACACGGTGGTCTGCCGGCGGATGCTCTCCTGGTGGATGGCGTTCATGAAGGCCTCCACGAAGGCGGGGGCCAGGCCCAGGCCCTCTGCAAGCCGCAACTGGCGAAGCATGATGCGCTCCCAGCGCTCCGGTTGGAGGATGGCCACGTTGTGCTCCTGTTTGTACTCGCCGATGCGCTCGGTGATGGCCATCCGGGCGCCGAGCTTCTGCAGGATCTCCTCGTCCAGCTGGTCGATCAGGTCCCGCAGCTGCTGCAG
This sequence comes from Flavobacteriales bacterium, assembly GCA_044346705.1. GTDB lineage: Bacteria > Bacteroidota > Bacteroidia > Flavobacteriales_F > PHOS-HE28 > PHOS-HE28. The sequence goes on from JBIIYP010000036.1 coordinate 35,620, forward strand.
GTGGTCGCTGCTCAGGGCATCGGCCGTGCGCTGACGGAAGATGAGGCTGCCCACCAGATCACCCAGTGCGGCGGGCGAAAGCTGCTGTTCGGCATCGCTGAGGGCGTGGGCGGGATCGCGGTGCGTTTCCACCATCAGGCCGCTGAAGTTGAGGTCCAGCGCCTGCTGCGCCACTTCGGCCACGCGGGCGCGGGCACCGGCCACATGGCTGGGGTCGCACAGCAGCTCCAGTCCCGGGAAGGCGGCCTTCAGGCGGATCGGGAACTCCCACATGGGGCTGTTGCGGTAGGGCGTGCGCTCGAACCAACTGAAGCCCCTGTGGATGGCCGCCAGGCGGGTGATGCCCGCGCGGGCCAAGCGCTCCAGCGCCCCCACCCACAGCTGCAGGTCGGGGTTGATGGGGTTCTTCACGAACACCGGGATGTCCACGCCCTTCAAGGCATCGGCGATCTCCTGCACACTGAAGGGGTTCGGCGTGGTGCGCGCCCCGATCCATAGCATGTCCACACCGGCCTTCAGGCAGGCTTCCACGTGCTGGGCATTGGCCACCTCGGTCATGGTGAGCAGCCCCGTCTCTTTTCCGGCCTCCACCAGCCATTCCAAGGCCGGTTCACCGAGGCCCTCGAAGGTCTCCGGCCGGGTGCGGGGCTTCCAGATCCCGGCGCGCAGGGCCTTCACCTGGGGCGCGTGTTGGCGGATGCCCAGGGCGGTATTCAGCATCTGCTCGCGGCTCTCCGCGCTGCACGGTCCCGCGATCAGCAGCGGGCGCTCCAAGCCAATTCCCCAATCGGAGAACGGGCGTGTGGGAAGCTTTGCGGGCTGCGGCATGGGTCCAAAAGTACCGCTGAAGGAACGTCCGGGAAGGGTGCTGCGGTTCGCCGCGTGACCAACCCGCACACTATCTCAAGCCAGCCGGAGCACTTGCGACACGGAGCGCCTATTGCTTCACCGCGATCTGCTTGCACACACAACTGAAGTAGGGCACCCCCTCTGTCCAGTAGAAGGCAATGTTGTCCATCGTGAACTTCAGCGGGATCGTGTCATTCTGAAGAACGTTCGAGCCGTCAAGGCCCGGAGCACCGAAAAGAGCCCAGCTATGGCCAGCTCGGTCAATTGCCGGGAAAAACGCACCTATTTGAAGAAAGTCCTGACTCCAATAGCCCTCATGGAGAATTTTAAGGTCAAATGTGTCTGCATAGTTCGTCAACAAAAGACTATCCCTTCCCCCCGTTCCGAATTTCGACACCTGCAGTTCGTACAGATACACACCCAATGTGTCGAATACCTGGTAGGTTCCTACGAACTTATCCCGCCCGTCAACTGGAGCTGAAGGTGTAGCTGGGTCAGCTGCTTCGTCCCTCCTACAGCCCGCAACGGCAAAGGCGAATGCCAACCACAGAAGAATGATGAAAAGCTTCGCGGGCTGCGGCATGGGTCCAAAAGTACCGCAGTGGGGAATGTCACCTAAACCAGCTCACCAAACCATGGCTGCTCCGATCGATACATCGATCCAACCTCGCCTCGCTTGCGAATTCCACTTGTCCCGGTGATCACAGGTGCTTACGATATGTATGCTCCGATTCCTTTCCAATTCCAAAACTCTCAGGGTCCCTCTGAAAGAATATTGGAAGTCAAACCCCGCTATCTCCAATCCATCCGAGTCCGAGCGGAATCGTTCGCCATCTTCTCTTTCACGCACATCCACGTATGCTTGCGCTATCAGGACCTTCCCACCGAAACCAATAGACCAAGAATCATTTAGCCACAACATGTACAAGGGTACCTCTAAACGAAAGCGGTTAATATTCCACTGAACGACAGCATTTGTGACCAAGGGACTTGCCGATCGTTCGTAACGCTCTCTCCGCAACGCAATGTCGAACCCACTGCCCAGTCCAATATGTGCACCTAAGCGCTTTGCCACATACCAGCCCACACTGCCTGAGAGAGCGGGCTTGGCACACAACCCGATCAAAGAGTAATCAATATCCCGTGGCGGGACGCCAAGATAATCCGATACGTTAAAGCATCTGTCTCCATATGGCAGGCTAAGAGTAGTCCTAATTTCAACGCCTTGATCAATTCGATATCGCCTTTGACATTGGGCCTCAACTCCCACAAAATTGCAACATAATCCCACTATCCAAAGACCAAACTTGTGTGGAAACGAACAGCTCTTGGACTTCATTACTCGGTACTACTCCTTCAGTAGTGTTCTGCTCCAAACTTCATTCACACCATTAACACGCAGAGCATAAACTCCGGAAGCCAAACCGTTAGTCGAAATATTCACTCGTACCCGAGCGTTTATCACTTCTGTAATCACAACCTGACCAGAAGCATTGAAAATTTCAATGAACCCATCGCTTCCAAGCGCTGCTGGAAGGTCTATAGTCAACTCATCCTCAAATGGATTGGGGAATGCCAGAAAATCCATTGAGGCCAACGTCCCACTCGCTCTTGGCATTGTGTGCTGTCTTTGCTTCTGAGTCATCGCCCTAGTAGAGCCGTAAATGCAATCAGAAATTATACCTTCATAAATACCACCCGGATTGACCGTAAAACCCGGAAGTAGGGTGATGTAACCACCAGCATGAAAGGTAACATTACTGTTCGCAGTCACCACGGCCGATCCTGCATTGCCAAAAGCATCTTCGCCTGCTACTATAAAATCGTTTACATCCTCGTGAAAATAGCCGTTGAAACTAACGTTTGCGTAATAGGCATTATCTATACAACAGTCAACCAACTCAAAATTCATAAAGTCCGGTAATTTAATGGCGCTAGTGAGGTGGTCTACCCGATCAGGACAGGTCTAGATCAAATGTAAGTGTGGTTGTTGGTGTTGAAATGAGGGGTCCAGGGGAGACTCATAACTCGTTGTTCTGTTGATATCTCAGGCTGCCATATGGTAGTGGTCTAGCCCCCTAACCTACCGGACACGATTACAGTGGCAAAACTGTAAACTGTGTCCCTATGAGCAACAGACGGAAGTTCAGCAAGGAAGAGAAGCTGCGGATCGTGCATGAAGCCGCGGCCAG
>JBIIYP010000072.1:0-11953 GCA_044346705.1 Flavobacteriales bacterium
CTCCATCGCCATGACCCTGTTGCGCGCCAAGCTGCGGCAGAGCATCGTGGCCGCGGTGGGCGTGATGTTCAGCATCACCATGTTCGTGACGCTGCTGGGCTTCATGAACGGGTTGAACGACCTGCTCGACGGCCTGATCCTGAACCGCACGCCGCACATCCGCCTGTACAACGAACTGCAGGCCTCGCCCCGGCAACCCATCGAATACGCAACGGACACCGCCGCCCATGCCTTCGTGCGCTCGGTGAAGCCCAAGGACGAGCTGCCACGTCTGCACAACGCCACGGCCATCATGGACGCCCTGCGGAAGGACCCGCGCGTGGTGGCCGTGTCCCCTCGGCTGGTGGCCCAGGTCTTCTTCAACGTGGGCACGGTGGACCTGAACGGGCAGGTGAACGGCATCGACGTGCTCGACGAGATCCGGTACTACAAGTTCGCGGACTACCTGGTGGCGGGCGACCCGCAGGACCTGGCCACGGGCAACAACACCATTGTGCTGGGCAAGGGCCTGGCGGACATGATGGAGGCGGAGATCGGCGAGGTGGTGCAAGTGACCACGGCCAGCGGTGAGCGCACCATGCTCCGCGTCTCGGGCATCTTCCAGAGCGGCATCGCGGACTACGACAAGGTGCAGTGCTACGCGAACATCAAGACCGTGCAAAAGCTCCTGGCGCGGCCGGGCAGCTACTACACGGACATCAACGTGAAGCTGCACGACCTGCTCCTGGCCCCGGAGATGGCGAAGGAGCTCACGATGCGCTTCGGCGTGGATGCGGTGGACATCCAGACCGCCAACGCGCAGTTCGAAACGGGAAGCGACGTGCGCAACATCATCAGCTATGCCGTGGGGGTGGTGCTCCTCATCGTGGCCGGTTTCGGGATCTACAACATCCTGAACATGATGATCTTCGAGAAGCTCGACGCCATCGCCATCCTCAAGGCCACCGGCTTCAGCGGCAGCGACGTGCAGCGGATCTTCCTGATGCTGAGCATGATCATCGGCGTGGTGGGCGGCGTATCGGGGCTCATCGGCGGCTTCGCCATGCAGAACGTCATCGACAACATCCCCTTCATCACGGCCGCCCTGCCCACGGTGAAGACCTTCCCGATCGACTACTCCCCGAAGTACTACATCATCGCGGTCACCTTCGCGTTGCTCACCACATGGGTGGCAGGCTGGTTCCCGGCGCGCAAGGCTTCGCAGGTGGACCCCGTCGAGATCATCCGAGGGAAATGATGCGGAAATGCAGAAGCGTGAAAAGGGTGAAAAAGTGAGACTGGTGAAAAAGGTGAGATGCACCCCTATCACCACCCACAATACCCTCACCATTCTCACCACCCTCAACACGTTCCATCCGACCGAACCATGAACCCTGCGTCAGACATCATCTCGGTCCAGCGGGTCAATAAGTCCTTCCACGACCCGGTGACCGTGCCGGTGCTGAAGGACGTGTCGCTGGCGGTGAAGCGCGGCGAGTTCGTGAGCATCACCGGCAAGAGCGGCTGTGGCAAGAGCACCTTGCTCTACATCCTCAGCACCATGGACACCGACTACGAGGGCGAGGTGGTGATCGACGGCGAGCCGACCAGGGGCCTTGGTGGCCCACGGCTGGCGGCGATCCGCAACGAGAAGATCGGCTTCGTGTTCCAGTTCCACTACCTGCTGCCGGAGTTCAGTGTGCTGAAGAACGTGATGCTGCCCGGCCTGAAGCTCGGCAAGCACAGCGAACAGGAAGTGGAGCAGCGCGCCATGGACCGCCTGCGCGACCTGGACATGCACGAGCACGCCCTGAAGATGGCCAACCAGCTCAGCGGCGGACAGAAACAGCGCGTGGCCATCGCCCGCTCGCTGATCAACGACCCGCTCATCATCATGGGCAACGAGCCCACGGGCAACCTCGACAGCCGCAACAGCGCCATCGTGTTCGACATCTTCAAGCACATCGCCACCGAGCACAAGCGCAGCCTGCTGGTGGTGACGCACGACAACGATTTCGCGGCCCGCACCGACCGCACCATTGTCATGGACGACGGACGCGTGGTCGGCTGATGTCCTGTTAACTTTGGCATCATGGCAACGGAAGGGTCCAGTTTCTCCACCCCGATGTTCACCATCGAGCGCATCCGACCGGAGGTGAACCTGATCCGTTACGCCGATGGGATCGTCATCAACGCTGCGCTGGTGGAGGAGAGCATGCGCGTGCGGAAGGAGGTGCAGGAAGGTGCGCCCTACGCCACCATCGCGGTGTTCCCGCCCTCCGCCACGTACGACCCCGATCTGTTCGACGGCGACCTTTACAAGGACGAGGTGCCCGAGCACTTCAGCAAGGCGCTCGCGGTGGTGATGGAACACGGCAACCTACGTGATGTGGCGGAGCGCTATTACAGCCAGTACCCTCCCTTCTTCCAGGTCAGGATCTTCGACGATGTGAGCGCAAGCCTGCTGTGGGTGGAAGGCATCATGGGTGCACGCCACCTTTCCTGAAGGACGCCGGCTCAGCGTTGATCGCTGCGCGCCTGCATCGGCGTGGCCCCCTGCTTGTCGATGGCATCGTGCACCACCTGCTGTATCCGCGGGCGGATGTTGAGGTCCTGGAGCTTCTTGTTCGCGGCGCTCGGGTACACGCGGTTGCTCAGGAACACGTAGACGATATCGTCCTCCGGATCGGCCCAGGCCATGGTGCCGGTGAAGCCGGTGTGCCCGAAGCTGCCGAGGCTCACACATTCGCACGTGGGGCCTTGCTGGCCTTTCGGCGTGGGCTTGTCCCAGCCCAGTCCACGACGGTTGCCGCCGCCGTCCGGAGTACAGAACCGGCATGCGGTGAACTGCTTCACCACGGTATCGCTCAGGTAGCGCTGCCCGCCGTAAGTGCCGCCGTTCAGCAGCAGTTGCAGCAGTACCGCCACATCGTTCGCATCGCTGAAAAGCCCGGCGTGGCCGGCCACCCCGCCCATCAGCGCCGCACCCGGATCATGCACATCAGCCCACACCTGCCGGCCGCGGAAATCCTGGTCGTTCTCCGTCGGTGCCACACGCTCCCGGGGGAACCGCATCCATGGCCGGTAACCCATGGTGCTCAGGCCCAGCGGCCGATAGAACCGCTCGTCCAGGAAGCGATCCATGCTCATCCCTGAGATCCGCTCCACCATGGCCATCATCAGGTACATGCCCATGTCGCTGTACAGGTAGGTGCCCGGCGCGTTCAGCGGGGTGCCCAACACCCATTGGTAGAGGCTATCGCGATAGCTGGAGGAGATGTACAACCCATCGGCGACCCGGAGTTCGTGCGTGGCATCGGCCGTATCGCTGGTCACCCCGGCGGTGAAGCGGCCGTTGTCCATCAGGCGGGTGTAGAACGGCACGAAGGACTTCAGCCCGGCCTGGTGCGTGAGGATATCGCGGATGTAAATGCGGGCATGCGCGGGATGGCTCTTCACCAGTTCCGGCAGGTAAACGCCCAAGGTGGTGTCCACGTTCAACTTCCCGTCATCCACCAAGTGCATCAGCGCCAATGTGGTGCCCGCAACCTTGGTGATGCTGGCCAGGTCGTAGAGGTCGTCGGTGCGTGCGCGGCGCTTGCTCTCGTAGCTCGGCGAACCGTAGGCCTTGTTCCAGATCACGTTCCCATGGTGGGCCACCAGCACCTGGCAACCGGGGTAGGCCTTCATCGCCAGCCCTTCCTTCGCAATGGCGTCGATACCTGCAAGGTCCGCAGTGAGCACGCTCTCGGCCTCGGGCAACGTGTAGCCGAAGCGGTCCGCGGTGGAGGTGCGGAACCCTTCCCCTGCTGGGAAATAGCTGCTGGCCGTCACCGGCAGACGACCGTTCGCTCCGATGCCCCCGAAGATCACCTGCGCGGCCAGGTCCTGCGTGTCCTCGTTCTCCTCGTAGGTCACCACCAGCCCGGCAAGGCGCTGGGCCCCGTACGCCGTGGACAGGCGGTACGGATTGGCGAAGAGCACCAGTGCCGTGCGCTGCTGGTCGTTCAACCGGCGGATCAGGTCCAGCGTCACCTGCGGAATGCCGAACTCCTTGTCGACCTTGAACGAGGTGCCATGGATGGAAACGATGGTGAGGTCGAAGCCCTTGAGGCGCTCGAGCAGCACGTTCATGCTGTCGCGGCGGGCCACCTTGTCGATGCGGAACTCGGTGACCGGCGCATAGCGCTGCAGGTTCCGCTGGAAGGAGTTGTGCAGGCTGTCGCCGATCACCAGGGAAGCGATCTTCAGGTGTTCGAGGTGCTGCAGCGGGAACAGGCCGTTCTCGTTGCGCAGCACGGTGATGGCGTTGGCATAGAGGTCGCGGCGCAGCAGCCGTGCCTTCGCCGTATTGAGGTTGTCCTGGAGACCTTGCACGGCCAGTGGGGCCAAGCGCTTCAGCCCGGCCCACTCCTTGGCGCGCAGCAGCTTCAGGCACTTGTGGTCGATCATCTCGCGCGGCACCAGCCCGCTGTCCACCGCCTGGCGGATGCGTTCGATGGCCTTCACGGGGTCCTGGGGAAAAAGCAGCACATCGTTGCCCGCGAGCAGGGCGCGCAGCTCGATCTCGCCCGGCTTGTCGGCGTTGGCCACGCCCTTCATGTTCAGGGCATCGGTGAACACCAGGCCCTTGAAGCCCAGTTCGGTCTCCAGCAGGTCGCTCACCACGTGGTGGCTCAGGGTGCTGGGCATGCCCGGGTTGGTGTCCAGCGCGGGCACTTCCAGGTGCCCCACCATCATGGCGCTGAGGCCTTCGGAGACCATGCGCTCGAAGGGGTAGAGCTCCAAGGAATCGAGGCGGGCACGGGTCTGTGCGATGAGCGGCAGGCCCAGGTGGCTGTCGGTATCCGTATCGCCATGGCCAGGAAAGTGCTTCGCCGTGGCGATCACGCCGCCCTGCTGCAGGCCCTTCATGTAGGCGATGGCCTTGCGCGCCACCAGCTCGCGGTCCTCACCGAAGCTGCGGTCGTTGATCACCGGATTCGCCGGGTTGTTGTTCACGTCGGCCACGGGGCTGAAGCTCACATGCACGCCCATCAGCTTCATCTCCCGCGCGATCTCCAAGCCCATGGCGGTGATCAGGCTGTCGTCCTGCAAGGCCCCCAGCGTCATCTGCTTGGGGAAGCGCATCGTGCTGTCCAGGCGCATGGCAAGTCCCCACTCCAGGTCCATGCCGATGAGCAGCGGGGTGCGGGCAAGCTTCTGGTAGCGGTCGGTGAGCGCCGCCTGGCGCATGGGCCCGCCCTGGAAGAAGATGAGCCCGCCGATGTTGCGCTGGCGGATCAGGTCCTCGACCTCACGCTCGTGATCGCGGCCCTTGTTGCTGTATGCCGCCACCATCATCAGCTGGGCGATGCGCTCGTCGAGGCTGAGGGTCGACAGCACGGAATCGGCCCACGGGGTCGGGGCGCCGAGAAAGTCCGGTGTGTGGCGCGGAACGGAACGTCCACCGAGGAAGAGCACCGCGACAGCAGTGACAAGGGTGAGGGTGAGGAGGCGATCCATGCGGGGGAGCAGCGGACAGGAACACCGGAAAGCCTTTCAGGATAGGGTCTTGGCGGTGGATGCTGCGAAGCTATCCGGGAGGATAACGGAGGTTGGCCATGATCCGTGCCAGTTGTGAACACGGCGACCGGGATGAACGCGGCGCGCGGGCGGCCGATCGACCATGACCACCCGATCGACAGGGAATGCGTCAAGGTGACGGGGGAAGGTGCGGCGGCCACATCTTTGCACTCCGCTCCACCGCATGTCCGACATCATCCGCCTGCTGCCCGACCATGTGGCCAACCAGATCGCGGCCGGCGAGGTGGTGCAACGGCCTGCCAGCGTGGTGAAGGAACTGCTGGAGAACAGCGTGGACGCCGGTGCCACGCGGGTCACCTTGGTGGTGAAGGATGCCGGCCGCACCTTGATCCAGGTGATCGACGACGGCCGGGGCATGGGACCGGCGGACGCGCGCATGTGCTGGGAACGGCACGCCACCAGCAAGATCACCCAGGTCGACGACCTGCAGGCCATCCGCACCAAGGGCTTCCGAGGCGAGGCGCTGGCGAGCATCGCGGCCATCGCCCAGGTGGAACTGCGCACCCGACCGGCGGACGATGAGCTCGGCACCCGCGTGGTGATCGAAGGCAGCCGCGTGAAACTCCAGGAGACCGTGGCCTGTTCCGCAGGCTCCTCGCTCAGCGTGCGCAACCTGTTCTTCAATGTGCCCGCCCGCCGCCAGTTCCTGAAGAGCGACAGCGTGGAGCTGAAGCACGTGATCGACGAGTTCCAGCGCGTGGCCCTTGCCCACCCCGAGATCGCCTTCGACCTGATTCACAACGACGCCGAAGTGCACCGCATGCCCGCCGGACAGGAGCGCCAGCGCATCGTGCATGTGTTCGGCCGCAAGTACGAGGAGCGGCTCGTGCCCGTGGAGGAAGAGACCGACTTCGTGAGCGTGCAGGGCTTCGTGGGCAAGCCTGAGTTCGCGAAGCGCACCCGCGGCGAGCAGTTCTTTTTCGTCAACCGCCGCTTCATCCGCAGCAACTACCTGGAGCATGCGGTGCGCAAGGCCTACAACGAACTCCTTTCGCGCGACAACTACCCCAGCTGGTTCCTCTTCCTGGAGATCGATCCAGTGCAGATCGACATCAACATCCACCCCACCAAGACCGAGATCAAGTTCCGCGATGAACGGACGGTGTACGCCATCGTGCATGCGGCGGTGCGCAGGGCCTTGGGGCGGCACAACCTCACCCCCAGCCTCGACTTCGAGCCGGAGCCGGCGATCATGTCGGCCTTCGCCGGGATGCCCAGCGTGCCTGTGGTGGCGCCGGTGACCACTTGGCGGCCCAACGACATCGGCCAAGCCTCCTCGCCCACCGGCTGGCAGCGCCTCTTCGACCTGCCGAACGATGCGCCGGTGAAGCAGCACGACACGGACCTGCCCGGCACGGCCCCGGAACCGCGGATCATCCCCATGCGCGAGCTCGACGAGTGGAGCGGCGGCCGCGCGGTGTTCCAATTGCACGGTCGTTACATCCTGGCCCAGCTGAAGAGCGGCTTCGTGGTGGTGGACCAGCAACGGGCGCACGAACGCATCGTGTACGAACAGGCGCTGCGCACCCTGGAACGCGGCAGCGGCCCCAGCCAGGCGCTGTTGTTCCCCGTGACCCTTGAGCTGAACGCCGCGGACCACGCGCTGCTGCTGTCCATCATGCCTGACCTCAAGGCGCTGGGCTTCGACCTGGAGCCGTTGAGCGGTCGCAGCATCGTGGTGAACGGCATGCCCGCCGAAGGCGCCAACGACGATGCCGGCCGGCTGCTGGACCAACTGCTGGAGCAGGTGAAGAACGAACGCGGCTCCTTGAAGGCCGAACGCCACGCCACCCTGGCGCGGAGCATGGCCCGCAGCATGTCACACGGAACCGGCACCGTGCTCAACGAGGCCGGCATGCACGACCTCATCGACCGGCTCTTCGGTTGCGAGATGCCCTACTTTTCACCGGGCGGAAAACCCGTCCTCATCACCTACGGGCTCAAGGAGCTCGACGAACGCTTCGAACGCTAATGTTCAACCAACGTACCGGACCGCTGGCGCATACGCCCAACGTGGTGAAGAACCTGGTGATCATCAACGCCTTGTTCTTCCTGGTGGACCACCTCGGCAACGGGGTCTTCCTGGGCCAGGACATGAGCGCGCTCTTCGGGCTGCACTACATCAGTTCTCCCGAGTTCCGGCCCTGGCAGCTGGTCACGCACCTGTTCATGCACGGCGGGTTCTGGCACCTCCTCATGAACATGTTCGGCCTGTTCATGCTGGGGTCGCCGCTGGAATACCGGTGGGGATCACAGCGCTTCCTGCTGTACTACGGCATCTGCGGCATCGGCGCAGGCATCCTGTACATGGCGGTGCAGGGCTTCGACTACGCGGGGCTGGTGGCCCAACTGGAGCCGCGGGATGTGGCCACCGTGAAACTGCAAGGGACCGAGGCCTTGAACAACCTGCGCATGGGCGGTGAGGGCTTCGGGGACGATGTGATGAACCGGCTCGCGTTGCTCCTCTTCACCGACCTGGTCGGCGCTTCGGGGGCCCTCTTCGGCGTGATGGCGGCCTTCGGCATCCTCTACCCGAACGTGGAGCTCATGATCTTCCCGCTGCCCATCCCCATCAAGGCCAAGTTCCTCATCACGGCGTACGCGGCCTACGAGCTTTATTCCGGCCTGAACCAACAACCGGGCGACAACGTGGCCCACTTCGCGCACATCGGTGGGCTGGTGGTCGGCATCATCACCATCCTCATCTGGCGGAAGCGCCTGCACACCTAGATGCTGCCGGTCCTCGTTCTCCATCCGACCTTCCTTCCAGCTTAACCTTCCGTAGCGGATCTTTGCACCATGGGGTTGATGGATGAGCTGCGGCAGCAGTGGCGCACGGGTGGCGCGCTGATCCGGCTGGTGCTGGTGAACGCGCTCGTGTTCGTGGCCTTGTTGCTCATGCACCTGGTCCTGATCCCCATCGCGGGTGACCGGATGATCGCCGATGTGTGGTCCGAGGTGTACGTCATGCACTGGTTGCAGAGCACCTACGTCTGGGGCGATCTGCTCTTCCGTCCGTGGACCGTGATCACCTACATGTTCGTGCACCTGGATTTCTTCCACGTGTTCTTCAACATGCTGATGCTGTGGTTCAGCGGCCGGCTGTTCATGGACCTGCTGGGCGGCAAGCGGTTGGTGGGCAACTACCTGCTGGGCGGCTTGGCGGGTTGGTTGTTCTACGCACTGGCCTACAACTACATACCCGGCATCCGCGGCCAAGGAGATGGCAGCGACATCCTGGGCGCTTCGGCCTCGGTGATGGCGGTGTTCATCGGCATCGCGGCCTACCGCCCGGACATGGTGGTGAGCCTGTTGATCTTCGGCGAGGTGCGGTTGAAGTGGATCGCGCTCATCTACCTGGTGCTGGACCTGGTGAGCATCCGCCAGGGCAACAACAGCGGCGGCCACCTGGCCCACGTGGGCGGTGCGCTCTACGGCTACCTCGCGGCCACGCAACTGAAGAAGGGCAGCGACTGGTCCGGTGCGTTCATGGACCAACTCCAGCGCATCGGCTCGCTCTTCACTCGGCGGAAAGGCCCCCGCCTGCGGTTGGAGAAGATGGACCACCGCAAGGTGCGCGTGCTTCAGGACAGCGACTTCAACGCCACCAAGCGGGCGAAAGAGGAGCGTGTGAACGCCATCCTCGACAAGATCTCGCGTTCGGGCTACGACAGCCTGAGCAAGGAGGAGAAGGACTTCCTGTTCCGCGCGAGCCATGAGCAATAGGCTGCGACAGAGACCCGGTGAAGCCCCTGCGGAGCCCTCGCCGGCGCGTCGACGGCCCTCCGCCTGGCACCTCCCGCTGTGGTGGGCGAACCTGGCCGCCGTGCTCGTCCTGTTGCTCTGCTACCTCAGCATCCACGTCAGCCCCGTCACCTTCTGGCCCCTGGCTTTCGTAGGCATGGTGTACCCCTACGCGCTGCTGGTGAACGTGCTGTTCATCGGCTGGTGGGCCGTGTTCCGCCGCAAGCGGATGCTGCCTTCGGTGTTGGCGATCCTGCTGGGCTGGAGCCACGTGGGCGAATACGTGCAGCTCTTCGGTCGCAGCAGCGGCCCGGACAATGCTTCCGAAGGCGTGAAGGTGATGTCGTACAACGTGCGCCTCTTCGACCTGTACAACTGGACCCACAACAAGGAGACCCGCGATCGCATCTTCGCCATGTTGCACCGCGAGGATCCGTCGATCCTGTGCATGCAGGAGTTCTATGCGCACGAGGCCGGTGGCACCGAAGGCTTCGTGACCAAGGATAGCCTGCTGGCGAACTGGAAGTTCACGGACTGCCACGACGTGTACCCGGCGCGTTCCAAGTACGGCCACCTCATGGGCATCGCCACCTTCAGTGCGTACCCCATCGTGAAGAAGGGCGTGATCCACTTCCCGGACGACCTGAACAACCTGTGCCTGTGGACGGATCTGCGGATCGGCACCGACACCATCCGAGTATACAACGCGCACCTGGCCAGCATCCGTTTCGGCGACGCGGATTACCGGTTCATGAAGGAGCTCGACACCGACACCGACCGTGACAGCCTGGCGAGCGGCGGTTGGAGGATCATCGGGCGCCTGAAGAACGCGTTCATCCGCCGCACCACCGAGGTGCAGCTGATCGCGAAGCACATGCGGAAAAGCCCGCACCCCATCCTGTACTGCGGCGACCTCAACGACACGCCCATGAGCTGGGGCTACCACCACCTCCGAGATCAAGGCTTGAACGATGCCTTCGTGGAGAGCGGCAGTGGCATCGGACACACCTATATCGGCGATTTCCCCAGCTTCCGCATCGACCACATCCTGCACAGCGAGGCGATCCGCACTTGGGACTTCAACACCGTTCCGGACAAGCTGAGCGACCACCGCGCGATCACGTGCCGCATGGCCGTGGCGAAGGAATAAGCGCAAGGCAGGGCGCCTGCTTCACTCCTGCTGCATCACCGGCAGCACCGTATAACCCAGCCTTCGCAATCGATCGATCAGGCCATACTCACCGGGCAGATGCGCCGCACCCACGGCCACGAACACCCCATGGCCGCGCATGTGCTTCTCCAACCGCTCGGTCATCCGGAGATTGCGGTCCTGCAACAGGGCCTTGTCCGCATCCGCAGGAAGGCGAACGGTCTCCACCTCGGCGATCAGCGCGTCGAGGTCCTGTGCGAGGTAGGCCTCCAGCCCGGCGTTGCTGCCGCTCCTGATGTCGGTCCGCACCGCCTCCAGCAGCATGCGGGCCTGCACTTTCAAGGGGATGCGCTCCACGGCCTCGATCTGTTCGGTCACCGTTTCCAGGCCCACCACCGGCTTGCCGGCCTCTTGCGCCTTCAGCTGGAACCACGCGTCGAGCACGATCGCGCTGTCGTTGCCCAGCTCGGCCTCGTTCAGCAACGCGATGGTGTAGAACGGCTTGATCTTGGTGCAGATCGGCGCCACGGGCCCCAGCTTCTCCTTCAGCGTGCCGATCACCTCCTTGTAGTCGCGCTTGTTGTACAGCTTGTCCAGGCTGGAGCCCTTGGGCAGGAACATGGCGTTCATCACGCTCTGGTCCAAGCGTTGGGTCTCTTCCATGTCCAACTCTCCGGCCACGATGTCGGCGCCGACGAAGGCACGCGACACGGCCGGCCCGAACTGGAAGGCACGCGCATCACGGGTGTGCATGGTGCCGAAGAGGTAGGTGGTGTCCTTCATGCCTGGCCGCGTCACCTGCCAGAGGAGCGTGCGGTACTCACCCTGTGCCGCAAGCAGCAAGGGCAACAGCCAAGGGATCAGGAAGAACAGGCGCCGCACAAGCCCGAAGGTAGGCGGCCCAAGGGGATCAAAGCACGAAGTAGGCCAGGCAGAACAGCAATACGGCGAGCACGGCACTGACGATGCCACTGGTGATGATCAACGGCGAGCGATCTGCGGAACGGGTGCGTTGCATGGTGGTGCGGTCAAGAGTAACCACTAGACGGTAGGCTGAAAAAAGGGTTGCCGCTCACTCCTTCACGGATCGCAGGAGCTGCTGATGGCAAGATGGATACCGTCGAACTACCCACTTGTGGGTATTTTTCAATGTTGAGGGAAGACCAGTGCATGTGCTGGCCTAGATTTCACAAAAGAATTGACCATGCGGATCGCCACACTTCTGTTCCTGGGCCTTTGTGCAGTGACCGCTCAGGCGCAGACCTGCACCTTCACACCGTTGGCAGGGGATAGCTTGCTGCCACGGCAATGGGCCGATGGAAAGTCACGCCCCCAAGGAGGGTATGTGGCCGTTTCACGCTCAACCGAGGGGCAAGGGGACATGATCGTCTCTCGTCTTGCGGCGGACGGAGCGAACATCTGGTCCAAGCGCATGGCCACCCTTGACCAGGCGGTATCCCTCATTCCGAAGACCATTGAGCCTACTTCGGACGG
>JBIIYP010000006.1:0-134975 GCA_044346705.1 Flavobacteriales bacterium
TCTCATCTGCGCAGATCGATCAATTGATAATTCCGCAACGTGATCCCACAGAAAGGTCCTTAAACTTAAGGTACAAACCCCATACGTCATGAATAAGCAGATCACTCTCCTGGTCGTTGCTTTCTCGCTCAACCTGCCACAGGCAGTTGCGCAGGCGCCTACGCCACCACCGGACTTCTACAATGACATGCAGCGGTCCGGTTTTGGGTTCTGGGAGAACAAAGGGCAGGTGAAGGATACCGGGGGCAACCTGCGCCCGGATGTGCAGTTTGTGACCGAGGGTGCCGCGCCGCGTGCCTACATCCGTAAGGAAGCCACCATCTCCTTCGTGCTCGCGAGTGTAGATACCGTGATCGCAACGCTGGATACCATGCGGCGCCTGGATATGCAACTTATCGGCGAGGCGGCTATGTTCCCCGATGCCATGAGCATGGAGCAACGGAACCCCATCAAGAACTTCTACTTACCACATTGCGGGCCGAACGGGGTTACGGATGTACACGGCTTCAACCGCATTTTCTACGAAGAGGTGTACCCGAGCATTGACATGTGGATGTACAGCGGGCAGCGTGGGCAGAAGATGATGTTCGTGGTAAAGCCAGGGGGCAACCCGGATGACATCATGATGCAGTTCTCCGGTCAGGACCAGATCGACGTTGATCTGATGGGGAACCTGCGCCTGCTGATGCAGGGCAGGTACATCGTATTGCCTGAAGCCGTGGCCTATCAGTACGACCAGAACAATGTGATCACGCCGGTGAACTGGAATGCCGCTTACGCACACCAAGTCGGTAGCCCGATCGTTACGCTGGACTTTGCTGCGTATGACCCGAGCAAGCCGCTGGTGTTCTTGATCGGGCCGCCGCCCATGACCGGGGAGCCTTCGGTGTACACGACGGGTGTTTGCTGGAGCACGTATTATGGTGGCGATGAAGAGGACCAGATCTTCGCAAGCGACATAAAGCAAGGCGAGGGTCTGTTCGTTGGTGGCGTATCGTATTCCACTGCGACCACCTTCCCAATAGAGGACGGCATAGTATTTTACGCGGCATCTCCGGCAGCAACGATTGCCCGATTTGATGATGGCGATGCCTTGATGTGGAGCAACTTTTTCGGCTGCTCTTACGGGGCCCAGATGGTACGAGGTGTGGCGGTCAAGGAGTCACCAACGGGTAGTAAAGTGTATGTCGGTGGTTGGACTTCATGGAACGACTTGAAACTCCCCTTGAACCAACCAACGGGTTGGTATGTGGATAATTTGGGCGGCGGTGGTCAGTAAGGCTTTCTTGCTGCATTCTATACTACCAATGGGCAACTGCACTGGTCCACCTACTTCGGTAATGACGGCTCGACCGTGACCAACGTGGATTTTGACGCTTCAGGTAACTTGCTCGTATGTGGAATGAACAGTGGCGACCTTCCAGCACCGACCCTCACGCCACCAACGGACGCGGAGGATTGGAATCATGCTGGTGGAGTGGATGGCTATGTCGCCATGCTGGATGCTAACCAAATGCAGGTGCGCTGGAGTACATACGTGGGCGGCACTGGGTATGACGATGTCTATTCCGTGCGCTGTGCCCCAGGTAAGATCGTGATCGCTGGCTACACTACTAGCCCAATCATTCAAACGCTTTCCGCCGGTGGTGCATCAGCACACAATCATTCATCTTCAACATTTAGCGCAACTGGAGACCTCTTCCTTTACGAGTTCACCGAACTAGGCGAGCAGATCTACGGTTCCTACTTCACATACGGTGGGTACTTGGGTTTGCAGGGTTTGGCTCTGAATGAAAACAACGGAGATATTGTCCTGGTTGGTCATTTCACTCAAAACCAGACCAGCATGCCTGTGAGCACGACCGCTTCTTGGTTCCAGTCGGCGACCATTTCGAACCAACAAAAAGGCTTCATCTGGAGACTGGCAGCCAACCATGTGGTGGCCTATAGCACGTTCGTAGGTGCTGGGAATGGCCACGTTTGGTTGGATGCTGTTGCAGTGCGCAATGATGGCGTCCTGTTCGCTGGTGGCGTTTCATGGGCGTCCAACCTAAGCACGCAGGCTGCACCGGGCCTGTATTCGGCCAACCAAGTACAAGGTGATGGTGATGCCGTCCTGCTGTCCATAACACCCTCCAACTCAAGGGTGTGGTGTACTTATTTCGGGGGCAACGAGGATGAAGACGGCATTGTGGAAAGGGTTATGACCTTATCCCCAACAGCCCTAAGGCTGTATGCTACAGGTTACACCCGATCGAACTACGACTCACAGAACAACCTCTATTTTCCGTTGAATGATGAAGGGAATGGAGCGTGGTGGGATGGAACCATGGATTCTGCATCTGATGTTGATGCCTTTATGGCCGCCTTCTGCACCACCGACCTGCTCACTGGCACGGGAGAATTGGAAGGAACAGGTGGTGGACTTTGGTCCGTGTTCGCTTCCCAAAATGGTGGCTTCTTGTTGTTTGGCCTGGAAGGCCAACACCGTATTGAGCTTTTTGACGGTTCGGGGCAGCTCGTTCTACAGAACAGCGTCTACGCTCAACCACATGGCACCACTGTGGGGAACAGTGCGAGCCTCGCTCCAGGGTCATACCTGATGCGGCTTGATGGCCTTTGGTCGAAGAAGGTCATCGTTCCTTGATCTCTTGTTCCCATGCGCGCATTCACCTGCACAGTTTTGTGTGTCCTCGCCCACGTTTGCTTTGGTCAGTGGATAGGAGCCAACCTACCAGGTGTTACGGGAAATTGGACGCAAGTCTATTCCGTGCCGGATAGGTCTAAAATCTATTACGCCGGATTCAATGACATGTACCCAGACAGTAACGCTCAGCAACCCGCCGTTCTACGTTACTCTGGATCGACATGGGATACGCTTATGGTATATGCCGAAGTGTATACCGTAGTTGAGTACCATGATTCGCTATTTGCCGGAGGGACATTCGCGCCCAATCCAGCAGACAGTGGCTTTACGTCGAACGTACAGTACTACGCTCAGGGTAATTGGCACGCTTTGGGCGTGTTTGACAACTGGGGCGTTCGCCGACTCCGGGTCCTGGACGATACACTTTACGCGGTTGGTAGCTTTAGGGATGTCGATGGACAGGAAGTAACTGGAATGGTTTGGCTGGATGGAAGCCAATGGAAACCACTGACCCTTCTTCCGGATACCGATTGTAACGTACTCGACATCATTAAGCATGATGGCCGCTTGGTGATCTGTGGCAACTTCCAGATCAACGGGGCCACAGGAATCGCCTACCTGGAGGGTGGTCAATGGAACATCCTTGGGCCGGGTATACTTGGCGGTTTTTCGAGCATCCATGTTATGGCAGTGTACCAAGGTGATCTGTACATTGGCGGGCAGATCGATATGGGTGCTGGCAATGCTGGCCGCGACATCATGCGGTGGGATGGCACCCAGTTCCAACCTGTGGGCGGTGGCCTGCAACGCAACTTGGGTGACAACAGCGGTTTCAGCGATGTGCGCGGCATGGAGGAACACAACGGTGTGCTCTACGTGGGCGGTGGCTTCCGGTATGCAGGCGGTGTACCAGCTTACGGCGTGGCAGGCTGGGATGGAACCCAATGGTGCGGTGTTCCAGGCAATCTTTCCGATGGGTCAGGGCACTTAGGCGTTGGGCAAGGCGGCATGGCCTTTTACCAGGACACGTTGTTTGTGGCCTGCGGCTACTTGGCAGATGGTGACTCGGTCTACTTGGCCGCCAAGTTCGTGGGCACCAGCTATGCGGATTCGTGCAGCGGGCCGGTGGGGGTGCCTGCGTTCGAAAGGCAGGCCGACATGCAGGTCGCTTACAATGCAGTACTTGGTTCGATCACTGTGCAGGCATCCGAATTCGGGGAGGTGGTGGTGATCGGTCCGTTGGGTCAGGTGGTGGCGCGAACACGAGGCCGGAACCTGCACGTTCCCACTGCGGGCTGGCCGCCGGGCATCTACATGGTACACGCGGAAGGCCACCGGGGCCATAAGGTGCTGGTGTATTAGAGCTGTTGCGCGTCCGCCCGGATCGCTCCGTGGTTGTCTTGCTTGCTGAGCGCTGGTCCTGGGCTTTTGAGTCAGTGGGCCTGGAGGCTGTCTTGGCCTTTGCAAGTGTCAAGGTTCAAGGCTGTCCTGGCTTACAGGCGGTCAAGGCTTTGAGGCCGTCTTGGCTTGAATGCGCTTTGTACTTCTAGCCTGAGCCTGGGCCTTTGAGATCCGTCGGCCGGGCGTTCCTCCGCCCGGAAAGGCAGGGGCCAGTTGCCTTGGTTCACGGCTAATGGGCAGGGCAACATGGCAAGCGGAGCCAACAAGCTGTAAAAGCCTATAGGCTGTCAGGGCCTGAATGCACCTGAACTTCTGAGCCTAGGCCTCAAGGTCCGTCGGCCGGGCATTCCTATGCCCGGAAAGGCCTGGCCTGGTACCTTGACCAACGGGTAGCCCTGCTAGCTCTTGTGCCTACATAGCTTAAAGCGGATTTTGGCCTAGTGAAGTCTTGCTCCGCTGCAACGCTCTCAGACTCTTGTGCATAACCTCATCCATTGAGCTCGATCAATTGACAATTCCGCAACCTAATCTCTCACAAAAGCTCCTTATACTTGAAGAACAAACACCTGTGTCATGAAGAAGCTGATCACTCTCCTGGTCGTTGCTCTTTCGGTGAACGCGCTTAACGTAGCGGGCCAGGCACCCACCCCGCCGCCGGACTACTACGACGACATGATGCGAACTGGCTTTGGGTTCTGGGAAAATATGGGCCAGGTGCAGGACACGGATGGCAATCTCAGGGAGGACATCCAATATGTGACCGAGGGTGCAGAGCCGCGGGCCTACATCCGTAAAGAGGCCACTATTTCATTCGTCGTGGCGCGTGTGGATACTTCTATCGCAACGCTGGATACGATGCTGCGGCTGGACATGCAGCTGATAGGCGAGGCGGCCATGTTGCCGGATGCCATGAGCCTTGATCAGAAAGACCCGGTCAAGAACTACTACCTGCCCCATTGCGGACCGAACGGGGTGGAAGAAGTACATGGCTTTAACCGCATCTTCTACGAAGACGTGTACCCGAACATCGACATGTGGATGTATAGCGGCCAGGGGGGGCAAAAGCTCATGTACGTTGTGAATCCTGGGGGCGCGCCGGACAACATCATGATGCAGTTCTCGGGTCATGACCAGATGGACATCGACCTGGCAGGGAATCTGCTTATCCTCATTGAGGGTGAGTATATCGTACTGCCAGAAGCCGTGGCCTATCAGTACGACCAGAACGATGTGATCACGCCCGTGAATTGGAACGCAGCCTATTCGAATCAGAATGGCAGCCCCATCGTAACGCTTGACTTCGACACCTACGACACGTCCAAGCCACTTGTCTTTCTGATCGGTCCACCGCCAATGGACCCACCACTCAGCACCCCCGGAATCTGCTACTCAACCTACTTTGGGGGCAATAGTGAGGATGCTATTCTAGCGAATACAATCGACCCAGATGGAAACCACTACGTTACTGGCTATACCTACTCAACATTCGCGAATTTTCCCGGCAGCGTTGGTAACAACATTTTTACTGGCTATCCGTCCCTCTTCGCTTGTCGGATGGACAACTTGGATAACGTGGTATGGAAAGATTTCTTCGGCGGTTCGGGTGCCGGCCAATTAGCTTGGGGTATCGATGTAAGGATCGGTAGCGATCCTAAAGTGTATGTGGGCGGATGGACCGGGTGTTCAAACTTCTACTGCATGGATGCCAATCCCGGTAACGATTATTACGATGGCTCGGGTAGTGGGTACAACAATGGCTTCATTGTCCGCCTGGATCACGATCTGGGCGACATGGAACATGCCACCTATTTTGGGAATGAGACTGTCCTTATACAAGACATAACGATCGATCCCTTGGGCCGCTTGATCGTCGTTGGGCAGACCACTGGCATTCTGCCGGTGCATCAAGTCCCTTTGCCATCAGGTGCTGAACAATGGAACTTCGGCGGAGACGAAGACGGCTTCATCGCCATGTTCGACCTAAATGATCGAGTGCTTTGGAGCACTCCATTTGGAGGGACTTATTTGGACCGGGCCATCACCGTCCGGGCCAAGGGTACCAAGATCGTGGTAGTCGGTAACACGGGGAGCAGCACCTTCCCACAGGCCCTCAATGGCGGCGGCAATCAGAACGTGAGCACGCTTGCCGGGTTTTCCGACATCATGATCATAGAGTTCAATTTGAACGGAAATCAGCAATGGGGTACGTTGTTTGGTGGCAACGATTTTGATAATCCTGGCTATCATGGGTTGGATATCGACCCTAGTACGGGAGACATCTACATCGTGGGGAACACGAAGAGCAGCAATCTCCCCTTACTCTATACCACCGATTGGCACGACCTTACGCCCCCAGGTGCTAATTATAATGGTTTCATCGCAGAATTCACCAACGCCCGGAATCGCCGTTGGATCACATACGCGAGTAACACAGGCACTGGAGGCTTGGAAGTCGTGCGGGTTGATCAGGATCTCGGAATTTTCATGGGAGGCTATGCGCTCCCTGGTTTCCTTTGCCAACCAATGGCCGGTCTTTACTCGAGTAGTGCTGTAATCGGAGGCCGAGATGGTGTAATCATGCGCTTCGACATGGATCACAATTACCTCTGGGGTACGTATTTCGGAGGTAACAGTTCGGATAGAATTTATTCTCTCGCTTTGCGCGGCACAGATCGCGTCTATACCTGCGGCAATACTTACTCAACCTATGGACCAAACGACTTCTTCCCGTTGTCCGATGAGTTGATAACGGGTTCATGGTTCAATCCCAATTTCCAAGGTTATTCTGACGGATTCGTCGCCGCGTTCTGCATTGCGCCAACAGCAGTAGGCTTACCTGACCGCCCTGGTTCAGTTACACCCGAACTTCTTGCTTTTGTGGATGACTCGGGCTGGTGGTCCATTTCAGGCGCTAGCCCTGGAATGCAACCCTTCTTGCTGTGCGACGCAGCAGGCCGAGCGGTGATACACTACCAAGTACGCGTGCCAAGTGATGAGCCCGTGCGCTTCGATCCAGGAGCGCTTTCGCCTGGCGCATATTTCTTGCGTATCGGTGATCGGCAGGTCAAGGTTCTGGTTGTTCAACGCTGAGCGGTCGTGGCACCTCGCTCCTTCGTCGCTGGTGTACTGCTCCTGGCATGTACCGTATGGACATCATCGTGTATGGCGCAGCCGTTCTGGGCACCTGCCGGCCTGCCTGAAAAATGCAATCCGATGCGCCAGGTATACGCTCCCGCCAGCGATGAGGTGTATGTGGTAGGGCGCATCATACTTGACACTTCCGCGTTCTGGTACCCCCGTAATCCGGTAATGCGTTATTCCGCTGGCGCATGGGACACCTTGAGCTATGTGCGATGGGGGTTCATTGAGTCCATCGTGGAATACCACGACACCCTCATCATCGGGGGGAATTTCACGTTGACGGATGACGGAACGCCTTGTGAAGGCATTCTTTATTGGGCCGATGGATCTTGGCAACCCTATGGAGACCTCGAGCACCAGGTGCGCAGGTTACGCGTGTTGGACGATACGCTCTATGCGACCGGAGGCTTCCACAACGCGGATGGCCAGCCCACCATGGGCATAGCGCGCCGGGAAGGCGGGCAATGGGTACCCGTAGGAACCGTGCAGGATCCCGATGTGCTGCTGTTGGACGTGTGCAAGTACCAAGGCCAGTTAGTCGCTATTGGCATCGGATATTTGAACGGGCTTCGAGGCATATTCCAGTTCGACGGTAATCAATGGTCCGCACTCGGCCCGGGGATCGTGGGTGGTGTCTCTGGTGGTGCATGCCTAGCGGTTTACAACGGGGATCTGTACGTGGGCGGGCAGCTGTCCATTCCGGAGGGCAATGCCGGTCAAGAGATCATGCGATGGGATGGGAGTGCGTTCCATGCCGTGGGCATCGGCCTGCAGTGGCAGTTGGGGGACCTCCTTTCATTCTCCACCTGCGCGGACATGAAGGTGCACGATGGCCTGCTCTGGGTGTGCGGTGGATTCAATTATGCAGGTGGTGTGGAGGCACATGGCGTGGCTACATGGGATGGATCCCGTTGGTGCGGTGTTCAGGGTGATCTGGTCCGCTACCAGAACGGCGGCGTTGCATCCATGGACTTCTATGGTGACACGCTGTTCGTGGCGTGTGGTGATACAGCGGACGGGCAGTACATGAACAATTCGGCCAAGTTCATCGGCACCAGCTATGCGGATACATGCAGCGGGCCTGTGGGCATAAGCGAAGCAGCAGTTGTAAGTCTAACCCTCGCCCCCAACCCCGCCACCGACCAGATCACCTTCTCCGGTCTGCCAGGCACCGGCCCGTGGTCCATCCAACTTTTCGACCTGGAAGGCCGTGCGCATGCCATCCGCACCGAAGCAAAGGGCGAGGGCCTGATCCTGTACCGCGGCGACCTGGCGGCGGGCTGCTACACGTTGGTGATCGCGGCGGACGATGCGAAGCAGCGATCCGTTGCCCGCGTGGTGTTCGTGGATCCGTGAGGGGCCTTGGCTGGGTGTCCAAGGAGACCCTCCATCCGGACCTGAACAGACAGGCGCTTAGGGCGTTCCCTAGTGGACCAGGCCCTACCTTCGTGGCCTGCAAGAACCCTGATGAAGATCCTGTTCCTCTCCCTACTGGTGGCCTTGGGCCTGAGCCCGATCGCCCATGCCCAACAAGCCTGGCTGCCCGGCGACATCCTGGTGATGGTGAAGCCCGGTGCTTCGGCCACGGCCATCGCCAACGAGCTCTCCATCCTGAACGGCGAACCCACCCACCTGCGCGTGGTGGAGGAACTGAGCGCCCCGATGCGCGTCTGGCACCTGCACTACGACAACGCGTCGCTGCCGGAGCCGGTGATGCTGCGCGCGGTGCAGGCGCACCCCGCCACCCAGCTGGCGCAGCTCAACCACATTGTGAAGGACCGGGCCTTGCCCAACGACACCGACTACGGCAACCAGTGGCACCACCAGAACATCGACAGCGAGGCGGCGTGGGACATCACCACCGGCGGAGTGACCGCGTTGGGGGACAGCATCGTGGTGTGCATCATCGAGAACGCCGACCTGCCGCATCCCGACCTGATCGGCAACGCCTGGTACAACTTCCAGGAGATCCCCAACAACAGCCTGGACGATGATGCGAACGGTTACGTCGACGACTTCGAAGGGTGGAATCCGGGCGCCAACAACGACAATGTGTACGGCGGCGGACACGGCACCCAGGTGGCCGGCATGATCGGCGCCAAGGGCGACAACAACCTCGGCGTAGCCGGTGCCAACTGGGACGTGAAGATGATGGTGGTGACGCGCCAGGGCGTGGGCGAGGCCCAGGTGATCCAGTCCTACACCTATCCCCTGGTGATGCGTCGCCTTTACAACCAGACGGCCGGTGGAAAGGGCGCCTTCGTGGTGGCCACCAACGCCAGCTGGGGCATCGACAACGCGGACCCAACGGACTATCCGCTGTGGTGCGCCATCTACGATACCCTCGGCACGGCCGGTGTGCTGAACTGCGGCGCCACGGCCAACAACAACGTGGACATCGATGCGGTGGGCGACATGCCCACCGGTTGCAGCAGCGACTTCATGATCAGTGTAACGGCCACGAACAACGTTGATCAACGCACCTTCAGCGGCTATGGCCTGACCACCGTGGACCTGGGCGCGCCCGGTGAGGACGTCTACACCACCACCATGGGCGGCGGCTACGGCAGCACCAGCGGCACCAGCTTCGCCAGCCCGCTCACCGCAGGCGTGATCGCGTTGATCTGCAGCAGTCCGTGCACGGACCTGGCGAACCTGATGCAGGCCGATCCGGAGGCAGGTGCCTTGTACGTGCGGCAGGCCCTGTTCAACGGGGTGGAACAGGTGGGCAACCTGCCCGGCCAGACCGTCACCGGAGGCCGGATCAACGCGGGCAACAGCGTGCAATGGATCATGGGCAACTGTGGCAGCTGTCCGGTGCCGTACAGCCTGAGCGCCACGAACACGGGCCTGGGCGAAGCCTCCCTGGGCTGGAACGCATTGGGGGCTTCGGTCTACAACGTGCAGGTGCGCCCCGTCGGTGGCGGCGCATGGACGCCGTACAACAACCTGGTCAACAACAGCCTGGCGATCAACGGGCTCACCAACTGCACGGAATACGAATTCCAGATCGAAGCGCTCTGCGACACCAGCACCAGCGGCTTCTCCCAATCCTTCGTGTGGACCACTGACGGTTGCTGCACTGCACCGTTGAGCGTGAGCGCCGCCGCGAACGATGCCATCAGCGCCACCGCGACCTGGAGCAACGTGCTGGTGGCGGGCACCTACGACCTGCGCTACCGCGTGCAGGGCAGTGCCACGTGGACCACGCTTACCGGCCTCACCGGCACCAGCACGGCGATCAACGGGCTCGACAGTTGCACGGCCTACGAGCTGGAGATGAGCAGCAGCTGCAACGGATCCCCAAGTCCCTGGGGGCCGACCACCACCTTCAGCACCGTGGGCTGCGGCGCCTGCATCGACAACACCTACTGCCCCAGCGTATCCGATGACGCCACTGCGGAGTGGATCACCAACGTGACCGTGGGCACCATCAACAACACCTCCGGATCGGACGATGGCTACGGCAACTACACCGGTCAGAACACCACGTTCTTTATCGGGCAATCCTATCCCATCAGCCTTGAGCCTGATTTCTCCAGCTTCCCTTACGATGAATGGTGGCACGTGTACATCGACCTCGACCAGGACGGACAATTCACAACGACCGACCTGGTGTTCGATGGTGGCGGACTCACCACAGCCACGGAGACCGGCCTGCTCACGGTGCCTGCAACCGCATTGCCCGGGCCAACGCGCATGCGGGTGGTGATGAAGTACAATGGCGAACCTGTTGACGGCTGTGAGGACGGCTATTCCTACGGCGAGACCGAGGACTATTGCGTGACCCTGAACAGTTCGGTGGGCCTGACAGACCTTGTGAACGGCACCACGGTGAGCGTGTTCCCTGACCCGGCGGACCGCGACA
Source organism: Flavobacteriales bacterium (assembly GCA_044346705.1). Lineage (GTDB taxonomy): Bacteria > Bacteroidota > Bacteroidia > Flavobacteriales_F > PHOS-HE28 > PHOS-HE28. The sequence continues at coordinate 11,058 of JBIIYP010000006.1, forward strand.
TCTTCTTCGACATCGACGGCCCCTACGCGAGCGGGCAGCTCACCATCGACGTGCTGGACAACAGCGGTCGCTTGGTGGCCCGCAAGGCGGTACAGTACGGGCGGGCAACGATCACCACGGCCTGGCTGGAGGACGGCATGTACTTCTTCAGCCTGAAGCAAGGGGCGGACGAATTGAAGCGCGGGAAGTTCACCGTGCTGCACGGGCTCTACTGAGCGGTTTCATCGGCGGAAGGCCTGTCCGACCCGGGCGGGCCTTTCGCATGGATGGGCCTATCTTGAGCCACCCGCATGCAAAAGCTATCGGCCGTCATCATCACGCGCAATGAAGCGCGGAACATCGGGCGTTGCCTGGCCTCCCTGGAAGGGGTGTGCGAGGAGCGCATCGTGGTGGACGCCGAGAGCACCGATGCCACCCGTGACATTGCGGAAAAGCACGGGGCCCGGGTGGTGGTCAGGGCATGGACCGACTACAGTGACCAGAAGAACTTCGCCAACGGCCTGGCCACGCATCCGCATGTCCTCAGCCTTGATGCGGATGAGGAGCTCTCCAGCGAACTGCGCGCCTCCCTGTTCGCGGTGAAGCGGCAAGGGCTTTCCGGGGCGTACGCCATGCGCAGGCTCACCAACTACTGCGGCACCTGGGTGCGGCACGGCGGCTGGTACCCGGACACCAAGGTGCGCCTCTTCGACCGTGGCACTTCGCGCTGGGCCGGTGCCCATGTGCACGAGACCCTCGAACTCGCCCCCGGCACGCGCACCACCCTGCTTGAAGGCGACCTGTTGCACTACAGCTATCCCAGCATCGCCGACCACCTGGAACGCATCGACCGTTACAGCGACCTGCATGCCCGCAAACTCCTGGCCGCGGGGAACCAGGCCGGCGCGGTGAAGCGCTGGGGCTCACCGGTCGCGAAGTTCCTGCAAGGCTACGTGCTGCAACTGGGCTTCCTCGATGGTCGCGCGGGCTGGGACATCGCCCGGCTGTCGGCGAAGGCGGTGCACATGAAATACGCCAAGCTTAACGCCCTCCGCCGTGAACAAGCCACCTGAGCGCATCCTGCTGAGCCGTACCGACAGCATCGGTGACGTGATGCTCACGCTGCCGCTGGCCGGCCTGCTGAAACGGCACTTCCCGGGTGTGCGCGTCGCCTTCCTGGGCCGCAACTACACGGCGCCGGTCCTGCACTGCTGCAGCCACATTGATGAGGTGATGACCCTCGATGACCTCAACAACGTGGACCCGGCAGGCTCGGTGCAGGTCCTGGCGGCGAGCAAGGCCGATTCCGTTGTGCATGTCTTTCCACAACGTGAGGTGGCACGCTGGTGCAAGGCCGCGGGCATCCCCCAACGCATCGGCACCAGCCACCGCTGGTGGCACTGGCCCACCTGCACGGACCGCGTATCCTTCAGCCGGCGCAAGAGCGACCTGCACGAGGCCCAGCTGAACGTGAAGCTCCTGGCCCCGCTGGGTGTAAGCGATATTCCAACCCTGGAGGACCTCGCCCAATTGACGGGCTTTCAGCCATCCGTAATGGACGATGGTGTGCGGGCACTGCTCGTTCCCGGCAAACGGAACATCATCCTGCATCCATTGTCCAAAGGCAGTGCCGTGGAGTGGGGAACGGACCGGTTCGCCGAGCTGATCCATGCGTTGGATCCACACCGCTTCCAGGTGATCGTCACGGGAACCGCTGCGGAAGCTGAACTGTACCGAAAGGGTCTTCCGCTGCGCTCCGCGCATGTGACCGATGCCGGCGGACGCCTGTCCCTGGACCGGTTGATCGCCTTGATCGGTGCGAGCGATGCCTTGGTGGCCGCGAGCACCGGGCCCCTGCACATCGCTGCGGCTTGTGGCAAACGTGCGATCGGCCTCTACGCCTCCAAGCGGCCCATTCATCCCGGCCGGTGGGCGCCGATCGGGGCCGATGCACACGCCCTCACGTCGATCGGGACCTACAGCGGCGATGATCCCGTAAAGCAGATCAGAGCCATTGCCCCGCAACGCGTGGTCACGCTGCTGGAGGAACTTTCCTGATCCGTTCCGGTGCGGCGAACACAAGAAGCGCATAGTACAGGGCGAAGAACGTGGCGCCTGCCTGGGTCTCCACGGTGTCATCGGTCAGGCACGAAAGGCCGAAGAGGATGGCCCAGGCAATGAACAAAGGATCGCGCCAGGCACCGACCGCCCACGCGGGCCACCACCAGCTGAACACGGCCCACAACAGCCCGAAGGCACCGAAGCTGATGAGCAGGGTGAGGTATTCATTGTGCGCACGCAGGCGCCATTCGGGGAGCAGCGAGCTGCGCATCCGCTCGTACTGGTCGGCGAAGGCCGGTCGCGTGTCGCCGGTACCTACGCCCGTGACCCAGTTGTCCTTTGCGATGGCCCATCCGGCCTTCAGGAACTCGAAGCGCATGGTGACGGAATGCCCGTTGGCATCACCGTATGCGCGGTAGCGGTCCATTTCGAACATCACCTCCGCGATGCGTTCCCTGAGCTGCGACCGTTGCCCCGATCGAACGCTCGTGATCCCGTGCTCGATGGACCGCACCTCCTGCTCACTGAGGCTCATCACGGCCACACTGTCCTTGCGCAGGCCCTTGGACGTGAGGTAGCGGGCGAGCGTGCCGTAGAGCTGGCCGCCCCGCTTATCGGCACCGTTGAAGGGCACCGTGCTCCTTCGTTCCCAGGTGCGGGCCAGTTCGCCCCAGGCCACATAGGTCCATACGTACTGGCCGTTCTCCGTCTGTGGGTTGGTCGGGTCGTGGTCGTAGCGTTCACCTCCGGCGGTCACTTCGGCCTTCGCGTCGGGACCCGGTCCGGATGGTCGGTACCGGCCCTGCCATTCACCGATCAACCACGCCAGCGCAACGGTGGGCAGCAGTACCAGCGCGGTGCGCAGGGCCAGGCGCAAGGACCTGCGCCAGCTGCCGGCCTGTTGCCAAAGCAGCACCGCCACGATCAGCACCAGGAAAGCGCTCGCCTGCAGGCTGCCCAGTTTGCCGATGAAGATGCAGGACCAGATGGCCGCCGCCAGGTGCAGTCCTTTCCGAATGAACGAGTCCTGTGGAAAGTACACGCCGAGGACCACCACTGCAAAGGCGAGCAGGAGCGCGAAACGGATGTGGCTGATGAACTGCGAGAGCGCCCGGTAGTCGGCATCGGGCGGTGCGAGAAGGGCAGAGGCGAAGGTGCTGGCCACAACGCTCCAAGCACCGAGCAGGAGCACGGTGCGAAGCTCATCGGCCTGCAGCCGCGGTGATCCGCCGAGGATCACACCGAACACCAGCACCGGAGCGAGGATCCGCACCAGGTCCAGGCCCCATGCCATGTCCTCGGTCCAACCGAGGCCCAGGAGGTGCAGGCCGAGGAAGGACAGGAACACAAGCACCGGACCGGAGGTGAACGCGCGTTTGAAGCGACCGCCCAGGTCCTTCCGAACGATGCCCTCCACCAGCCAGTTGGCGGCAAGCAACATCTGCGCAATGCTGAGGAAGGCCGTGGACCACGGCAACATGATCACCGCCAGAGCAAGGGCGGCGAGGTGGACCCACCGGAAACCGTCACGGGATGCCTTCACGCCTTCCGTAACGCGCACGGGCGACCGTTATTGGCCTTTGATGGACCCGTTGAGGATCCCTGCATGGGTACCGCCGTTCAGCACCTCGAGCGCCTTCTTCACATACGGGTCATCGTTCAGGGAGGCCACGTAGCGGCCGGTCTGGAAGTAGTAGCGCGCGATGATCTCGTTCTTGAGCACCTCCTCGATGTCGGTGCGGAACAACTTGAGGTCCTCGGTTCGGTCGGGTGCAAGCTCTTTTTCCAGGGCATCGATGGCGCTTTTGGAATGCTCATAGTACCGCTCCTGCTTGGCGGCCTCCACCAGCTCCTTGAGCTTCGCCATGCTCTCGGTGTCGTAGTCGTATTCCTTGTCCTTCACGAAGGCGAGGAAGTCCTGATAGATCTGCTCGGTGATGGTGAAGGACGCGGCCGATGGAATGCTGTCATGGGTCCAGCGATAGTGGTTCGCATAATCGTAGAAGAGGTCCGCCGTGTAAAGACCGCCCACGACCTTGGGCAGGTCGGACTCCTCCACCTTCACGTCCGGCATGATGCCACGGCCATCGAACACGGGCCTGCCGTTGCGGGTCTTGAAGGACTTGAGGGTGCTGTCCGCGAAAACGGTGGCGCGCCCGGTGCTGTCCTTGTGCGCATAATCCAACTTCTGGATGCAACGCCCGCTGGGTATGTAGTACTTGGCAACGGTGACCTTGAGCTTGCTGTTGTAGTACAGGTCACGCGTTTGCTGCACCAGTCCCTTGCCATAGGTGCGTTCACCGATCACCACGGCGCGATCGAGGTCCTGCAGCGCACCGCTCACGATCTCGCTGGCACTGGCGCTGCCCTGATCCACCAGCACCACCAGGGGTATGGTGGCGTCAACCGGCTCGCTGAGCGTTTTGTAGGTCTTGTCCCACTCGGCGATCTTGCCGCGGGTCTCCACCACCAGCTCATTCTTGGTCACGAAGAAGTTCACGATGTTGACGGCTTCGCGCAGCAGTCCACCACCGTTGCCCCGGAGGTCGAAGACGATCTTCTCAGCCCCCTGGTCCTTCAGCTCATTCAGCGCGGTGCGCACCTCCTGCCCGGCGGTCTGGGTGAAGCTGTTGAGCTTGAAGTACCCCACCTTGTTCACCGGGTCGATGATGCCTTTGTAGGGGACGTCGGGGATCTTGATCTCCTCCCGGGTGAGGGTCTGGAGCACCGGCTCGCCCTTGTCGCGGCGGGTCAGAAGCTTCACGGACGTGCCGGCCTGGCCCTTCAGCAGCTTGCTCACTTCCTCGGTGTCCATGCCCTTCAACTTGCGGCCATCGACCTCGATGATCTCATCGCCGGGCAGGAGGCCGGCCTTCATGGCGGGGTATCCCTCGTAGGGCTCGCTCACCTCCAAGGCGTCACCCTTCTTCTTGATCAGCGCGCCGATGCCACCGTACTGCCCGGTGGTCATGAACCGGTAATCCTCCATCTGGCTTTCCGGGATGTACTCGGTGTACGGGTCCAGGCTCTCCAACATGGCGTCGATGCCGGTCTTCATCAGGTCCCCGGGCTGGGTGTCATCGACGTAGTAGATGTTGAGCTCCTTGTACAGCTCATTGAAGATCTCGAGGTTCTTGCTGATCTCGAAGAAGCTATCGCCAGCGGCGATGCCAAGAACACTTCCGCCGGCGATGAGGCCGGTCAAGGTCCAAAGCTTCCAGGAGCGGATCGGCTTGTGCATGGTGGTTCGATTTCAGGGCGGAAGGTCCACGGTCCTTAAGGGACGGGGTCGTATCCGTGGCCGCCCCAGGGGTGACAAGATAGAAAGCGCTTGAGGGTGAGCCAGCCACCGCGCACGGCGCCATGCTTTTGCAAGGCCTCCACGCCATAGGCGCTGCAGCTGGGTGTGAACCTGCAGGCACCTGGCAACAAGGGCGAAAGGGTGCACTGGTAGAACCGCACCATCAGGATCAACAGCTTAGCGGGCAGGCGTGACATGCTCCAGGATCCAACGGTCGATGGACCGGGATATTTTCTCTTGTGTGACAGCGAACGGCAGGGGTGCCCTCCCTTGGAAGACGACGAGCCATGCACATTGGACGCCTGCTTCCCGCAAGGCCGCATGCCAGCGGACCTTGTTGAGCCGGTAAGCCTCGCGCATGCGGCGCCGGGCCAGGTTGCGGTCCACGGCGTTGGGCAGGTACCGTTTGGGCACCGCAAAGGCGATCTGGGCGGGGGCGGGGGTATCGAGGGGCATCACCTTGCCGATCAAGCGGATGGGCGATTCGTTGACGGCCTTGCCGCTCGCGAGCAATTCCTTGATCGTGGTGCGGCCGCAGAGGCGCTCGGGCTTGCGAAAGGTAGCGCGCGTGGCCTCGGGCATGGGCGGGTGCTGGAACGAACGGTGAGGCCTGTGACCCGCGGTTGGCGGGCACGGTCGGGTTCACTTCTTGCGGGCCTCCTTGGCGGCGCGCTTCAGGAAAAGCTCGATCGCCCCGGTCATGCTAGGCGCTTCCGGCAGCGGGGCCTCCACGTCAAGCCGCAACCCGGCATCGCGAACGGCCTTGCCGGTGGTGGGCCCGAAGGCGGCGATCACCACTCCGTTCTGCTTGAACTTGGGGAAGTTCTTCTTCAGGCTCTCGATCCCGCCTGGGCTGAAGAACACCAGCATGTCGTAGGCCAGGTTCTTGATGTCGCTCAGGTCACTGGCCACCGTGCGGTAGAACACCGCGTTGGTGTATTTCACACCGGCCTTGTCCAGCAGTACGGGGATGTCCTGCTTCTGGATGTCGCTGCACGGCACCAGGTACACCTCCTCCTTGTGCTTCTTGATCACGTCCATCAGGTCGGCGAAGCTCTGCTTGCCGATGAAGACCTTGCGCTTGCGGTAAACGATGTACTTCTGCACGTAATAGGCCACGCTCTCGCTCACGCAGAAGTACTTCATCGACTCCGGCACGGTGAGGCGCAGCTCCTTGCACATGCGGAAGAAATGGTCCACCGAGTTGCGGCTGGTGAACACGATGGCCGTGTGGTCGAGCACGTTGATGCGCTCCTGCCGGAACTCCTGACCGGGTACCGCCTCGATCTTGATGAACGGCCGGAAATCGATCTTCAGAGCGAACTTCTTCGCCAGGTCGGCGTAAGGGTTCTTCTCGTCCGTGGGCTCTGGCTGGGAAACGAGAATGGACTTGATCTTCAAGGCCGCTCGGCTTTGTGAGGGAGGTGGGACGGAGGTGATCAGTGGAGGGCCGACCGTATGGCAAGGGCAACAGGCAGGATTTCGGCGGTGCAAAGGTAAATGAAAACGTGCCTCGCGGGCACCCCTGAACCCACCCCGATCACCACGCCACGGAACCATCGGTAAAGCACGTAGGCGGCTGCCAGGACACCGCCCACGGGCAACAGCACCCCACGCCAGTCCGGTTGACCGGCCATCAAGGCCACCACCGGCAGCAGCAACAGCCCCAGGGTCACGGTAAGCAACAACACGGTGTAGAGGTACTCCCGGGTACCCCCATCGACCTCGAACAGGACATCCACCAGCCAGAGCAGCACCACCTGGGCCACAAGCAACAGCACCACCAGGCCCAAGGTCCTGCCGAACACCACCAACCCCGTGGCCGACGCACCCAGAAGGACCACTGCCTGGTAAGCGAACAGGGCCAGCACGATCAACGCCGCGAACACGAGACCGATCAAGGTGCGGTCCTGAAGGTCCACGTCCTCCCGCATGACCTGCTTGCCCAGCCGAAGGGTGAAGATGGCCCCCCACAGCAGGCGCCACTTCTTCGGGGCTGCCACGTTCGTGTAGGCCAGCAAAATGAACACCAGGAGCAACATCGTCGTTACCCAGTCAGTGCTGAGCGGGTCGGTGAAGCGAAGGGTGCCTTCCATGGTGGACAACAACGGCAAAAGTAGACCCCCTGAACGACCCCTTCTCGGCCATCGCCCCCTACTTTTGCACCGCTTTCAAGGAACCCCGACAGCATCCGCATGAGCACCACCGCCACCATCAAGAAGTCCGCCACCGACCAGTTCCAAGCGCACGACCACTACTTGGTGGACGAGCTGCTCACCGAGGAGCACAAGCTGATCCGGGATACCGCGCGCAAACATGTCAGCACACACCTCAAGCCGATCATTGAGGAGCGGTTCGAAAAGTCGTTCTTCAGCCCCGACATCATCCCCGGCCTGGCGGAGATCGGTGCGTTCGGCCCCATGGTGCCCGTGGAATACGGCGGCATGGGACTGGACCAGATCAGCTACGGCCTCATCATGCAGGAGATCGAGCGCTGCGACAGTGGACTCCGTTCCTTGTGCAGCGTGCAGGGCAGCCTGGTGATGTACCCGATCTGGAAGTACGGCAGCGAGGAGCAGAAGCTGAAGTGGCTGCCCCACCTTGCCGCCGGCACCAAGATCGGCTGCTTCGGCCTTACCGAACCCGACCACGGCAGCAACCCCGGTGGCATGACCACCAACTTCAAGGACAAGGGCGACCACTACCTGCTGAACGGGGCCAAGATGTGGATCAGCAACAGCCCGCTCGCCGATGTGGCCGTGGTCTGGGCGAAGGACGAGAGCGGACGCATCCATGGACTGTTGGTGGAACGCGGCATGGAGGGTTTCACCACCCCCACCACCCACGGCAAGCTCAGCCTTCGCGCCAGCCCCACCGGTGAACTCGTGTTCGACAACGTGAAGGTGCCCAAGGCGAACCTGCTCCCGAACAAGAGCGGCCTCGGTGCGCCGCTCGGATGCTTGGATTCAGCGCGCTACGGCATCGCATGGGGAACGCTCGGTGTGGCCATGGAGTGCTACGACGTGGCCCTCCGCTATGCGAAGCAGCGCATCCAGTTCGACAAGCCCATCGGCCAGTTCCAGCTCACCCAGAAGAAGCTCGCCGAGATGATCACCGAGATCACCAAGGCACAACTGCTCACGTGGCGCTTGGGCGTGCTGCGCAATGAAGGCCGCGCCACCACAGCGCAGATCAGCATGGCCAAGCGCAACAACGTGATGCTCGCCCTCACCGTCGCCCGGGAGGCCCGACAGATCCTCGGCGGCATGGGCATCACCAACGAGTACCCCATCATGCGCCACATGATGAACCTCGAAAGCGTGGTGACCTACGAGGGCACGCACGACATCCACTTGCTGATCACCGGCATGGAGGTGACGGGGCTGGCGGCGTTCAAGTAGGGTCGCACAGGCGTCCCGCCTGTGCCCATTTCGATCTTTCGCTCCAGGGCCTCCCAAAGGGGACCTTGAGCTATCTCCAGCCCGGGGATGCGCTTCACCCATTCACATTAAGCTGCTCCCGCAACCACTGGCGCGCATCGCGCTCCTCCTCGAAGACCCTCGTCTCGAAGGGCTGCTGGTGGTACAGGAAGTACAGCTTGCTCGCGGTGTACATCTCCACGCTATCAACGACCACGGCCAATGCGCGCATGTGGCCCTTGTCACGCTGTTCGCGGTAGACGTCGGTGTTCATGAGCTCGGGCTGCACCTGCATGCCTGCGGGGAAAATGCTGAGGATGCAGCAGCGCCCATGGTCCATGCAAAGCACCTCCATGGCCGCGATGATCTCCACCAGGCCTTCGGGCGTGAACTGCGCGTCCGCATGGTAGCGCTGTTCGATGATGCCTGGTTCCAAAACGGTCAGTGTGGCCAGGGCGGTGGAGATGGACTTCCGCGAGGTCGTCATGGTTGCCGGTCAGGAGCCGCGCACGAAAACGGTGCGGCCGTGACAGACAAGACAACGTCGAGGAGCCCTGCGTTGCCTGCGGTTCATCATGGCAGTGTGAGGATCGCTTCGGCGCCAGGACCAGCGGGAGCCGCAGGAGAGCGATCCTTCCGGGGCCGGACTAACGATCCTCCGCGCGTTCGGCCACCTCCACCAACCGTTCATCGTGGCGCACACGCATCAGGCCGGTGCCGTTCACAAAATGGATGTGACCGACGGGGCCGTAGTAGGCCTGGTGCTTGCGCTCCTCCGTGGACTCCAGCACCACATCGAACTTCACGTTCTTGTTGAGCTTGCGGGCGCGGCTGGTGTTGAGGGCGTTCCGGGTGTCCACGAGCACTTCCTTGGTGAGGTGGCCGGGCTTCAGGAAGATAAGGCGGGCCTTGGCGCCCAGGGGCACCTTGAACTCGAACCGGCCGTTGTGCAACAGCACCGAGCGCAGGCACTGCTCCTCGTCCAGTTCCACCACCAACACGGCATCGGCCAGGTCGGCGGTCTCGGCGAAGAGCTTGCCGGAGATGGTGACCAGTTGTGCGTTGGCAGGCGGCACGCCGGCGAAGGCCAGGAGGCCGAGGAGGGCGAAGAGGGCGGTGAGCAAGGCCGCCAAGTAGGTGCTGTTGGTGCGTTTGTCCATGACGAGGGAGAGAGGTTCCATGACGGAGCAAAACTCCCCTGGCCAGCACCGTGCCACAATACCCACAACTGGGTGTTCTCGCACCGGGACCATGGTCCGCACCAGCTCCAACGCATGCCGTGCCACCGGACCGGGCAATGCGCTTCCGGTGTGCCCGGTGGTCTTCCCTACCGCTCAGATCCAACGCCGGTCGATGGCGTACTTGACCAGCCCTGCCACGCTCCGCACGTTGAGCTTCGTCATGAGGTGCTTGCGGTGCGTCTTCACCGTATCCTCACTGATGCCCAGCAAGGCGGATATCTCGCCATTCGTGCGCTCGAGCGCCACGAGCCGGATGATCTCACGTTCCCGTTCCGTGAGCCCGATGTACTCGCCGTCCATGCGCTTCTCCGTGAACGCATAGCCCTTCTCCACGCTTTCCCGGGCCTGCTCACTGAGGTATTGACCGCCGGCCAGCACGATCCGGATGGCCTCGACAAGCTCTTCCCGTGAACAGGATTTCACCACATATCCCTGCGCTCCTTCGATCAGCATGCTGTTCACGTACTCGATCTCGAACAAGGCGGAGAGCGCGAGCAACTTCACCCCGGGAAAGCGCTTCCGGACCACCCGCGTGGTGTCGATGCCATCCATACCGGGCAGCGAAACATCGATGAGCACCAGTTCAGCACCATCCTGCTCCAACAGTTCCAACAATCGGTTCCCGGTGGTGGCATGACCCGTGACACGCAGGCCCGGTTCCTTCCCCAGCCACGAACGCAGGCCTTCGGCCACCACGGGCAGGGCGTCCGCGACCAGGATGCGCGCTTCGGTCAAGGCGGTGGTCATGTACTGCGAAGATGCAGCTTCCCCGGCATCCGCCGAGGCATCCATGTGCGGACCGGCACTATCTTCAGTGCATCATTGAGCCATTGATGGTCAACTTGATCACCGTTGCCACGTTCGGGCAAGCCCACGAGCTTGCCGTGGTCCGGGCCCGCTTGGAATGGGAGGGCATCCCCTGTCACCTGAAGGATGAGTTCACAGTGCAGGCACACCCGTTCTACTCCAACGCGATCGGAGGCATCAAGCTGCAGGTGGCGAGCGAGGACGTGGACCGTGCCCGTGCGATCCTGGTGGAGGCGGGGGTGCTGCACCATGAAGAAACGGAAGGACCGCTTTCATCGGAGGTTGAGTACGACACCGATGAGCCCCTGCACGGGCCTGGCCTCAGCAGCCGGAGCGGACGACAACTGGCCTGGGTCCTCGTTGCGATCGTGATCGTGGCCGCCATCCTGTCCATGTGAAATGGAGGAGGTCCGGTGTGTGCACTGCGGTTCGGATAATGTCCGGAGGGAGCGCTATTCCCATCGGTGGGCGGCCATCCTGATGCTCCTTTTCGGCTTCATGATACCTGTCCGAAGCGTCCGGTTCCGCTGTTTCGAATGCGGTGCGCAGTTCCGTGCCAAGGCCGGTGCCAGCCGTATTCCGGGGCCGAACAAGCACTAGAGCCAGCCCTTCTCCAACACTTCGCGGGCGTGGTAGGTGATGATGAGATCGGCGCCGGCGCGTGCGAAGGCGTGCAGGTTCTCCAGCGTCATCAGGCGCTCGTCAACGAGACCTGCTGCAGCGGCGATCTTCACCATGCTGTACTCGGCGCTCACATTGTAGCAGGCGATGGGCAGGTCGGTGCGTTGGCGCAATCCGGAGAGGATATCGAGGTAGGCGAGCGCTGGCTTCACCATGAGGATGTCGGCTCCTTCCTGTTCATCGAGCAGGGCCTCTCGCATGGCCTCCCGACCATTGCGGGCATCCATCTGGTAACTGCGCCGATCGCCGAAACCGGGTGCCGAACCGGCGGCCTCGCGGAACGGTCCGTAGTAGGCGCTGGCGAACTTCACCGCATAGCTCATGAGCGCGGTGTTCTTGAAGCCGTGCGTATCGAGCCCATGGCGGATGGCGCCGATGCGTCCGTCCATCATGTCACTGGGGGCCACCATGTCCGCACCTGCGTTGGCATGTGCCAGCGCCATCCGCACCAAGCGGTCCACGCTCTCGTCGTTCAGCACATGGTGATCGTGCACCAACCCGCAATGGCCGTGCGTGGTGTATGCACAGAGGCACACATCCGTGATGACATAGAGGTCATCGCCGAAGGCCTTCTTCAATTCGCGGATGGCGGTGGGCACCACACTGCGCTCGCTCCAGGCGGCATCGCCCTCCTCGCTCTTGGGCTCCTGCACGCCGAACAACAGCACCTTGTTCAGCCCAAGCTTCAACCCCACTTCCACATCCTTCAGCAGGGTGTCCACGGTGAAGTGCGAGATACCGGGCATGGCCAGGATCGGGTCCTGCATGCCCTGCCCTGGTTTTACGAAGTAAGGGTAGATGAACTGGGCGGGATGAACGCGCGTTTCCGCGACGGCCTCGCGGATGATCGCGTTCTTGCGGGTGCGGCGCGGGCGGTGCAGGAGGTCCATCGGGTTCGGATCAGGTGTTCGCCGGATCGGTGGCGAGGTGGAAGATCGCATCGATCAAGGCCATCTGGGTGCTCGACCAGGGGATCATGGCGTCCGCACCGCTCAGCGCCTTGATGCGGGCGGCCGTGCTCGTGCCCATCGCCACCACATGCCGCCAGTTGCGCAAGGGAGCGATCGTGTGCAACGCATCGGCGTGACTAGGGCTGGTGACGATGACCACATCGCCTTCGATGGGGCGCAGGAAGCTGACCGGTCTCATGGCATAGACATGGAGGTCGATCGCATGTCCCTCCGGCATCACCTTCTGCACGGTGCCGAGGCCTTCAGTAGCGCAGGGGAACAACACGCGCACCTGGCCGAAACGCTCCACATAGGCCTTTGCGATCGTGGGCGTATCCGGTCCATCACCGATGAACACGGCCTGGCCACCGTGCACGCGGATCTCATCCGCAGTGCCATTACCGATCGCATCACACGGAGCCATCGACAGGTCGCCCCCGCCCTGCACGAAGAACCGCACCGCATTGGGGGACGTGAAGAAAAGCCGGTCATGATCCGGGATCTCCGTGAACGGGACCGCGATGGGGGCCAGTAGCTCCATACCGCCGAGCGTGATGCCATGGGCATGGAGCGTTCGCGCGATCAATTCATTCCCTTCGAGCGCACGGGTGATCACCACACGCAAAGGCTTCATGGGAGCGCTGAGGCGGCGAACAGCCTCCCGCGCCAGCTGATCCGTGTCCGTTCCTTGCAGCTGAACACGCCGGGGCATGTCCCCCCATGCGCGGGTGCCGCTGGCCCACAGTTCATAGCGGCCTTCGGTGTGTTGCACATGCACGCCCAAGGGCACCTGGCAGCCGCCGTGGAAGGCGTTCAGCACACGGCGCTCCAACACCGCCGTACGGGAGGCGAAGGGCTCGTTCAACTGCTCGACAACAGCGCGAGTGATGGCATCTTCACGGCGGGTCTGTATCGCCAGCGCACCTTGTGCCGGGGCCGGAATGAACACGCGCGGGTCAAGCTCCAGCACGTGCAGGCCGCCCAGGTCCAACCCCAACCGGTCCAGCCCCGCCTTCGCGAGCAGGATGGCATCGTACCGCCCGCTGCGCAGCTTCTCCACCCGGGTGGGCACATTGCCGCGCAGGTCCTGGATGCGCACGTCCGGACGGAGCTGCTTCAACTGGGCCTTGCGGCGTGCCGAGGAGGTGCCTACGATCGCCGATGGCTTCAACTCCAGGGCACGCGTATGGTCCATGGCCTCGGGGCGCACCAACAGCAGCTCGGTGCACGCGGCACGCCCGGGATAGGCGGCGATGGTGAGGCCGGCAGGCTCGTTGGTCTCCAGGTCCTTGCAGCTGTGAACGGCCAGGTCGATGGTTCCTGCAAGAAGCTCAGCTTCAAGTTCCTTGGTGAAGAAGCCCTTGCCTTCCATCTTGTCGAAGGCCAGGTCCTGGATGCGGTCGCCGCTGGTCTTGATGATGCGCAGTTCGGTGGGCTGTCCCAGGGCGAGCAGGCGCTCGGCGATGTGGCGGGCCTGCCAGAGCGCGAGGGCGCTTCCCCGGGTACCGATGATGAGCGGACGCGGGGCGGTCATGCGCGCGGGCCTTCCGCCACGCGCTGGTGCTCGTCGAGGATCACCTGCTTGGCAAGCTTCATGGGAACGCTGATGTACTTGCGCTCAAGGTGATCGAGCACCTTGTCCAGCACGGCACGTGCTTCGGGGTCCAGGCGGGAGATATCCGAGGCGAAGACCTCGTTCACGGCACGCTGGCGCATGGCACGAACGGCATCCGGCATGGTGGCCAGGGCGCGCTCCACGCCACGCTCACGTGCCATCACCTCGAACCCGGCCACCCCTTCATCCACAATGGCCAGGCAGGCGCCCAATTCCTCGTGGCGCGCGGCCTTGTTGTCCTCGGCTTTCTGCTGCAGGTCCTCGATGCGGATCAGGTGCGCAGGCTGGTCACCCATGCAATCCGTGGTGATGTCATGAGGAAGTGCAAGGTCCACGAGCACGGGTTTCGGGGAACGCTGATCCATCGCCCGGGGATCCGCGGCACGCAGGGTGTTGAACAGCTCGGCGTCCACCATCGGAGCGCCGCGGCCGATACCGGAGATGACCACGTCGAAGCCCTCATCGAAGGCCACCAGTGTATCCAGGGGGTAGGCCTCGCCGCCCACCTCCTTCACCAGGTCCTCCGCCTTGGTGAAGGTGCGGTTGAAGATGTGCAGGTCCTTGAACCCGTGCTTGGAGAGGTAGCGGCACATGTCCGCGCAGGTCTTGCCAGCACCCAGTATCAGGAAGCGCGCCTCCTTGCGCAGGCCATGATCGCGCAGGGCACGATACGCCAGGCTCACCACGCTCACCGGTCGGTTGGCGATGCCGGTCTCCGTATACACGCGCTTGGCCGTGGCCACCACCTGTTTCATCAGCAGGCGAAGGCCATCGCCGGTGAGACCGACCAGGCGGCAACGCTCGTAGTGCTCACGTACCTGGGCGAGGATCTCGCGCTCACCGATCACCAGGCTTTCCAGGCTGGAAGCCACACCGATCAGGTGGCGCACCGCCTCGGCGCCGCTGTGCAGCACCGCTGCCCGCAGGGCGAGGTCGTGCGTTGTGGCATCCAGTTGCGGCTTCCATTGTTGGAGCAGATCCTCCGCACGCACACCATCAGCTGCGGCCATGAAGACCAGCTCGGCGCGGTTGCAGGTGGTGATGAAGAAGCATTCGTGCACAAGGCCGGCCGCCTTCAACCGATCCCCCGTGGCTTGCAGCTGGCCCTCCTCCACGTGGAAGCGCCCCACGGCCTCCAACGGCAGGCGTTGGTGGGTGAGGGCAAGGATGTGAAGACGGGACAGGTCCATGGTTCGCAGCGCGAAGTTCCCCCGGCCCCATAGCGGCTCGGTCATGGAACTGTCAAGTGCCCCACCGAACAGGTCGCCTGCTGAAGAAAGGGACCGGGATATGACGAATGTCATCAACAGGCGGCCATGGGAACATGGGCGGCGGTGCAAGATCAGGCCAGGAAGGCCGCCGATAGTTTTGACCGGTACCCGGCCACCGGTCCGAACTCTGGATCAGCGCGGCCCGTAGAACGTCATCCCTCGCCTCCAACGTCGCCGGTATGCTCTTCAACTCCATCGACTTCGCGGTCTTCCTGCCGGTGGTGTTCCTGCTGTACTGGCTGCTGAAGGGCTCGTTGCGGCTGCAGAACGCGTTCCTGATCCTTTCGGGGTTCGTGTTCTACGGCTGGTGGGACTGGCGCTTCCTGGGCCTGCTGATCTTCACCTCGGGCACGGACTACGTGGTGGCCCTGGGCATGGAGCGCTCCGGCGATGACCGGCGCCGCAAAGGCCTCCTGGCCATCAGCCTCATCGCCAACCTGGGCCTGCTGGGCTTCTTCAAGTACTACGACTTCTTCATCCTCAGCTTCCAGGATGCGTTCTCGTTCCTGGGCATGCCGTTCGGGCTGCGGACGCTGGGCCTGGTGCTTCCGGTGGGCATCAGTTTCTACACGTTCCAGAGCCTGAGCTACACGATCGACGTGTACCGCAAACAGCTCAAGGCCTCATCGGACCCGGTGACCTTCTTCGCCTTCGTGAGCTTCTTTCCACAGATGCTCGCCGGACCGATCGAACGGGCCCGGCACATGATCCCGCAGTTCACCGCCCCCCGGGTGTTCGACACGGCCATGGCGCGCGACGGCCTGCGCCAGATGCTTTGGGGCCTGTTCAAGAAGATCGTGGTGGCCGACAACTGCTCGCAGATCGTCAACCAGCTCTACGCGGACCCCTCGGCCCATAGCGGAAGCACCATGGCGCTGGCCACTGTGCTCTTCGCCTTCCAGATCTACGGCGACTTCAGTGGGTACAGTGACATCGCCATCGGTGTCGCCCGGCTGTTCGGCTTCGAGCTGATGCGGAACTTCGCGTTCCCTTACTTCAGCCGCGACATGGCCGAGTTCTGGCGGCGCTGGCACATCAGCCTCAGCACCTGGTTCCGCGACTACCTCTACATCCCGTTGGGGGGCAACCGGGGCAGCAAGGCCTTCGTGGTGCGCAACACCATGATCATCTTCGTGGTGAGCGGGTTCTGGCATGGCGCCAACTGGACCTTTGTGGCCTGGGGCGCGCTCAACGCCTTGTTCTTCCTGCCGTTGGTGCTGCGCAACACGCACCGCAGCATGACGGGCACCGTGGCCGAGGGCCGGATGCTGCCTTCGCTCCGTGAGGTGGGCATGATGGCGGTGACCTTCGCGTTGACCTGCTTCGCGTGGATCTTCTTCCGCGCACGCAGCATGGGGGAGGCCTTCGCCGTGATCGAACGGATCCTCTCCGGCTCGCTCTTCTCCATGCCCGAGCTCGTGGCCCCGCGGATCCTGGCCTACAGCGCCCTGGGGGTCGGTGTCACCGTGGTGTTGGAATGGATCAACCGCGAGCGGCAGCATGGCCTGCAGATGGACGGGCGCGGCGCCAGGCCCCTGCGCTACGCGCTCTACTACGGCCTCATCGCCATCATCATCGTCTGCGCACCCTTGGGCGGCGGCGAGTTCATCTACTTCCAGTTCTGAGCCATGGTGGGCCGCTTCCTCCTCCAGTGCCTGCTGCTCAGCCTCCCCGTGCTGGGCATGCTCCTGGGCTACTGTGCCCTCAACGCGCGCTACTTCCCGGCGCCGCGCATCACCAACAACCTGTCGATCAACGAGAAGGCCCTGTTCCTGCGCGAACGGCCCGCGCCGCAGGTGAATATCCTCGCGCTCGGCTCCTCGATGACGCAGATCAACCTGAGCACCAAGGCCGTCCTGGAGCGCTTCGGCGATACCGCCTACTTCAACTTCAGCGGCTGGGGCATGGACATGAAGCAGGCCAACGAACTGGCCCGCCTCTTCGTGCCCAGGATGAAACCCAGGCTCTACCTGATGTCCAGCAACCTCATGGACTTCAGTATCGATCCGGACCGTGCCGATATCGATCCGCCGAAGGTGGCCGACCTTGCGTTCGGTGGCTCCCTGTTGAAGGCGTACCTCACCCGACCTGCGCTGGCCTACTACCTGCGGCAGATGGAGACGAACAAGACGCGCTTCAACGATCCGTCGAGCTACGAGTGCCTGATGTTCGACGCGCACGGCGGGGTGGCGCTCAACGTGGCGAAGGAACGCATGAACCAGGTGCTGATGGACCGCCCGCCGCCCGCACCGGAGAAGCTGGACAGCGCGCAGTACGTGGCGTTCGAGGACCTCTGCGAATACCTCCGGCAGGAGGAGGTGGACCTGGTGTACATGCTTTCGCCGTACCGCGCCGGACTGCACACCGCGGAGGCCGATCGTGCGATCGCACTTCACGCGGAACGGGTGAGAACCATCCTCGCACGCCATGGTCATCGCTATGCCGATGTGGAGGACATGCGCTGGGCGGACAGCCTGTACTGCGATGCAAGCCATTTCAACGAGGCGGGCGCGTATGCCTTCTCGAAGGAGGTGCTGTCCCGCGTGAAGTAATGCAGCAGCCTCACCGTTCGCTGCGGAATACCTTCGGGCCATGCGATCCTTCCTGCTGGCCCTGCTCATCACAGCGACCACCTCATTGCGGGCGCAGACCACCTGCAGCTGTGCGGTGGAACACGGTGCCCCGTTCGTTCGCCCGGATACCGTGTTCGTATTGGACAGCACCATGGCCGTGGCGTACTGCGGCTGGATCGATCGCAGCGGCGCAGAAACACGGTACAGCGAATTCACCCTTCGCTGGTGCGGCAACCAGTGGCCCCTGCTCAGTGCCGATGCCACCTTGGACTTCCGGATCACCGTGATCGACAAGGTCCTGGTGGCCGAAGACCATCGCGTCCTTCCCACGGGGAGGGACCTTCACCTGGGTGATGTGCTGTGGCGCACGCACGTGATCGAAGGCGTATACGAGCCTGCCATGGGCGAGGTGGTGGCGAAGATCAGCGAAGTACCGGGGGACCTGCATGTGATCACCGCACAGGAGGAGGACACGATACGGAAGCGACTGAAGGCCGTGGACCCGACGATGAATTTCGCGGATGAACAGCTCCTCGGGCTGCTCTTCCTCAGCGCGGCCAGTGACCGGCGCGGCGCTGAAAAACGCTTCCGTAACCTGCGCAAACACTACCTCCTCGATGGCGCTTACGCCGAGCAATACAACGAACTGTTGGCGATGCTGGACGTGGTGGTGGAGGAACGCTGATCACCGAAGCAGGACCACGTGCCCACGTGCGGCGCGTCTTCCTGTGAGCACATCGGAATCCGGCTCGTACTCCACGCTCCAGGCATAGACACCGGTGGCGAGCCCACCGCCATTCCAAGGCAGGAAGGGGTCGTTCGTTTCCCACTGCACCGCGCCCCAGCGGTCGTAGATCCGCAGTGTGTAGCTCCGGTTCGGGCAGGTGAACTGAGGAAGGAACCCGTCGTTGATCCCGTCGCCGTTATCGGTGAAGCTGTTCGGCACGAAGACCGGGCAGTCGCAGAAATCCAGGCTGATGGTCACGCTGTCCTCCTCCAGGCCGCACACATTGGTGACGATGACCGAATACACATCCGGGCCATCAATGAGAAGCGAGGACCCCGTGCTGCCGTCATTCCAGAGGTAGGTGTACCCCGTTCCCTCCACCACCAACTCCTCGGTCGAACCAGCGCACAGCAAGCGGTCCGGCCCCAGGTCGGCGAACGGCAGCGCAATGTTCTCCAGCACGAGACTATCGGTGGTGGTGCAGTTGTTCTCCTCAACAATGACCCAGTACACACCGGCTCCTGAGGTCTGGCGCTGGGGGAAGGTGTATCCGTTGTCCCATTGGTAGGTGCCCCCAGGTCGCGCCACATCCAGGAACAGGTCATCCGCTTCACAGATCGACGTGTCGTTCCCCAGATCAACGATGGGCAGCGGGAAGTACGTGTAGGTCACCGTGTCGCGGTCCAGGCACCCGGCCAGATCGAGGGTCACGCTGTAGGCGCCGGACTGGTCGACCGTGAAGGTGGGGGCCGTGCTCCCGTTCTGCCAGGAATACGTGGCACCCGGAAAGGCCGCGTCCAAGATCACCACATCGCCTTCGCACTGCTGCTGATCGGCACCGATGTCCGCTACCGGAAGGGGCAGTTCCGTCACCAGCACACTGTCGCGTGTGGTGCAGCCGTTCTCGGTCACATCCACCCAGTAGATGCCCGGCGTCGAGAGGATGTACGGGCTCGTGCCGCTCCCGTCCTGCCAGGTGATGGCATCGGCCAATGGCCATTGGGGATCCAGGTCGATGGTCAGACCCTCGCAATACGTGGTGTCAGGCCCCAGATCCGGTTCCGGATAGTTGAAATAGGTGACGACGACATCATCCGTGTACGTGCAGAACGGGGTGAACAGGATGTCGTCGATGGCGAAGTCGTTGCCGGACTGCTGCGTGTTGAGGTTGGTGATGCACAGCGTGACGGAGGTGGCCGCGCCGGAATTCCACAGGCTGTAGAAATTCAACCAGAGCCCGGTGGTGCTCACCGCGTTGAGGTTGCCGATGGACACGCCGTCCACAGTGAACGACAGCTGGGCCGGCGACGCCGACGTGGCCGAGGCGAGCCAGGCGGAGAACGCATAGGTGGTGTTGGGCAGCACGGCGACGGTCTGGCACCAGATGTCCTGGCCGGCGATGTCCGCGCCGTTCACCACGAGCATGTTGCCCGCGCCGGTGGTGTGGTCCCCGAAAGAGGCGAAGTTCGTGTGCACCAGAACGGGCGACGTGGACGCGGCATACGTGCCCGCAAGGGAAACAGGACCCCAAGGCCCGCCGGTACCCGGCACATAGTCGCTGGTGAACCCCGTGGCCCCCGCGCTGAAGTCGCCGTTGGTGATCACGCTACCTCCCGCACTGATCTCCGTCACGGTGCAGGCATAGGTGCCGGCCGCGGACACAGTGATGGAAGAGGCGGTGCTTCCCGTGCTCCACAGGTAGCTCTGATAGCCCGGGGTCGCCGAGATGATCAGGGGCTGTCCTGCACAGAGACCGGTGTCCGGTCCCAGGTCGAAGGTGGACACACACTGGCCCGTGGCAAGACCAGCGGACAAGGCCGTGACAAGGAGCAGGAGAAGACGACGGGGATCCATCATGGGCAACACCAAAAGTACCGGGAATGAAGCATCGGCTGCGCGTTGATCCAACCCATACACCGGGAGACCCACGACTGGGGCCCCTGAATGGCCTTACGGGGTCGAGGAGCGGGCCCCGGCTTGAAGCACACGCACGATCCACCGCCACCACAGAAAGAGCATTGTGCCTACCACGAAGGCCGCCAGGCACTGCCCCATGATGTATCCGAAGCGATGGCCTGCCGCACCTTTCGGCTCTTCACCCAGCATGGCGAACAACATCCGCAGGAGTGAAACGGACAAGAGCAACGCGATCGGGATGCTGATCCAGGCGAGGACCTTCTTCCACATGACCCGAAGCTACGATGCGCTCACTTCTTCTTTCGCCCTGCTCCCTGCACCATCGCTGTCTTCTTGTGCGCCCTGGCCGACGCCACGCTCATGAACCGGCCGGTGATGGCACTTCGGCCGATGCCCGGTGCGGTCGCGCTCACGGTCTTCTTCGTTGCAGCCTTCTTCCTGGTCGCCATGGAAATGCGTTTTCACCAAGCTACCACGGGCCGCAGCGGATAACCCTGCGTTCCGTCAGTTCCACCTGAACACGGCAGGATGCACTTCTGGCCCGATGTTGGTGGCTGGGCGGCTCGTGCGCACCTTTCCCCTCCTGTTCCTGCTCTGCTTCGCGCATTACATAAGCGCCCAGTCCATACTCGGGGGCAGCGGTTCCGGGTCCGGTAGTGGCCTCGGGAACGGCTTGCTGACGGCCA
This sequence comes from Flavobacteriales bacterium, assembly GCA_044346705.1. Classification (GTDB taxonomy): domain Bacteria; phylum Bacteroidota; class Bacteroidia; order Flavobacteriales_F; family PHOS-HE28; genus PHOS-HE28. The sequence continues at coordinate 32,286 of JBIIYP010000006.1, forward strand.
TTCCCAGTGTGGGCGATCTGCTGAATACGGACCCCGTTGAACATCCCCGCGACATCGAGACCCGCATGCTGTTCGGCATCGGGGTCTGCTTGCAAGCTGCGGAGGTGACCGCGGACTCAGGTGCCGCCGCGGCCAACAGCTATCCCTGGCTGGGCTTGATGCTCGAGGGCGGGGCATCCTTCACCTACCGGGACCGTATAAGCCTGTCGGTAACGGGGGCATGGGGCTTCAACGGCTACATGCTGAACCTGGACACCGCCTTCAACCGGGTGTACCACAGCACCAAGCGGGCGGAGGCGCGCCTTGCCTGGCACACGCGCGGGCAACGCAAGCGACCCGACCAATGGCGCTTCGGCCTGGCCATGGGCGGCACCTTCCAGCAGGCCGATCAACGTACAGAGGTGAACGGTCCCTTCCAGGCGTTCACCATGGCCCCCGCGCTTACCCGCCCCTACTTGGCACCGGAGATCGGCTACATGGGCACCACCGGAAAGGACCGCGTGGAAATGAGCCTCCGCTATGTGATCCACCTGGACAACGGACCGGCGTGGACGAGCAACGCCACCATGAGCGGCAGCCAAGCGAGCTACGCCGCAACGGACGACCACCTCGCACTGGTCACGCGCTACCACATCGGTTTCCGACGCAAGGAAGAGGGGATCTCACCGCTTCACCTCCCGGAAGGGGATCGCGAACAGGACACGCTGTCCGCGCTGCGCTGCAAGCGGGAACGCATCACCCTGAAGCTATGGGATGATGCGGAGGTGGACGGCGACACCGTGAGCGTGCTGTTGAACGGCAGGCCGGTGCTGGTGGCGCACAAGCTGACGCACGACCCGGTGAAGCTCCGGCTGGACATGCGCTACGGACAGAACGCGGTCGAGGTGATCGCGCACAACGAAGGGCGCATCGCACCCAACACCGCACGCGGCATCGTGCGCCGAGGCAAGGGCAAGGAACGGATGTTGATCAAGACCTACCGCACGCGCAGCCAGCTGCTGATGATCGAGCGCGGAAAGCGGATCAAGGCGTAGCCCGGCGACGGATCCTACGCCCGGGCAGCAGGCGTTACCAGATCCATCCGATGCGCAGATCGAACACATCGGCCACCTGGCGATGCGCCTTGAGGGACGTGCCCACCATCAGCCCTCGGCCGAAGGTGTAGCTCAACTGGTAGCGCTGGTACACGGCATCGCCCTCCCACGATGGGGCGAACACATAGGCGCCGAAGAGCAGCGCGAAGCGCACGCGACCGCTGATGAGCTCCGGCCCGCCCATCAAGGCCCCCACCCAAGCGCTGTCATCCACGCCTTCGCGGTCCATGAGCTCGCGCGCCTGGCCATCGTAGCTCCATTCGGTACCCAATGAAGCACCCATGAGCCGGCCAAGGCGCCTCCCCCAGATGCCCATGCCGCCCACGCGGAAATAGCGCTCCAACTCACCGCTCCCATCTTCGGAGGGGGCGTTCTTCTGGGCCGCGGAGAGCACCACATACCGGTAGCTGCGCGCTTCGGTCCGCCACACATCATCCGGGGCCGGGCGACCGATCACCATGGGTCTGAAGCTGTAAAGCGCACCCAGGCTCCACGTGGGGAAATTGATGCCCTTGTTCGGTTGCTTCATGCCCCCGTTGGAGATGTGGTTGTAGTTGAAGCCCGCAATGGCCTCCCACGAGGGCGTAACGCGATAGCCCAGGTAGGCGTTCACCAGGGCGGTGAAGCTCACTGTGCTGCTATAGAACAGGTTGTCGGGGTTGGTCTCCGCATCGTAGGGCTTGGTGAGGTAGGCCAGGCCCACGCCCACGCGCACCGAACCGTGCAGGCGGTGCCTCGCCAGGATCATCGGCTCCACGAAGGGCGTCACCGAGATCATGCGGCCCAACAGGTCGGGTTCGTCGAAGTCGACCAGGTGCAACGCAAGACCGCGGCGGCTCACCATACCGCTCGTCCGTGTGTGCCGTTCATCGGCCATCAACCACAACGCATCGAGCTCAATGCCGGATGGCTGCGCGGAGGAAACGTCAACCAGTTCCTTCGAGTGCGGGATGATGAAGCCGGTATGCGCCGATGCGGAGACCTGGAAGAGCGGACGCTGCGGAACCGCACTGTCCTGGGCCAGGAGCAGGCCACCCTGCGCGATCAGAACAAGTGCGAGAAGCGGACCCCACGACCCCTGAACGATCCGAAGGGACCATGTGCTGGGGGAAAGACCCTTCATGGCGAACACCATGATCGCGAAGGTAGGAATGGCGCCTCAGGGCAGAGCCTTCAAGCGGTGCCGGTCCGTGGATCCGAGCGGATCCTCAGGTCAGCTTGAACACCACCGGCACGGTCATTTGCACAGGCACGGGCTTTCCGTTCTGCTGGCCCGGATGCCAGTTCGGCATGGTCCTCACCACCCGCACCGCCTCCTTCTCCAACGCCGGACAACCGGGTACGCCACGCAGCACCTTCACGTCGGTGATGATGCCCTCGCGACCCACGACGAAGCCCACGAAGACCTTCCCCTCCACCTCGCTCTCGACACACTCCTGCGGATACTTCAGGTTCTTCACCAGATAGGTCATCATGGCCTGTTGGCCTCCGGGGAACTCGGGCATCTGCTCGGCGAAATGCAAGACCTCCTGCGGGGCATCGACTCCCGCTGGGATCGTTTCAGGTCCATCCCTTTCCCCCTCCATGGTCACTTCCCTCGGAACAGGTGATACAACGGGTGGAGAAGGCGGCTGTTCCTGGGCGAACAGGATCGACGCTTGAAGGAGGAACGGGAGGAGCAGGATGCGCATGGAAGGTGATCCGTTAAAGGACGTTGATGTAACCGGTCGTCTTCCGTTCCACCGGGTCGGTGCCAACGATGACGGTGTGCTCGATCACCCACATGTACGTGCCGGGCTGCAGCTTCTCGGTCCGCAACAGCCCCGCTGGAAAGAGCGCGGGATCCTCCGTGGCGAACACCTCCTGGCCCCAGCGACTGTAGATCTTACCCTTGAAGGTGGTGATCCGGCAGTCGCATTGCAGCGGAAGCACGGCCTCACTGTTCAACGCGATGGACGTGGGCACCAGTAGCTGGCAGGGCTCCGCCGGTTTCGGTGGTTGCTGGGCGGTGGTGGGTTGCTGGGCGGAAGCGCAGTGTCCGAGGAGCAACGCGAAGAAGAGGGGAAGTGCGTTCATGGGGTCGATGGTCCGAAGGTAGGCCGCCACACAAGCACCCTGCCAGCTCGTGGCATCGGTACACACTTGGTGATGGTCGGTTCACGATGGTCATGCGGCCCTTTCACCAAACGTTAAGATCTGTATAGTTCGGACGAAGCCATACGGCGAGCCCTGAACTTGGTGCCACAACACCAGGGCCCATGCGCACCACAAGCTTCACCGCCGCCTTCCTCAGCCTCCTGCTCATATCCTGCGGTCGGGAACCGGATACGGAGACGGGCCAGGCTTCCGCTGGGAAGATCACGGATACGCTGCTATCAGATCATCCGGTGCGCGAGCGCCTCGCAGATGCGAAGACCGCCCTCCTCGACTTCAACATCATCCAACGGACCTGTGCGCTGTACGTCGCCGTGCGCTCGAGCGCGTGGGAGGAGACCATCGCCTTCGGTCGTGACATCGACGACAGTATGGTACGCTGGAACGTGTGTCCGGGCGGGACCATGGTGGCGTGCGCTGTCGCTCCGACGGGGAACGGCGACACGGTGATCACCGGCATTCCGTGGAGCAATGACGCGATCACGGGGCATTGAGGCTTCCAAGGCATACCCTCACTCCTCTTCCTTGCGCGAGCATCCGCTCATCAGGGTCCACGATGAGACCCTGATGGAAATTCACGGGGCTAGGAGCGCGACCAACCGATCCGCCCGTTCCATGAACTCATCCCGGCGGTTCAGTCCATCCACCCAGGTCGCTGGGATGGCCGTGAACCCGAACCGCGCACCCAGCACGCTACCGGCCACCGCGCAGTTCGTGTCCGCGTCACCTCCGGCATGCACCACGTGCAACAGGCCTTCCGCGAAACCCGGTGCGTGGTGGTAGGCCCCCTCTGTACCTACTTCTGGCGCGAGCGTCCACGCTCGTGCCTCTGTACCACCCCACTAGCACCCGCCTTACTTCTGGCGCGAGCGTCCACGCTCGTGCCTCTGTACCACCCCACTAGCACCCGCCTTACTTCTGGCGCGAGCGTCCACGCTCGTGCCTCTGTACCACCCCCACTAGCACCCGCATCAACGCCCCGGCCTTTGCTACCTTCCGTCCATGAGCGAACGCTGGAAGTTCGTTGGTCACTACGCCCACTTCGTCAGCTTCGCCGTGGTCGGCTGGGTCGATGTGTTCACCCGAGCCGTCTACGCTGAGTTCCTCGTGAAGAACCTGGCCCATTGCCGCGTACAAAAAGGCTTGGAACTCTATGAGTTCGTCATCATGCCGAACCATGTGCACCTGATCGCCGCTGCGAAAGGCGGGAACCTCGGCGACATCATCCGCGACTTCAAGACCTACACGAGCAAGGAACTCGTGAAGATGATCGCGGCGAACGCGCAGGAGAGCCGGAAGGAGTGGATGCTACGGCTGTTCAAGGAGCACGGCGCTGCGAATCCTCAGAACACCTACAACCAGTTCTGGCAGCAGAGCAACAAGCCCATCATGCTGGATACGCCCAAGAAGTTTCACGACTGCTCTCGATACGTACGCGAGAACCCGATGGTCGCCGGACTGGTCACGGATGAAACGGCTTACACGTGGAGCAGCGCGAATCCGCGGATCGGGATCGCACTGGACGAGGCATAGCTCAAGGCACGAGCGCGGACGCTCGCGCTAATTCTCGTTGTTGCCTCGTGCGAGCACTCATTCCTTCACGCGAGCGTCCTCGCTCGTGTACCGGCCTCTCGTTCTTCGCGCGAGCGTCCACGCTCGTGCGTCAGGTACTCACGGCCGCAGCGCTGCCCGCAGCCGCTGCTCCAGCGCCCTGAGCCGCTCCACCTCCGCCTTCATCATCGCCTCGCGCGGATGATCGGTGCCTTGGTAGCGCTCCATCAGCTCCAGGGTGCGCTGCAACTTGATGAGAAGCACCAGGTCGTCGGTGCGGGTGCGCAGCGCTTCGTATGCGCTTTCGGACCCGCGGATACCCGCCATCCGGGCATCGTAGCGCGCGCGACTGGCGTTCAGCACGCCGAGCTGCTTCGCTTCTTCCGTGCTGTCGGAAAGGGCCTCGGCCTTCTGGTTCGCAGCGCCGTAGTAGCTGTCGTTCTGGCCTTCGAACCGGTGCACGCTCTCCATGCTGTCGCCGTGCACCACCTGCCGATCATCGAGGTCGCGCATCAGGGTGGCCAATGCGCTGTCCTGCTTCAGCACATCCACGAACAAGGCCTCCACCAGATCACCGCCTCGGCCGTACCGCGGGATCGTGGACTTCACCTCGGTGGAAAGTTCATCCAACATGCCAGGCTCCTGCAGGGCGGCGGGTACGTGCGGCTCCGGCTTGGCGCGTGGTGTGCAGGCCAGCGGAAGGGCAAGAAGGATGAACAAGATGTATCGCATGCACCAAAGCTAGGGTGCGGAAGTGAAAGCAGATTAGTCGTTCATGCCACCCTTCTTCGCGCGAGCGTCCACGCTCGTGCGCTACCCGCTGATCAGTCCCTCCTCGCGCATGATCCGAAGTGCCCGATCCGTTTCCTCCGCACCGCCCGTGAGCGAGCCTGGCAACATGATCAACCGCTTTTTGCTACGCCCCTTGGCAGCGGTGAAATGGACCTCGAAGTAGGCCCGCGTGAGTCCGGGTGCGGCGGGCTTGAACACCACGCTCGTGATGGCGGACCTGTCCAGCTCAGGAGCGGCGGAATTGTTCCAGCTCCGAACAACGTTGTACACCAAGGCCGCCGCAAGGCCGACGTAAACGAAAACCATGAGAAGATCATTTCGCTGGAACGCCTTCCAACTGGAATAGGCCGCGAACAGCGCTATGGCCGTGTATATGACCAAGATCCGCCCACTGCGGTTACCGACCATGCCCTGCGCTGCGCCTCCGGCCACCCCACTGCGCGTAAGCCTGATCCTGTCCGGCAGAACGTGGCAGTAGCCGGTCTTGGTCCGGAACACCTTCTCGGAATCCATCAGTTCTTGCGTTCAGCTTTGAATGGCTCCTTGCGAAGTTAAACTCGACTGTTGCTTCGTTCAGGGCACCGCTACACACGATCACGCCAGTTGGCGGCTCATCAGGGTCCACTGCACCCCGTGCGGCCGGGGGTGGAACGGGAGCGGCATTGAGCCCCGGAATCGGCCTTACTTCCCTTTTGCAGGGTTTCTCCACCGGCTTGCCCGGGATAGGTCGCAGGCTAAGGAGGTCCCGAAGACGTATCGGGGCGCAGGAGACATGGGTACTGGCCTGTGGGGCATTTAGGATGAACACTTGATAACTACGTTGTTCAATTTCGAATTGGCCAGCGATCTTTGAAGCATGTACATCGACAAGCTTAGCCTCCAGAACATCAAGGGCTTCAAGAACCTCGAGTTCGACCTAAAGCGTCCAGATGGCTCATATGCGGGCTGGACAGTGTTCGTGGGGGACAATGGTTCCGGGAAAACCACGCTGATGCGGGCTATTGCAATTGCCTTGGCTGGGCGGGATACCGCGAATAAGTTGCAAGCCAATCTGCACGGCTGGATAAAGCAAGGAACTTCCAAGGCTGGCTCTTGGATCCAATTGAACATCAGTCGAGTTGATTCCGATGATGGGCTAGCAGGAAGCGGACGCAAGCCTGACGAGATTTTCCCAGCCAGATTGGCCCTTACCAATGGTGGTAAGGAAGTATCGATAGCACCAGTCAAACCGTCAGGTATCGTTGCGAAGAACTACAGCACACCTGAACGGACGATATGGTCCACAGAAGCATCAGGGTGGTTCGCCTGCGGCTACGGTCCATTTAGACGTGTGTTCGGCGCCTCCAGCGAGGCCACCGAAAGTATGTTCGGCCCGCTCACCGGAAGGTTTGCTACCATGTTCAACGAAGCTGCCTCATTGCGCGCTACCGACCAATGGCTCAGGGAACTAGACCATCGCCAACGATCAGAAAATGCAAAGGCGAAAGCGCTCCTTAGTGAATTGAAGGTGCTGCTCAACGATAGCCTTCTGCCCAATGATATGCGCGTGCACCGCATCGATGCGGATGGGTTGTGGCTGATCGACAGGAATGGTGTCGAATTGGATTGGGGTCGCATGAGCGATGGCTATCGGTCTATGCTGGCACTGTTGTGCGACATCCTCAAGCAAATGAGCGAAGCGTATCCCGGCCAGGACCTGTTGGAACGTGATACGCAACAGCATGTGGTGGTGAACAAAAGCGGCGTTGTGCTCATCGATGAAGTGGATTCGCACTTGCATCCCGAATGGCAACGGGAAATCGGCCTCTGGCTGGTGAAGCACTTTCCGCGTGTGCAGTTCATCATCACCACGCACAGTCCTCTGGTATGCCAGGCCGCCAGCCCGAACGGTATTTTCCATTTGCCCGAACCGGGCAGCACGGACAAACCGTACCGGTTAACTCAAGAGGCGTATGAACGCGTAATCGCCTCCACTGCTGATACTGTGCTGCTCAAAGTCTTCGACATGAAGAGCACCCGCTCGCCCCGGGCCGATGAGGGACGCAAGCAATGGTCGCGCCTTCAGGCCAAGCGAAAAGGGGGGGCTAAGCTGAACGCCGCCGAAAAGGTGCTGGAAGCCCAAACGAAGTTGTTCGTTCTCGAAGAGGAGGAGGCTTGAGCGATGCGCAGGGTTGATCGTCTATCGCTCACGCAGCGCAGCCTGAAGTACTTGGCTAGACGGACGGCCAGGGTGCAACTGGAGTTGCATGCGCACACCTTGGATGTAGACAAGCTCTGGCGTGCATCACGTCAAACCTTGCCACTGAGGGAAGTCTTTGATAAGCTGGTGGCCATGGCGGGTGACCGCAAGCGCTGTATGTATTGCGGTGATAGCGAAGGTTCAGATATCGAGCATTACCGCCCCAAGAGCAGGTTTCGCACCAGCATGTACGTCTGGAATAACATGTTGCTCTGTTGTTCGCCTTGCGGCAATTTGAAGGGTTCAGAATTCCCCACGCAACAGGGCATTCCATTGCTCCTCAACCCCTCCATTGAAGATCCGTGGTACCATCTCGACTTCATTCCCCAAACTGGGATCATAACGGCGCGTTACCAACCCGATGGGTCAACCTCGCTCAAAGGCGCAACTACGGTTCGCATACTGGAATTGGACGGGCGACAGCATGTGGCGAAAGGATGCAAGCGCACCTATAAGCACCTGAAGCGTGTGGTTCAAGAAACGCTAGATGCTGCTGCGCCTGATGCCCTTGCCCTGATCGCCGAATTGAAAGAAGAAGATGACCAAGGGCTTTGTGGATGGATCTTCTCCGGCAATGGCCAGAACGAAGCGCCATTTTCGGAACTACGGACGCAGTACCCGGCTATTTGGTCAGCGGCCGCTGCCGAATTGAGTTGACTTTGCTATAACCAAGAAACACAAGCTCGAAAGCACCAAGCTCGGCTAGGAACAGCGGCCCCATTAGAGCCGCGCCTCCCACTGGTAGACCGAGCACGTCAAGCTGCAATAAGATCAAACACTAACCAAGCGCTACCCGGTAATCCGACGCGCCCAAAGCACTATATTGAAAATCATCGCGACCACCCCAGAGTCTGCTCGGTCCTCATCCTCCTGGGTTCATCCTCCCTGTCACTGAAGAAGCTGTGAGTGTCCGGGTCCCAGTTCAGTCCACTTCGCAGCCCGTAGACTATCGTATCGGTATCATCGTACCGAACGCAAACGATACACGCTTGCGCCAGAACACTATCCAGCTCGGATAGGACAGCCCCCTCCAACTTCACATCAATCTGGTAGTCTTTCCTGCCTATGGGGTTCATGGTTACATAAGGCACGTCGTGTATACCAGGATGGTCAACACGAGCAACCCTGACCAAGCGCGGTTTCGACCCATCTCGATCAGTCATGTCCTGTATCGAGTAGACAGGGTCATCAATCCGGATAAAGGAAGTAGTGCCGTGTGGAATGATGTGGACCGTTGTGTTTTCCGTGCGCAGCATCGCTTTCGATTTCATGCGAGTATACTTCTATCGAATCACTTCCCCTCCACCACCTTCACCTCCTCCTCCGTCAACCCATACAGCTGGTACACCAGCGCGTCGATCTCCTTGTCCGTTTTCGCGATCTCTGCGCTGAGCGCCTGGGCCTTGGCCTTCTCAGCAGTGAAGTAGGTGAGCCACTCCGCCTCTTCGGCAAGGGTCAGTTGCACCTTCTTCGCTCCGTCCGTAGCCTTGGCGGAGGCGAGCGCCTTCTTCAGTTCGGCCAGGAAGCCCTTGAACTCCAAGGCCGGCCAGTTCTCCAGCGCGCGGCTTAGCATGGGGAGCGTGTACTTGGATTGAAGCAATTTCAGCAATGCGACTGTGACCTCGTTGAGCTCTTTGCATTTCGCAAGAATCACGTCCACTTTCACAACAAACGGTTTCTGATCGGCAATTGATGGAACGCGGATCGGGAAGTTCCGCAGGTCTTGAAGGATGATCTTGGGGAACATCTTGCGCACCGACTTCGCCGTGTTCTTCATGAAGTAGTAGGACATCACCGTACTGTTGAGGACAGCAAGGAGGTACTTCAAAAGGACCGTTCCATCTGGCTTCGCGTTGATTGCAATGTTGCTCATGTTGAACAGGAACAACTCATCCGAGTATGTGGCAACGACAGACCGCGGGTACTTCCCAGTGATTTCGCGAATGATGAGCTTCTCTGAAGTGAAGATCTCGAATTCGCGAGGGGCGGCGAGATGGTTGCCATACTCAAGGTACTGCCCGGCCCAAGTGATAGAATACCGATTGACGTCCTTGCCTTCGAGATAGCGATGTGTGTTGTCGTTCTTCTTGTAGAGGTGATCAAATGCTCTCGCCTTCACATCCTCCGGTGTCTGTTTTGGTTCACCCTTGCCAGATTCATACGCCTTCAGCCCAGCCTTGATGATCGCAATGTCATTAAGCCGTTTGCTGGCAGCTTGGAGCTTGGTAGTCAGACCTGAACTCTCTTCATCGGCGAACACTTTGAACTCCAGTCCGTCATTCGCCTTGAACGCATTTTGATTCAGCTGATGGCTCAGGTAGAACTCCTGTCCATTGTTCAGCAGAACATCAAAGTCTTGATCCTTCTTCTCGCTCTTGGACGCGACAAGGATGATGGTCTCGACGTTCACTCCCTCGAACGAAAAGCCCTGAAGGTTGATGACCTGTCTTAGCTGGCATGTGTCCAATAGGACTTCGCGGAGGTTCGCTCCCGAGTACACCATCAACCACGAGTTCGGAACGATCAGTGCGTAGATGCCGTTGTTCTGAAGGATATCGATAGCGCGTTCAATGAAGATGATGTAGGTGTTGACCTGGAACTTCGTCGCCTTATAGTGATTCACATAAAAGTCCTTCTCCGCCTGATCGAAGTTCTCTCGGGCAAACACATACGGGGGATTCCCAACCACCACATCGAACCCGCCTTTCGCGAACACCGCCGGGAACTCCTTCTTCCAATCAAAGGCCTTGGCACCCGCCACGGTAGGATCGTCGATCAGGCTGTTGCCGCACTTGATGTTGCCGCTGAGGTCGTTGAGCTTGCGGCCCTTGGTGGCGGTACGCAGCCACAGGCTGAGGCGCGCGATCTCCACGCTCTCCTCGTTGATGTCCACTCCGTAGATGTTGCGCTCCAGGATATGGTCGCCAATGTCCTTGAAGGTGATGGTGTCGCCATGGAGCTTGGCGTACAGTTCGTCCACGTATTGGTGCTCCGCGATCAGGAAGTCCAGCGCTTGGTTCAGGAAGGCACCGCTGCCGCAGGCCGGGTCGCAGATGGTGAGGCTCAGCAGCCAATCGCGGTACACATCCAATTTGGTATCCAGCTCCTGGATGGTCTTCTTCTGCCGGCCCTTGCGCCCCCTGGCATACTCCTCATCGTTCAGCGCCAGTTCGTCCTTCTTCTCCATGCACAAGCGGCCCACGGTGTTCTCCACGATGTACTTGGTGATGTACTTCGGGGTGTAGAACACACCATCCTTCTTGCGCTTGGTCTTCTTGGTGTCCAGTTCGTGCCCTTCGATCTGCGCGGTGATGGCCTCGATCTCGTTGAGGCTGTGCTCGAAGATGTGGCCGAGGATGTTCACGTCCACCTCGCTGGCGAAATCGTACTTGGTGAGCGCGTCCAGGTGCGTTTCCAGCACCGTATCGCTGATGCGCACAGTGTCCAGCAGCTCATCGGGTTTGAAGAGCCCCCCGTTGTAGGCAAAGATGTCCTGCGTGGCGCTTTTGAAGCCGGTGTTGAGGTAGCCGAAGTACTTCTGGCAGCGCTCGTACAGCGGCCGGTGCTCGTCCAGTTCGATCAGCTTCTTCCAGTCCGTAAGGATGCCGCGCAGGGTGTTGGGCGGCAACAGGCCCTTGTCCTCACTGAACAGCACGAAGAGGAAACGGTCCAGCAGCTTCTGGCTCTTCTTGTAGAGGTGCAGCTTATCATATGCGGGGCCTGCACCGGGCGCCGACCCGGTGTGGTTGGCGCAGAGGTCCTGCCAGAGGGCGGTCTTGAAGGCGCTGTAGTCTTTGTAGAGCCGCTTGGTCACCTGCTCCTCCTCCTGCACGCTCTCCGCCTTCACCTTCCTGGGGATGCCGCCCAGCAGGTTTTCGCGTTGCAGGCAGAGCCACAGCAACTGGAACTGTTCGGCGTTCAACGTGAACAGGTCGAACTCCAGCCACTCCACCGCGTTGTCGATGAAGAACCGCAGCTTCTGGAAGTTGCTGGTGACCACGTACACGCACTCCGTGTGGTTGGCCTTGTAGCCGAAGGCCTGCGTGTTGATGGTGGCCAGGTCCGTGGTGTCGGTGCCCTTCAGCTCGATCACGGCCAGCGCCTTGCCGCCCACCAGGATGGCGCCGTCGGCCTTCTTGCTGCCTTTCTCGTTCTTGAACTCGCTGGTGAGCTCGTACCCGGCCTGCGGGTTCAACGTGTAGCCCAGGATGCTCACGAACAGGTCGCGCAGAAAGCCTTCCTGGTATTGCTCCTCCTTCGCGTCCCGAATGTTGGCCTGCACCGCCGGGTCGTGGAAGTGCTTCGCGTACGCGGCATAGGCTGTGGCCACGCGCGCGCTGTCCTGCTGCTTCAGGTACTTGTTAAGGACGGCGGCTTGGAAGAGGGGCATGCGTCAAGGTCCCGTTGATGGCGGGTGGGTGAATGTACAAGGTGGCATTCACTGCTCGAGGCGGCCGAGGGGCGTGAGGGGAACGGAAGGCACTCGGCACGCGAAATCTGCCCACGGCCCGAACCGAGCGCAGGTTGGGGTAATGCTAACTGCCGATGGCCGAATCGAGCCCCGTGAAATAAGCCTCGATGACTTTGATCTTCCTCATCCAAGAGAACTCGTGATCAAGAGCATAGCTCTTCTCCTTATCGTAGTCATCCGCTCGTTGATAAATGACAGCACGAATTTGATTGCTCAAATTCTCATCGAGTTGCTCTACGGTAGTCACTGTTCGATGTGTGACCAATTCCAACAATCCAAAGGAAGAGCAAGCGACAAGGAACCCATTGACGTAACCCTCACTCTGCGCAAACAAATCCGTCATGATAAAAGGTCGTCCCGTAGTCTTAGACTGCTGGCAGGCGTATAGCGCTAGCAGTCCTCTGAAGGAGGAGACCTTCAAGAACGCTGTTATCTGCTGCTGAGCGACCATGGACTGTGTTCGGAAATCCAACTCACTTACTCGATTGCGATGGTGTACTGCTTCTTTGTACCGCACCTACCAGAATCCATAAGACCTGCCTAAGTACCAGAACCCCGCAGGCATACAGCAGCAAGCTGCCGATAGTCAAGACATACCAATACCAAGGCCACTTGCCATCCACCGATGGAGCGAGATAGCTTAAGGCCACCAACAGCAGTGACCCCATGAGCGGAATGAACATTCTTGCTAACTGTCTCCGCGGATTCAAGAGCCGGTTCTCCTTTTGAGTTAAGCTTCGATGCGAATGGAAGCCCTGCGCCATGCGTAAGACAACCTCCGCAATTGGCCCAGTAGTGTTGCTCACCTGGGTTCGGACCTCTTCTTCCATCTCACGTTGCTTGAGTGAATGTGCTTCACTGCGATCTGCAATCAATCGTGAGTAGAAAGAAATGAACAAAGACATAAGCGGAGCAACAATGGTCAATGTCGCCAAGACCAACCTGACATATATGTCCAACAGGTGCTCCAAAGTTGTGGTCTCTTGGGGGAATTCTACCCCGAACACATCTCGCAGCTGTCCGGGTTGTCCAGGCTGCAGGCGATCTCGGCGGCGGCGCGTTCCTCGGCGGTCATGGCCTGTACGTTCATGGTGGCCACGCGCTGGGCGGCCATCTCCTTGGCCACGGGTCCCGTGGTGGTGGGTGCGGTGAGCACGGGCTCCTGCATCACTTCGGCGGCGGCTGGCTCGGCGAGCTTGCTCTTATCGAGCGTGAACTTGATGGCGTCGGTGGCGGCCTTGGTGCGCAGGTAGTACATGCCGGTCTTCAGGCCGCTCTTCCAGGCGTGGAAGTGGAGGCTGGTGAGCTTGCCGAAGTTGGCGTTCTCCATGAAGACGTTGAGGCTCTGGCTCTGGCAGATGAAGGCACCACGGTCGGCGGCCATGTCCACGATGGTCTTCTGGCTGATCTCCCAGGCGGTCTTGTACAGCTCCTTGAGGTTCTGCGGGATCTCGGGGATGTTGGCCACGCTGCCGTTGCTGGCGATGATCTTGTTCTTGAGCTCCTCGCTCCAGAGGCCGAGCTTCACCAGGTCGCGCAGCAGGTACTTGTTCACCACGATGAACTCACCGCTCAGCACACGGCGGGTGTACAGGTTGCTGGTATAGGGTTCGAAGCACTCGTTGTTGCCGAGGATCTGGGCGGTGCTGGCGGTGGGCATGGGGGCCAGCAGCAAGCTGTTGCGCACACCATACTTCTTCACCTCCGCCTTCAGCACATCCCACTCCCAGCGGTCGCTCGGCTTCACGCCCCACATGTCGAACTGGAAGATGCCTTTGCTCACGGGGCTGCCTTCGTAGGTCTCGTACGCCCCTTCCTCCTTCGCCAGGTCCTTGCTGGCGGTCATGGCGGCGTAGTAGATGGTCTCGAAGATCTCGCGGTTCAGCACCTTGGCCTCCACGCTGTCGAAGGGATAGCGCATGAGGATGAAGGCGTCGGCGAGGCCCTGCACACCGATGCCGATGGGGCGGTGGCGCATGTTGCTGCGGCGTGCCTCGGGGATCGGGTAGTAGTTCTGGTCGATGACGCGGTTGAGGTTCCGGGCCAGCTGGTAGGTGACCTGGAAGAGCTTCTCGTGATCGAAGCGGCCCTTGTCCACGTACTTGGGCAGGGCGATGGAGCCGAGGTTGCACACGGCGACCTCATCGGCGCTGGTGTACTCGATGATCTCGGTGCAGAGGTTGGAGCTCTTGATGGTGCCCAGGTTCTGCTGGTTGCTCTTGCGATTGGCCGCGTCCTTGAAGAGCATGTAGGGCGTGCCGGTCTCGATCTGGCTCTCGAGCACGGCGAACCAGAGCTCCTGCGCCTTGATGGTCTTGCGGCCCTTGCCTTCGGCCTCGTACTTCTCGTACAGCGCCTCGAATTTCTCCCCCCAGGTGTCGCTGAGGCCGGGGCATTCGTTGGGGCACATGAGGGTCCAGTCGCCGTTCTGCTCCACGCGCTTCATGAAGAGGTCGGGGATCCAGAGGGCGAAGAAGAGGTCGCGGGCGCGCATCTCCTCCTTGCCGTGGTTCTTCTTCAGCTCCAGGAAGTCGTGGATGTCGGCGTGCCAGGGCTCCAGGTAGATGGCGAAGGAGCCTTTGCGCTTGCCGCCGCCCTGGTCGACGTAGCGGGCGGTGTCGTTGAACACGCGCAGCATGGGCACGATGCCGTTGCTGGTGCCGTTGGTGCCCTTGATGTAGCTGCCCTTGGCGCGCAGGTTGTGGATGCTGAGGCCGATGCCGCCGGCGCTCTGGCTGATCTGGGCGCACTGCTTCAGGGTGTCGTAGATGCCGCTGATGCTGTCGTCCTTCAATTGCAGCAGGAAGCAGCTGCTCATCTGCGGCTTGGGCGTGCCGGCGTTGAAGAGCGTGGGGGTGGCGTGGGTGTACCAGCCTTCGCTGAGGTCGTTGTAGGTGGCGATGGCGCTGTCCAGGTCGCTCTTGTGGATGCCGATGGCCACCCGCATCAGCATGTGCTGTGGGCGCTCCACCACCAGGCCGTGCAGGCGGAGCAGGTAGCTGCGCTCGAGGGTCTTGAAGCCGAAGTAGTCGTAGCTGAAATCGCGGTCGTAGATGATGGCGCTGTCCAGCAGGTCCGCATTGTCCTGGATGAGGGTGTGGACGTCATCGGCGAGCAGGGCCGCACGCTCACCGGTCTTGGGGTCGAGGTAGGTGTAGAGGTCCTTCATCGTTTCCGAGAAGGACTTCTTGGTGTTCTTGTGGAGGTTGCTGACGGCGATGCGGCTGGCGAGCTGGGCGTAGTCCGGGTGCTTCACCGTCATGGTGGCGGCCACCTCGGCGGTGAGGTTGTCGAGTTCGGTGGTGGTGACACCATCAAAGATGCCGTCGATCACCTTGAGGGTGACCTGGGTGGCATCCACCATGGGATCCAGCCCGTAGCAGAGCTTCTTCACACGGGCGGTGATCTTGTCGAATTTCACGGCCTCCCGGCGTCCATCGCGCTTAATGACATACATGCTTTTCTTCTTGGTATATACCCTTCGCCGCAGGCTCCCGCGCGTGGTGAGGGGTGGTTGATGTGGTTGACCTGCGGGTGATGCCTTGCTCCTTGCCCGCTCTCGATCCTAAGATCTCTTTCCGTTCTGCTCTTCCGAAGTGCCTCCCCGGCTCTTCTTCAACTGTTCAATGTTCGTTCTGTTGCTTCAGCGGAGCTGCTGCTTTGTCTTGGTTCTGATGTCCAATACTGTCCAAGGCATTCGCGCACAGGACATGGGACCTAAGACAGCCCCACGATCCTCAGAAATCCGCGTCGAGGGTAAAGGCGTTCGTCGACTTGTCCTGGTTCATCACGCCCGCCTTCTGGTACTCGCCCACGCGCTTCTCGAAGAAGTTGGTCTTGCCCTGGAGCGAGATCATGTCCATGAAGTCGAAGGGGTTGGTGGCGTTGTACACCTTCTCGTTGCCCAGTTCCACCAGCAGGCGGTCGGCCACGAACTCGATGTACTGCTGCATGAGCTTGGCGTTCATGCCGATGAGGTTCACGGGCAGGGCGTCGGTCACGAACTCCTTCTCGATCTCCACGGCGTCGGTGATCACCTTCTCCACCATCTTCTTGGGGAGCTTGTTGACCAGGTGCTTGGTGTAGAGCAGGCAGGCGAAGTCGCAGTGCAGGCCCTCGTCGCGGCTGATGAGCTCGTTGCTGAAGCTGAGGCCGGGCATCAGGCCGCGCTTCTTCAGCCAGAAGATGGAGCAGAAGCTGCCGCTGAAGAAGATGCCTTCCACCGCAGCGAAGGCGATGAGGCGCTCGGCGAAGCTGCCCTTGCCGATCCAGCGCACGGCCCATTCGGCCTTCTTCTTCACGCAGGGCACCGTGTCGATGGCGTGCAGCAGGCGGTCCTTCTCCAGGGGGTCCTTGATCAGGGTGTCGATCAGCAGGCTGTAGGTCTCGCTGTGGATGTTCTCCATGGCGATCTGGAACCCGTAGAAGAAGCGGGCCTCGGGGTATTGCACCTCGTGCAGGAAGTTCTCCGCGAGGTTCTCGTTCACGATGCCATCGCTGGCGGCGAAGAAGGCAAGGATGTGCTTGATGAAGTAGCGCTCGTCGTCGTTGAGCTTGCTGGCCCAATCCACCAGGTCGGGGCTGAGGTCGATCTCCTCGGCGGTCCAGAAGCTGGCCTCGTGCTTCTTGTAGTAGGACCAGATGTCGTTGTGCTGGATGGGGAAGATGACGAAGCGGTCCTTGTTCTCACGCAGGATGGGCTCGTTGGCGGCCTCCACATTGGGGGGAAGCACATCGTCGATGCTGATCTGTCCGGCGCCCGCCATAGCCTCGCCGCGCAGGCCGGAGCTCTGCGAAGGACTGGCGGAGGTCGGGTGCTCGGTGCGGGTGGTGGTGCTCATCGTGGGTCTTCAGTTAGGGGACAATGCTTCCATGGGGGTGGGGGCACCCCTTTTTTCGACTACCGGCCTTGTGGTTGGTTCCCGATCGCGGCGTGGGGACGTCGTCCTCGGGCTTACAAAAGTGGATCCCACCACGGCCTCTGACAAGCGGTGAGCCCGGGTATGTTTCCGGAGTTTTCAACACGGCCCGGTTCCTTGCGCCGATCGTGGGAAGGATCGCGAACGCATACCCGCAAGAAGAAAATGTTCACAGTCGCTTAACAATGCATGGAACGCTTGCCCAGCGCGGAATATTGGCGCACAACGCCCGGTATTCCCCACGTTGCCGGGGCTTCCTTCGCACCCTGCGGCACACTTGCCCAACGTATCGGGCATCAAGGGAAGTGGCCCGCCCGCGAAAGTCCCTGAAAATGGACCTTCAACGCCCTGCTTCATGCACGCCGTCAAGATCGGCGTGGCCTGATCAGCGTACACGCCGCCGGGGAGCCTTCAACCACTCCTGGTAGATGCCCTCGAGCTCGTCGTACCACTCCGCACCATACGCACGGACCAACGGATCCTTCAGGAAACGGAAGACCACCACATCGAGCTTCGAGCCGCAGACACAGGCCGGCTTGCAGATGGGCCACTCATCGTAGTTGAGGGCGTCGTGGAACTTCAACTTCTTCACCCGGATCGGGTACAGGTGGCAACTGAGCGGCTTGTGTACGGGGCTCTCCTGCTTGCGATAGGCCAGTTCGATGGCGCACTTCCAGGTGCCGGTGCCGTCCTTCTTCGCATACACACACTCGGCGAACTCCTGCACCAGCGGGGTCACGAGCTCGCCGTCCATGTCCACCACGCTGTGGCCCTGGTCCTCCACGCCCTTGCGTCCGCGGGCGGTCATGTAGGGTGAAATGGCATCGTAGTGCTTGGCGATGCCAGCGGCCTCCTTCGGGGTCACCGGTGCACCACTGTCGCCCTGCTCGCAGCAAGCGCCTTTGCAGGCCGAAAGGTCACAGACGAAGCGTTTCTCGAAGATCTCTTCGCTGATGAGGGTGCCGCGGTGTTCGATCACAGTGTCCGCCGAAGCGTTGTTTTACTCGCCGTAGCGAAGCGAAGGAGAGGAGAAGGAGGATTGGTCCGGCCGCAAAGCTAAGGTGACCTCACGCGGACCCGCCTGCCGGCCGGCAGGGGCGCGGAGCGCGCGGAGGAGGTATCGATGAACGCCATTCAACCCCGCGACCTCCGCGCCGCGGCCGGCAGGCTGGGCACTTCTACAGGTCGTTGCTCGAGGCCACGGCGCATGGGTTTCTGCGCCGAAAACCCCCAGCGCTTCATAAACTCGCTCATGCCGCGCTCGGCCAACTCCACCCCATAGCACTCGCGTATCAATTGGCCCACGACCTTGCGTGTCCACAAGGCAAAAGGCAGCTTGAGCTGATCGGGTACGCCGCGTGGCGAATCACTGATCAGCCGTTGTGTCTCTTCTTGTTGGGCTTGTGTCAGTATTTGCCCGCTGCCAAGTAGGCGGCCTGTTCACTTGGTCTCCAGTGCGCTCATGCTGCTCTTGCGGTAGAGCTGCCATGCCCTGTTGGCGGCCGCTCGGCTTATGCCACTGTGCGATGTAGTAGCTTTCAAGCCAATGCCCATTTGCCTACGACTCACCACTTGCTTGCGACGCGCGATCAACGCTTTATCCGGAAGGCTCCGTGAATCTGTTTTACGGACGACTCCGCCGATCCACAGATCGTGCCGATCGTCAGTTTCATTGTTGCCGGCTCGTTAACATCCAACCCCATATACGAACAACTCGCTCGGCAATCAACTTGTTCAATTCAGAACTTGCTGTTCAGTTTACGTCTCCTTCTCAGAGATCTCTCCGACACATTCAATACACCGTGCCATGAAAAAGGACAGCGAGCTGAAGAACACAAGGGATTCCCATGGTCGACTAATGTCAACCGGTGGGGGGGTTATTGCGTGCCTGCTGCTATTTGCGCACAATACATGCGCTCAGGTGGAATTGGATTCCATCGCGTGGGTCATCGTGCAGGACCAGTCACTAATGCCGACCCAAGAAGAAGGTGGACTCACTAACAATACGACCGCAAATGCTATTCTTGCTGCGCACGGTATCGTGCGATATGAACAAGCCATGCCCTACGCGAAGTCCAAGTTGCTGAGAAGCGTATGTGAGCTGAGCAGTGCCGGTGATGTATTGGAGGCCTACAATGCACTCCGATTAGTATTCCCTAATGGAGTTTATGACCTGACGAAGTTTACAAGGGACGATCGTGAAATCGCCCTATACGACCCCATCGATTACTACTATGCAGATGCCGTATCCAATCCCGGATCAGGGCAATGGCAACTACTCAAGACACAGTGTGATCTTGCTTGGAACATCACCAAAGGCGACCCCAACATCGTGCTCATGGTGTCCGATCAAAAAGTAGACGGCACCCATCCTGACCTTGCTCCCAAACTCATACTCCCCCACGACCCGCGCACCCCATCTTACACTCATGATTGCTTGAACGCATCAGGCCATGGCACCTTCATGGCGAGTTGCGCAGCTTCAGAGACCACAGAGATTGGTGGCACGTCAAATGGCTTTTTGGCAGCAGCCTCGTTCAAATGTCAACTTATGGCCTACCGAGGCAATGCCATTAGTGGACAAGAGTGGTTCATCCAGAATTGTGTTCATGCCTCCTCCGTAATGGGTGCGCGCACGATCACTCATTGTGGTGGGGCTGGTGGTCTGGGCTGTTCGCTTAGTGGTGTATCTTCAATTGTTGTCGCCGAAGCCATCAGAGAAATCCACGCGAACGGTACTTGCATCGTTTTCGCCGCAGGGAATGGCACGATAGGACATCATTGTGGCAATGAGATAGACGGCTGGCTGCCTTTCTGGCCATTGAATCCTTCGTTCGATGAACGGATTATGGTGGTTTCAAGCACGGATATTGACGACAACCATCTCTGGACAGGTTCTGGGAACAACTACCACTCACACTTCCCGGAAGTTGACTTCTGTGCGCCAGGCTATTTCGTTCTGGCCGCAAGGAACACATTGTGTGGTGCAGAACCGAACATCTATTCCTCTTCAACGGGCACGTCCTTCTCTTCGCCAAATGCGGCAAGCATTGCAGCATTGGTGATCAGTGTGAATCCTTGTTTCGGCGCAGAGGACGTTCAAGCCATTCTAAAGTCCACGACCGACCCGATCACGGACGGAGCGAACTATCCAGGGATGTTAGGTACCGGGCGTCTGAATGCATATCAAGCATGCTCACTAGCGGTTGGCTATGGGCACTACGCTCCGTTGACTGGTAGTCCCGTTTGGGATGGGAACAATTTTGTGACCGAGGATCTCGTCATAGAGCCTGGTACAGTCCTTACAATCACCGGCAAGGTTAGATTCACACCTCAAGCAAAGCTCGTCATCAAGCAAGGCGCGAAGGTCATAATTGATGGGGGCGAAGTAACCAACGCGCAGGGCTGTCATGATGAGTTCTGGCCCGGTATCGAGGTATGGGGCGACAACGCGTACAACCAGACGCCAAGCAATCAGCCAGCCCATCAAGGGATGCTTGTGTTGAAGAATGGGGCGATTATAAGGAACGCTCGTGAAGCGATACGCTTACAAGAGGGTGCGGTTTGGGAGACCTTCGGCGGCGTCATTCATGCAACCGACGCCCACTTCATCAATTGTCGTCGAACAGCAGCCTTCGCAAGTTATCAGAATACCACGAACTTGGGCATTCCTATAAGCAACCGTAGCTTCTTCACGCGTTGCGAATTCCGAGTTGATGACAACTACCTCGGGGGCAATGACTTTTACGCTCATGTAAGCATGTGGGACGTGAACGGTATCCGCTTCAACCAGTGCGACTTCGTCAATGCCCAGACCACGATCACTGAAAGCACCTTCTTGGGATACGGCATTATCAGCCTCGACGCCGGTTACTCCGTCAACGGTAAATGTGATGTGATCACCTACTGCAACCCCGGCGAGGTCGTTCCTCCTTGTCCCCCTGGCATGCTCGTACCATCGCGTTTCATCGGACTCGATCACGGTATTCACGCCATGAGCAGCGGGGCGAACGGACGGACTTTCGCCGTGAACAACTGCGACTTCGAGAATAACATCTGCGGGGTGTTCACAAGAGGAGTGAACAACTTCAAAATCCAGAGAAGCACCTTCACAGTCGGTGGGCGCAATGTGACCCTGACCGGTCCAGAAGATGAGGCCTTCCAAAATCGGCACCGAGCTATATACAATTACGGCGGTTTCGGCTTCAGTATTCAGGAGAATTCATTCGACAAAGACCCTGGATCACAGCCCGGTTTGGAAGTGGAAGGACCGGTTATGGGATACACGGGCGCGTACAACGACCAAGTCTATAACAACGATGCAACGGGATTGGATCAAAGCTTCGTTGGCGAGGGCATTTGCTACGACCAGTTCAACGGCACACAGACAGGGCTACAATTCACTTGCGACAATGCAGGCCAGAATGCAGGACGTGATTTTGTAGTTCGAACACCACCCTCCGTCCCTCAGGGTCCGGAAAATTGCATCCGGCAATTCCAAGGATCCACTGCCATAAGCGCAGGCAACTCCTTCACGAATGGACAGCAAGGGGTCTACTCATTCTACAACTACGACAACGAAGCGACTGGGGCACCCATTACCTATTTCTGGCAGCAGACCGTCGGTGGATTGCCAGATCCTCTCGCATACAACTACCCTTGGGTGATCTTCGATCCCAATCCATTGTATGCATCACCCTCACATTCTTGCCCCTCGAAGATCCTGTGTCCGGGCATCGGACACGAAGTGCGCGTTGCGCTAGCACCTATACTCACAGCCGAAAAGCTCGCATATCAAAGCTTGAAGTACGTGTTCGAAAGCCTGTTGGATGGTGGCGATTTCGACGACCTACGTGAAACGATCATGTCCAGCTGGCCCACGGATGCGTGGGAACTGCGCAATGAACTGATGAGTCGATCACCGTACCTCTCGGTGGAGATTCTCATGGAGGCTGCGTCGAAGAACATATTGCCCGACGCAATGATGCTGGAGATTTGCTTGGCCAATCCGGAGGCCACCAAGCAAGAAGGGTTTGTACAGTGGATCGAGTTCGAAGCTGCCAACCCACTACCGCATTATATGGTGGAGCAGATCTATGCGAGTTGGGATGAACGGAGCCTGCGCACCAGTTTAGAGAGCAGCATGGCTGCCCATTTGGCAGAATGGAGTCATTTGAACGATGAAGTGATTGGGGCTCTGCGCAACGACTCGATCTCAGAACCGGTGGATAGCATACTAGTGCGTTGGCAGCTGAACAGTTCATTGGGAGCGCGCTTTGGTGAAGCCCAAGCGCTAATGGAACTCGGTCGATTCGACGATGCCGAAGCCTTGATGACGGATTTACGGACAGGTACCGCCTGGCAATGCATGAACAAGAAGAGCAAACGGACATGATCGCATTGGTCGGTGTTTACCGCAGCGCAGCGACAGCCAATATGGATCTGTTCCATTTGCCAATAGCCCAACAATCCGTGTTGGCCACATTGGCTGATGGGCGAGCGACTCGAGCAGGCATCTGGGCACAGAACTTATTGTGCTTCGCTTATGGCGAATGCACTCCAGCTCTCACGGGCGGTTCAATGCCAGTTCGTTCACTGAGCGGCGACCCGGGCTTAAGTGTTGTACCGCCAATTGAGGCTCTACGAGTCTACCCCAACCCAGCGGCTTCATGGATAACATTCGAAACCCACCTTCCAGAAAACTCAGGCCGTACGATTTTGGTGGTGCGTGATGTGGCAAGCAGGGAGGTTATGCGCATTAAGGTTCGACCGGGCATCGGCCAACAGATATGGGATGTGCGGGACAAGGCAGTCGGAACTTACACTGCTGAACTCATCAGTGCGGGAGCTGTACTTGACAGCCAGCGGTTCATTGTCCAACCATGAGCAGGGTCCTTCCCGCACTGACAGCGTTGATCGTTGCCAGTGCGGGCCATGGCCAGCATGCTTGGGTCGTGGATACCACTTTCCACACTGACATTGAATGGCGGACCATTTCCGACATTGAGTTCATGCCTGATGGTCTATTGCTATCAGGAGAAATGAAGTTCGAGAACGACCTAGGGCTGTATGGAACAGCATTGCTCGGGGCAGATGGGCTTCGCGTTGGGGACTTTCAACAAGGAGCGGGTGGTGGGTCTATCGGGCTCTGGGCCGATCGGTACTACATCGGCATTGGCGCTGGAGTGAAGCGCAAATACTACGATGGCACTGCAGACTGGTCATACTCCTCGGAGAGCATCTTTATCAGTTCCGTACATGCAGGCAAGTTCCATACATATCCCGACGGCAAGGTACTCATGACCGGGGGGCATGATCTCTGGAGCTTGGAGGACACGACCTTCTTGGGGCCGAACTTCTGCTTGGTGCGCTTGGATACCACAGGGGCCTTGGACACCACTTTCCAACACCGACGTTGCCAGAGCGGGATTACCAAGGTGATTCACCCGCTTGAGGATGGCAAGTTCATACTTTCTGGTAGCCAGAACGTATACGACGACCAATTCGTGGGCCATGTACTTCGTGTGAATCCGGATGGTTCCGTTGATTCCACTTTCCACACCACCATTGACTACGGCTACGCAACTGATTTCTTTTCCTACCCTGATGGCAGGATCCTTTGCAGTGGCTGGTTCCATACACCAGAACTGCCTGGAGACACTGTCCAACTGCTACGTTTGTTGCCTGACGGAAGTCTCGATCACAGCTTCAACTACGACCTGCACTTCCTGAGGTTCCCTTCCGTCACTACCCCACCTGCGGTGGTGCAGGGCATGCACGCATTGGATTCAGCAACCCTACTGATCGGGGGGTCCTTTACAACGCTTAATGGCGAATGGGTGGGTGGTATAGTGGTCATCGATACAGCAGGCAACGTCCTTCAGGACTATTTCCCGGGCATGGGTTGCGATTCGCTCATTAGTCCGCCCAACATCCTCTCACTCGGTCTGCGAGACTTCAAGGTCGCCCCGGACGGAAGCCTTTACGCATATGGCTTCTTCGACGGCTTCGATGACGGATACACCTACGATTCTAATCAGCGGTTGATCGTGAAGTTAAAGTCGGTGGAACTTGGCATGCCGCATACGGCACCGGTCAGTGCTGCGTTCCATCTCTACCCGAATCCCGGCGAGGATTATGTCTTACTAGCTCTTGCCGAGCCAGTATCGAATATGATGGTCAGCATACGCGATTCACAAGGGCGCTTGAAGCTCTCCACCACACTACTGCCAAACCCGGTACGCTGCGATACAAGGAACTGGCCTTCAGGAGTGTTTTTCATCGAAGCAACTACACCCCAAGGAGTAAGGTTCATGCGCAAATGGATTAAACCATGAGGACCCTATTGCTTATTCTACTATACGCTCTCTGTTCGGCTATTCGCTCCCAAGGGATAGTTCAATTCGATGAAACCACGAATCGATGGAGCGTCATTGAGAGTTCATCTGCGAACATACAGGCCTTCTTAGAGTCATGGACCAACATCTATGGTACCCAAGGTGACACGATCATCGGCGGTGAGACTTGGGCACGAATGTTCACGTTGTTAGATCCTGAGCACGGTTCGGACACGTTGAACAATGGCTATGTGCGCCATGTAGATGACATCGTATTGTGGACGGAAAATGGGGTTTTGGTTGATACGCTCTACGACTTTGCGA
The DNA here is from genome assembly GCA_044346705.1 of Flavobacteriales bacterium. GTDB lineage: Bacteria > Bacteroidota > Bacteroidia > Flavobacteriales_F > PHOS-HE28 > PHOS-HE28. The sequence goes on from JBIIYP010000006.1 coordinate 57,167, forward strand.
TGGAGCCGGGTGACTCTGCGCTCTACTTGTTCGACGGGACCCCTGCTTACCTCCACTTATCACAGCTGGACAGCATAACCGTCGCTGGGATCCCGCACAAGCAATTCCATTTTGCCCCATTTGGTGGTGGCTTTTGCTCGTTGCCGAACGAACGTTGGATCGAAGGGATCGGTAGTCTAAGGGGGCCGCTCTTCCCGATCAAAGCAAGAGAGTATTGCGTCGAATTCAACGAGGCCGAGGTAGTTAGCTGCTTCAATAGGAGTGATTCCCTTGTTTGGATGAACCCGGACATCGCGGCATGCGAGGTGAGCATCCAGCTATCGGCGGGTACTTTGCAGTCCGCCCCCTTCCATATTGGCCCAAATCCGACGAGCGGACTATTGCACGTTGAATCGATAGGTATCGAACAATTGGAGGTCCTTGACCTGGCAGGGCGGGTCATGCTGACCTTATCGACGGGTATTGCCTATAACACCGTCCTGGACATCAGGAACGCACAGCCGGGCATATACGGCATTCGGTGCAGGATCGGTGATCGATGGTTCACCCAAAGAATAGTGCTAGAGTGACATTGAAGCACGTCTTCGAAGGGGCTTGGGACTGCTCATGGTAATAGAACTACTGCGGGTAGTGTTGATCGGTGACGCACCTCCAGCGCGTTCGCGTAGGCTCTCGCTTTCGCCAACGGTCACCTCCGCTCTCGACGCAACACCAATCGATCACGGCTATCGCCCTCACTTCCCCCCCGAACCCCCTATTTTCGCGCCCCGCGACGTCGAAGCATTCCAGGACGATCGCCCTTGACATGAGCAACCAGGAAGACCGCCTCAAGACCCTCATCGGCCATGCGAAAGAGTATGGCTTCGTGTTCCCCAGCAGCGAGATCTACGATGGCCTGAGCGCCACCTACGACTACGGCCCGTATGGCGCCGAGCTGAAGAACAACATCCGGCAGTACTGGTGGGCGGCGATGACGAAGCTCAACGAGAACATCGTGGGCCTCGACGCGGCCATCTTCATGCACCCCACCGTGTGGAAGGCCAGCGGCCACGTGGACGCCTTCAACGATCCGCTGATCGACAACAAGGACAGCAAGAAGCGTTACCGCGCGGACGTGCTCCTCGAGGACCACATGGCCAAGTACGCGGACAAGATCGAGAAGGAGACGGAGAAGGCGAAGAAGAAGTTCGGCGATGCGTTCAATGAAGAACAGTTCCGCGCCACCAACCCGAACGTGCTGCGTGCCCAGGAGCGGATCAACGCCGTGGAAGGCCGGATGAAGACCGCCCTCGAAGCGAACGACCTGGAGGCGGTGCGCCAACTGATCATCGACGAGGAGATCAAGTGCCCGATCAGCGGCACGGCGAACTGGACCGAGGTGCGCCAGTTCAACCTGATGTTCGCCACGGAGCTGGGCAGCGTGAGCGGTGAGAGCAGCACCATCTACCTGCGTCCCGAAACAGCGCAAGGCATCTTCGTCAACTTCCTGAACGTGCAGAAGAGCGCACGGATGAAGATCCCCTTCGGCATCGCGCAGACCGGCAAGGCCTTCCGCAACGAGATCGTCGCGCGGCAGTTCATCTTCCGCATGCGGGAGTTCGAGCAGATGGAGATGCAGTTCTTCGTGCGCCCCGGCACCGAGATGGAGTGGTACACCACCTGGAAGGACAAGCGCATCGCCTGGCACCGCGCGCTGGGACTGCCTGCGGAGAACTACCGCTTCCACGACCACATCAAACTGGCGCACTACGCCAACGCCGCCTGCGACATCGAGTTCAAGTTCCCCATGGGCTTCAAGGAGCTCGAAGGCATCCACAGCCGCACGGACTTCGACCTGCGCAGCCACGAACAGCACAGCGGCCGCAAGCTCCAGTACTTCGACCCCGAGACCAACGAGAGCTACGTGCCTTACGTGGTGGAGACCTCGGTGGGCCTGGACCGCATGTTCCTGGCGGTGTTCAGCGCGGCGTACGATGTTGAGACATTGCCGGACGGAAGCGAACGAGAGTTGCTTCGTATCCCAGCCCCATTGGCCCCTGTGAAGGTCGCCGTGCTGCCGCTGATCAAGAAGGATGGCCTTCCGGAGAAAGCGCGCGAGATCATCGACGCGCTGAAGCTCTCGCACAATTGCCAATACGATGAGAAGGATGCCATTGGCAAGCGCTACCGCCGCCAGGACGCCATCGGCACGCCCTACTGCATCACCGTGGACCACGACACGCTCACCGACAACAAAGTGACCATCCGCGACCGCGACACCATGCAGCAGGAACGCGTGGCCATCAGCGAACTTGACCGCATCGTGAGCGAGAAGGTGGACCTGAAGCTGCTGCTGAGGCAGCTGTAGGGATGTCCGACCGTCAGGAGTTGATCGATCGCATGCGTCGAGAGCGGCCCGTCATCTTCGGGGATCCGAACGACTTCGCGATCCGTTATGTCCCTGGTTATCGGTCCGGAGAATGGAGATATGCTTGGCTGCATCTGGTCATCCGGGGCGAGGTCATCGGCGATCCTTCTGAGGAGTGTCTCGTGAGCACCTGGCTCATCAGCATCGCAAACGCGCTGGAGCGTGTGGAAGATGCAGCCACACGACTGTCCCATCCGGCATTTGCCGGATACCGCGATGATGAGTTGTTCGCGATGGTCTGGAAGTCCAACGGAGCAATGGATCCAGCCTATGGATACCTGCCCACGTTGCCCGGTTCGGTCTGGGCCAATTGCAGCCTGTCGATCGACGAGACCACCGATGCCTGGTTGGTCGGCGTGGTTTTCGTGCACGGGCAATTGAGGTTCTTATGGAAGGGATGGCGACCACCGTGCCCGTATGAATCGCTTGGACTGCTCAAGGCACATGGTACAAGTACAGTCGTTGTTGCCAAGGTGATCGGATCGGCCTTGGAACATGTTCGGAACTCCGCTGCCACCTTACCTTCAGTCGACTAGCACTTGCCTCCAGTGACCTGGAGCGCATCGTGAGCGAGAAGGTGGACCTGAAGCTGCTGCTGCGGCAGCTCTGAGCTAGCGCAGGTAGTCCCGTACCGCCTTCTGGATCGAGGCCTTCACCCCTTCCCAGGTCTGGCCCTGGAGGCTGATGGGGTCTTCAGGTTCGGTTAGCACCGCACATCTGGCCAATGTAATTGGAATGCTCACGGCGCTCATGTTCGGATGATGTTCGCGAGCTGCATCGACCAACCATTGCATTCCCCTTTTACTGACCAGCTGATCCAGCACGAAATAACTACCGTGCTCATCCTTCTTCCAGATCACTTCCAGATGCTCTATCGCCAGATATCCATCAGCGTCCAAGTGCATCGTCGCTTGCTTCAATACGGCAGGTAGTGCCCCATTTGGCGCCTTAGCTCAAAGCACCTGAAGGACTCGACCGGCACATCGGTCACGGCACTCGCGAAGTACATCGTTTGTTCCGGCAGGAACTTCGCTTCGAGCAGGGCTTTCCGGACACGCTCTTCGCCATAATACCGGCGGCACTGCCGGATGTCCTCCACATCCCCGCGCTCGAACACCCGCTCGATCACGAAGCGCCACTTCGCGTCCAGGTCCATGCGGTCGAAGTCCACATCCCAGAATATCCGGCGGTCGAAGACCGGGGCGGCGGTCGGCATGCAGCGAAGGTAGGGGCCGCCCGACCGCTCCAATACGGGAAGGTGGACGTCGCTGCTAGTGCGACAGCTGTAAGCCGTTATCTTCGCAGCCCCTTTCAGCAAGGGAACACCTACCCAGGTGGCGGAATGGTAGACGCGCTGGTCTCAAACACCAGTGACGCAAGTCGTGCGGGTTCGAGTCCCGCCCTGGGTACCCCAACAGCGGCCGCCTCGTGCGGCCGCACGTTTCCTGACCATGTCCATCAGCCACGGCACCTTGGTGCATCCGGACCCGACCAAGCAGGTCCGCTACGACACGGCCTACATGCGCATGGCGGCCGAATGGAGCAAGCTGAGCCATTGCACACGGAAGAAGGTCGGGGCCCTGATCGTGAAGGAGGGTATGATCATCAGCGACGGCTACAACGGCACACCCACGGGTTTCCCCAATGATTGTGAAGACGCGAACGGACTCACCCTTTGGTACGTTCTTCATGCCGAAGCCAACGCGATCATGAAAGTGGCCCGCAGCACGAACAACGCCCTCGGGGCCACCCTGTACCTCACCCATTCCCCCTGCAAGGAGTGCAGCAAGCTCATCCTGCAGGCCGGCATCAAGCGGCTCGTCTACCTGGACGCTTACAAGGACTCTTCCGGCCTTGATCTGCTGGCGAACGGCGGGGTGCAGGTCCAACGGCTGGAGCGCATCTGACCCATGGAGCGCCGCAAACTGACCACCTGGGTGCTGCTGCCCCTGCTGCTGGCCATGGCCATGGCCACCGGGATCTTCCTGGGCAGCCGCCTGCAACCCCAACAGCAGCAGGCCATTCCGGGCCTCTTCTTCCTGCGTGGCGGCTCACCCAGCGACAAGTTGGGAGAAGTGATCGACCTGTTGGACCGGCAGTACGTGGATTCTGTGCGGACCGACGAGCTGGTGGATGAGGTGCTTCAGGACCTGCTCCAGCGTCTGGACCCGCACAGCTACTACATCAGTGCCGCAGAGCTTCAAGCCGCCCAGGAGCCGCTGGAAGGCAGCTTCGAAGGCATCGGGGTGGAATTCGCCATCCAGCGCGACACCGTGGTGGTCATTGCCCCGGTGGAAGGTGGGCCGAGCGCTGCCAAAGGCATTCTTGCAGGGGACCGGATCCTGAAAGCGGACAGTGTGGTACTTGCAGGCAGGAGCATCACCAACGACGACGTGATCAAGACCTTGCGGGGCCAGGGTGGCAGCGAGGTCACCATGTCCATTTCCCGCAGCGGGCGGAAGACCCCCTTCGAGGTCACGGTGACGCGAGGCAAGATCCCCATCAACAGCGTGGCCACCTCGTTGATGACCCCGGATGGCACCGGCTTCATCAAGCTCACCCGCTTCGCCAAGACCTCGCACGAAGAAGTGATGAAGGCCGCGGACGCACTAACGCGGCAGGGCATGAAGCGCCTGGTGCTGGACCTGCGCGGCAATGGCGGCGGTTACCTCGATGCGGCCATCGATCTGGCCGACGAGTTCCTTCCCGAAGGCCGGATGATCGTGTACACGGAAGGGCGCACGCATCCCCGCCGTGATCACGTCGCCACCAACCGGGGAGGTCTGGAGACCCTCCCGCTCGCCGTGCTGATCGATGAGGGCAGCGCGAGCGCCAGCGAGATCATCGCCGGCGCCATTCAGGACAACGACCGGGGCACGATCGTGGGCCGCCGAAGCTTCGGCAAAGGCCTGGTGCAGGAGCACATCCCGCTGCCCGACCAGAGCGCTGTGCGGATCACCACGGCCCGGTACCACACCCCCAGTGGCCGCTGCATCCAGCGGCCCTATGGCGAGGGCATCGAATACGGTGAAGAGCTCGAGGCCCGGTTCGATCACGGCGAACTCCTGAATGCGGACAGTATCCGGCTCGATTCCTCGGAGGTGTTCACCACGGTGGGCGGCCGCAAAGTGTATGGGAACGGCGGCATCATGCCCGATGTGTTCGTGGCCGCCGATACCACGGAGACCTCAGGCTACCTCAGCGAGCTCTACTTCAGCGGGGTCCTGAACCAGTTCGCCTTTGATATTGCGGACCACGACCGCAAAAGGCTCGAGGCCTATGGTGGACCTGCGGCCTTCGAGCAGAAGTATACCGTGGGGGCCGACCTGGTGGACCGCCTGGGCCGTTACGCCCAGGAACAGGGGATCACCGCCGAACCCGCTGACCTGGAGCGTTCACGAGCAGCCATCGCGATGCGCCTGAAAGCCGGCATTGCCCGCAACATCTGGGGCAGCGACGGCTTTTACCGCATCATGCTCGACAGCGACAGCGCGTTCCGGAAGGCGCAGGAGGTGGTCGGGAAGCACTGAAGCACGGACCTATTGAACGTGCGAAAGGGCCCTTGCGAGCCCCTTCGTTCAATGCGTGGTATGTAAGGCTTAGTGGCCTACAGCCGTCTTAACGGCATCAATGGCACCTTCCACTTTCGTGGCCATGGTGTCCATAGCGGCTTTGGCAGTGCTGTCGAGAGCAGCGGCGGCAGCAGCAGCGGCGGTCGTAGCAGCGGCAATGCTGTCGCGGGTGTGCACAGCGATCAGGCTATCAGCCGTGGCCTTCGCCTTGGCTTCCATTTCAGCAGCAGAGTTGCCACCGCAGGCAACGAACATGGCTGCCATCACGGCGAGCACGGTGAACTTCTTGGTCATCTCCGTTATTGTTTTGGTGAAAGTGGGTGCAAAAGTATTCATTTCTTCTAAATGTCAAGGGGTTAAGTGAAAATTACACGGAGCTATCTTTGCGCCCGTCTTCCAAACCCAGCAGATACGGCCTTCCCATGGCTTTCACCCTCCCCGAACTGCCCTACGCGCACGGCGCCTTGGAGCCCCATATCGATACCCGCACCATGGAGATCCACCATGGCAAGCACCACCAAGCCTACATCACCAACCTGAACAAGGCCATCGAGGGCACCCCCCTCGCCGAAATGCCCCTGGAGGATATGATGAAAGGCCTGGACATGTCCAACATGGCGGTCCGCAACAACGGCGGCGGGCATTACAACCACAGCCTTTTCTGGACCATCATGGCCCCCAACGCCGGTGGCGCTCCATCCGGTGACCTGGCCGATGCCATCACGCGGGACTTCGGCAGCTTTGATGCGTTCAAGGAGAAGTTCGCCGCCGCTGGTGCCACACGCTTCGGCAGTGGTTGGGCCTGGCTCTGCGTGCAGAAGGGCGGCAAGTTGGAGGTCTGCTCCACCCCCAACCAGGACAATCCCCTGATGCCCGGTACCGGCTGCGGCGGAACCCCCATCCTGGGAATGGACGTGTGGGAACACGCGTACTACCTGCACTACCAGAACCGCCGCCCCGACTACATCGCGGCCTTCTGGAACGTGGTGAACTGGGCTGAAGTGGCCAAGCGCTACGCGGCCGGGCGCTGAGCCCCATCAACAACTTGAACCGAAAGCGGGGGTGCCACGTCGGCTCCCCCGCTACCTTTCGGCCCATGCGCAGCCGGTCGGTGGGGGTCCTCTTGTTCCTTGTGGGAACGAGTGCGCTCGCGACTTCCTCTGGGCCTTATGTGAAGGACACCTTGGACCTGGCCCGGCTCGAAGTGCTGGTGGGTGAGCTGGAGCGAGCGGACAGCCTTTCGGAAAAGGAACCGGAGCGGTGGGTGGCCGCAGGTCTGGCCTTGCTTGTAGGGCCTTTCGGGGCGCACCGGCTCTACTTCGGCACGAAGGCGAAGGTGCCCATCATCTACGGGGTCACGTTAGGGGGCTTCGGGATCCTGGTGCTCATCGACATCGGGCACATCCTGGCCACCAAGGACCTTTCACCCTACAGGCACAACGACAAGGTGTTCATGTGGGCAAAGCCAAAGGCGCCCACTACTCCACCGTAACGCTCTTCGCCAGGTTGCGGGGCTGGTCCACGTTGCAGCCGCGCATCACCGCGATGTGGTAGCTGATGAGCTGGAGCGGGATCACGCTCAACAGCGGCACCAGTGGATCGGGCGTTTCGGGGATCTCGATCACGTGATCCGCCAACCCTTTCACCACGGTATCGCCCTCGGTGACGATGGCGACGATCTTCCCTTTGCGGGCCTTCACCTCCTGGATGTTGCTCACCACCTTTTCGTAGCTGGCACCCTTGGTGGCGATCACGAAGACCGGCATCTCCTCATCGATCAAGGCGATGGGGCCGTGCTTCATTTCCGCGGCCGGGTAGCCCTCCGCGTGGATGTAGCTGATCTCCTTCAGCTTCAGCGCGCCCTCCAGGGCCACGGGGAAGGTGAATCCGCGCCCGAGGTACAGGGCGTTGGTGGCGTCCTTGTAGATGTCGGCGATGTACTTGATCTGGGCCTCGTTCTTCAGCAGCTTCTCCACCTTGGCGGGGATCGCCTCAAGCTCGTTCAGCAGGCTGTGGAACTTGCTGCCGGTGATGGTGCCCTTCCTGTGGCCGATGGCCAGCGCCAGCAGGGTGAGCACCGTGACCTGGGCCGTGAAGGCCTTGGTGCTGGCCACCCCGATCTCAGGTCCCGCGTGGGTGTAGGCCCCGGCATGTGTTGCACGGGCAATGCTGCTGCCCACCACATTGCACACCCCGAAGATGGTGGCGCCGCGGCTCTTGGCCAGTTCGATCGCCGCCAGGGTGTCCGCGGTCTCCCCGCTCTGGCTGATCGCCAGCACGATGTCATCCTCGTTGATGATGGGGTTGCGGTAGCGGAACTCGCTGGCGTACTCCACCTCCACGGGGATCCGTGCCAGTTCTTCGAAGAGGTACTCGCCCACCAGGCCGGCATGCCAGCTGGTGCCGCAGCCAATGATGATGATGCGCTTGGCGTTGACGAATCTCTGCTCGTAGTCCTTGATGCCGCCCATCACCACCTCGCCCTTGGCCAGGTTGAGGCGGCCGCGCATGGAATCGTGGATGCTGCGGGGCTGTTCGAAGATCTCCTTCAGCATGAAGTGATCGTACCCGCCCTTCTCCAACGCTTCCAAGTGCATCTCCAGTTCGTGGATGAACGGGGTCTTCTCCTGGTTCTTGATGTTGCGGATCTTCAGGCCCTTATGCCGGTCGATGATGGCCATGTCACCATCGTCCATATACACCACGTTCTTGGTATGCTCAATGATCGGTGTGGCGTCGCTGGCCAGGAAGTGTTCGCCGTTCTCGCCGATGCCGATGACCAGGGGTGAGCTCTTGCGGGCGGCCACCATCACATCGGGCTGATTGCGGTCCAGCACCACGATCGCATAGGCGCCGACCACGCTCTCCAAGGCCAGGCGCACGGCCTCGGCCAGGTCCACGCCCTCGGTCCGCTGCACATCGTCGATCAGGTTCACGAGCACCTCGGTGTCGGTGTCGCTCTTGAACGTGTGCCCGCGGTGCTTCAACTCCTCCTTCAGCGAGGCATAGTTCTCGATTATCCCATTGTGGATCAGCACGATGTCCCCGCTGGAACTGCGGTGCGGGTGTGCGTTCACATCATTGGGAGGACCGTGGGTCGCCCAACGCGTATGACCCATGCCGATGGTGCCCGACTTGTCCTTGCCATCCGTGAAGGCTTCCAGGTCGCTGACCTTGCCCTGGCACTTGTACACGTTGAGGTCATCCCCTTGCAGCAGTGCCACTCCGGCGCTGTCATACCCACGGTACTCCAGGCGCTTGAGCCCGTTGATCAGGATGGGATAGGCGTTCTTGTCGCCCACATAAGCCACGATGCCGCACATGTTCGGGTCAGGATGTGGTGAAAGTTAACAACAGCTTCATGGGCCGGTCCGGATGCCCTGGTCCGGTGAGCACCACGCGGTTGACCGAAACACCGTTGCTGCCCGGGATCAACCCCAGTTCAGCGTCCGTGTAGGTGCCGTTGATCACTCCCTGGACCCAGCGGGTGACATTGAAGGTATACTCCTTCTTGGTGCTGTTGTAGATGCCCGTGGCGTTCTGGTCGGGCAGCAACAGGTCCTGGCCGGAGGACCCGCGGCGCACCGGGAAGATCAAGGCCGGCGGCACGTACGCCGGATAGTGGGTGCCATCGACCGGAACCACCAGTTCCGCCTTGGCGATCGCCCTGTACCCTTGGTCCTTGAACTTCTGCAGGTAGGGGAACCTGATCCGGGTCCGCAAGCCTCCCAAGGACTGCACATAATTCAGCTGAACGCCCAGCGTGCTGTCCGCCAGTGCCTGCGGCAGTCCTTGATCGATGGCCAGCGAGGGCTCGTGCCGAGCATGCGTGAACCGCACACCGTTGTCATTGATCAACAGGTCGAAGGTGAGCGTGTCCGGAAGGAGCGTGTTGCGGTAGTAGAGGGTGAGCTTGGTCTGCGCATCGAGCATGGCGAAGTACAGGACCGCGGCCTGGTAGGGGTCCGGTGTGCCGTTGTCGGGCAGTACCCAGAGGCCCTTGAAGAATTGTTGGAACTTGGTGTTATCCGAGGTCTCGTCCTCACCGAACTTGCCCAGGATCCGTTGGCCCAGCGCCGGGTCCAAGGGGATCCGCAATTGTGGTCGAAGCGACACCCCTTCGATCACCGGTTCACTGAGGGGTTGCGGGGTGAACACATCGCGCCCGGCCACCACCAGGTCGTTCCAAGACACCACCGCAGGCACCTTATCACTGCGGTAGACCGTGTCGTTGGGCAGGAATTCGGCCAGCTCCAGGACCTTGAAGACCTGTGGGTCAAGGTTGCCATACCCGTAACCAAGCGGATCATAAACGAGCGATAGCACGACCGAATCGCAGACCAGGTTGAGATTGCCCTGTCCGTCGCCCACCACATTGTTGGTGCTGAGGCGCAGCTGGGTCACCAGGCTCATGCTCACCAGTCCGAAGCGGTCGTCCAGGTAGCTCCCGAGCAGGCAACGGCTCAGGTTGCTGGTCCGAACAGGGTTCTCCGGGACGGTCCAGGCCACCAACGTGGCCGTATCGACCTCTACGATCTCCAGCGGATCACCGGGAGGGAGCAGGTCAACACCAAGGCCCTCCTCGGGCTTCTGACAACCGGAAGTGGCCAGCAGGCCGAAAAGCAGCACGGCCCCGATCATGGGCCGTGCGCGGTAAAGGGGGGTCGCGTAGTTCAACGTCAGACCAACGCTTCCTCGAGGACATTATGATAGAAGTCGGCGTGCGCCTGCAACCGCTCCTCTTCGGACGTGTAGGCGAGCACGGGCTTCTCGGTAGCCTTGATGGCGGTCTCCATGGAGCGTCCCAGCTTGGGGCTGCCCTTCACCACCGCATCGCTCAGGCTCATGCCCAACTTGTAGAGGTCGTCCGTGGTGGGCTTGGTCATGCCCTTCAGCAGTTCCTTGCCGAAGCCTTCCTGGGTCAGCTTCTTCACCAGCTCCTTGTCGATGGCCTCCGGCTTTTCGTCATACACGCTGAACACCATCTTGGCGTTCTCGAAGTGCGGGTCGTCGCCGAAGAAGTGCTTCACGTAGAGGGGCACGAAGGCGGTCATCCAGCCGTGGCAGTGGATGATGTCCGGTGCCCAGCCCAGCTTGCGGACCGTTTCCAGCACACCCCGGGCGAAGAACAGGGCGCGCTCGTCGTTGTCCGGATAGAAGCCTCCGTCATCGTCGTGGGTGGTGGTCTTCCGCTTGAAGTACTCCTCGTTATCGATGAAATAGACCTGCATACGAACGTTGGGTACGCTGGCCACCTTGATGAGCAGGGCGTGATCGGTGTCGTTGATGATGAGGTTCATCCCGCTGAGCCGGATCACTTCATGGAGCTGGTGCCGGCGCTCGTTGATCACACCGAACTTCGGCATGAACACCCGGATCTCATTGCCACGCTCCAACATGCCCTGGGGCAATTGGCGGGCGGCCTGGGCCATCTCGGTACCTTCCGTGAAAGGATTGATGTACTGGGAGATGGTCAGGACCTTCGCGTTCTTCAAGCTCATCGGGATGGTTCGGGAATTGGGAGTACAAAAATATAGACTTTTCAGGCCATTTTCAACAACGAAGCCTAGCTTTCCGGCCGCCGACCGCTTTCTTTCCCGCGCCGGACGTGGAATTCATCACAGCCCCCCCCCTGGCCTCCGAGTGGTCCTCCGAACAACGGCGGAATGGCCGCACCGTGGCCTTCGTGCCCACCATGGGTGCCCTCCACGAGGGGCATATCGCGTTGGTGAGGACGGCCCGTGAACGGGGTAAGGCGGTGGCCTCCAGCATCTTCGTCAACCCCTTGCAGTTCAATAACCCCTCTGATCTGGCCCACTATCCCCGGCAACTGGACCAGGACCGAAGCATGCTCGAAGAGGCCGGCTGCGACCTGCTCTTCGCCCCGGAGAAGGAGGACATTTTCGCCCATTTCACCCCCCGGCGGTACGATCTGGCCCCGCTGGATGAGGTGCTGGAAGGACCCAGCCGTCCGGGCCATTTCCTGGGGGTGGTGAACGTGGTGGAGCGCCTCTTCTTCTACGTGCGGCCAGATGTGGCGCTGTTCGGCGAGAAGGACCGCCAGCAGTTGACCATCCTGCAGCACGCCGCCCGGAACGAACGCTGGCCGGTGCGGGTAGAAGGGCATCCCACCATCCGCGCCAACGACGGACTGGCCTTGAGCTCCCGCAACCAACGCCTTTCCCCGGCCGAACGCGCCGTGGCCCCTTTGCTGTACCGCGCCCTGAAGGCGGCAGAGGACCTGGCGTTCAAGGCCCCGGTGGCCGATGCCATCGCGGCCGGGCTCGGCACCCTGGAGTCCGAGCCCGCCATCCATCTGGACTACTTCGCCATCGCCCACCCGGAAACCCTTCAACCATTGTCCTCTTGGGAAGGGCTCCAGGAGGCCGTGGCCCTGGTGGCCGCGCAGGTGGGTCCCGTACGGCTCATCGACAACATCACCTTGCGGCGGTAATTTCGCCTCCCCCTTTCCCCTCCAGATGACCATTGAAGTCCTGCGGACCAAGATCCACCGCATCACCGTTACCGAGGCCAACGTCGACTACATCGGCAGCATCACGCTGGATGAGGACCTGATCGATGCCGTGGGGCTGGTGGAGGGCGAGAAGGTGCAGGTGCTGAACGTGAACAACGGCAACCGCCTGGAGACCTACGTCATCAAAGGCAAGCGCGGCACCGGCGAGGTCTGCCTGAACGGTCCGGCCGCGTTGCGCGCCAGTGTGGGCGACGTGGTGATCGTGATCTCCTATGCCCAGATGACGGTGGAAGAGGCGCGGAACTTCCGGCCGGCCATCGTGTTCCCGGACGAGCGCACCAACACCCTGAGAGGGTGAGGAAAGCCCTTATCGGCATCCTGAAGATCGGGCTGCCCCTGGCCATCGGGGTGTGGCTGGTGTACAAGCAATACCACGACCTCAGCACGGACCAACGCACGGAGCTGTTCGCCGCGTTCCGGCAGGCGAACATGCTGTGGCTGTGGGTGGCCTCCCTGGTGGGCTGGCTTGCGCATGTGAGCCGCGGCTGGCGATGGCGCTACCTGCTGGAGCCCCTGGGCCACCATCCAAGTTTCTGGAACTGCTACCACGCCGTGATGATCGGCTACTTCGTGAACATGTTCATCCCCCGGGCCGGGGAAGCGAGCCGCGCGGCATCCCTGTACCGCACGGAAAAGGTCCCCTTCGAGAAGGGCTTCGGGACGATCATGGCCGAACGCGTGGTGGACATGGGCATGCTGCTGGTGATCGCCGGGCTTGCGCTCATCTACCAGCTGGACAAGTTGGATCTCTTCCAGGCACGTGTCGCAGCGTTCCGTGCCGACCAAGGAAGACCGGCCGACGAAGGCAGTGGCATCGGTTGGTGGCTGCTCGCCGCCTTGGTGGTGGGCGCCCTGGCAGGAGCATACCTGCTGTACACCCGACCTGCGTTGCGCGCCCGGGTCATGGACATGGTGCGAGGCTTCGCCCAAGGGCTCCAGGCCGTGTTCCACACGAAGAAGAAAGGGCTCTTCATCCTGCACACCGCGTTCATCTGGGCCGCCTACCTCGGCATGTTCCAGGTGGGCTTCTACTGCCTGCCGAGCATGGCCGATGTGCCCTTCGCCGGCATCCTCGCGGGCTTCATCGCGGGGGCCGTCAGCATCATCCTGGTGCAGGGCGGCATCGGCGTGTACCCGGCGTTCGTGGCCCTGATCGTGGGCGTGTACATGGCCGCACCGGAAGGCGGTGGCCTCTTTCGACCCGATGCGCTGGCCATGGGCTGGCTGCTGTGGGCCGCCCAGACCCTGATGATCATCGTGCTCGGTGGCCTGTCGCTACTTTTGATCGCCTTGAAACGCACCCCCGCCGCATGAGCACCATCGTCGCCCCAGAGACCACCGACCGCCGCATCTTCGACCGCATCAGCGCCGCGCGCATGGTGAACGTGTGGCGCCTGAAGAGCGACCGCATCGTGTTCACCAACGGCTGCTTCGACATCCTGCACCGCGGCCACGTCGAGTACCTGCAGGAAGCAGCCGCGCTCGGTGATCGCCTCGTAGTGGGCGTCAATAGCGATGCCTCCGTGCGCCGCCTCGGCAAAGGAGACGATCGGCCCCTCATCGACCAGGACAGCCGCGCGAAAGTGCTCGCCGCCCTGCGTTGTGTGGATGCCGTGGTGATCTTCGACGAGGACACGCCACTGGAACTGATCACCGCCCTGCAGCCCGATGTGGTGGCCAAGGGCGGCGACTGGAAGCCCGAGCAGATCGTGGGCGCCGACGTGGTGAACGCGCGCGGCGGTGAGGTCCGCAGCCTCAAGCTCGTGGACGGCTTCTCCACCACCGCACTGGTCGAGAAGATACGCCGTGGCTAAGGTCCGCTCCCAATTCGTCTGCCAGAGCTGCGGTACGAGCTACCCGCAATGGCTCGGGCAATGCACGCAATGCAAGCAGTGGAACACGCTGGTGGAGGAAGTCCGCGACCGTGTCGAGGAGAAGAGCGGCACCCCCCAGAGCATCAAGGGCCGCAACCCCAAGCCCATCGCCATCGGCGATATCCCTGCGCAGGACGGCCCGCGCATTCCCCTCAGCGATCGCGAACTGAGCCGTGTGCTCGGTGGTGGACTTGTGCCCGGCAGCATCACGCTCATCGGCGGTGAGCCGGGCATCGGCAAGAGCACCTTGTTGCTCCAGACCGCGTTGCGCAATCCGCACCTCCGCACCCTCTACGTTTCCGGGGAAGAGAGCGAACACCAAGTGAAGATGCGCGCCGAACGCTTGCAAGCGGCAAGCGGCGAGGCTGAAGCGGCAAGTGGAGCCACTAGCCACTCGCCACTGGCCGCTGGCCGCTCCGATGGCGGTTGCTATGTCCTCACGGAGACCAACACGCAGAACATCTTCAAGCACATCGAGGCGCTGGAGCCCGGGCTGGTGGTGATCGACAGTGTGCAGACGCTCCACACCGCAACGCTCGAAGCGAGCCCCGGCAGCGTGGGGCAGGTGCGCGAATGCACGGCGGAGATCATGCGCTTCGCGAAGGCGACGGACATTCCGTTCGTCCTCATCGGTCACATCACCAAGGACGGTTTCATCGCCGGACCGAAGGTGCTGGAGCACATGGTGGACTGTGTGCTGCAGTTCGAGGGCGACCGCGACCATGCGTATCGGCTGCTACGTCCCCTGAAGAACCGCTTCGGTAGCACGAACGAACTGGGCATCTACGAGATGCACGGCACCGGATTGGCGGCCGTGGAGGATCCCAGCCAGGTACTTCTTGGCGACCGGCGCGAGCGCCCGAGCGGTGTGGCCGTGAGCGCAACGCTCGAAGGACAGCGACCGCTACTGATCGAAGTGCAGGCCCTGGTGAGCAGTGCGGTCTACGGCACCCCGCAACGCAGCGCCACAGGCTTCGACCTGCGCCGCATGAACATGCTGTTGGCCGTGCTGGAGAAACGCTGCGGTTTCCGCCTGGGGCAGAAGGACGTGTTCCTGAACCTCGCCGGTGGCTTCCGTGTGGAGGAACCGGCGATCGACCTGGCCGTGGTGTGCGCCGTGCTCAGCAGCAACGCGGACATCGCCATCCCCATGGACACCGTGTTCTGCGGCGAGGTGGGCCTCAGCGGCGAGATCCGCCCCGTGACCCGCACCGAGCAGCGCATCGCCGAAGCGGAGAAGCTCGGCTTCAGCCGCATCTTCATCCCCAAAGGCACCAAGGGCATCGCCGCCACCAAGGGCATCGAACTGGTGCAGGTGGGGCAGGTGAACGAGGTGCTCGGGCATCTGTTCGGATGATCCTGCAACACGAGATGATCCAAGGAAAAATTAATCGGTTCTGGGCGACAAGAGTCCGAACAATCGCGTTCGACATGGCCGCTCATTCCATTCGGGTGGTGCTCCTTGAGGAGGAACGCGAAGTGTGCCTGCTGTTCAACCAGGTCTCAGCCTTTCGTTATGACTTGAAACTTAATAACTGGTCCGACGAGGAACGTTTCAACTGGGAGATCATCCTACTGGAAGAGATCCATTTCATTCCTGAGCTGCCGATCACCACGCAGCAGCTTGTTGACCCTCAGAACATCGGCTATAACTTCGATTTGGACATTTACAGTACAGATCTCCTGATCCGAGCGAAGCATCTGCTCATCGATGAAGAGCTTGTGTTCTGATATGCGGATGCTTGAGACGGTCTGCGCTCAAGCTTCGAATCGACGGAGCAGCCTTCTCCTGGCCATTTTCCTGATCGTTCTCGTTGCGGCCTGCACCACTCCAGCCCCAACGCCCCAAACCACCAGCCACTACACCCACCCCACCTTCCCGCCGGAGCAACTGCGCGAGGACCTCGACGTGCTGGTGAGGCAGTTGGACAGTGTGCACTACGACCTGTACCACGCGCACCCGAAGACCATCTTCGACAGCCTGCACAACGGGTTGCGTGCCGGGCTGGTAAAGCCACTGGATGCGATGGGCTTCTACCAGCATGTGCTGCCGCTCTTCGGCCTGATCCGCGATGCGCACACGCTGCTCGCCTTTCCGTATGACCATGTGCGCAGCTATGCCAAGCAAGGCGGCCGCTTCCTGCCCGTGCAGGTGGACATCCATGACGGACGTGTGTTCGTTAAGCGCGTGCTTTCGGCCGACACGCTTCCATCGTATGCGGAGATCATGGCCATCAATGGCACGCCGATGCGCGAGATCGTGAAGGAGCTTCGCACGCTGGGCAACCACGAACGTCCGTGGAGCGAAGAGGAATACATGGCGTTCCTGTTGCCACGCATGCTGAACGCGTGGTACGGCTTCGACAGCACCTACACGCTGGAGCTACGTACGCCCTCGGAACCGAAGCGCGAGGTCACCTTGGCCGGTGTCCCGCTCGACTCCTTGTCTCTCCCTGCGAGGCCCCTGTTCAGCTTCCGGGATGCGGGTGAGGGCATCGGCGTGCTGGACATCGACCGCTGCGAGGACAAGGCGCATTTCGCCCCGTTCTGCGATTCCGTGTTCACCGTGCTGAAGGAGCAGCACTACTCCACCCTGGTGATCGACCTGCGCGACAATGCCGGCGGTAGCACCGCGATCGGCGACACATTGCTCACCTACCTCACCGACCGGAAGTTCACGCAATACCCGCGCGTCAGCATCAAGTACAGCCGCTTCCAGTACCCGAACGTGGACAGTACGCACACCATCACCTACGACGCGGACATCTCCCGGGCCGTGCGCAACCCGAAGCGGTTCACGGGCGAAGTCTACGTGCTGGTGAACGAGTTCACCTTCAGCAGCGCCACCGTGCTGGCGGCCACCGTGCAGTGCTACGGCCTGGGCACGTTGGTGGGCCGGGAGACGGGCGGCACGCAGATCTTCTTCGATGAGCCGGTGCTGCTCCAGCTACCGCATACGGGCCAGCGCTTCCTCGCTTCGCACCAGTTCCGCTGGTGCCCCTGCGGCGAGCGTGCCACCGAAGGGCTTCGACCGGACGTGAATGTTCCGTGGCGGTATGTGGACCGCATGAACGGCGTGGACGCTGAGTTGGACGAGGTGAAGCGGTTGGTGCTGGAGAACAGGTCCGGCACCTGATCGGCGCTATGCCTGCAGCTGCTGCGTGTAGATCGCCGCGCGCTCCTCGGAATAGTGGTCCACGACGAGCCCGGTAGCCGCGAACACCAGCAACCCGACCGCGATGCCCGAGGTGGTGGCGTTGCGCATGAACAACGCGAGGCCGATCGCGACCAGCACGGCCGCGGCATACAGGTAGCGGTAGTACGCGTAGTTGCGGTTCACAATGGCCATGCGGGCACCTTCATCCGCGCGGACACCGGCTTCATCCCCTTGAGCAATGCGCTCACGCAACTTCTCCGCATGGGGCCCATCGCGGAACATCAACGGAAGCGCCGTGCTGCAGGCGATGAGCGCGCAAAGCGCGAGGAGCACGGAGAGTGAGCGGGCGAACCGGTCGTTCGTCATCCACAGCACGATGGCGGTGACCACCAGGATGCCAGCGAACACGAGAAAGGCGATCATCTCGGTGCGTTCACCGCGGAAGTAGACATCGATGGCGGAGCGCAGGTCGGTGGTCATGGCCCGAAGGTAGGAGGCCCTAGGACCGATCCATTCGATCCGTTCAACCGGACGTTGTGGACCGGGGATCGTTCCTGAGCAGCTCACGCAGGAGGCCTCCAGCAGCAAAACATCCGGTGGAAAAACACCCTTGCAACAGGAATCCACCGGTGGGCGCATCCCAATCCAGCATTTCGCCTGCGACGAAGAACCGGGGATGTTGCTTCAAGGAAAGATCGTCGTCCACCTCATCCCAGGGAATGCCACCTACTGTGCTGATCGCCTCGTCGATCGGTCGCAAGGCACGGACGGGGATGTGCAAGTGCTTCACGTCGTGGACCAGGTTCGAACCGTCGAGGAAGCGGTGCATCGGGGTGAAGGCCTTCAGCAGCGCCACCTGCAAGCGGTCCAGTTTCACGGCCGCCATGCGCTCTTTCCATGCAGCGCCGGACAACCGTCGTTCCAATTCCGCTTCGGTCACATCGGGTTTCAGGTCCACGACAAGCACCGCCTCTTCGCCCCGCTCAAGGGCGTCGCGCACGGCTGGCACCACGGGATAGATCGCATTGCCTTCGAGTCCATGGTCCGTGAGCGTGGCCTCGCCGCGGAAACTCCGATCGCCGCAGGTGATGCGGATGTTCTTCAGCGGCTTCCCCACATGCACGCGCAGCGCATCGGGGAGCTCCAGTTCCACACCGCAGTTGCTGGAACGGAACGGGGTCGTTGGGATGCCGATCCCTTGGAAGTGCTCGACCCAGGCACCCGTGGATCCGGTCTTCGGCCAGGAAGCGCCGCCCAATGCGAACAGCGTGCGCACCGCTTCGAGCGTGGTTGCCGAACCGTTGTGCGCGACGACCGGCTTCCCCTGCGCATCGAACCCGATGAAGCCGTGCTGCAGGTGGATGTGAACACCCTTGGCGGCCAACCTGTCCATGATCGCTTTGAGCACTTCCGCAGGCTTGATGCCCCGCTCAGGGAACACACGGCCGCTGCTGCCGATGAAGGTGGGCACCCCACGCTCCGCCAGCCAGGCCCGCAGGTCCGAGGACCCAAATGCCTCCAGCACCGGGCGCAGGCGATCGATCGGATGGAAGTGCTTCAGCAGGTCCTCACCCTCCGCACTGTTGGTGATGTTCAATCCGCCTTCGCCAGCCACGAGGAACTTGCGACCCACTTGCCGCTCCTGCTCATAGAGATGCACCTCCGCATGCTCCGCGAGAACGTCCGCAGCAATAAGCCCGGCAGCTCCTCCTCCGATAATGGCGATGCTCGGTCGGTTCATGGGGCGGGTGGGGTTGGGAACAACCGGTCATAGGCCGCAACGGTGGTGGCCATGGTCAAAGGGAGCAAGGAAGCACTTCCGGCCGGATGGTCCAGCAGGTCCGTGACCGCATCGATCATCGCTGGAAGGTCCTCCACCACGCGCCAACGCTCACCTGCATCGGCGATCCCGACCGGAAAGGAAACAATGGACATGCCCTGCAGGAGGGCTTCCAGGAACACATAGCCCTGCGATTCGTACTTCGAGGGATGCACAAGCACCTTGCTCCGCGCCATCAGCGCCAGCACCTTCTTGCGCGGCAATTCACCAAGGACCTCGACGCGATCGGTGAGGCCCGCCGCCCGGACCAGCTCGTCCACATGCTTGCTGCCAGCGGGGATGCGCGCGCCGACCATCACCGCCTTCACCGGCCGATGCTGGGCGATGCGCGCCACGAGGTCCACGAAAAGCTCAGGCCGTTTCACCGGGATCAACGAGCCGGCGAACAGCAGTTCGATGTCGCGTTCATGGGAGAACGACCCATCCAACGGATCGATGCCAAAGGGGATCACCGCATCCGGAGCCCGTCCGCTCATGGCCGTGAACACAGCCGCGTGCCGTTGGCTCAGCACTGCGACACGCGACAGGCCTCCCTTCACCATGCGCCACCAGTTCCGTTCATCGCGCGCATCCTGGCCCATCAGGGTCATGACATGCGACGCACCGCAGCGATGCGCGATCCGCTGGCCGAGCCAGGCGCATTCGCCGAGCCAGAAACTATGCACGCGATGCAATGGCCGTTCCCGATGCAGGGCCGAACCCAAGGTCAGCGCCCGGTCCCACGCGAAGGGTTTGGCCCACCGGCGGTTCTCCCCGCCGCACGGATACACACGGATGCCATGCCAGGAATACGGTGTGCGGTGGAAGGGATACTGGGTGGCGATCACACGAACCCCGGCACCCGCATGGCGCTCCAGGTGCGCACGAACATAAGCCTGCAGCGGTGGAATGCACCCGTCATCCGCTTCATCCGCAGGAAAGCCCGGTGTGATCACCAACAGGTCATGCATGCGGGAGCGAAGATGATGATCCTGTTACGGACGACCTGAGGGGCATCATCCTGCATGGATCGATCACGTCATCTGCGCACCTTGTATGCGATAGGGTATTCGGCCACGGAGCCATAACGGCGCTCGCGGGACCACGTCAGTCCTTCACCAGCTTGTAGAGCTCGGTGAGGTCCGGGGCCAGGATGACCTCGATGCGCCTGTTACGGGACTTGTCGGCGGGATCCACCGGCACATACTCGCCGCGTCCCCCGGCGGTGACCAGCTTGGGATCCAGCTTGCTTCCTTCCTGGAGGATGCGGACCACGCTCGTCGCCCGAAGAACACTGAGGTCCCAGTTGTCCTTGTACGTTGAACCCGGCAGCACCTTGTCCGTATCCGTGTGTCCTTCGACCAGGATGTTGAGGTCCTTCTCGTTCTCGATCGCCTTGGCCAGTTTCACCAAGGCGTCGCGGCCTTGCTGATCCACCACGATGCTTCCACTGGGGAACAAGAGCTTGTTCTCGAGGCTCACATAGATCTTGCCGCCGCGCTGTTCCACGGTGAGCCCCTTGCCCTCGAAGCCGGTGAGCGCCTTGCTCACCCGGTCCTTCAGCCCTTTCATGGCCTTGTCCTTCGCCTCAAGCTCCGCCTGGAGTTCCGCCAGTTTGGCCTCGCGGTCCGCCAGTGACCGACCCAGACTGTTGAGCGAATCCTCCTTGCTCATGAGGCGCAGGCGGACGGTCTCCAGGTCGGTGAGCAGCTTGCGGTTCTCCGAGCGGTCACCCTCCATCAGCTTGGTATACTTGTCCAGCAGTTCGTTGTTCAACTGGTTCAGCATGGTGTACTTGCGCTCGAAGGCCCGATGCTCCGTCCCCATCGCTGCGGTATCGGCCGCGAGGTCATCCAATTCCTTGCGGAGCGCATCCCGCTGGGCCTGTACCTCGGTCAATGCGGTCGTGGCCTCGATGGACCTGGCTTCGGCAGCACTGGCACTGGCCTCTGCTGCCTTCAACCGGCTTTGGGATTCCTCGTACTTGCGACCCGGAACGCACGCCCCAAGGGCACTGATGATAAGCAGGAGGCTCAGCGGGTTCCGGAGCAGGTTCATCGGCGTGGTCATCGTTGTTGGTCGGCCTCAAAATTGCCCTGATCCATGTGGGCAAGGACCTGTCACCGCAACCTTTTTGTGAACACTGCGTTTCCCCTGCACGGCATGGACGCACGAACGGACCACGGATTGTCCCCGGACTGGCTACTGGCACCGGGCATCGACCTGGAGTTGAAGGAATACATGCTGCTGGGTTACCGGCAACGTGTCCACGCGCGCTTCGACCAGCGCAAGCTGTATCCTTATCTGGACGAACTGCGCGGTCATTTGGAACAGTTGCGGATGCTCCGTCAACGGCGTACGGACCTGGCCGGCCTGCTGGATCGGGAGGTGATCGCGATGGACATCAAGCAAGCCCGGCTTCTTCGCTCACGGTGCGAGGAACAAGCCTTGCTGCAGGTCATCGACGAGGTGCTCGCGTTCGCCATTCCTGAACTGGGGACCTTGGTGGGCGAAGGGAACGAACTGCGCAAGGACCTCCGCTCCCATATCCACTTCGCCCCGGTCGGCCTCTTGCCGTTGCACGCGCGCGAAGGCTACCTGCTGCTCCGCCAAGGCCCGGAAGCCCGGGTGTATTCCTACGAACTGCCGCTGGTCCGACCAAGCCGGTCACCAGGGCACCATTGGAGCGTGCGTACGAACTTCATGGCCACCTTCCCGATCAGCCTCGCGCATACCTATGCGCAGATCAAGGCGGTTCTCGCGCGCACGTTCAGCGCCCAACCGAACCCCGCCACCTTCGCGTTCGAAACGGACATCGTGCTGCCCCACATCGAGACCTTCATGCCCCTGGCCAAGCAATTGGTGTACGAACACCTTGAGCGGCAGGCCGCCTAGCGGGGCTTCAACGCCGGATCGAACCAAACGGTCGAGAGATCGCGGATATCCATGGCATTGACCGGCATGTTCATCACCCAAGGCTGCACAAGGCGGATGAGGCGCTCGAAGTACAGGGGAGCGACCGTTGCGTCGTCCATGGCCTGTTGTTCGGCGAGGCCCATGATGCGCATGCGCTCATCGGGATCGCTCGTGGCCCGTGCCACCTGGTACAAGGAATCGAAACGGTCATTCTGGTAGCGCGTGCTGTTGAGCGTGCTCGGAAGCCCGGGGTCCAGCACCGCGTTCCGTCCGTAAAAGAGGGCCAGGAAGTTCTCCGCATCAGGATAATCGGCCACCCATCCCTGGCGCCAGAACTGTGCCTTGCCCCCATCCACCAGCTCGTAATGCTGGTCGGCAGGCAGCACGGAGATGGAAATACCGATGCCCAGGTTGCGCTCCAGCATCCCCTGCACCGCTTCGGCGATGCGGATGTAGCCGAAACCGCCGTTGTTCACTTGGAGCCGCACCATCGGGAAACCCTTCCCTTCGGGGTACCCCGCCTCGGCCAGCAGCCGTTGTGCCGTTCGCGGATCATAGGACTGATCGGGCAATGCTCGCCCGGTCGGTCGAAGTGCCGGTGGCACGACGCTGTGGCCAGCAGGGACCGCAGCGCCTTGCAGCACACTGTCGACCAGGAACCGTTGATCGATGGCCAGCGCGATGGCCCTGCGCACGATCAGCCGATCGAACGGCGGCTTGCGATCATTGAAGCCATAGAACTGCACAGAGAGCCCTGGTACACGCTGGACATGGAAGCGCAATTCGCCCGTACCCGGCTCCAGGGTGTCCGACAATTGGCTCAGGCGCTCCACCGGAGGGTCCATGACCATCGAGAGGTTCCCTTGGAGAAAGGCATCCACCTCCTCCGTCTTTTCCGGGTTGAACGTGACGCGCACCCCATCCAGGAAGGGCAGCTTGTTGCCGTGCTCATCCAGGCCCCAGTAGGCCGGAGAGCGCTCCAGGATCAACACACCCCCATCACCGGCATTACGCAGGATGAAGGGGCCCGTACCGATGGCCCGCATCGTATGCGCCGGATCGGCCGCCAACAGCTCCGTTGGATAGATCCAACAGCCGTGGTGGGCCAGGATCTGCAGAAAGATCGGATCCGCCGCGACCAGTTCGATGCGCAGCGTGTGGTCATCGATCACCTGGACCCCCTCGAGCCTTCCGGGTAAGCGGCCCGAGGCCGTTGCTTGGTGGTAGGCCTCGGCGCCCAACACACGGTCCTGGAACAACCAGAACATCTGGTTCTCGGGCGATGCGGTGCATAGCCTGAGGAAACACTGCTCCACATCGCGGGCGGTGAAGGGCCGCCCCTCGCCTTTGGGGAACAGGGGGTCCGGATGGAAGAGCACATCGCTCCTGAGGTGCATCGTATACACCTTGCCCGACGCATCCACCTCCCACCGTTCAGCAAGGCAGGGCCGTATGGTAAGGTCCCGGGGGTCGAACCTGATAAGCCCCTGATACACCAATGATCCAACGCGGGCCGCTTTGATGGTCGTGAGGCCCAAGGGATGGATGCTGCGGACCGTACCGGTCTCGTTCCAATTGAAGATGCCCCCGTAGTGACGACCGCCTTGGGCAGTGGTCTTGAAGGGGGCTACATCGCTTCCGCAGGAAGCAAGCAGAATGGCCAGCACAAAGGCCGGGAAGGAGGAACGCATACAGGTCAGGTCAAATGTATCCGCTGCGATCTCCGGGCAACGACAACGGCCGTTCGGCGTTACCAACAGGACGCTCTTGATGGACACGAAGCTGTTCCCCGGATGCGTTGGGATAATTTTCAACCCTTGCCGAAGCACTCACCGGTGGTCCGCACCACCCCCGATCGACCGTCGATGCACGGCCGCAGGACCCTGTTGGCCCTGTGGTTCCTGTCCGCGGCCTGGGGTCTGAGGGCCCAGGACGGAAGCAACCTGCGCAGCAGCAGGGTGGTGTTCGAACGCGACAGTCTGCGCCTGGACACCATGAGCCTGGCCCCCGGTAGCGTATCCC
Source organism: Flavobacteriales bacterium (assembly GCA_044346705.1). Taxonomy (GTDB): domain Bacteria; phylum Bacteroidota; class Bacteroidia; order Flavobacteriales_F; family PHOS-HE28; genus PHOS-HE28. The sequence continues at coordinate 81,469 of JBIIYP010000006.1, forward strand.
TTTGGAAGGGGGCGGTGCAGGTCGACCCCGCCGCGTTCACGGTGGACCCCTATTCGGGCTGGCTGGTCCGCAAGGACGCGGGGCTCACGGATACGCTGACGGCCCGTTGGCGGGCCTTGCCCTTGTTGCTTGCAGGAACATACAGGCACAAGGACCCGGCGACATTGACACGGCCCACCGGAGATCGCGCGGATCCCTTCAAGTACACCCCCTCCCTGCAGCAGGAGGACCCCTTCAGTGTCAGCGGGCTCAATAAGAGCGGCAGCATTTCACGGGGCGTGCTCTTCGGCAACAACCAGGACCTTTCGGTGAACAGCACGCTCAACCTGGAGCTCAGCGGACGCTTGAGCGATCGGATCAGCATCCTGGCTTCGGTCACCGACAACAACATCCCCATCCAGGCCGGTGGCAACACCTTGGAACTGCAGGACTTCGACCAGGTCTTCATCAAGTTGTTCGATGACCGCCAGGAGCTCGTCGCCGGCGATTTCGTCCTGCAAAGGCCCAACAGTCATTTCCTCACTTACTTGAAGAAGGCCAAAGGACTGAGCTACTCCTCCCGGACCGGCCCCTTGGATCGGCCCAGCGGCCAGTTCGGTGTCAGTGCCGCGGTGAGCAAGGGCAAATTCGCAAGGAACCTGATCCAGGGGGTGGAGGGTGTCCAGGGGCCCTACCGCCTGCAGGGCAACTCCGGCGAAACGTTCATCATCGTGCTGTCCGGGACGGAACGGGTGTTCATCGACGGCCAGCCGTTGAAGCGGGGGCAGGAGAACGACTACATCATCGATTACAACACGGCCGAGATCACCTTCACTGCGAACCGCTTGATCACCAAGGACCGCCGGATCGCGGTGGAGTTCCAATACAGCGACAAGAACTACGTGCGCTCCTTGATCCGCGCAGGAGCGGACCAGACCATCGGGGCGAACACCTTCCATATCAACCTGTACAGCGAGCAGGACCATAAGAACCAGCCGCTGCAACAAACCCTGAGCCCGGAGGACATCACCGTGCTGACCGACGCCGGGGATGACCCCTTGCAGGCGGTGACGCCGGGCGTGGACAGTGTTTCCTACGACGCTGATGAAGTGCTCTACGCACTGATCGACACCCTGGGATACTCCCCGGTGTACCTGTACAGCACTTCTCCGGACAGCGCCTTCTACAGGCTCACCTTCACGGCGGTGGGGACGGGCAACGGGGATTACATCCAGGACAGTTTCTCGCCGAACGGCCGTGTGTTCCGTTGGGTGGCCCCGGACACGGTGAACGGGGTGATCCGCCGCCGAGGGGACTCGGCACCGCTGCGCGTGCTGGTCGCACCACAGAGCCAACAAGTGATCGCTCTGGGTGCCGAACACCACTTCGCCACACGGTCGCGGCTCTCCACCGAACTGGCGTTCAGCAACAACGACCTCAACACCTTCTCCTCGGTCGATGACGATAACGACCAAGGCCTTGCGCTCCGCCTTGGGGGCGTGCATGACCTCAAGCTGAGCGGCACCGACACCACGTGGCGAATGGAGCTAAGCACGGAGAACGAGGCGCTGGGCCGTGACTTCCGCTTCGTGGAGCGTTACCGGCCCGTTGAGTTCGAACGGAACTGGAACGCGCTGGGCGTGCCGCTGGACGGGGACCAGCTGTTGCTCAACGTGGGCGCCGGGCTGCGCAGTGCGAAGAAAGGAAGCGCCAGGATCAGTGTGAACACGTTCCAGGTACGAGATCTTTACAGCGGCTGGCGCCAACGGCTCGAGAGCGACCTCCACTTGGGGCGTTGGGATATCGTGGGCGAGGCCAGCCTGTTGAACACCACCTTGCCCGCGCGCACGGATTTCCTGCGCAACAAAGGCATGGTCCGCCACCGCTCCCGGGCAATGACCTTTGGCCTGCGCAACGAGCAGGAGCGCAACCGGTTCCGGTCCGATACCAGCGATGCACTGCTTGCCCGCAGCTACCAGTTCCACGATTGGGAGCTGTTCGTGCAAAGCCCCGACAGCTTCCGGACCCGGTTGCGCGTCTCCGGCGGACAGCGCAGCGAAAAGGCCTGGAAGCAAGGTGCCCTGGTGCCCAGCACGAGAGCCACCGCTTACGGCCTGGGGCTCGACCTCACGGGCGACCCCCGCAACCGCTTGAGCACAACGTTCACCTACCGCGAACTGCGCATCCTCGACAGTGCGGTGACCGTGGCCAGACCGGAGGAGACCTACCTGGCCCGCATCGATCATGACCTGGTCCTGTGGAAAGGCGTGGTGAACTGGCAGCTCTTCTATGAATTCGGCAGCGGGCTGGAACAACAACGCGAGTACATCTATGTGCAAGTACCGGCCGGCCAGGGGGTCTATATCTGGAACGACTACAACGGTAATGGGATCAAGGAGCTCAACGAGTTCGAGGTGGCGAATTTCGGCTACGAGGCGGATCACATCCGGGTCTATGTACAGACCAACAACTATGTGCGCATCTACAACAACCAGCTGAGCGCTTCGCTGGACCTCCGTCCTGCAGCGGCCTGGGAGAACGCGACCGGGATGCGCAAGGGCATCGCCAAATTCAGTGACCTGGCCTCCTTCCGGACGGACCGCAAGACCGGTGCGGACGACCTAGGGAAAGTGGTGGACCCTTTTCGTCTGGACCCTACGGACAGCGCATTGGTGGCGTTCAACAGCTCCGTCCGCAACACCTTATACTACGACCGGTCGAGCCGGGTGTGGAGCGTGGACCACACGTACCAGAACGACCGCACCAAGAGCCTGCTGCAGAACGGATCCGAATCCCGTACGCGGGAGAACAATGTGCTGCGCCTTCGGGTGAACATGACCCGCCATTGGACGCTGGAGCTGGAAGGCGAGACGGGCCGTTCATCGAGCCTGAGCGATCTGATCGAGGGCCGCACCTTCGACGTCGGCCAGGATGTCTTGCGTCCACGGGTGACCTGGCAACCCAGCACGCGCCTCCGGGCGGTGATGAGCTACAAGGTCACCACGAAGGTGAATCGCGAGGACCTGGGCGGGGAGGTGGCGGAATTGCAGGACCTGGGCCTGGAGCTCCGTTTCAATGCGGCAGGCAAAGGCAGCATCCAGGTGAACGGGAACCTGGTGGACATCGCGTATGACGGCGTGGTCAACTCCGTCATCGGGAATGAGATGCTCAGTGGCCTAAGGCCAGGCACCAACGCCACGTGGAGCGTCGCGGTGCAGCGGCGGTTGAGCGATCACCTGCAAGTGGACCTTACCTACAACGGACGCAGCAGCGAAGGGACGCCTGCGGTGCACGTGGGAGGCGCCCAGGTGCGGGCCTTCTTCTGAGGGCCTACTTCAGGTCGAAGGTGGTCTTCGACACCAGTGAACCGGACTCATAGATCTCCACGATGTATTGACCGGTGGAGAGCTTTCCGGAGGCGGTGTAGAACATGCACACATCCACTGGCTGGTTCTGGTAGTTCACCTCGCGCTTCACGCTGAACTCGCCCTGTACGCCGTTGAAGGTGAACCGGTTGTCAGCATCATTGGCAGGCAGCACGGAGCCATCCGGACTGATGATCCGCATGTAGAGCATCTTCGTGCCTCCATTGGTCACCCGATTCTCCCCCACGGTGAAGCAGCTCTTCACCATCTCGGCTTTGCTGGCCCGATCGGTATCCACCTGCTTGCCACTGTTGCGCAGGAACAAGGCACCGGCATTGTGCACGGTGGCATGGAGCACAGCCCCCTTTGCAATGAGCGCTTTCTGTTCGGCGGTCTGTTGCTCCAAGGCCTGTTTCTGGCCGGTGACCTCACCCAGCTGCTGCTTGGTCTCCAGGTTCTCTGCCGTAAGGGCCTGATTGACCTGGTTCAGCGAGTCGATGGTGACCACGTAACCCTTCATGATCTTGCGAAGGGTCTCGGCTTCCTTCCTGGCCTTGGCCAGGCTGTAATTGCCGTTCTTCACCTTGTTCATCAGGTCCTCGATCTGCTGGCGCTGGGCCTCCATCTCGGTCCGGATCTGCTCGTTCTCCGTGTTCAAGGTGTCGTACTGGCTGAGCATCTCCTCCAGCAATTGGGTCACATTGTCCTTCTCGCTGGTAACGGCCGTCAACTGGGCGCCGGTGGTCTCCACGTCCTTGTCCTTCTGCATCAACATGTACAGCATCACCACGTTGCTGATCAGCAGCAGGACGACCAAGGCCAGCAAGGCGGTATTGGAGCGGCCCTTGGTTCCGGTCGAAGGCATCTGCTGCTGTTCCATGAGGGGTTCCGTAAAAGGAGTAAGGATCTTTGCGAGGGCGAAGTTACCTTGGTGCCATGCCACGTATTTTGAGCACCGGCGCAATTTTCAACAAAGTATTGCACCCTGCAGGGCAGCTGGCGCGCAGTGCAGCCGGGCTCTTCCTTCCGCTTCGATGCGCAGGATGTGACGATGCGCTGCTGGCCCATGAGCGCTCCATCTGCCTGAAGTGCGTGGAGGACATGCCGCTCACGCGGTTCCACAATGATGCTGAGAACCCCGTGGAACGGATCTTCTGGGGACGGTTGGAGCTGACCTCGGCCACGGCCTTCCTGCACTTCGACAAGCGAGGCATGGTGCAGCACATGCTGCACCGACTGAAGTACAAAGGGGACAGGGAGGTGGGCCTTGAGCTTGGGCGCCGAATGGCGCTTGAATTGATGGTTTCCCCAAGGTTCAGCTCGGTGGAGCGGATCATCGCGGTCCCGTTACATCCCCGAAAGGAACGCCAGCGGGGATACAACCAGAGCCAAGTGCTTGTGGATGGCATGCGTGAGGCGTGGGGCGCGACCGCTGCGGGAAGCGGCTTGCTGCGCGTGGTCCGCACACCGAGCCAGACGCGCAAGGGACGACTGGACCGCTGGTTGAACGTCAAGGACGCCTTCGACATTCCGCATGGCTCCGACCTCGAGGGACGCCACGTTTTGCTGGTGGACGACGTTGTAACGACGGGGGCCACACTGGAAAGCTGTGCACAGGCGTTGCTCCGGATACCCGAGGTCCGGGTGAGCATCGCCACCGTGGCCCATGCATGATGCGGCCGGACCTTTGCAGCGGCCGCTAGCTTTGCCGCCCGATGTCAGAGACCATCCAACTTCCTGCCACCACCGATCGGGTGGCCTTGTACTCCGCACTGGCTCCCCAAGTGCGCGAACTGCTCAGCGAGGAGCGTGACCTGATCGCCGCCATGGCGAACCTGTCCGCCGCTTTGCACCAGGCCTTCGGCTGGCATTGGATCGGCTTCTATCGTGTCCTGGGCGCCGAACTGGTCCTGGGACCGTTCCAAGGGCCTGTCGCGTGCAGCCGCATCGGGCATGGCAAGGGCGTTTGCGGCACGGCCTGGGCGGAGGAGCGGACGCTGATCGTACCGGACGTCGACAAGTTCCCGGGCCACATCGCCTGCAGCCCGCTCTCCAAGAGCGAGATCGTGGTACCCATACAGGACCGTCAAGGGCGCATTGCAGCTGTATTGGACATCGACAGCGACCGGCCCGATGACTTCTCGGAGGTGGACGCCATTGCGCTGAACCGCCTGTGCGGACTGCTCGAGCCCCTTTTTGAATGACCTTCGCGCGTTCCACCTTCGTTCTTCTGCTGCTCCTGGCCGGTTGCGCCCAGGTGCGCGAGATCGGCGGCGGTGAGCGGGACACCACGGCGCCGGAATTGGTGTTCGCCGATCCCCCGAACCTGAGCACCGGCTTCACCGGGCAACGCATCCTGCTGCGCTTCGATGAGAAGATCAAGGTGCAGGACGTGCAGCAACAACTGCTCATCTCGCCTCCTTTAGGTGAAGCACCGGACGTCCGCGTTCAAGGCGGAACGGAACTGGTGATCGACCTGAAGGCGCCGCTCGGAACCGCCACCACCTACAGCTTCAACCTGGGGTCGGCCATCAGGGACCTGACGGAGGGCAACCCTGCTCGTGACGTGATCTTCGTGGTTTCGACCGGCGACCACCTGGACAGCGGCGCGGTGAGCGGCAGGGTGTTCGATGCGGTCAGTGGCAAACCGGCAAGCGGCGTGGACGTACTGCTTCATCCTTCCGCGGACAGCATCACCATCCGTTCGGTGCGGCCGGCCTATGCCACGCGGACCAACGAACAGGGCCGATACGACCTGCGCTACCTGCGCAAGGGCACCTACCGGATCTACGCGCTCCGCGACCAGAACGCGAACCTGCGCTACGACCTGCCCAACGAGGATGTGGCCTTTGGAGAAGGAGAGCTGGAACTTCCTGGTGCACCCGACGTGGCCCTTCAGCTTTTCCGCGAGGTGCCAAAGGAACAGGCCCTGCTGGATCACCGGGTGGGACCGGATCGCGATTGGATGCTTGTCCTGGCAAAACCTGTTGGAACGCTCCTGCTGCGCGACCTCGACCGCGAAGGGGGACGGCTTTCCTGGACGTTTGAAGCGAACGCCACCCGGGATACCGTGCGGTGCTGGCCGAATGACACGGCGTCCCTGGACGGAAGGCGTTTCGAGCTCAGCGACCATGGCGAAGTGCTCGATACGGTGCGCTACCGTGTGCGGGACCGCATGCCCTTCACCCTGAAGGTCGGCCTTTCCCTATCGGACAGTAGGCTCTGCCTGCATAGCGACCGGCCTTTGGCAGGATCTGACGCAAGCCGCATTACCGTCCTCCACGATTCCATCCCGGTGAGCTTCACGCCCATGCTGGACACGCTCAACGCACGCCAGGCCTGGCTCCTGGGGCCAATGCCGACCGCGGGCACTTATGCGGTACGGCTGCTGCCCAAAGCCCTTCGGGATATTTACGGGGGCGTGAATGACACGTTGACCCTCACCAGCGCCCAGCCCCGACCGGAAGAGCTTGGAACCCTGCTGCTGAAATTCGACGCCGACAGCCTCCCGGCATCAGGGCCTTGGATGGTCCAGCTCCTGGATGGCCAGGATCGTGCGGTCCGCACAGTTCTGCACGGTGTGCTGCCAAGTTCTGTGATTATGAGCGGATTAACTCCCGGTGTCTATTCGTTGAAATTGACCCAGGACCGCAATGGGAACGGGCAACAGGACACCGGGCAAATGGCCATTGGACTTCAGCCTGAGCGGGCCTGGCGCCACCCGGCCACGTTCACCATTCGCGCAGGCTGGGAGGTGGAGCAGAACTGGAACCGGGCGGAACGCTAGGCGCTGGCAACCTTTTGACCTTGTGAAGCGTCACCTTGGCGTAGTCCTGTGTACGGTCCTCAGATTTGAGAGGTTCCGGCCATCGTCTACCTTGTGCAGGTTTAACGGTCGAACACCGAATTCCGATCCAAACGAACGGTCATGCTGAAAAGGATCATGTGCGCCCTGCTGGTGGCGCTTGGGGTGGGGGGAACGGCTTCGGCCCAACAGGGGGTCATTCCCACCATGGGCAAGGAATTCTGGGTGGGCTACATGCAGAACTACGGAGGTGGCGGTTTCAATACACGCATCGACCTGTTCATCTCAAGCTATGTCAACACCACAGGTACGGTGAAGATGCCTCTGCTGGGGTTCACCCAGAACTTCACGGTCACCGCCAACACGGTAACCACCATAACCCTCCCGCTCACCGCGATCCACACGGGTTCCGAAGTGGTGGATAACAAGTCCTTCCTCGTGGAGACCGCGGACACCGTGGCGGTGTATGCCCTGAATTTCGAGGATGCCACGGCTGATGCCGCGTCGATCCTGCCCACGCAATCGTTGGGCACCCAATACCGGGTGCATTGCTATTACGGCCTGAGCGGGTTTGGCGGTTTGAATTCCGAGTTCCTGATCGTGGCGACCAAGGACGGTACGCAGGTGGAGATCACGCCTTCGGCGGCCACGCTGGGCGGACAGCCTGCTGGTGTGCCGTTCATCGTGAACCTGGACAGTGCAGAAACCTACCAAGTGCAGGCTGGTGCATCAGGCGATGACCTGACAGGCACCACCATTGTGGGCACTGCGATCAGCGGCTCCTGCAGGCCCTTTGCAGTGTTCTCTGGCTCCGTATGCACGAACGTGCCGATCGGCTGTTTCGCCTGCGACCACGTGTTCGAACAGAACCTGCCCAGCAACGTGTGGGGCACCAAATACTTCACGGTGCCCTGGCAGGGACCGAACAGTTACACCTACCGCGTGCTGGCCAACACGAACGGCACCAATTACACCGTGGACGGGGTGGCCCAACCTGCGCTCAACGCAGGCCAGTTCCAGGAGGTGAACTACGCCAACTCGGCACGTTGCATCGAAAGCACCTCGCCGCTCAGCGTGGCCCAGTTCATCCAGGGCCAGGATTGTTCGGGTGGCGTGGGCGACCCCGCCCTGCTCATCCTGAACTCGGAGGACCAGAAGATCAGCAACATCAGTTTCGCGACCGTCGTATCGACCAACATCAGCAACCAGTACATCGCGATCGTTGTCGAAACGGCCAGCAACAACCAAGTGGTCCTCGACGGCGTTCCGATACCCGCTTCAGCTTTCACCCCTTACACGGCCTGTTCCACTGAAAGTTGGGCCAACTTTCCGTTGACCCAGGGCAGCCACAGCATCTCCTGCCCCACCGGCCTGATCGGCTATGTGTATGGCGTGGGCAGCAACTACGAGACCTATGCCTACTCGGTGGGTTCGTTCACATCGCTGCCTCCCTTGGTCGTTGATTCGGTGTTCTGCGGCGTGGACAGCACCGGCACGCTCACCCTTTCTCCCCCGCAGCCCATCAACAATGCGTGGTGGAGCGTGCTCAGCAATCCCAATGACACCCTGTATCAGGGGTTGAACTACACCTTCACTCCTCCGGGCAGCGATGTCTATGTGGTCACCGGCTCGGAGTTCCTGAGCGCCTGCGAACAGGAGTACTTCTTCAGTGTGGAAGTGGATACCCCACCCCTCCTCACGGTCACAGCGAACCCTCCTGTGGCATGCGCCTATTCGGATGTCCAACTGAACGTGACCGCGAACCCCGTAGGCACCTACCTCTACAACTGGTGGCCCGATCCGCAATTGAACAACGGCGCGCTGCCCAACCCCGTCGCAACGCCCTCGGCCAGCGGCTGGTACTATGTCAGCGTAAGCACCTTGAACGGCTGCGCCGTTGCCGTGGACAGTGTGTTCATCACCGTGCTGCCAGGCGATGTGGTGGTGCATTCGGCAAGCACTCCGGATGATGCGATATGCCTGGGCGAGAGCACGGCCTTGGAGCTTGATGTGCAGCAGGTGGTGGCAGAGGACCAACTCGACCTGTTCCCTGGCCTGATGTGGGCGAACCTGAACAACTGGACCATCAGCAATGCATGCGGCTCGGTGAACGGCTCCGCATTGTACTTCGATGGCGCAGGACCGCGTTTCGCGGAGACCGCCCAGTTCAACGTCCTGGCCGGTGGCAGCGTCCAGTTCGCCATCAAGATCGGCGCAGGTCTAGCGCCCTGCGAGAACGCGGATGCGGGGGAGGATGTCTTCCTGCAATACAGCGTCAACAGCGGCCCCTGGCAGCCGATGTTCACGCTATGGGAATTCCTCTACCCCAACTTCGCCACGGTGACCGTGCCGATCCCTGCGGCTGCGCAATCGGTGAACACCGCCTTCCGATGGACCCAGCCCTTGAGCAGTGGTGCCGGTGAGGACAACTGGAGTTTGGACAATGTGGCGATCGCTGTGAAGGACCCCACGAACATCGCCTTCGCCTGGTCCCCCACCACCACACTGAACGATCCATCACTGCAGAACCCCACCGCCACCCCGACGACCTCGGGCTACTACTACATCAATTCGGTGGATGTGATGACCGGTTGCGTTTACAGTGACTCCGTTCTCATCGATGTGGGCACTCCCTTCACCCTTGCGGTGACCAACGACACGGCATTGTGTGATATCGCCGGCATCCAACTGCAGGCCACTCCGAGCGCGGGTACCGGCCATGTGTGGGCCTGGACACCGACGACCAACCTGAGCGCCAGCTTCATCGAGAACCCCATCGCCACGCCGGTCGTCACCACGGAATACTTCGTGGAGGTAAGCACACCCCAGGGCTGTAGTGTCACGGATAGCGTCACCATCGTGGTGAACCAGCTGCTCGCATTGAACGTGACCACCACGGATGATGATCTGTGCCAGGGCGAAACGACGCAATTGAACGCCAACGTACCGGGTAATCCGTCGAACCTGGCCTACAGCTGGACCCCGTCAGCGAGCTTGAGCAATGCGGCCATCACCAACCCGATCGCATCGCCCACTGCCACCACCACGTACATCTGCACCGTGGAGGACACCCTGAGCGGCTGTCTGCTGGTCGACAGCGTACTGATCAACGTGAGCAACCTGTACGACGCCGTTGCATCGAACGACACCCTGCTTTGCGATCCGGTGGGCTTCGTGCTCAACGTGGTGCACAACGTGCCCAACGCCGTGGTCGCCTGGACCCCTGCGAACTTCCTGGTGAACGAGAATACCGATACCCCGACGATCACCTTCGACGGCACGGCACAGTACATCGTTCAGGTCACCGATCCTCTTTTGGGTTGCAGCGACCGTGATACGGTGAACATTTTCGTGCCCTTCTCGGACCTTGTCTTCATCGCGGACAGTTCGCTTTGCATCGGGGACAGCATGTTGATCGATGCGGGTTATCCTGCGGCGAGCCACAGCTGGAACACGGGGGCCAGCACGCAGACCATCTGGGTGAACACGGCCGGCAGCTACACCGTGACCATGGTCGACACGACGGGTTGCCAGGTCGTGGTGACCACGAACGTGACGGTGGACCCACTACCGGTCGTTACCGTTGGGCCGGATTCATCGCTCTGCATCGGCCAGCAATGGACACTGGATGCCGGCAACCCGGGCAGCACCTTCCTCTGGAGCACGGGCGCTGGCACTCAGACGCTGACCGTGAGCACGAACTCCAACTACTGGGTGCGCGTGACCGACCAGAATGATTGCGTGAACAGCGACACGGCCAGCATCGTGTTCGATCCGTTACCCGTCGTTGACCTGAACGATACCACGGTTTGCGTCAGCGAGACCATTACACTGGACGCCGACAATCCGGGCAGTTCCTACATCTGGAGCACGGGGGCGACCACGCAGACCATTGTGCTGAACGATGCCACCGGACCGTATTCCGTGGTGGTGACCACGCCGACCTGGTGCGTGGATTCAAGCGACGCGGTGATCACGTTCGTGGCATTCCCGATAGTTGACCTGGGGCCCGATACGGCCTTGTGCGACACGGAGTTCCTGACCCTTTCCGCGGGCAACCCGGGATCGATCTACACGTGGAGCACCGGCAGTAACCTTCCATCCATCACCATCCAGGATGATGCAACGGTCTGGGTGGACGTGTACAACGGTTACTGCCTGACGCGCGATTCATTGGAAGCCGTGTTCAACCCGTTGCCGAATTACATGGATGAGGCGCAGCGGGTGGTCTGCCTGGACTTCCCACCGAACAAGACCCTGCTTGACGCCGGGAATCCAGGTTGCACCTTCATTTGGAACACCGACGCCACCACCCAGACCATCGATGCCGCCGAGTACGGATGGTACAGTGTGGAGATCACCACCCCACTGAACTGCACGATCTCCGACAGTATCCTGATCGAAGAGTACTGCCCGCCACAGTTCATGGTGCCCAACTCGTTCACTCCGGATGGCGATGGGGTGAACGACTTCTTCGGACCGAACGGGTACAATGTGGCCACGGTTGAAATGAGCATTTTCGACCGCTGGGGCGAACTGATCTTCATCGGCAAGGATGCCGCGGCCTTCTGGGACGGCCGAACGAACGGAACACCGGTGCAGGACGGCGTCTACGTCTGGAAATGCAAGTACCGGTTCGTGGACAACGTAGAGGGGGCCCTGGCAGCGGAACGCGAAGCCATTGGCCATGTGACCGTGATCCGTTAGACCGGACAGCGACGATCACTTTGGGAAGCCGGGGCGAACGCCCCGGCTTCTTCGTTCCTACGGGAACTTTCGCCGTCGAACAGCGTACGAAGGGCGGCGAACACCCTCTTGTTCTTCGGTGGAAACCACCACATACACACCCCGCACCACGGTGTTCATCCCACCATCGACATACCCGTTGCGCGCGGTGCGATGGATCATTCTGTTGGTGGTCGCGGGTCTGTATCTGCCTCCCATCAGGGCCCAGGCTCCGGATCCGCTGGCCACCAAGGGGCTTGATTTCTGGCTGGGCTTCATGCAGAACGCCTATGGCGCGCAGGAACTGCGGGTGCACATCGCTTCACAGAACGGTACCACGGGTACGGTCACGATCCCCCGCACGGGTTGGACCACCTCTTTCTCGGTAGGTGCTAATGGCGTCAGCACGGTCATCGTACCGATCTCCAACGAGCACACGGGAAGCGAACTGATCAGTGACAAGGCCGTGCGTGTGCAGGCCTTGGACAGTGTCACGGTCAGCCTCAGCAGCTTCCAGAGCTTCACTTCGGATGCCGCACAGGTCATGCCGATCGAAGCCTTGGGCACACAATACAGGGCCCAGGGCTACCGGGGACTTCCGGGCTTTTCGGATTTCTACAAGAGCGAGCTGCTCGTGGTGGCCACAGCCGACGATACGGAACTGGAGATCACGCCCAGCGTGAACACCTCCGGTGGACGACCCGCCGGCGTACCGTTCATTGTGACCCTTGACGCCGGGCAGACCTTCCAGGTCCAATCCGCACTTGCCGCTTTGGACATCACGGGGAGCACGGTCCGGGCCACCACCAACAGTGGCTCCTGCAGGCCCTTTGCCGTGTTCAGTGGCAGCATGTGCGCCAATGTGCCGGTGACCTGCCCTGCCTGCGACCACATCGTTGAACAGATGGTGCCTACGGCCAAGTGGGGCCGGAACTTCCATACGGTGCCGATGCAAGGTGCTTCCAGCTACACGTTCCGGATCCTGGCGGACCAGAACAACACGGCGGTGACCATCGATGGCGGGGCACCCGTGATGCTCAATGCCGGGCAGACCCATCAGGTGAACGGAGCCACACAACCGGTGTGCATCACGGCGGACAAGCCGATCAGTGCTGTCCAGTTGATGGAGGGCTTTAATTGCGCATTGGCCGGTGATCCGTCCATGATCGAACTGACACCGGATGAACGGATGACCACCCACGCGGTCTTCTTCTCACCGGGCTCTGCACAGATCTCTCAGCACAGCGTGGGCGTCATCATGGCCACGACGGCAATAGGTCAGTTGGCTCTGGACGGATCCCCGGTGAGCGCCGCGCTGTTCCAGCCCTTTGCAGCCTGCTCCGGTTTCTCGCATGCCAAGGTCCCGGTCACAGCAGGAACCCACCGCCTCTCGTCCGCGCAGGGGTTCGTCGCCTGCGCCTTGGGTGTGGGGACAGGCGAGAGCTACGCGTACACCCTGAACAGCAAAGCCGTTCCAGGACCCACCGCCGATTCGCTGATCTGCGTCTCCGCGCCGGTCGTTCTGAATACGCCACAGCCCATCGTGAATGCCGAATGGACGGCGGCAAGCTCACCAGGAACGGTGATCGGCACCGGCCCCAGCTACGCGCTGACCCCGACCGTCAACGACAGCTATACAGTGACCGGGGAAGCACCCGGCAGCGGTTGCCCGATCACGTTCACCTATCACGTAGGTCTGTCGGTCCAACCCGCGCTCACCCTCACTGCGAACAACCTGGCTGCGGCCACCGTCTGCCAATTCGGGGCCGTTCAGCTGAACGTGACGCCGCCCCCTGACCCGGCCTGGTTCGACATCAGCTGGACGCCGGTCGGCAACTTATCCGACCCCACCATCCCCGACCCATTGGCCTATCCGCAGGCGAACACCTGGTTCCGCATCGATGTGATCAGCCCAATGGGCTGCGGCAGCGTGAGCGACAGCATCCTGGTCAATGTGCTGCCGAACACGCTCCTGGCCGTCCACGCTTCCGTGAATGACAATGCGATCTGCACTGGAGCAACGGTCCAACTGGCGGCGCAGGCCGAGCAGGTCATCGCGAACGATGCCTTGAACGGCCAGGCCGGCGCGCTGTGGTCGCTGGTGAATGGAGGTTCCGTGGCCAACACCTGCGGCGCCATCAGCGGAGACGCCCTCTACTTCAACGGCAGTGGCGTACGCGAAGCGCGGACCTCCGCGCTGAACGTGGTCAATGGGGGCATGGTCGACTTCGCTCTGAAGATCGCCAACGGTGCGGCCCCCTGCGACAATGCGGAACCCGGCGAGGATGTGGTGCTCGAGTACTCCCTGAACGGCGGCACCACCTGGTCAGTGATCCCTTTGGCCGTGTTCAGTGAATCGGCCTATCCCCTCTTTACGCCGCTCACGATCGCGATCCCCGCAGCAGCACAATCCGCGGCCACCCTCTTCCGGTGGCGTCAACTCGTTCACTCCGGTCCGGGCCAGGATAACTGGGCCATCGATGACGTTGTGATCACCCGGAACAACACTGCCGGACTCAACTTTCTGTGGTCCCCGATAACCGGCTTGAGCGCGCCAACAGCAGCGAACACCGCAGCAGCACCGACCACCACGACGTGGTTCTCCGTCACCGCCTCGACAGCCAGCGGGTGTTCCGCCCAGGACTCGGTCCAGGTGAACGTGCAGCCGGCCTTCCAGGTCACAGCAAGCAACGACACCACGGCCTGTGGAGCAGGAGGTGTGCAGCTCGGGGCCACGCCCAACTCCGGTCAGGGCATCACGTGGTCCTGGTCGCCCAGCAACGGTACGCTCAACAACACGTTGATCGAGGCACCGGTCGCATCCCCGACCACCACCACGACCTATACCGTGACGGCAACGAGCAATATCGGCTGCACGGCCAGCGATGCGGTCACCGTTACCATGGCCGCTCTGAACGGCGTGACCGTGTCCAGCACGGACACCTCACTATGCAACAACGAGAGCGCTTCACTCAGCGCGGTGCCCTCCGGGACCAATGCCTGCTCCTACGCCTGGACGCCATCCACGGGCCTGAACAACGCACTCATCGCCAACCCCACGGCGACGCCATCCACGACCACGACCTACACCTGCACCGTAACCGAACTGCTCAGCGGCTGCCAACGCAGCGCCAGCATCACGATCAACGTGAACGGCCCCTACACCGTGGATGCCCCCGCGAACGACACGCTCTGTTCCACGGTCGGCTTCCAATTGGACGTTCAGCACAACATCCCCGCGCCGTTCTCCATCACCTGGAGCAATGGCCAGTTCCTCAACAACAACAGCATCGCCACCCCGACCATCGCGGCGGACACCACGGCCACTTACGTTGTTACGGTGACCGATGCCAACGGCTGTTCCTCCATGGACAGCACGACCATCGTCGCCATGTGGGACGACCTGATCACCCCAGTGAACGCTTCCGCATGCGCCGGTACGCCGGTCCTTCTGGACGCAGGCTATCCCGGGTGCACCTATCTGTGGAACACCAACGCCACCACACAGACGATCGTAACGGCAACTGCGGGTCCATTCACCGCACAGATCACCGACGCACAGGGATGCGTCACCACCAAAAGCTTCTTCGTCACCTTCAACCCGGTCCCGACCGTGAACCTCGGTCCGGACCTGTCGCTTTGCGGCGCCAGCGGCCAGCTCCTGAACGCGAACAGCCCGGGGAACGGTTTCCTCTGGAGCACAGGCCAGACCACACAACAGATCACCGTCACGCAAAGTGCGCTGTACTCCGTTCTGGTGACCAGCCCGCAAGGCTGCCAAAGCGGTGATGCGATCAACGTCGTCTTCAACGCCCTTCCAGCGGACCCGTTGCAGGATATCACCACCTGCGTGAGCAACGCGGTGACCCTCAACGCAGGGAACGCAGGGAGCACATACGCCTGGAGCACGGGGGCCACCACACAGACCATCACACCGGCTTCCTCGGGTCTGTACTCCGTCCTGGTGACCAACCCACAGAACTGCACGGCCACCTTTGACGCCAACGTCATCATCATGCCCATGATCAACGTGGACCTGGGCAACGACACCACCCTTTGCGCCGGTCAACCCCTGCTGCTGGATGCGGGCAACCCGGGCGCGATCATCCAATGGAGCAATGGTGCGACGACCCAGACCATCAGCCCTTCACAGAGCGGCGTGTTCAGCGCTACGGCCAGCAACGGCTACTGCATCGGAAGCGATGCCATCACCGTCACCTTCACCCCCAGCCCCTCGGATCCGCTGCAGGACGTGACCATCTGTGTGGACCAGCCCGTGACGCTGGATGCCGGGAACGTCGGCTGCACCTATCTCTGGAGCACCGGTGCGACCACCCAGAGCATCAACGCACCGATCTCCGGTACCTACAGCGTGATCGTGAGCAACAGCATAGGCTGCAGCATCACTGCGGATGCCGTCGTCACGCTCATCGGGTTCCCTGTTGTGGACCTGGGCCCCGACAGTGCGCTCTGCGATGGCGACGTGCTCACGTTGGATGCCGGCAACCCGGGAGCCCTTTACGCCTGGAGCAATGGCAGCACTGCACAGACCTTGACCGTGACCAACAGCGGCATGTACGTGGTGACCGTCAGCAATGGTTTCTGCACCAGTACAGGTGCCGTTATAGCGACCTTCAACCCCTTACCCACCCGCCTCTTGGAGCGGAAGTTCCATACCTGCCTGGACGATGCCCCCGGATACGTGGTGATCGACGCCGGGAATGAGGGGGGTGAGTATGAATGGAGCAACGGGGAGAGCACACAGATCATCATGGCCAGCGCCTATGGCTGGTACTACGTCCAGGTGACCAACATCCACGAATGCGTCACACGGGATTCCGCCGAAGTGATCGAGTTCTGCCCGCCAACCATCCATGTGCCGAACACCTTCACCCCGAACGGCGACGGCACCAACGACATATGGCAGCCATCCGGGAAGGGCATCGGTGAATATTCCGTGCAGGTCTTCGATCGCTACGGTGTCGTCATCTTCCAGTCCAACGACCCCAACGTGGGTTGGGATGGCACCATGCATGGCAAGTACGTGATGAACGATGTCTACATCTGGCGAATGGAATACCGATTCGTGGAGGACGAGACCGGCACGGAGGGCTTCCTGCACAAGGAGCTCGGCCACGTGACCGTGCTACGCTAGAGCATCAGCGCAAAGTCATCAGCGTCATCCCCCACCGGGAACTTCGCACGGAAGTCGTCCAGGGCCTCGCGGTGCAGCACGATCCGAAGGATGTCCTCCTTGGAAGCCTTCATCACGTCCACATCACCGCGCGGATCCACCGCGACTGAATCACCGGTGTAATGGTGCCCCTTGCCGTCCATGCCCACGCGGTTCACGCCGATCACGTAGCTCTGGTTCTCGATGGCCCGGGCGATGAGCAGCTGGCTCCAAGGATAGCGACGTGGCTCGGGCCAGTTCGCCACGTACAGCACCCCATCGTAGTCGCCTCGATTGCGTGCGAACACCGGGAAGCGCAGGTCGTAGCAGATCTGCAACAGGAGCCTCCAGGCACGCCATTCCACCACCACCCGCTGCGTGCCGGGCGTGTAGTGCCGGACCTCCTCGGCCATGCGGAAAAGATGGCGCTTGTCGTAGGTGATCACGGTACCGTCCGGCTTCACGAACAGGCCGCGGTTATGGTACTTGCCACCTTCGGCGATGATCGCGCTTCCATAGATCGCCGCGTCCAGCTCGCGCGCCTGTTCCTTCATCCAACTCACCGTCAGGCCGTCCATGGGCTCGGCCAGTTCGGAGGCCCGCATGCTGAAGCCTGTGGTGAACATCTCCGGAAGGACCACCAGGTCCGTGAACCCCTTCAGGTCGCGGAACTTCTCTGCGAACATCGCACGGTTCGCGGCGGCATCCTCCCAATGGAGCATGCTCTGGACCAGGGCCACCCTCAGATCGCGCATAGTTTCTCGATGGCGTTGTCCAGTGTCCCGTCCTGCTTGGCGAAGCAGAAGCGGATGATGCGCTGGCCCGGTGGCGGTTCCTTGTAGAACGGGCTCAACGGGATGGCCGCCACGCCGAACTCTGTCGCCAGACGCTTCGCGAACGCGGTATCCGGCTCATCGCTGATACGACTGTAATCCGCCAGTTGGAAATAGCTGCCCTCACAGGCCAATGGCTCGAAGCGGGATGTGCGCATGCCGATCACGAAACGATCGCGTTTGTCCTCGTAGAAGCTGCTCACCGCTTCGTAGTTCACGGGATCCTTCAGGTAGGCGGCAAGGGCATGCTGCATTGGGGTATTCACACTGAACACGTTGAACTGGTGCACCTTGCGGTACTCGGCCATCAGCTCCTTCGGCGCCAGCACGTAGCCCATCTTCCAGCCGGTGACGTGGAACACCTTGCCGAAACTGAACACCACGAAAGCCCGCTCACGCAGCTCCGGATAGCGGACCACGGAGGCATGCTGTTCCTTATCGAACACGAGATGCTCGTAAACCTCATCGCTGAGCAGCATGATGTCCGTTCCCCGCAACATGTCCGCAATGCGCTTCATGTCGGAATCACGAAGGATCGTCCCTGCCGGGTTGTGCGGCGTATTGATCATGAGCATGCGTGTGCGCGGTGTGATGGCCGCCTTCACAGCATCCGCATCGAACTTCATGTCGGTGCCCAACCGCACATGCACCGGCGTGCCACCGAACAGCTCCACCGTGGGCGCGTAGCAGTCGTAGGCCGGGTCCACGATGATCACCTCATCCCCGGGAAGCACCACGGCGCTCAGGGCCGTGAAGATGGCCTGGGTGCCCCCTGCGGTCACCGTGATCTCCGTTTCGGGATCAAAGCCGAAGCCGTACAGCCGTTGCACCTTGGCCGCGATGGTCTCCCGCAACGAAGGCAGTCCGGACATTGGTGCGTACTGATTGTGGCCGTCGCGCATGGCCTTCTCCACCAGCTCGATCAATCCTTCGTCGATCGGGAAATCTGGAAAGCCCTGGCTCAGGTTGATGGCGCCACACTCCTGCGCCAGCTTGCTCATCACGGTGAAGATGGTGGTGCCCACATGGGGCAGTTTGCTGTTCAGTTGCACGGCCCGAAACTAAGAAGGAGGGTCCGTATGTACGACAGCTGATCGCGTACGTATATTTGGAAGCCGATGAAAACGAAGATCACGCTGAGCCTGAACAAGAAGACCGTGGCCATGCTGCGGAAGGCCGGTGCGCGCAAGGCGAAACCCATGAGCGCCATTGTCGATGAGCTTGTGGAGGAACTCGACCGGAAGGATGCTGCGAGGAAGGATGACGACCTCGCTTGGATCGATGAGATGGGGACTTGGTTGTCCGGGAAGTTCACCGAGAAGGACCTGCAGGAGGATCCTCGCTTGGCCTATTCGTTCGGGTATAAGCCGAAGATGAAGAAGCCCCGCGCGAAGCGATGATCAGGTTGTTCCTGGACACGAACGTGTTCTTTGATGTGTTCCAGGTGGAACGTTCCTCCCACCATGATGCGAACGCGCTTGCGAAGTATGCGGCAAGGCATCAGGTCGAACTTGTGCTGTCCTCCATTTCCGTGATGAACGCGCTCTATTCGCTTCGAAAGGCAGGGCACGACATGAAGTCCGTGCTGCAACTGATGAACCGGTTGCTGCCCATCCTGGTCATCGCCCCGGTCGACGGGCCCGACCTGCTGGCCGGGATCAACAGCGGCTGGACGGATCTGGAGGATGCGATCCAGTTCCACGCGGCCATCACGGCCGGTAGGATCGACGCCATCGTAAGCAACGACAAGGATTTCAAACAGCAGGATATGATCCCCGTGATCACACCCGCACTGGCGGTCAGACGGCTGAAATGACCAGTTCCAGCCGTGGTCGATCGCGCCGGTCTCCCTGTGCTCGCACCTCCTAGCTTTGGTCAGGTCCACTATGCGACACTTGCGCTACCTGCTCCCCTACTTCGCACTAGCAACGTTCAGCCCACATTCCCCCGCCCAGACCGTGGAGGAATTGCGCTGCGACACGGCCACGCTCCATGCCCTCTTCATTGCATCGGTGAAGGAGACACGCAAAAAGCTGTATGGCGATATGGGTCCGAACCTGGTCAGGGTCACCGCCCTGCCGACTAGGTCAGGGTCCAAACAGGACAGCTGCACCAGGGAGTGCGTGACCTTCCTGGAATGGCCGCAAGCATGGACCGATGCGCTGGGGCTCACCACCGTCCCGATCGACAGCGCCGTGGACCAACGGGTCTTCATCAAGCGACCCGTCTTCCGTTCCGCCAAGACGTGTGTGGTACCCTACTTCATTACACCGACCGAATGGGGTGGTTGGGGCGGCTTTCTGGAGTTCCGGAAACGCGGGACGCACTGGCGCTTCAAACGCGAAAGGACCACGGGGGTGAGCTGTGGTTCTTGGTGAGGAGACCTAATTCAGGAGATCGACCACCGTGAAGATGATGGTGCCGACGTGGGGGTGTTCACTACTACGGAATTCGAGAAGCTCGCATGTTGCTCGAGACGTGCTACCATTTCAGATATCCGATGAAGCCCTCGAACTTCTGAAGTCCAACATTCCTCGAATAGACCCTCGAAACTTCCGGGCCCTCAGGGCTTGCCCAGTACTCAAGATGATAAGCGCCGTCGTTCGCCTCGTATCGGACCTTCAGCATCTCTATGCACCACTCAAGCTCAGGGTATCGTCCAATGACAAGATCGTGCATTGACGTAAGGGCATAAAGCCTATCAGCAAGCCCGGTCGCACGAATGTGTCTGACCAAGTCGAGCATCTCACCACCGAAGCCATGTTCGGCAGCCCACTTCCCATAACGCTCTTCAATAGCCGACCATTTCTGGGCGGGTATACGATCCGATCTTCCCCTAACATTAGGAAGTTTCACGGGCTCATTCCTTCGTCACCGTCGCCGTGAGGTACTCACGGTTCAGGCGGGCGATGTGCTCGAGGCTGATCTGCTTGGGGCACTCGATCTCGCAGGCGCCGGTGTTGCTGCAGTTGCCGAAGCCCTCCTTGTCCATCTGCTCCACCATGGCCAGTGCGCGTCGATGCCGTTCAGGTTTGCCTTGAGGGAGAAGGGAGAGCTGCGACACTTTCGCTGCGGTGAACAACATGGCAGAGCCGTTCGGGCAGGTGGC
The DNA here is from genome assembly GCA_044346705.1 of Flavobacteriales bacterium. Taxonomy (GTDB): domain Bacteria; phylum Bacteroidota; class Bacteroidia; order Flavobacteriales_F; family PHOS-HE28; genus PHOS-HE28. Next base: position 102,458 of record JBIIYP010000006.1, read on the forward strand.
CACGCAAGCACCGCAACCGATGCACGTCGCGGCATCGAAGGCCTTGTCGGCGTCGTCCTTGGGGATGGGCACCGCGTTGCCGTCCACGAGATTGCCGCTGGTGTTGATGCTCACGAAACCTCCGGCCGCCTGAATGCGATCGAAGGCACTGCGACTGACGGCGAGATCCTTGATGACGGGGAACGCACCGGCGCGCCAAGGCTCCACATGGATCGTGTCGCCATCCTTGAAGCGCCGCATGTGCAACTGGCAGGTGGTGATGCCCTTGCCCGGTCCGTGCGCTTCGCCGTTGATGAAGAGGCTGCAGGACCCGCAGATGCCTTCGCGGCAATCGTGGTCGAACGCAATAGGGTCATCACCCTTGCGGACGATGTCATCGTTCAACACATCCAGCATCTCCAGAAAGCTCATGTCCTCGGACACGTTGCTGACCGGATAGTCCTTCATCTGGCCCTTGTCGTTCGGGCCGGCCTGGCGCCAGATCTTGAGGTTCAATTTCATATTGCCCATCGTCCTTGCTATTCGTGCAGGTCGTCCGCCGTACGGTGGACGACGCTACGGGATCATTTGTATGAACGTTGCGTCAGTTTCACCTCGTCGAACGTCAGCGGCTCCTTGTGCAGTTGAGCCTTGCCGGCTTCACCCAGCCATTCCCACGCGGCCACGTATGCATAGTTCTCGTCGTCGCGTTTGGCTTCGCCTTTCTGCGGGCCATCGGTCTCCGCGTATTCCTCACGGAAGTGGCCACCGCAGCTTTCATTGCGGTCCAAAGCGTCCATGCACATCAGTTCGCCCAGTTCCAGGAAGTCGGCCACGCGTCCAGCCTTCTCCAATTCCTGGTTGAGGTTGTTCGCGGTACCCGGCACCCGGACATCCTTCCAGAACTCCTCGCGGATCTGGCGGATCTCCGCGATCGCCTCCTTCAACCCCTGTTCACTGCGGGCCATGCCGCACTTGTCCCACATCACCTTGCCCAGGCGACGGTGGAAGTCATCGACGGGCTTCGTGCCCTTGTTGTTCAGGAAGTGGTTGATCCGGTCCTTCTGCTCCTTCTCGGCAGCCTCGAACTCGGGACGCTTCGTATCGATGGGACCCGTGCGGATGTCGTCGGCCAGGTAGTCGCCCACGGTGTAGGGGATCACGAAGTAGCCGTCGGCCAACCCCTGCATGAGGGCAGATGCCCCAAGACGGTTCGCGCCGTGATCGCTGAAGTTCGCTTCACCAAGCGCGAACAGACCCGGCACCGTGGTCTGCAGGTTGTAATCCACCCAGAGCCCGCCCATGGTATAATGCACGGCGGGGTAGATCTTCATCGCGTGATCGTAGGGGTTCTCGCCGACGATGTTCTCGTACATGTCGAAGAGGTTGCCGTACTTCTCGCTCACCACGGCGCGGCCCAGCTCGATGATCTTCTCCTTGCCCGGGTTGACGATCTTCTTCACGTTCGCCTCGAGCTTGCCGTAGCGTTCGATCGCTGCGCTGAAGTCGAGGTACACGGCCTCACCGGTCTTGTTCACGCCGTAACCCGCGTCGCAACGCTCTTTCGCGGCGCGGCTGGCCACGTCGCGAGGTACCAGATTCCCGAAGGCCGGGTAGCGGCGCTCCAGGAAGTAGTCGCGGTCACCTTCGGGGATGTCGGATCCCTTCTTCTTGCCATCGCGGATCGCTTTTGCATCCTCGAGCTTCGCTGGCACCCAGATACGGCCATCGTTCCGTAGCGATTCGCTCATTAGCGTCAGCTTGCTCTGGTGCGTGCCGCTCACGGGGATGCACGTAGGGTGGATCTGCGTGAAGCAGGGGTTGCCGAAGTAGGCTCCGCGCTTGTGGGCTTTCCAGGCTGCCGTCACGTTGCTGCCCATGGCATTGGTGCTCAGGAAGAACACGTTGCCGTATCCTCCCGTGCACAGCAGCACCGCGTGCGCACCGTGCCGCTCGAGCTCGCCGGTGATCAGGTTGCGGGCGATGATGCCGCGCGCCTTGCCGTCCACGACCACGACATCGAGCATCTCGTGACGGTCGAACATCTGCACGGCGCCCTTGCCGACCTGTCGCATCAGCGCGCTGTAGGCGCCGAGCAACAGCTGCTGACCGGTCTGCCCGCGGGCGTAGAACGTGCGGCTCACCTGCACGCCACCGAAGGAGCGGTTGTCCAGCAGTCCGCCGTAGTCGCGGGCGAAGGGCACGCCTTGCGCCACGCACTGGTCGATGATGTTCGCGCTTACCTCGGCCAGGCGGTACACGTTCGCTTCACGGGCGCGGTAGTCGCCGCCCTTCACGGTGTCGTAGAACAGGCGGTAGGTGCTGTCACCGTCGTTCTGGTAGTTCTTCGCGGCGTTGATCCCGCCTTGAGCGGCAATGCTGTGCGCGCGACGGGCGCTGTCCTGGAAGCAGAAGGCCTTCACGTTGTAGCCCATCTCCGCGAGCGATGCTGCGGCCGCACCACCGGCCAGGCCCGTGCCCACCACGATCACGTCGATGCGACGCTTATTGGCCGGGGCCACGATGCGGATGTGCCCCTTGTGGTCGGTCCACTTCTTGTCGATGGGGCCGGGAGGGATCTTGCTGTCGAGGGTGCTCATGAATGCTTGAATGTCTTATGTCCGATGTCCATTGTCCTATGCAGCGCGGGCATCGGACATTGGACATAAGACATGGTACGTGCGGAGGGCATCTGCGCGGGGGTCACTGGATCCACTTGAAATACATGCTCACCGGCATCGCCGCGAAGAGCAGGGAGATGATGATGCTGAAAGCGGAGCCGGTCAACTTGATGATCGGTGAGTAGTGCTTGTGGTTGATCCCTAAACTCTGAAATGCGCTCTGAAAGCCGTGGAGCAGGTGCCAGAACAGACTGAAGCAGCCGAGCACATAGATGATCACCGCTACCGGGCTCTTGAATACCTCGACCATGACGGCGAACAGGTTCTCCTGTCCGGCTGCATCGAGGCCATAGGGTTCCAAGCTGCCCACGATCCGCCTGCTGGGCACCCAGAAATGCCAGAGATGCAGGACCAGGAACAGGAGGATCAACGTGCCCAGAATACCCATGCTGGCGCTGTACCACGTTCGGTTGGCGCTGGCTTTCTCCACGGCGTAGTTCACCGGGCGAGCAGCGCGGTTCTGGTTCCAGAGCATCAGGCCGTCCACAATGTGTGCGATCAGGCCCAGAAAAAGCACGATCTCCGCCGTGCGGATGAAGATGTTGGTGCCCATGAAGTGGGCTGCCGTGTTGAAGGTCACCCCCCCATCGTTGAAGAAGATCATGGCATTGATCCCCGCATGGACCATCAAAAAACTGATCAGGAAGAGCCCCGTGAGGGCCATCCAATACTTCTTGACGAGGGAGGAACCGAAAAGTCCTTGACGTGCCATGCGTTTGTAACAGCGAAAGGGTGTACTGCGTTCACTGGGCCGCGAATTTAGGGGCTGGGCTTTTGGCGCGGAAGGCAAGTCGCCAACGGGGGGCTGTTCGGAATTGGTCTGAACTAAGCCCCGCCGGACAAGCCAGGGAAGGGGGAGCTCACCTTGTACCCTCCCTTTGAGCGAAGGGGGGGTGGAATTTCGCCCCCTCCCTTGGGCTCAACCCCAACAAGCGCCGCATTCTGCGGATACTTGCTCAACCGCTGCCTTCACCCAAGCAGGTTGCGTCGATCCAAGTGGGCACCCTCGCCGACATCCTCTCCGTGCTGCGCCGCGAACGCGCCCGGCTTTTTGCCAAATACGGCCTGAAGAGCATGGCCGTGTTCGGTTCCGCTACGCGCGACGACTTCCGATCGGACAGTGATGTGGACATCATGGTGGAGTTCGAGCGGCCTATCGGGATCGAGTTCGTCAGCTTGGCGGATGAACTGGAGACGATCGTACAGCGCAAAGTGGATCTTGTAACGCGCGGGGCGATCAAGGAGCGGTACCTGCCTTACATACTTCCGGACCTCACGTATATCTGAGCGCAGCGATAACCAATTGCTGCTGGACATGCTCGAAGCCATCGAGCGCGCCACCCGCTACACCAAAGGAATGACCTTGGAGGCATTCGTGAAGGACGAAATGGTCTGCGATGCGGTGATGCGTAACATCCAGATCATCGGTGAGGCGGCCGACCGCACGAGCAGGTCTCTTCGAGAAGCGGCACCACACTTGGAATGGTCCAAGATCATCAGCATGCGTCACCGCTTGGTGCATGACCACTTCGAGATCGAAGAGGGTATCGTTTGGCGCGTGGTGTCCGACTACTTGCCACCGTTAGCTGCAGAACTGAAGAAGCTCCTGGCCAGCGGGGTCGAGTAAGCGCCACCTGCTTCTGCGGATAGGTCTTCTTCACCAGCGCGATCGACCGCTTCAGCAAGGTCTTCAGCACGTTGCCGTCGATGTCGGCCGGGCGCTTCACGTACATGGCCCTTCCACTTGCCTGGCTTGTTCTTCAGCACAGAGCCATGCTCGAACGGGCCACCGGTGAAGGTCAACGCTGCAGCACGACGCGCTGCGCGCTGCCCCGTCCGTGCTCATCCCGGATGATCAGCAGGTAGGTGCCGCAGGCCCTGCCGGCCAGGCTCAGGTCCATGCTGCTGTCCGAGACCGTTGTTCGAAATACCACCTCGCCGGAAGAGTTGGTGATGATCAGGTACTGGCCCGCAGCGATGCCCGTGACACGGAACGGACCGTCGGTGGGATTGGGGAACACCACGGGAGCCTGCACCATCGGGGCATCGCACTGGATGTACACCACACTGTGATAGTGGTCCGTTCCATCGTGGTCGGTCTGCTTCAGGCGGTAGTAGGCGCCCTCCGCCGACGGGCGGTCATCGAGCAGTTCATAGTGAAGGGTGCTCACGCTGTTGCCGGCGCCCGGTACCTGGCCCACCTCGTCAAAGGCAAGTCCATCGTCGGAGCGCTCCACGGTGAAGCGGTCGTTGTTGAGCTCGGTGGCCGTGGCCCAGGTGAGCTGCACCCCACCATCGCCGCACTCCGCAGTGAAGTGCAGCAGTTCAACGGGCAGCAAGGTCAGGCAGTCTCCTTGTTTCAAGATGCGCAAGGCGCTTCCGTCAGCCCTGCCACCATAGAAGATCTGGTCCGTGGCGATGCAATTGTTCTGGACCAGCACGCGCGCGGCATGTCCGTCGGCCACTCCGCCGTAGAACACAAGGCCCGGTATGTCGCAGGTGCTCTGGCCCAGGTTCCCCGTGGCTTGTCCGTCGGCCACTCCGCCGTAGAACACAAGGCCCGGTATGGCGCAGTTGCTCTGGCCCAGGTTCCCCGTGGCCTGTCCATCGGCCACCCCGCCGTAGAACACAAGGCCCGGTATGGCGCAGTTGCTCTGGCCCAAGTTCCCCGTGGCCTGTCCATCGGCCACCCCGCCGTAGAACACCTGGCCCGGTAAGGCGCAGGTGCTCTGGCCCAGGTTCCCGGAGGCCTGCCCGTCGGCCACCCCGCCGTAGAACACCTGGCCCGGTAAGGCGCAGGTGCTCTGGATAAGGTCACCGGAGGCCTGTCCGTCAGCCACCCCGCCGTAGAACACCTGGCCCGGTATGGTGCAGTTGCTCTGGATAAGGTCACCGGAGGCCTGTCCGTCGGCCACCCCGCCGTAGAACACCTGGCCCGGTATGGTGCAGTTGCTCTGCGCCAGGTTACCGCCGGGGTTCGCGAAGGCAACGCCACCGCTGAACTGGGCCCCTGCGCGGATCGCCAGCAGGGCCAGGGCGGCAAGGATGTGAAGGCGTTGTTTCATCGTGCGGGGCAGGTTCAATAGTTGCGGATGCCACGGCCGCCGACACTCCGGTCGCGCCCGGCGTTTGCAGGGCCGTTTTGGATCGCGTCACCCCGGGCGCTGATATGGCGGCCGTTCCAGTTGTTCCAGGCAGCTCCCCGGACTACGCCGCCACCGCCGTTGCCTCCATTTGGCGGCCATGCCGTGGTGTTGGCCGTACCGCCGGCGGTAAGGGACCCGTCGCCATTGGCCGCCGTGAATCCGCTGTAGTTGAAGCTCCATCCACCGATTGTCTGTTCCCACACGTTGCCGGTCATGTCCATCACCCCGTAGAATGCGGCGCCCGCGGCAATGCGGGTGGTGGAAGCGGTCGAGGCAAAACCGCAACGCAGCGGTCCATGGGCGGTGTTGCCACTGCCGATGGCGCACAGGCCCGGTCCGGTGGCGGTCGGCACTTCATCCGCCGCGCCGGGGTTCGTCAACGCACCTGCGTTCGCCGCCGTAAGTGCGGTGGTGCTCCAGGCATGCTCATTGGCCAGCATGGTGGATGCAGGGCCCCGGCAGATCTTCTCGTATTCGAACTCGGTCATGGGACGCAGCGCCGCCCAATCGAGGTACGCGATGAGGTCGCTCCAAGCCAGCCAGTTGCAGGCGATGTTCTGGCCATCCGTGGCCTCATCGTACACACCGTTGGCGTTGAGGTCGCAGCCGTACACCGCCGGTTCGCTGTTGGGCAGGCCGGACATGGCGATGCGGATGCCGTTGCGGCTGGTCGGAGTGGTGGCGGTAAGGGCATAGGTTCCTGAACCACTGTTGGGCGGTTGCGCCGTGCGGGCCACCTGTTGGGTGAAGGTGAGGCAGTTGAGGAAACCCACGTATTGATCCTGGCTCACCTCGTACTTCATGCTGTAGAAGCGGTTCACGCCGAGGGGGAAGGTGCCCGGGAGGGGTGACCAGGAGCCCGTACTACCGTTCCAACACGCGTAGTTAGAGGCTACTCCGAGCCCTGCAGCCTGCGTGGCCGCGGTGATCCACTGGGGGCAGAAGTTCGCGTTGCTCGAGCCCTGGACGCCATCGCCGATGATGAAGTCGCCCTGGGGGATGTTCACCATCTCGATGCCGAACACCTTGAAGTTGTCGACCGCGTTGGGGGCCGTTTGCAAGCGCAGGGTCACCGTGGCCGTAGCGATGTTGCCCTGGCCCGCGCTGGTGCGGCGCACGAACACGCCCATGCCGTCGGTCACGGCATCCACCTCCAGCACCCCGCCGGTAATTGCATGGTCCGCGTCGTTGGTGCTGAGCAGGGCGTGGTTCCAGAGGCGGTCGCTGCAGGCCTGGCGCTTGACGAACAGCCATACGCCGTCCCAGTTCGCCGGACCTGCCGTCACGTTCCAGCTGTTCTCCCAGCTGATGGTGAAGGAGATGGTGGAGGCGCCCGTGTTCACCGTGGGGTTGCCCATCTGCAGGTTGTTGGCCTGGGATGGAAGGGCGAGCAGCAACAGCATGCCTGCCTGAAGTAGTGCTTGCTTTTTCATTTTGGTGGAGTGTTCTGGTGTGGAGTGAAGGTTCATCGGTCGTATCTGGAAGTGCGTTGGTCGTGCGGTTCTGTCGGGTGTGGTCGGTATGCGTTCTGGCCTTGCTATCCGTTGGGTCCACCGCCCCTTTGGAGCGTGTTACCCGAGGATCGTTCGTCGACTGTTCAAATTCGTTGAGCTATCTTTTTCTGGCCTTCGAACGCAAATGGGGGGAGGAAGGTTACGTGGTATCACTGCCGGTCGGGGGGAAGGGTCGGCCCATGCGACCCGAACGGACCCTGGCCTGGGGTATGCAGGCGAGGTCGGTGGGGCTGGGAGGGCGGCCACCGAATGATGCCGCCTTCCCTGGACCGCAGAGGAAGAAGCGGAGCGACACCACCATCGGCCTGCTTCACCGACCGGGACAGAACCGCGCCCGGCCGGCTCCCTGGCATCCTGGCAAAGTCCTCCGGGCAGGCCCCCCTGCGCCACCTCCATGGCGACCGGATAGCGGGGGTAGTGCGCGAAGAGCCGGAGCCACCCGCGTCACCGGTAAGGACCGTGAGCGACCGGGAGAAGGGCAGGGGAACACGCTTTCCCGGGACACCCTTTCACCCTCCTGGGCACCTCGAAGTAGCTCGCTCCGGCGTCATCAACACTTCGTGTCGACCCGACGGGCGCATGGATCTTCTTGAGCCATACTTCGTTGTTCCTCAGTCGGTGACTTCGTTCGCGCCGTCGCGCGCCGTCGCCGGAGCGCTTTGGCGAAGTGCGACCAGAGCGCTTTGGCGCGTCGGAGACCAGTATTCTCGCTTCGTCACGCCTCGTCTGGATCAAGAATACCCACGAATGCCATCCACCTGCCTGCCTGTAGGCAGGTTCGAGGTACTTCGAGGCACCCTCCTACCTTCGCCTCTCCTACTTCCCACCGATCGCCTACGCCGAGCCTTCGGCGAACTGCCATGCGTTACGCCCCCCTTTCCGCAGCCACCTACCGCGAGCACCGCGCCCGTTTCCGCCAGCACTTGGAAAAAGGGGGCCTCGCCATCTTCCACAGCAACGACATCATGCCCACCAGCGCCGATGGGCACATGCCGTTCAAGCAGGCCAGCGACATCTTCCACCTCAGCGGCATCGACCAAGAGGAGACGATCCTGCTGCTCTTCCCCGATGCGGTGGACCCGAAGGACCGCGAGATCCTCTTCGTGCGGGAGACGAGCGACCTCATCGCGATCTGGGAAGGCGCCAAGTTCAGCCAGAAGGAAGCGACGGAGCTGAGCGGGATCCCCACGGTACTGTGGACGACGAGCTACGAAGCGACGATCAAGCGGCTGGTGCCGCAGTGCGAGCACCTGTACCTCAACAGCAATGAGCACCTGCGCCAGGGCAACGAGGTGGAGACGCGCGAGGAGCGCAAGAACAAGGAGACGCGCGCGCAATTCCCGCTGCATAGCCTGAAGCGCAGCGCACCGATCATGCACCGCATCCGCAGCCGCAAGACGGCGGAGGAAGTGGCACAGATCCAACGTGCGATCGCGATCACGGGCAAGGCCTTCGAGCGCGTGTGCGGTTTCGTGAAGCCCGGCGTGAAGGAGTACGAAATTGAAGCGGAGATCAGCCATGAGTTCCTGCGCAACGGTTCGCGTGGGCATGCCTACACGCCGATCATCGCCAGTGGCTACAACGCCTGCGTGCTCCACTACATCACGAACGATCAGGTGTGCAACGACGGCGATGTGATACTGATGGATTTCGGCTGCGAGTACGGCGGCTATGCGAGCGACCTCACGCGGTGCGTACCGGTGAACGGTCGTTTCACCAAGCGCCAGAAGGACGTGTACAATGCGGTGTGGCGCGTGAAGAACGAGGCCACGCAACTGCTGCGCCCCGGCACCTTGCTAGCCGACTACCACAAGCAGGTGGGCAAGATCATGGAGAGCGAATTGATCGGCCTCGGCCTCATCGACCAGAGCGATGTCGCGAAGCAGGACCCGGAAAAGCCGCTCTACAAGAAGTACTTCATGCACGGCACCAGCCACTTCCTGGGCCTCGATGTACACGACGTGGGTCTGTGGAACGAACCGATCGCCGAAGGCATGGTCTTCACCGTGGAGCCAGGCATCTACATCCGCGAGGAAAAGCTGGGCATCCGCCTGGAGAACAACATCCTCGTCACGCGCGATGCACCGATCGACCTGTTCGCCGACATCCCTGTGGAGGCGGATGCGGTGGAGGAGATGATGAACAGGAGGAAAGCCTTCGCCTAGGCTTCGGCTTTTGAGAACGGTGGTGGCGTAGGCTGAATGGCACGATCGAACCTGATAGCGCCCGAAACGCTGCGTGCGATCAGCTTGGGTCTGCTCATCGTCGCCGTGCTGTTCAGGATACAACACTGGCCATGGACCGATGCCATACTGGTGAGCGCTTGGTTGGTCGCAGTGGCCGCAGTGGCGGCAAGGATCACGGCGCGTGTACCGCTCACGGTGGAGGTCGCTGTGCGCGATCTGTTCTTCATCGGACTGGTATCCGTTCTGGCGATGACCATGTTGCACCTACCCGGTCGCGGTGTGGCTTGGGTCATTCTTGCCATCGGCGCAGTGGGCACCGCTTGGTACAACCGGTACCGCTTCCTCCCGATCAAAGGCGCCTCTCCATTGTCCGGATGGCTCTTCCTCACTGCTGCCGTGCTAACCCTGTCGGGTGCACTGTTCCAGATACAGCATTGGCCATACGCCAGTGCGATGCTCATTGCGGGGCTGGTCGTGGGCGGTTGTTGGTTCTTGGTGTCGATGAGAAACGACGAAGGCTAGAAACACGAAGCCCCTCGATCGCTCGAAGGGCTTCGCGACTCCACGATCCTTGTCGTCTACTCCTTCACCACGCGCCCCACATAGCGGACCGGGCCGTGATCACCTCCGCTGTGTAGATGCCCTGCACCAAGTGGCCTATGGCGACGGTGTTCGGTCCGGACACCAGGGGGTGCACCAAAGCCTGGCGTCCGAGCGCATCGCGCAGCACCAATGATCCGCCGGAGAGCGCTTCGGGCACATTGACATGGACCTCATCGTTCGCCGGCACAGGGAAAAGGTCCAGGTCGAGCAGGGGAATGACGGTGCTTTGCTTCGCAGCAGGTCGGGTGTGCGCCTCAAAGAGTCTCTTTATGACGGCTTGGTTCCCTTGATCCGTACAGCAGAACCCCTGCATATCGAGACCAGCAAGGTCGGCAAGGAGCTTCTCTTCATTTCACATGACAGGAAGAACCTTCTCGAACTCGTTGAGATGGAGAAGGAAACGAACAACTGAGGACGATGGTTTGAAGCACGACGCCCTCAATGGCCGGGGGCTCCCCTTTCTCGCGCTGAAAGTCACTCGCACACCTCCAGTGATCAAACCATTTCCGCTGCGGTGTGTCCCACGGGTCATTTCACCTCCATGACGCGACCCCTGCTCACCGCAGCCTTCTGCACCGCCAGCCTGTTCCACCTCCACGCCCAAGGCCCGGAGATCACCAGTTGGATCATCAACCCCGGCAGCGAAACGGGATACAGCAACTACCTCACCAACGTGCAGGCCGTGAACTACACGGCCACGGATGTTTATGTGAGCTGCAGCTGCATCCCGGGCTACGACATCGGGCCGTGGACCAACAACCCCAACGTGCCGGTGCCGCAGGACTTCACCTTCCGCATCACACGCGACCCGGTGGAGAACACAGGCACCCTGGTGGAGACCGGCTTGGGCCACATCGGGGTCTGGCGCAACGGTGTAAGCATTTTCAACGCCGAGGACGGCATGAGCTACAACAACCAAGGCATCTGGCACCGCGACGCCAGGGTGTTCGAGGGCATCAGCTTCGACCTGTGCCTGGGCCACCCGGCGCCCAACGGTGAATACCACCACCACGTAAGCCCGAACTGCCTCTACGACTTCATGGACGACCAGGCGCACAGCGACCTCATCGGCTACGCCTTCGATGGATTCCCGATCTATGGGGCTTGGGGCTTCACCAACACGGACGGCACCGGAGGCATCAGCCGCATGCGCACCAGCTACCAGCTCCGCAGCATCACGGACCGCACAACGCTGCCCGATGGCACCGTGCTTCCCGCGAACCAATACGGTCCAGCGATCGGCGGCCAATACCCGCTCGGGGCTTTCATCGAGGACTACGCCTACGTCGCCGGCTCCGGAGACCTGGACGTGCACAACGGCCGGTTCACGGTGACCCCGGAGCACCCGGCGGGCACCTACGCCTACTTCGTGACGCTGGACTCCCTGCTGCAACCGGAGTTTCCTTATGTCATCGGCACCACCTATTACGGCACCGTGGCAGCGGGCAACACCGGTCCTGGTGGTGGGCACCTTGCGATCCCGGGCGGCGCCATCCTCTACACCCCGAGCACGGGCGTGCAGGACCTGGACGATGCCTCGTTCATCGTGTTCCCCGTACCTGCCGCATCGGAACTGAACGTCCGTACCGATGGCACCGCCCTGCGCTCCATCGAGCTCATGGACGCGAGCGGGCGGGTGGTGCGCCGCATCGCTTCACAGGGGACGCAGGCCGCACTGTCCCTTGAAGGCCTCGCGAACGGCTTCTGGACCGCGCGGATCACCTTGGTGGATGGGAGGGTGGTGGTGAGGCCCTTCGTGAAGCAACCATAATTCAGTTGCCGGAGGTGGCGTTACCTTTCCGGTGCATGGTCATTCAGGTAGGAAAACCACCCACAGCATGAACCTCCGCTCCATCGGTATCGCCGGCCTCATCATCGGCATCCTGTTCAAATTCCTTCACTGGCCCGGGGCGAACATCATCCTGCTCACCAGCGCCGTGCTGACCCTTGTGACCTTGTTGATCCTGCTGGTCACGAAACCCGGTCCATGGTCCGTGCAGATCCAGCGACCCATCTGGATCTTCGGATCGCTGGCGGTGGCGCTCATCGGTGTGATATTCAAACTGATGCATTGGCCGGGAGCCAACATCGAGCTCATGCTCGGCATGTTGGGTCTCGCTTCCTGGTTCCTGGTTACCGGTGGCCGCCCTGTCCGGCCGGCCTGAGAACGGTGAGGTCCCGTCGCCGTAACCGGTGCGGGACCTCACTGCCACTCGTCCAAACCAAAACCCAAAACGCTCTTCGCAAGGGACCGGGAAGATGTTCCCGGTAACCTGCGCTGCCAAGGTGGGCACGAAGAAGCCCGAACACCAGCGGTGCACGGGCAATGGACGTAACGGATCCGGGAACGGTCGAATGTTCAGGTTCGAAGCTCGAGGACCACTTGTACCCTGTCGGGGCCGGTCGTATCGTTGATGATCCGGTGCGTCAACTCACCATCGATCTGCCTGGAATGCCCCGTACCGACGATGGTGAGGCCCTTGACCCCGGGGACCGGAAAGGGCGAAGTGGTCCTTAGCTCGCCTTGCGCAGCGGGATGGGCTGGACCGAACTGTTCTCCCCATCGATCACCATCAGGATCAGGTCTTCGCCCTGGATCCCGGAGAGCCGGACCTGGGTAACAGGGCCCGTGATATCGCCGGTACGCAGGACATGTCCTTGACTGTCGCAGATATCGAACAAGGCATCCGGAGACTGCGGGTCGTAGTCGAACATCAATAGCCGCTCAAGCTGGTCGATGCGCAGGCGGATCGTGATGGGTTCGTTGGCTGACATGGGGGACGGGTGTGGCCTTGCATACGGCACACACCCTTCCAGGGTTACAGGGTGAGGCCAAAGGACCTGCCTCAGTTACCCTGATCATTGAAGATCCACAGGCCCTGGGGACCTTGGATCCGTGTGGTGGTGATGTTCATCGCAACAAGGGGGTTTGCGCTACCGAGAACCAATCTATCGCGTGACGACCCGTTCAGAAAGGGACGGACGAGCAACGGCGGCGGGTGGGCAGGGTGCGGTCAACAAGTATGGACGATCCACCCTGGCACCATGGCACCATCGCACCCCTGCCCTACATTCGCTCACCATGTTCACCTCGCCCATCCGTGCACTGATCGTGGACGACGAAGAGCTCGCCCGCGAGAACCTGCGGATGATGCTTGCCGACGAGTGCCCTGAAGTGAACGTGGTGGGCGTGGCCGACGGTTTGAAACCGGCACAGGAACAGCTCGCCACCCTGCGGCCCGACCTGCTCTTTCTGGATATCCGAATGCCCAGTGGGCACGAAGGGCTTGACCTGCTGGAGAGCCTGGACGAACCCGACCTCCTGGTGGTCTTCGTCACCGCGTTCAAGGATTATGCGGTACAGGCCTTCCACGCGAACGCCGTGGATTACATCCTGAAGCCGATCGACCCTGATGAACTGAAGGCCGCCGTGAACAAGGCCGTGAAACGCCAACAACAATTGCGTGGCCGACCGGGTGAGGGTCAACGTTACCACGATGAGCTGAAGACCACCGCACGCCTGATCAAGGAACAGGGAGGCCAGCGCCTGGCCGTTGACCATGCCAAGGGTTTCAAGCTTTTCGAACCGCACAATATCGTGCACCTGGAGGCCGACGGCAACTGCACCCTGTTGCACTTCACCGACTCCAGCCGCTACCTCGACACGCGAACGCTGAAGGTCTACGAGGACATGCTGGACCCGATCCAGTTCGTGCGCGTGCACCGCAGCCACCTGATCAACGTGGCCCACTTGCGGGAGTACCTCCGCGAGGATGGACACTGGGCCGTGATGAAGAACGGGGCGCGGGTGCCCATCGCGCGGGAACGGGTGAATGATTTTCTGGAGGCCGTGCGCCCATCCTGACACTTCACACGCTCACGCTGACGATCCACTCAATGATCGGGCGGCTCAGGCCGGTCTCCCCTACTTTTCCGGAAACCCCTGTTGCCATGGCGATGCGAGCGGTGATCGTGGACGACGAGAGCGATGCCCGGGAGAACCTGCGGATCATGCTGGAGGACAACTGCCCGGAAGTGCAGGTGGTCGGACAGGCCGGAAGCGCCGAGCAAGCGAGGAAACTGATCGATGAGCTGAACCCCAACGCCCTCTTCCTGGACATCAAGATGCCCGGCGAGGACGGCTTCAGCCTGCTGCAAAGCCTTCAAGGGCGTGAACTGCCGGTCGTGTTCACCACGGCCTACGATGAGTATGCACTGCGTGCCTTCAAAGAGAACGCGCTGGATTACCTGGAGAAGCCCATCGATCCGGATGAGCTGAAACGGGCGGTGAAGAAGCTGCACAAGCTGGTCGATGAACCGGCGGAAGGTCAGCAGCACCAGAGCGCCATCGCTGCGTTGATGAACGACCCGGCCTCGCCCCTGAGCAGTCGGGTGGCCGTACCCAGCCGCGATGGACTGGTGCTCCTCAAGCACGAGGACATCCTCTACCTGGAGGCCAGCGACAGCTACACCACCGTCTTCACCCGCGACGGCAAACGCACCATCAGCAGCAAGCACATCCGCGTGTTCGAGACGAACCTCGACCCGAAGAAGTTCTTCCGCGTGCACAAGTCGTACATCATCAACCTGGAGCACCTCAAGGGCTTCAGCCGCACCGAGGGCAACATGGCCCAGCTGGACAGCGGCGCGTTGATCCCCGTGAGCCGCCGCCGACTGCCGGACTTCCTCTCGATGATCAACACGTTCTGAGCAAAGGATGGTCGCTGACGCATGAGCAGGATCGGGGTCCTTGTCCGATGTCCGATGTCCTACGCAGGACCCTTCCTCGCGTGGTGGCGGCGCATGGCCGTCCTGCTCCTGCCCATGCCCCTGCTCCTGCCGCTCCACGCCCAGCAACACGCCTTTGCCCAATACACCACACAGGACGGGCTCGCACAGAGCCAGGTGCGTTGCATGGCACAGGATTCAGCAGGCTACCTGTGGTTCGGAACCCTGGGCGGGGCCAGTCGCTTCGATGGCCGTGAGTTCAGCAACTATGCACTTCAGGAAGGCCTGCCCGATGCCCAGGTGAACGCGCTGTTGTGTGCGGCCGATGGTACCATCTGGCTGGGCGCTGGCGGCAGCTTGGTGGAGCACCGCGGTCGCCGGATGCGCAATGTGCCCTTGCCGGATTATGCGCGAGGTGGCAGAGTGCTTGCCCTTGCGCAAGGAACGGATGGTGCCCTGTACATCGCCACCGATGTTGCGGGCGTGCTGGTCCGGCGCGGGAACGACATCAAAGCGCTGGAAGGCTTCCCAACAGATACGGCACGGAACGCCCGCGCCTTGCTCGCCGCACCCGACGGTCGCCTGTTCATCGGCCTTCGCAACGGGCTGCTGGAATGGAAAGAGGGAAAGTGTACGTCCATCCCAGTGGGCGGTGGCTCATTGTACGTGAACGCCCTTGCCCGCTCACCGAAAGGTGATCTCTGGGTGGGAACGAACGGTTATGGGCTCTACGGACTGCTCGCCGATGGGCGCATCGTGGAATACGACGAGGAGAACGGCCTGCTCCAGAACAACGTGCGCTCCCTGGTGCTCGACGCCAGGGGCAACGTATGGGCCGGGACCAAGTTCGGGCTCAACATCATCGACCTATCGGCCACCACGGACCTGGGGCGGATCCGCTCCTTCACCGTGCACCAGGGACTGCCCAACGACAACATCTGGTGCGGTTTCCAGGACCTTGAAGGCAACCTGTGGTTCGGAACGGACGGCGCCGGTGCCTTGCGATACACGGGCGACCGGTTCGTGACCTATACGGTGAAGGACGGCCTGTGCAGCGACCAGGTGATGGACATCACTCCGGACGCGGCGGGCGATCTATGGCTGAGCACTTATGGGAACGGCGTTTGCCGCATGGACGGCATGGCGATGGTGACCACCTTGGACGGCCTGCCCAACAACACGGTCTGGTGCGGCCTGCTGTCGCGCGACGGCACCCTGTGGTTCGGCACCAGCGATGGCATCTGCCATCTCGTGAACGGGCAGGTGGTGCCCTTGGACAGTGCCGCCTCCCTGAGCGGATCACGGGTGCTGGCGCTGCACGAGGATCCGCAGGGGCGCCTCTGGTGCGGCACGCGTGACGGCCTGGTGATGCGCGCTCCCTCTGGCACCATGCAATGGTATCCATCAGGACCCGGTGGGCCGGGGCGTTCGATCCGCTCGATCGTACCCGACAAGCAAGGCCGCCTCTGGCTTGCCACCGACGAGGGCGTGCAGGTGTTCAACGGCAGCTCCGTGATCCGCTATGGCACACAGGAAGGATCGAGCGACAATACCGTGTTCTGCCTGCTCTTCGACGGTGCCGGGCGGCTGTGGGCGGGTACCTCGAACGGGCTAAACTGCCTGGTGGGCGAACGGTTCAGGACCATCCGACTTGGCCAGGATTTTGGCAGCAACTACATCGACCTGCTGGCGACCGGTGCTGACGGCAACGTGTGGGTCGGCACCAACAACGGACTGTTCCGCGCACCACCGGACAGCTTGCTCAGCGGTCGCGGAAAGGTGGAACACTACACGATGACCGATGGGCTTCGCAGCCTGGAATGCAACCTGAACGCCGTGCACAGCGATGGTCAAGGGCGGCTGCTCCTGGGCACGGCCGCCGGGCTCCTGCGCTACGATCCGGCCCGAGAGCCCAACATCGCCCGGCAGCGCACCCCGCTGGTGCATCTCACGGGCCTGCGCTCCTTTCTCCAACTCACTGATTGGAAAGGCCAGTGCGACAGCCTGTCCTCCGTGAACGGGCTACCGGTGGGTCTGCAACTGATCTACCGACGCAACCATGTCACCTTCGATTACGCGGCGATCGACCTGGCGGACCCCGATCAAGTGCGCTACCGGTATCGTTTGCTGGGCGCCGACATGGACTGGTTGCCACCCACCGACGCGCGCTTCGCCAGCTACAGCAACCTCACCCAGGGCGATTACACCTTCGAAGTGATCGCCGCGGGACGGGATGGTGCCTGGAGCCTTCCCCAGCGATTCTCCTTCCGCATCCTTCCGCCCTTCTGGTTGCGCTGGTGGTTCTTCCTTGCGTGCGGCTCGCTCGCAGCGGGCACCACCTTCGGGGTGATGCGCTACCGCGGCCGGCAGCGGCAAAGGCGGGAGAAGACGCGCCAGTTGATGTTGCGCTCGCGCATGCTCCAACTTGAACAGCAGGCCTTGAACGCCAACATGAACCGGCACTTCATCTTCAACGCGCTCAACAGCATCCAGTATTACATCAACCGGCAGGACCGCACGGCGGCCAACCGCTACCTCACGAGCTTCGCCAAGCTCATCCGGCGCAACCTGGACGCCAGCCAGAGCGATACCACCACGCTTGCTGAAGAACTGGAGCGGCTTGAGCTCTACCTGGTCCTGGAGCACATGCGCTTCAAGGACAAATTCCGGTACCACGTGGAGGTGGAGCCCGGCGTTGACCTGCGGACCATCCAGATCCCGGCCATGATGCTGCAGCCCTATGTGGAGAACAGCATCTGGCATGGGATCCTGCCCACGGAGCGACCAGGGGTGGTGTCCATCAGCGTGGCGAACGGGGCCGCCGGACGTGTGGTCGTGCTGGTCGCGGACGACGGGATCGGTGTGGACCAAAGCCGGTCCAGCAAATCGGCCAGCGAAGGGGACCACATCTCGCGCGGCATTGAGATCACCAAGGGCAGGGCCGATGTGCTGCGCCGATTGGACCTTTCAGACATACGCATCACTGGGCCGGAACAGATGCACGGACCGGATGGAGCGGTCTGCGGCACCCGGGTGACCATCGATCTGCCTTCCAAGAACGGGACAGGAAGTTGGCCTCCGGACTTGCGGAACGGGCACAAGCCACTTATATTTGGTTCGTCATGAATACCGCACTGTTCCGCACAAACCGCTTTCTCATCACGCTGGCCGTGGTCTTTTCGCTGCTGGCGAGCGCGTGCTCCCGGGAAGAGGTCTGTGCACCTGCGGACGAGCCCGCTGGTACCGACCGTTCCATGGGCCAGGACGCCAATGACATCCTCGACAACAGTGAACGACCGGCGGGCACCACGCTTCGTGGTGGCGAGTTCGACCAAGGTGGTTCCCCCGATGATGATGGAATCTCCGACGATGGGAATGACGAAGGTGACAGTGAACGGAACAAGAAGAACAAGACGATCTGATCATCCCCGATACATGCGCACAGAGCCCCGGTATCCCCGGGGTTTTTTCATTTCATGCAGCGGGCAGCCGAAGTGCCGCTCACCGTTCCTTCGCCCATCACCACCGTTACCCGGTGGACGCATCCGGCATCCTCAAGGACCGGATAGCTTTTCACTGGAGAAAGGCTCAAAAGGCCCGTTCCGTTACCGATGGCGAACACCCCTCACGACCACGTCCACAGGCTCATCCTGTCCATGACCAGGGCGGAGAAGCGATACTTCAAGTTGTACACCGCACGCCATGTGGTCGGGGGCCACAGCAACCACCGCACGCTCTTCGATGCCATCGCGAGCATGGTGGAGTACGACGAAAAGGCGCTGTTGGCCCGTTTCGCCGGTGAGGCGTTCATCCATCGCTTCCCCATCACCAAGCGGCGGCTCTATGAGTCCATCCTGGCCAGCCTCGACGCGTTCCATGCGGACAGCTCGGTGGATGCCCGGCTCAGGCGCCAGCTGCACCAGGTGGAACTCCTCTACCAACGGACCCTTTACGCCGATGCGGCGCGCATGCTGCGCAGCGTACGCCAACTGGCCCGCCAGAACGACCGGCAGACCATCCTGTTGGACGTGTTGGAATGGGAGCGCCGACTGGCTGAGCGTTCCAACTATGGAAGCGTGACCGGGGCCAACATCGATGACCTGACGGCCGAAGCGGCCGCCCTGCATGAAGAACTGCGACAGGTGGAGGAGCTCTGGGCCTTGAAAAGCCGGTCCTTCCTCCTGCTCTACCGCGAAGGCCACGCGCGTGACGAGCGGCAGGAAAGGGCCTTGAACGCCTTGCTGGAACACCCGCTGCTGCGCGACGCGGACGCCTTGCTGACGGCGCGGGGTCGGTTCCTGCAGCACCATGTGCGTTCGGCCGTTGCCTTCGCCCAAGGAGACCTGGCCACCTGTGCTGAACAACTGGCGCTGAACCATGCACTGCTCCTGAAGGAACAGGAACGGTTCAAGGACGAGCCGAACCTGCGGTTCAGCGTGCTCAGCAACCGCATCTATGTGCTCACCCGACTGGGCCGATACGAAGAGGCGAACATCCTCTTGAAGGAATTCCGCATCCTGCCCGCCACGCTGCCCGAAGCACCGACGCCGGACCTTGAACTGAAGGTCTTCGCCACCAGCGCCAGCCTGGAGCTGGCCATCCTGGCCCGCAGCGGTGATTTCACCAAGGCGGTGGAACGCTCGTTGAGCATTTCGGAGCGGCTTCAACAGCACGATGCGCAGCTCGGGGCCTTGCGGAAGGCAGGGCTGCTCTTCCAACTGGCGTATGTCCATTTCGGAGCGGGGGAACTGGAGCTGGCGTTGCGCTACAGCCACCGCCAACTGAGCGAGGGGGCTGTGGACGAAGGCACCGAAGTGCACAGTTTCGGGCGTGTGCTGAACCTGCTGATCCAGCTGGAAATGGGCCAAACGGAACTGTTGCCCTATGCGCTCCGCAACACCGAACGCTACCTGGCCGGAAAGCGGCGCGACCTTCCGGTGGAGAAGGCCGTTCTGGAACTCGTGCGCCAACGCATGAAGGCCCGGGGGCCTGGATCCGTGCAGCGCGCCTATGTGCAGCTCCGGGACACGCTTCTGGCGTTGGAGCAGGACCCTCGGGAACGGGCCGTGTACGACCATTTCGACCCGCTGGCCTGGGTGCAGAGCAAACTCACCGGACGCCCCTTCGCAGAGCTCGTCCGGCTCCGGTCGCCAAGGTCCGTTCCTGCGGACCGCAAGAACGGGCGGCAGGCGGCTTGAACATGGCTCCGGGGATACCGGGCATCTTCCTCATCGGCAACGTTGAAGGCGGCGCATACATTTGCCGCCGCCCATGCGAACCCTTAGGTTCGCAGCAGCGCTGTCCGCACGCACCATGAGCACCCCTCAGGATTTCCTTCCCATCGCCATGCAGACCCTGCTGGCCGTCGGCTTCGTGGTCGGTGGCCTGGTCTTCGCCGCCTGGCTCGGTCCCAAGCGCCAGGGCAAGGTCAAGAACGAGAACTTCGAGTGCGGCGTCGAGCAATTCGGCAACGCCCGTTCACCCTTCTCGGTGAAGTACTTCCTGATCGCCATCCTCTTCGTGCTGTTCGATGTGGAGATCATCTTCCTCTATCCCTGGGCGGTGAACTTCAAGGAGCTTGGCATGGCCGGCTTCGTGGAGATGGTCCTGTTCATCGGCTTCGTGCTCGCCGGCTTCTACTACGTGATCCGCAAAGGCGCCCTGAAGTGGGACCAATAAGCAGCGACCGACCATGAGCGACAGCAAGATCATCACCAGCGAGCGTGGCACCCCCACGATCGTGCAGGCCCCTGAGGGCTACAGTGGAGCCGGCTTCATGACCACCAGCCTGGAGAAGGCCGTGGGCCTGGCGCGCAAGAACAGCATCTGGCCGCTGCCCTTCGCCACCAGCTGTTGCGGGATCGAGTTCATGGCCACCATGGGCGCCAATTATGACCTGGCGCGTTTCGGCATGGAACGCCTCAGCTTCAGCCCGCGCCAGAGCGACCTGCTGATGGTGATGGGCACCATCGCCAAGAAGATGGCCCCCGTGCTGAAGGAGGTCTACACCCAGATGGCCGAACCCAAGTGGGTGCTGAGCGTGGGTGCCTGCGCCAGCAGCGGCGGCATCTTCGATACCTACAGCGTGCTACAGGGCATCGACCGCGTGATCCCCGTGGATGTCTATGTGCCCGGTTGCCCCCCCCGCCCCGAGCAGATCATCGACGGCGTGCTGAAGATCCAGGAGCTGGTGGCCAACGAAGGGCTGCGCCGCCGCTACAGCAAGGAGTACGAAGAGACCCTCGCCAAATACAAGATCGACTGAGCGTGCCAGCCTTCGCCATCAACGCCGACCGAGACCAGTTGGTGACCGACCAGCTCGGGATCGCCTTCGGCGACCGGATCCTCAAGCGCGAGCAGCAGGGTGACATGCTGTGCTTCACCGTGCGCAAGGACAGCATCCACGAGGTGTTGGCCTTCCTGAAGGAGAAGCTGGACCTCACCTTTCTCACCACGCTCTGCGGCATGCACTACGCGGACCGCGACACACTGGGGCTGGTGATCCACCTCCAGAACATGCGCCAGGGTCACCGCATCCGCGTGAAGACCGAGACGCCGCTGAAGGACCCGGTGTTCCCCACCTTCACGGACCTGTGGCCTGCGGCCAACTGGATGGAGCGCGAGGCCTACGACTTCTTCGGCCTGCGGTTCACCGGTCACCCCGACCTGCGCCGCATCCTGAACATGGAGGATTTTCCCGCCTTCCCCCTGCGCAAGGACTATCCCCTGGAGGATCCCACGCGCGAGGACAAGGACGACAGCTATTTCGGACGATGAGCGAGCAGCCCAAACCCCCTGCGTCCAAAGGACCCAAGCCCGCCGTGGAACTCGTGCGGCCGGATTACTGGCAGCACGATGTAGTGCAGGCCCACGACACCCGTGAGCTCAACACCCTGAACCTGGGCCCCACCCACCCCGCCACGCACGGCATATTCCAGAACGTGCTGACGATGGACGGCGAGTTCATCCAGGGCACCGAACAGACCATCGGCTACATCCACCGGGCATTTGAGAAGCTGGCGGAACGTCGTCCGTTCTACCAGATCACGACGATCACCGACCGCCTGAACTATTGCAGCTCACCCATCAACAACATGGGCTGGCACATGACGGTGGAGAAGCTGTGCGGCATTGAGCTGCCCAAGCGCGTGGAGTACATGCGGGTGATCGTGATGGAACTGTCGCGCATCGCGGACCACATCATCTGCAACAGTGTGATCGGCGTGGACACCGGCGCGCTCACCGGCTTCACCTACATCTTCCAGTGGCGGGAGAAGCTTTACGACATCTTCGAGGAGATCTGCGGTGCACGCCTCACCACCAACATGGGCCGCATCGGCGGTTTCGACCGCAACTTCACTGAGCTGGCCTGGGAGCGGATCCGTGCCTTCGTGAAGGAGTTCCCTGCTGGGCTGAAGGAGTTCGAGGCCCTGCTGATGCGCAACCGCATCTTCATGGACCGCACCATCAACTGCGGTCCCTTTCCTGCGGATCGCGCGCTGGCCTACGGCTTCACCGGGCCCAACCTGCGGGCCTGCGGCGTGGACTACGACGTGCGCGTGGCCAACCCGTACAGCAGCTACCAGGACTTCGACTTCATCATTCCCGTGGGCCAGAACGGCGACACCTACGACCGCTTCATGGTGCGCGAGCAGGAAATGTGGGAGAGCCTCTCCATTATCCGCCAGGCCATCGAGAAGCTGGACAAGATGCCGGACAAGAAGACCTTCCAGGCCGCGGTACCCGCCTGGGTGCTGCCCCCGAAGGAAGAGGTCTACAACCAGATGGAGGCGCTGATCTGGCACTTCAAGATCGTGATGGGGGAGACCGATGTGCCCGTCGGCGAGGTATACCACTGCGTGGAAGGCGGCAACGGCGAACTGGGCTTCTACCTGGTGAGCGACGGTGGCCGCACCCCGGCGCGCCTGCACTTCCGCCGGCCCTGCTACATCTACTACCAGGCCTATCCGGAGATGATCAAAGGCACCATGTTGAGCGACGCGATCCTCACCATGAGCAGCATGAACGTGATCGCGGGAGAACTCGACGCGTGACATTCGGCTGGCGACATATCACCTCGATGCTGCTATTGCTGGGCGCCCTATCGGGCTGTACCAAGGACAATGCCTGCTACGATGACGCACTGAAGGCCGAGGGCCGAACCTGCCCACAGGATTGCCCGGGTGTTTGCGGTTGTGATGGTAAGACCTATTGCAATGACTGCATCGCGAAACAGAACGGCATCACCTCAACGACCATAGGACCCTGCAAGTGATGGGAGCCACGATCAAAGCCGTCACCACCCGGGAGGGCACCAAGCCCTTCGCCTTCAGCGAGGTTGCCTTGGCCGAGTGCCGCAGCATCATTGCACGGTACCCGGCGGAGCGCAGCAAGAGCGCGCTGATCCCCATCCTGCACATCGCCCAGAGCGAGAACGACGGTTGGCTCAGCGTGAACGCCATGGACGCCGTGGCGCAGGTGCTGGGCCTGAAGCACATCGAGGTGTACGAGGTGGCCAGCTTCTACAGCATGTTCAACCTGCACCCGGTGGGTACCTACCACCTGGAGGTGTGCCAGACCTCGCCCTGCATGATCCGCGGCAGCGAGAAGATCGTGGAGCACATCGGCAGGAAGCTCAGCATCAAGCCCGGGGAGACCACCAAGGACGGGATGTTCACCCTGAAGACCGTGGAGTGCCTGGGCAGCTGCGGCAGCGCCCCGATGCTGCAGTGCGGCGCGAAGTACTACGAGGACCTGACCCCTGAGAAAGTGGACGCCATGTTGGAATCCATGCGCGCCGAGAATAAGCGCCCGAATTATACTGACCGATGAAAAGCGGAAAGCGGCAAGTCCATAGCGGCGAGCGGCGAGCAGCCATCGGCCTGAACCTTGTGGGATCAACTTGCCACTGGCCGCTGGTCGCTGGCCGCTTTGCATAGACCATGGGACGCAAGCTCCTTTTCGAACACATCAACACTCCCGGCATCCAAGGGCTGGAGGGCTATCGCGCGAACGGTGGGTACCGCAGCGTGGAGAAAGCCATCAAGACCATGACCCCCGAGGCGGTGGTGGAGGAGGTGAAGAAGAGCGGCCTGCGCGGTCGCGGTGGTGCGGGTTTCCCCACGGGCATGAAGTGGAGCTTCCTGGCGAAGCCCCCCGGCGTGCCCCGCCACATCGTGTGCAACGCCGACGAGAGCGAGCCCGGCACCTTCAAGGACCGCTACCTGATGGAGCGCATCCCGCACCTGCTGGTGGAGGGCATGATCACCAGCGGGTTCGCGCTGGGCGCCGAAAGCGGCTACATCTACATCCGCGGCGAGTACTTCTACGTACACCGGATCCTGGAGCGTGCCATCGCCGAGGCCTACGCGGCCGGCTGGTTGGGCAAGAACATCCTGGGCAGCGGCTTCGACTTCGACCTGCACATGCACATCGGTGCGGGCGCCTACATCTGCGGTGAAGAGACCGCGTTGCTGGAGAGCCTCGAGGGCAAGCGCGGCAACCCCCGCATCAAGCCACCCTTCCCGGCGGTGAAAGGCCTGTACGACCGTCCCACCGTGGTGAACAACGTGGAGACCATCGCGGCGGTGGTGCCCATCGTGAACGACGGCGGCGAGGAGTACGCCAAGATCGGCGTGGGCAAGAGCACCGGCACCAAGCTCATCAGCGCGGGCGGCAACATCAAGCGGCCGGGTGTGTACGAGATCGACCTCGGCATCACCTGCGATGAGTTCCTGAACAGCGACGAGTATTGTGGTGGCGTTGAGGGCCGTGCCCTGAAGGCCGTGGTACCCGGGGGTAGCAGCGTGCCCATCATTCCCGGCGACCTTTTCCTGAAGACCGCTGCGGGCGAAACGCGCCTGATGACCTACGAAAGCCTGAGCGACGGCGGTTTCGCCACCGGCAGCATGCTCGGCTCCGGCGGCTTCTATGCCTACAACGATGCACAGTGCATCGTGCGCAGCACCTGGAACCACACCCGCTTCTACCACCACGAGAGCTGCGGCCAGTGCAGCCCCTGCCGCGAGGGCACGGGTTGGATGGAGAAGGTGCTGCACCGCATCGAGCACGGGCACGGGCACATGGAGGATATCGACCTGCTCTGGGACATCCAGCGCCGGATCGAAGGCAACACCATCTGTCCCCTCGGCGATGCCGCGGCCTGGCCCGTGGCCTCCGCCATCCGCCACTTCCGCGACGAATTCGAGTACCACGTGAAGTTCCCCACCAAGGTGAAGGACCCCGAACACTTCGCCAAGGAGCCCTTCAAGCGTGAACTGAAAGCTTCCTACGCCTGAGCCATGGCCAAGGTCACCATCGACAACATCGAGATCGAGGTTCCTGACGGGACCACGATCCTGCAGGCCGCCCGGATGATCGGCGAGCGCAACAAAGCGGACCGCCACGTGGTGCCGCCCACGATGTGCTATTACAGCAAGCTGAAGACCAGTGGGGGCTACTGCCGCACATGCATCGTGAAGGTGACCAAGGGCAGCGAGAAGGACCCGCGCCCCATGCCGAAGCCCGTGGCCAGCTGCCGCACCGCCGTGATGGACGGCATGGTGGTGGAGAACACCATCAACGCCGACCTCATCGAGTCGCGCAAGAGCGTCACTGAATTCCTGCTCATCAACCACCCGCTGGACTGCCCCATCTGCGACCAGGCCGGGGAGTGCCATCTACAGGACCTGAGCTACGAGAACGGCAAGGAGGCCAGCCGCTACGACTTTGAGCGCCGCACCTTCGAGCCGATCGACATCGGCGACACGATCAAGTTGCACATGACGCGCTGTATCCTGTGCTACCGCTGCGTGAAGGTGGCCGAGCAGATCACCGACGGCCGCGTGCACGGAGTGATCAACCGCGGGGATGTGAGCGAGATCAGCACCTACATCCAGGACGCGATCGACAACGACTTCAGCGGCAACGTGATCGACGTGTGCCCCGTGGGTGCGCTGACGGACAGGACCTTCCGCTTCACAAGCCGGGTGTGGTTCACCCAACCGTTGGATGCGCACCGCGACTGCCCGAAATGCAGCGGCAAGGTGGTCGTGTGGATGAAGGGCGAAGAACTGCTGCGCGTCACCGGCCGCAAGGACCAGTGGGGCGAGGTGGAGGAGTTCATCTGCAACACCTGCCGGTTCGAGACGAAGGACAAGGCCTCCTGGACGATCGAAGGACCGCGGAAGATCGACCGCCACAGCGTGATCAGCCAGGGCCACTATGAGCGCAAGCTGCAGCAGACGCTGCTGGACAAGGCGGCCCCGGACGCGCCGAGCATCGAACCGTTCAACATCGCCGATCGCTGATGCTCTACACCCTCCTCTTCCTGTCCGCGCTGCTGCTGATCACCCTGGGGGTGGCGGCGTACGAGACCTATGCCGAGCGCAAGGTGGCGGCCTTCATGCAGGATCGCATCGGTCCGGACCGCGCGGGTCCCTTCGGCCTGCTCCAGCCCATCGCCGATGGGGTGAAGATGTTCATGAAGGAGGACTTCGTGCCGGCCACCGCGAACAGGAAACTCTACTTCCTGGGCCCCGCCATCGCGATGACCACGGCGTTGCTCACCGGTGTGGTGATCCCCTGGGGCGGCACCCTGCACTTCGGTGGTGAGGCCTACAGCCTGCAGGGCGCGGACCCCGGCATCGGCATCCTCTACATCTTCGCCATGGTGAGCATCGGCGTGTACGGCATCATGCTGGGCGGCTGGGCGAGCAACAACAAGTACGCGTTGTACGGCGCGATCCGCGCGGCGAGCCAGATGGTGAGCTACGAGCTTGCCATGGGCATGAGCATCGTGGCGCTGGTGATGACCACCGGCACCCTGAGCCTGAGCGGCATCGTGGCCGGCCAGCTGGACGGCACCTGGAACGTGCTCGTGCAACCGCTTGGCGTATTGCTCTTCATCATCTGCGCCTTCGCGGAATGCAACCGCGCCCCCTTCGACCTGCCCGAGTGCGAGACCGAACTGGTGGGCGGCTACCACACCGAGTTCAGCAGCATGAAGCTGGGCTTCTACCTTTTTGCCGAATACGTGAACATGTTCATCAGCAGTGCGGTGATCAGCACGCTCTACTTCGGCGGCTACGACATCCCCTTCGTGGACCAGACGGGCATGGCGAGCAACCTCGTGGTGATCCTGGGGACTCTGGCCTTCTTCGCGAAGGTCACCTTCTTCATCTTCCTGTTCATGTGGATCCGCTGGACGCTCCCGAGATTCCGTTATGACCAGCTGATGAACCTGGGATGGAAGCGGCTGATCCCGCTGGCCATCCTCAACATCCTGATCACCGGCGGCGTCATGGTCCTTAATGGCAGTGTGAAGCTATGAGCGCGACCTTCCAACCCCTGACACAACGCTCCCGCGTGGTGAGCGACAAGAAGATGACGTTCCTGGAACGCATCTACCTGCCAGCGATCATCAAGGGCATGAGCATCACGCTCAAGCACTTCTTCTTCGTGAAGAAGGTCTCGTTGCGCTATCCGGAAGTGGAGAAGCCGCGCAGCGCGAACTACCGCGGCCACCATGTGCTGAAGCGCGATGACCAGGGCCGCGAGCGCTGCACCGCCTGCGGCCTTTGCGCGGTGGCCTGTCCGGCCGAGGCCATCACCATGATCGCCGGTGAGCGCAAGAAGGGCGAGGAGAACCTCTACCGCGAGGAGAAGTACGCCACGGTGTACGAGATCAACATGCTGCGCTGCATCTTCTGCGGCGACTGCGAGGATGCGTGCCCGAAAGAGGCGATCTTCCTCACGGACCGCATCGTGGAGGCCGACTACCTGCGCAAGCCCTTCGTGTTCGGCAAGGAAGAGCTGGTGGAGCCGATGGAGAAGAGCAAGCGCATTGATATCAGCAAGCGGCAAACGCCGGAGGTGCTGAAGTTCAAGGAGCATCGACCATATTCGCACAACCGTTAAGCGGGACGATCTTCACCGGATGCAGTACCTGTTCTACCTTTTCGCGGCCATCTCCATCATCAGCGCACTGCTGGTGGTGAGCGCGCGCAGCCCGATCAACAGCGTGATCGCGCTGATCGTGTGCTTCCTCAGCATCGCCGGGCACTACATCCTGCTGAACGCCCAGTTCCTGGCGGTGGTGCACATCATCGTGTACACGGGTGCCATCATGGTGCTCTTCCTCTTCGTGATCATGCTGCTGAACCTGAACCAACGCACCGAGCCGCAAAAGCACCTGATGACCCGCATCGCGGCCGTGGTGGCGGGCGGGGTCTTCCTGCTCACGCTGCTGGCCGCCACGCGCCAGGGGCTGCAGATCGCCTCCGCGAATCCCGAGGATGCGAGCGTCGGCCTGGTGGGCCATGTGGGCATGGCCCTGTTCAAGGACTACCTGCTGCCGTTCGAGGTAAGCAGCGTGCTCTTCCTCAGCGCGATGGTGGGTGCCATGATGCTCGGTAAAAAGGAGAACCCCGCCGCCTGATGGAAACGTTCAACTCGGTGATCCGCCAGGTGCCGCTCGAGCACTACCTGTTCCTGAGCTTCTTCCTGTTCAGCATCGGGCTGGCGGGGGTGCTCTTCCGCCGCAACACCATCATCATCCTCATGTGCCTGGAGCTGATGTTCAACAGCGTGAACCTGCTGTTGACCGCCTTCAGTGCCCACCACAACGATCCGGGCGGACAGGTCTTCGTGTTCTTCATCATGCTCGTGGCGGCCGCCGAGGTCACCGTGGGCCTGGCGATCCTGGTGATGATGAAACGCAACGTGGACAGTGTGGACATCAACCAATTGAACCGGTTGAAATGGTGAACGCGTCCATCCTCGCCGTCCTGGTGCCCGCCCTGCCGCTGCTGGGCGCCATCGTCATCGCCATCTTCCGTCGTTCGCTGAAAGGCAACGCGGCCGGCATGCTGGGTACGCTCACCATCGGTTCGGCGTTCGCGCTGAGCGTGATGCTGTTCATGGGCCATGACACTGCAGCTGGCGCACAGATCGCCACCCTCTTCGACTGGATCCACCTCGGCGGCATGCACATCCCCTTCGCGTTCCAAGTGGATGCGTTGAGCCTGACGATGATGCTGATCGTGACCGGCGTGGGCACGCTGATCCACCTCTACTCGATCGGCTACATGCATGACGACCAACGGGTGAGCACCTTCTTCGCGCTGCTGAACCTGTTCACCTTCGCCATGCTGGTGCTGGTGATGGGCGCCAACTACGTGATGACCTTCATCGGCTGGGAGGGCGTGGGCCTGTGCAGCTACCTGCTGATCGGCTTCTGGTACACCACCCCTGCGTACAACTACGCCGCACGCAAGGCCTTCGTGATGAACCGCATCGGCGACCTGGGCTTCGTGCTGGGGCTGGCCTGGCTCTTCAGCCTTACCGGCACCTTGAACTTCAGCGAGGTCTTCGACAAGGCGAGCAGCCTCGACGGCACCACGCTCACCGGCATCACGCTGCTGCTGTTCGTGGGCGCCATCGGCAAGAGCGCACAGCTGCCCCTCTTCACCTGGCTGCCGGACGCCATGGCGGGTCCCACTCCTGTGAGCGCGCTGATCCACGCCGCCACCATGGTCACCGCCGGCATCTACCTGATCGTGCGCAGCAGTGTGCTGTTCGAGCTCGCGCCGTTCACGCAGGATGTGATCCTCTACACCGGCCTGATCACCGCGCTGGTGGCCGCCACCATCGGCGTGTTCCAGAACGACATCAAGAAGGTGCTCGCCTACTCCACGGTGAGCCAGCTTGGCTACATGTTCGTGGCGCTCGGTCTGGGTGCCTATAGCGCAGGCCTCTTCCACGTCACCACGCACGCCTTCTTCAAGGCCCTGCTCTTCCTCGGTGCCGGCAGCGTGATCCATGCCTTGGGCGGCGAGCAGGACATCCGCAAGATGGGCGGGCTGAAGGGCTCCATCAAGGTCACCTACATCACCTTCCTGCTGGGCACATTGGCCATCTCGGGGCTCTTCCCCTTCAGCGGCTTCTTCAGCAAGGACGCGATCCTCGCGCACGCCTTCGACCGGTCGCCAGTGCTTTACGCGCTGTTGCTGGGCGGTGCGCTGATCACCACCTTCTACATGTTCCGGCTGCTCTTCCTCACCTTCTGGGGCAGCTACCGGGGCGACAAGCATCCACACGAGAGCCCAGCGGTGATGACCGTGCCCTTGATGGTCTTGGCGGTGTTGAGCGTGATCGGTGGCCTGCTGAACCTGCCGCATCTCTTCGGTGGTCACGAGCCCATGAAGCACTACCTGGAGAGCGCTGCTGAAGGGATCGCCGGGGAGTCGCTGCACCTGAGCGCCGCCACGGAATGGACGCTGATGGGCCTGAGCACGGTGTTGGTGCTGCTCGTGATCTACGTGGCATACGGCCGCTTCGCGAAGAAGGCCACGTTGGACCCCGAGGCCGATGCACTTTCGTTCTTCCCCCGCCTCTTCGCCCGCAAGTGGTACATCGACGAGCTGTACGAAGCGCTCTTCGAGAAGCCCTACGGCTGGCTCAGCTCCAGGTTCTCAAGCATCGGCGAGGACCGTCTGATGGTGCCGCTGATGAACGGCGCTGGACGCTTGACCCAACGTGCGGGGCAGGTGTTGCGGTTGGCGCAGACCGGCAATATGAGCTTCTACCTGTTCGCCATGGTGGTGGGCATCATCGTGTTCCTGGTCATGACCTTATACGGCGTGTGAGATGGTGCTGCTAGCCCTCCTCCTGATCCCCTTCCTGACGGCCTTGGCACTGGTCGTGGTGCGTCCCACCCACTCGGCCCGTGGCATTGCGCTGATCTCCACCTTCGTAAGCCTGGGCCAGGTGCTGTGGCTGTGGCAGACCGCCGTGCCGGGGCAGAGCGTGATGCCCGTGCAGTTCGACTGGGTGCCCTCCCTCGGGCTTCGGTTCGCGCTCGGATACGATGGCATCAGCCTGTTGATGATGGTGTTGACGGCCGTGGTGTTCCCCTTCATCATCGGCGCGGGCTACACGCAAAAGCTGCAGCATCCCAGCATGGTGAACGCCCTGCTGCTCTTCACACAGAGCTTCCTCTTCGGGGTCTTCACGGCGCAGAACGCCTTCCTCTTCTACATCTTCTACGAACTGTCGTTGGTGCCTGTCTTCTTCCTGCTGCTGTATTGGGGCGGGGAACATCGCCGGGCGATCACCGTGCGCTTCTTCATCTACACCTTGCTGGGCGGCCTCATGCTCCTCTTCGGGCTGGCTTACTGCGTGATGCAGACCGCTCCGATCAGCTCCGACTTCGCCGCGCTGCACGCGCTGCGCCTTTCCGGCGACACACAGATCTGGTTGTTCTGGGCGCTGTTCCTGGCCTTTGCGATCAAGCTGCCCATGTTCCCCTTCCACAGCTGGCAGCCGGACACCTACACCATGGCCCCGCTGCAAGGCACCATGGTCCTTGGCGGCGTGATGCTGAAGATGGGCCTTTATGGGATCCTCAAGTTCGTGTTCCCCATCGTGCCGGTGGGGGTTGAATACTGGCGGGACACGGTGATCTGGCTGAGCCTCTTCGGAGCGCTGTACGCCGGTGTGATCGCCTTCCGCCAGCAGGACCTGAAGCGCCTGGTGGCCTATAGCTCCCTGAGCCACGTGGGCCTGTTGTGCGCCGGGCTGTTCGCCTGGAACACCTACGGCATCGGCGGTTCATTGTACCAGGCCTTCGCGCACGCCATCCTGGTGGTGAGCATGCTGTACATCGTGGGGGCCTTGAAGGAGCGCACCGGCACCAGCGAGCTGGGCGCCATGGGCGGGCTGAAGACCAAATTGCCACGCCTCGCAGCACTGTTTTTCCTTGTGATGGTGAACGCCATCGCCCTGCCGCTTACCCAGAGCTTCGTGGGGGAATGGCTGATGTTCAACGGCCTCTGGCAGCTCGATCATTGGATGGCCCTGGCCGCGGTGGCCACCATCATCGTAGGCGCCGTGTACATGCTGTATGCCTACCAGCGCGCCATGCTCGGACCGGACCGCTGGAAGATGGAGATGCACGACGCCGACCGCCGCGACCACCTCTTCCTGGTCCCCTTGATCGCCATCACCCTGGTGCTGGGTCTGTACCCCGCACCCATCCTCGACCTTGTGAACGGTCCCGTGCAACAGATGCTGTCCACCCTCACCGCCCTGTACTGAGATGATCACGCTGATCCTGACCTCCGTGCTGGGCGTGGTGCTCCTCTACCTCGGCCTCTTCGGCAACAAGCAACTGCTCGCGCCGGTGGCCACGGTGGGGCTCCTTGCCGCCCTGGTGCTGAACTGGACCGGCTGGAACCCGGGCGTTCCGGAGTTCCCCACCATGATGAAGAGCGACGAAATGACCGTGCTGTTCAACAGCGCGATGCTGGTCGTCACCATCCTGATCTTCCTCTTCGGCATCGACTACTACGCGCGGATGGAGGAGAACGTGGCCGAGCACTATGCCCTGATGGTCTTCTCGTTGACCGGCGGCCTGCTGCTCACCAGCTACACCAACCTGCTGATGCTCTTCCTGGGCATCGAGATCCTGAGCATCCCGCTGTACATCCTGGCGGGCGGCAAGAAGCGGAGCTACCGGAGCAGCGAGGCCAGCTTCAAGTACTTCCTGCTCGGGAGCTTCGCCACGGCCTTCCTCCTCATGGGCATTGCGCTGATCTACGGCGTCACAGCGTCCTTCGAACTGGACGTTATCCAGGCGAAGCTCGCGGGCGGCTCCTCCACGCACATCCTGTTCCTGCTGG
>JBIIYP010000097.1:0-3642 GCA_044346705.1 Flavobacteriales bacterium
TGCCGGAGACGGCGCAGCCAAGGCTGTCCCGGGTGTAGCCAGCGGCGGAGGTCACGAGGTCCTCGGCGTTCTCCAAGCGCTGCCAGCCGGTGGCGGTACCGTCGTGGTTGCCGAAGTGCCAGCGGTTGGGTGCGGTGGCGCCATCGTTGTAGCGGATGGTTCCGGCGAGGTTGGAGGCGCTGCCGCTGCCGGGGCCTGGCGGGGTGAAGATGCGCGCGGCACCGTTCACGTCGAGCCGCTCGGTGGGTGGGGGCGCAACGGTGGTGTTGATGCCCACGTGGCCGGTGGTGGCCATGATCACCATCTGGGGGTTCGGCGTGGGGTTGCCCACCGAGTTGGTGCGGAGGTGCAGGTGCTGGGTGGCACCGGCGTTGCTACCGATGTAGTTGGGTGGCAAAGCTGCGGGGTTGGTGCCGGCATTGCCGGTCAGCGTCCAGGAGCCGATGCCCGGTGCCCAGCGGATCCATTGGGTGCCGTTGTGGTACCAGTAGCCGTGCTCTTCGGCAGGATCGAACACGGGTGCGGTCACATCATCGGTCTGGTACACCCACATGCCCGCAGCCACAGGTGCGGGGATGGCCAGGCGGTTGGCCCGGAGCACCCGAGGGATCAGCAAGCCGCGCTTCTGGCCGGTGATGCCGCTCACGTCCAGGTCCAGCAAGGCCGAGGCATTGGGCGCCGCGCCGGTCACGTTGATGCCGACGTTCTGCGCTTCCAAACCGCCGAGGAAGGCGAGGGTGGCAACGCTCAGAAGGGTACGAAGGCGTAATGTTTTCCGCATGGTGGGCTGCGTTGGGATGATCAAGTGGACTTCAGATTCCTTTCGGATGCAGGACAGACAAAAGTAACGTGTCCTTGGTTCGTTTTCAAGTGGTTGCACCCGACCCCCGGTCACTGTTGGGTTCCCAAGGGCAGCCGCAGTTGCTCTCCTCCATGACGGCGCCGCCTGCCAGAGGTTGCCCCTGACTTTTGAACAGGAGGGGGTGAACGTTCGGCCAAGGGGGCTTTCCGAATGGCGTCAAGTCTTCATTTCCTGAGCGGATACGGGGGATACACGCGGTTCGTAGGGCAACGGAGCAGGTGCTCCTGGCGCTGGACATGGGCGTGTTGTACGGGGGGGAGCGGCGAACGTTCCGCCCCGGGCCATAGGGTGAACGGGCACCAGGTGGCCGCAGCTTTGGTTCGGGATGTTGGAGGAAACGGATCTGTCGCACCAGGGCGGCACGGCATTGATCCTGGAAGATCGCGGATGCCCGCTCAGGCGGAGGCTTCCGCAGCGCCCACCTTGCGGGTGGTGCCGGGATAGGCCTTCAAGGCTTCGCCCAGGCATTCCACGGCAAGGCGCAACTTGTCCTGCTCCAGCACATAGGCGAGGCGGACCTGCTTGCGGCCGGGTCCGGGCTTGGCGTAGAAGCCACTGGCGGGAGCCATCATCACCGTGTGACCCTTGTGCGCGAAGGACTCGAGCAGCCACTGGCAGAACACGTCCGCATCGTCGATGGGCAGTTCGGCCACGCAGTAGAAAGCGCCTTTCGGCATGGGGCAGACCACACCGGGGATGGTGTTGAGCCCATCGACCAGCACGTTGCGGCGCTGCACGTACTCGCCGATCACCTCGGTGAAGTAGCTGTCGGGCGTGTGGAGGGCTGCCTCGGAGGCGATCTGCCCGAAGGTGGGCGGGCTCAGGCGTGCCTGGGCGAACCGGAGCGCGGTGGCCATCAGCTCGCGGTTGCGGGTGATGAAGGCGCCGATGCGCGCACCGCACATGCTGTAGCGCTTGCTCACGCTGTCCACCATCACCACGTTGGCATCGATGCCCTCCAGCGTCATGGCGCTTTCGTGCTTCGCTCCGTCGTAGCAGAACTCGCGGTACACCTCGTCGCTGAACAGGTAGAGGTCGTGCTCCTTCACGATGTCGCGGAGCGTTTCGAGCTCGGCGCGGGAATAGAGGTAGCCGGTGGGGTTGCCGGGGTTGCAGATCAGGATGCCCTTGGTGCGGGGCGTGATGAGCTTCTTGAACTCGGCAATAGGGGGCAATGCGAAGCCGGTGTCGATGCCGCTGCGCACGGGCACCACGGTGACGCCGGCGCTCATCGCGAAGCTGTTGTAGTTGGCATAGAACGGCTCGGGGATGATGATCTCGTCGCCCGGGTCGAAGCAGGCCATCATGCCGAAGAGCAACGCCTCGCTGCCCCCGGTGGTGATGAGCACGTCCTCGTGGGTGATGGCGATGCCGTGCTTCGCGTAGTAGGCGGCGAGGCCCTTGCGGTAGCTCTCGATGCCGGCGCTGTGGCTGTACTCCACCACCTTCAGGTCCATGTTGCGGATGGCATCCAGCGCCACCTGCGGCGTGTGGATGTCCGGCTGCCCGATGTTGAGGTGCAGCACCTTGGTACCGCGCTTCTTGGCGGCCTCGGCGAAGGGCACGAGCTTGCGGATGGGCGAGGCCGGCATGTGCTGGCCTTTCTGGGAGATGCTGGGCATGGGGGTGCGGATGGAGCGGCGAAGTTCGGCAACCCGGGCCAATGCGCGGAACGAAAAAGCCCCGCCCCGAGGTCTCGGGAGCGGGGCTCTTCAAAAGGGTGTGGATCAGTTCTGCTCCACGGGGGCCATGGGGCTCTGCTCCTTCACGGGGCTGGCGGGGGTCTCGGGACCGGGCTCGATGGTGCCGCTGATGCGGACGATCTTCTCCGGTGCGTTGGCCGCGTTGCTGCTGATGGTCACGCTCTTGTTGATGGGTCCTACGCGCTTGGTGTCGTACTTCACGGTCACCAAGGTGCTCTGTCCTGGCTTGATGGGGGCGGTGTCGCACTTGGGCACCGTGCAACCGCAGCTGCCTTTGCAGTTGGTGATGATCAGGGGCTGGTCGCCGGTGTTGGTCACTTTGAACTCGCAGGTGCCGTTGGCGCCGGCAGGGATCTTTCCGTAGTCGTGGACTTCCTTGTCGACGCTGATCTGGGCACCGGTGCCGCCGACCATCTTGCCTTCCTGCTGCGCCATGGCGCCGAGGAAGAAGGCGCTGAGGCCCAGGCTGAGGATGAACTTCTTCATGGTTGTTCGGTTGTTTCGTTCGTTGGTGGAAGCAAATGTAGGCCACCGCAATTCCGTGCTTTCCCCTTTAACACCACATTAACAGCGCTGCGTGATGATGCCGCGATGAAGGGGCCGGACCACCTTTGCGTGCGCCAGTCCGGCAACGTGCGTCATGCTGAACGTGATCTCGATACTGAAGGAGGCCCTGCAGGGGGAAGAGCGCGACTACACCGCCATGGGTGTGCGCAGGGCCATTGTTCTGTTGAGCATCCCCATGGTGCTGGAGATGGGTATGGAGGCGCTCTTCGCCTTGGTGGACACCTTCTTCGTAAGCAAGCTCGGAGTGGTGGCCACGGCCACGATCACGTTGACGGAGACCTGCATGTTGCCGGTGTACTCCATCGCCTGGGGCCTGGGCATGGGGGTCACAGCGGTGGTGGCGCGGCGGACCGGGGAGAAGGACCGTGCGGGTGCGCGGGTGGCGGCAGGCCAGAGCTTGGTGATCGCCCTGTGCTGCGGGCTGCTGCTGGCGGTCCCCACCATGCTGTTCGCGCGGCCCTTGCTGGAGCTGATGGGTGCCGCGCCTGATGTGCTCGTATTGGCCGTGCC
>JBIIYP010000073.1:0-11717 GCA_044346705.1 Flavobacteriales bacterium
TTGGGCAGCCCGCGATGGTCGGTGCGGTGACATCCACCACGGTGACGGTGAAGGAGCAGGTGCTGGTGAGCCCTGCGCCGTCGGTGGCCGTGTAGGTGATGGTGGTACTGCCAAGGCTGAAGGTGCTGCCGCTGGCCGGTCCGCCGGTCTGCGCGATGGAGGCACCCGAGCAGTTGTCGGTCACGGTCGGTGCGGTCCAGGTGGCGACAGCGTTGCAGGAACCACCGGCGTTCACGGTGATGTTGCTCGGGCATGCGACGATGGTCGGCACTTGCGTGTCGTTCACGGTCACCGTGAAGCTGCAGCTGGCAGTGTTGTTGAACAGGTCGGTCACGGTATAGGTCACCGTGGTGGTGCCCAGTGGGAACGTGGAACCACTGGCCGGGCCGCTCGTGAGCGTGGTGACGGCACCGGAACAGTTGTCCGTGCCCACCGGGGCCATGTAGTTCACGATGGCTCCGCACACACCGAGGTCACTGCCCACGGTGATGTTGGCGGGGCAGGAGATCGTGGGTGGCACGTTGTCCAGCACGATCACGGTGCCGGTAGTGATGCTCGTGCAACCGTTCGCATCTGTCACCGTGAAGCTGTAGGGTCCTGCTCCAACGATCTGCGGTCCGGTGCCCGTGTAAGGACCGGTGCCGCCCGTGGCGCTGACGTTCACCGTGGTGGTGCCGCCGGTGCAGTCAATGGTGCCGGCTGTTGACGAAGCGGAGAGCGTGCTGATCACGGTCACCGTGGAGGAGCAGCTGAGCGTGGGCCCACCGGGGTAGGCCACGGTCAGCGTCACCGGGTTCGCGCCCACATCGGTGCAGTCGAAGAACGACTGGCTCAGGCTCAAGGTCGGGGTGCTGCAGGCCGAGAACGTGCCGGTGTTGACCATCGCAGGCGTTACCGTGGCCTGGCCGAGCACATCCAGCGTCACGCTCACGTTCTGGCAGGACACTTCAGGGTAACCCACGGTGCTGGTCTTGCCGGGGATGTAGCCGTTCGTCTTGTCGAGCGCGTTGCAGCTGATGAACCAGGTGATGTTGTTGTTGGTCTGGAAGGCGTCGGTGAGCACTTCGAAGTTCAAGCAGGCACCGCTTGTGTTCGTGTAGTTCACGCGGAAGAAGGGCACCTCGGTGTTGGCGGTCCATGCGATGCCCGCATCGTAAAGCGATCCCACGCCAACGGTGGCGAAGGTGGCGTAGCTGTAGATGCCATCGGTGCCGGTGCCCAGTTCCAAGATGGTTCCCGTGGCATCGATGTAGGCGCTGTTCACGTACTGCGCACCGCCCACGGTCACGCCGGGCGTGGTGGGCCAGCGAACGGTGATCACGGTGCCGCTCACCAGGTCGTTGAAGAAGTGATCGGGCAGCAGGCGGAACTCCAATGAATCACCGAGGTGGTCGACGACGCCGAGCTTCACATTGGGTTCGGTCTCGTCCGCGTCGCAGACGTTGTCCAGGTCCAAGTCGATGTCCAAATTGCCGCAGCCACAGATGCCAGGTGCGATCTTCAGCGGATCGAGCGGGCAGCCGTCGGCGCAGTCGTTGGTGAGGTCGCCGTCACTGTCCAGGTCGATCACCGTGATCGTGGCCGCGCAGCTGGTGGTCACGCCCTTGCCGTCGATCGCGGTGAGGGTCACGGTGTTCGCGCCGAGGTTCGCGCAGGTGAAGGTGCTGTTGCTCAAGCTCAGGCTCACTGGCGGGCAGCCGATGAAGCCGGAGCTGACCTGTGCGGGCGTGATGGACGCGCTACCCGCCAGCGGCAGCGTGACGGATACCGGCTGGCACTGTGCGGGCGGGAAGCTCAGTACGCTGGTCTTGGTGGGGATGAAGCCGTTGGTCTTGTCGAGCGCGTTGCAGCTGATGAACCAGGCCAGGTTGTTGGAGGTCTGGAAGGCATCGGTCACCACCTCGAAGTTGACGCAGCTGCTGCCGGTGTTGGTGTAGTTCACCCGGAAGAAGGGAACTTCCACGTTCGCGGTCCAGCTCAGGCCCTCACTGGCGAGCGAGGCGGAACCGATGGTGGCGAAGGTCGCATAGCTGTAGATGCCGTCGGTGGTGGTGCCCAAAGAGGTGATGGGCCCGTAGACCGGGGTCATCACGCCCGGGTCGCCCACGTAACGTGTGCCTCCAACGCTCACGCCGGGCGTCGTCTGCCAGCGAACGGTGATCACCGTGCCGCTCACCAGGTCATTGAAGAAGTGGTCGGGCAGCAGGCGGATCTCCAGGGAATCGAGGTGGTCCACGATGCCGAGCTGCACATTGGGCTCGAGCTCATTCGCGTCGCAGACGTTGTCCAGGTCAAGATCGATGTCCACGTTGCCGCAGCCGCAGATACCAGGAGCGATCTTCAGCGGATCGAGCGGGCAGCCATCGGCGCAGTCGTTGGTGAGGTCGCCGTCACTGTCCAGGTCGATCACCGTGATGGTGGCCGCGCAGCTGGTGGTCACGCCCTTGCCGTCGATCGCTGTGAGGGTCACGGTGTTCGCGCCGAGGTTCGCGCAGGTGAAGGTGCTGTTGCTCAAGCTCAGGCTCACTGGCGGGCAGCCGATGAAGCCGGAGCTGACCTGTGCGGGCGTGATGGACGCGCTACCCGCCAGCGGCAGCGTGACGGATACCGGCTGGCACTGTGCGGGCGGGAAGCTCAGTACGCTGGTCTTGGTGGGGATGAAGCCGTTGGTCTTGTCGAGCGCATTGCAGCTGATGAACCAGGCCAGGTTGTTGGTGGTCTGGAAGGCATCGGTCACCACCTCGAAGTTGACGCAGTTGCTGCCGGTGTTGCTATAGTTCACCCGGAACAACGGCACCTCGATCCCCGCTGTCCAGCTGAGCCCGGCATCGTACAGGGAGCCGGTGCCTACGGTGGTGAAGGTCCGGTAGGAGTAAGGGCCGTCGATGACGGTGGGCGTGCCGATCACGGGGCCGAGCGCGTCGATGTAGTCGGGGTTGACGAACACGCCAGGACCGTTGAGGCTCACGCCCGGTGTGGTCAGCCAGCGTACGGTGATCACCGTACCGCTCACCAGGTCGTTGAAGAAGTGGTCGGGCAGCAGGCGGATCTCCAGTGAATCCAGGTGGTCCACGATGCCGAGCTGAACATTGGGCTCGAGCTCATCCGTGTCGCACACGTTGTCGTTGTCCACGTTCACTTCGGGAACATTGCATCCGCAAACACCGGGGGCGATCTTCAGCGGGTCCGTCGGGCAGGCATCCGCGCAGTCGTTGGTGAGGTCGCCGTCGGTGTCCGCATCGATCACGGTGATGGTGGCCGCGCAGGTGGTTATCGTGCCGTAGCCATCCGTGGCCGTCAGTGTCACGGGGTTGGCGCCGAGGTCCGCGCAGGTGAAGGCGCTCTGGCTCAGGCTGAGGCCGACCGGCGGGCAGGAGAGGAAACCGGTGTTGACCTGAGCAGCGGTGATGGAGGCATTGCCGGTCACGTCAAGCGTGGCGGTCACGTTCTGGCAGCTGGCGGCGGGGTAGCCCACCACGCTGGTCTTGCCGGGGATGTAGCCGTTGGTCTTGTCCACCGCGTTGAGGCTGATGAACCAGTTCAGGTTGTTGGTGGTCTGGTAGGCGTCACTCACCACCTCGAAGGTCACGCAGCTGCTGCTGGTGTTCGTGTAGTTGACACGGAAGAAGGGCACCTCGGTGTTCGCGCTCCAGGAGAGGCCCGCGTTGGCCAGCACATCACTACCGATCGTGGCGAAGGTGGCATAGCTGAAGAGGCCATCGGTGGTGGTGCCCTGGTTGAGGATGGATCCGTTCACCGTGAGGTAGTTCGGGTCCACATACGCGGGGCCGGTGACCGTTACGCCCGGTGTCGTGAGCCAACGGACCGAGATCACCGTGCCGCTGATGAGCCCGTTGAAATTGTCGTTGGGCAGCAGGCGCACCTCCAGCTTGTTCTGGCCGTTGACCTTCTCGATGCCGAGCTTCACGAAGGGCTCAGGCTCCTGCGTGTCGCAGATGTTATTGTTGTTGATGTCCACGTCCACGTTGCCGCAGCCGCACAGGCCCGGGGCCTGCTTGTTGCCGTCGGTGGGGCAGCCGTCGGTGTTGTTGGCCACGTAACCCACAGGCTGCGTGCAGGCAAGCACCGCGGTCGCGGCCGCGTCGCCGAAGCCATCGCCGTCCGCATCCACCCACCAGCTGGTGGCGGTGTTCACCACGATACTGGTGGTGCAGCTGTTGGTGCAGCCGTTGCCATCCGTGTAGGTGTAGGTGAGCGTATGCGTGCCCGAGCCCGCCACCGAAGGGTTGAAGCTGCCAGCGCTCACGCCCGTGCCGCTCCATGTGCCACCTGCGGGCGAACCGCCCAGCACGATGGGCGCGCCATTGTTGCATAGCGGACCGTAGCCTCCGCAGGTCACCACGGGCAGCGGGTTCACGTTGATGGTGGTGGTGTTGCTGTTGGTGCAACCGTTGCCATCGGTGTAGGTGTAGGTCAGCGTCTGCGTGCCTGCGCTCGGATCGAAGCTGTTTCCGGTGACGCCGGTGCCGCTCCAGGTGCCGCCCGCAGGGGTGCCGCCGAGGGTGATGTCAGCCGCATCCAAGCACACCGGGCCGTAGGAGCCCGCGCTCACGGTGGGCAGCGGGTTCACGGTGATGGTGGTGGTGTTGCTGTTGGTGCAACCGTTGCCGTCGGTGTAGGTGTAGGTGAGCGTCTGCGTGCCTGCGCTCGGATCGAAGCTGTTTCCGGTGACGCCGGAGCCGCTCCAGGAGCCACCCGCAGGGGTGCCGACCAGTGCGACATCAGCCGCGTCGACGCAGACCGGGCTGTAGGAACCTGCGCTCACGGTGGGCAGCGGGTTCACGGTGATGGTGGCGGAGGCACTGTTGGTGCAGCCGTTGCCATCGGTGTAGGTGTAGGTCACGCTTTGCGTGCCCACGCTGGGGTCGAAGCTGCTGCCGGCGACGCCGGTGCCGCTCCAGGTGCCGCCCGCGGGGGTGCCTACCAGTGCGACATCAGCCGCGTCGATGCAGACCGGGCTGTAGGAGCCAGCGCTCACGGTGGGCAGCGGGTTCACGGTGATGGTGGTCGAGGCACTGTTGGTGCAGCCGTTGCCGTCGGTGTAGGTGTAGGTCACGCTTTGGGTGCCCACGCCGGGATCGAACAGGAAGCCATCGTTCACATTGCCGCTCACACCGTTGCCGCTCCAGGTGCCGCCGGCAGGTGTGCCGCCAAGGCTGATGTCAGCCGCGTCGATGCATGCCGGTCCGTAGGAACCTGCGCTCACCACGGGCAGCGCGTTCACGGTGATGGTGGTGGTGCACGTGTTGGTGCAGTTGTTCCCGTCGGTGTAGGTGTAGGTGAGGGTGTGCACACCCGCCCCGGCAACGCCCGGGTTGAAGCTGCTGCCGCTCACGCCCGGACCGCTCCAGGTGCCACCCGCAGGTGAACCCGCAAGCGCGATGGCCGGGGCGCTCACGCATACCGGACCGTAAGGCCCTCCACAGGAGACCACGGGCAGCGGGTTCATCGTCACTGTCACATTCGCCGTGCTTGTGCAGCCGATCGCCGAGGCCGCGGTCACCGTGTAGGTTGCCGTGGCCGTTACAACGCTCGCTGATGGTGTTGCCGTATTGGCGTTCAGCAGAGAGTTCGTCAACGGCAACCAGCTGTACGCGGGTTGTGCTGGTGTGTAGGAGATCACTTGACCGTTGGCCAAGGTCTGCGTGTTCAAGCTGGTCTGCAGGAAGGAGGTTGCACTGAACTGCAGGCCCACCGTCGCGCTTCCGCCTTTATCCTGTGCGGCCGTACCGGTGAAGTCCACGTCGGAATAAGCGAAGTAGATCACACCCGTCACGACGTCAAGTTGCAGCTGGAAGGTGATGGTACCCGTACCAGGCGCATCAAAGTGGTCCTCATTGGTCCACTGCACGATGAAGAGGTTGCCTACGGTCTGGGTGCGGATCGAATTACCCGTACCTGGTGTGAGGTCATCCCACCAAGGCATGATGCCCAAGTTGCCGGCCGTGGTCGCGCCAGTACCGCTGAGTGCATAGGGGAGCGCCGTATTGGCATAACCCACATCACCTGTGGTCGCGCTCAGCACCACCTTGCCGTTGTTGCCGATGCGCATCTGCGTGTAGGCGATACCGTTGTAAGTGAAGCTTGGTATGGTCACCTGGTGTTCAGTATCGTCGCCGGGAGTGGGTGCTGGTACAAGCGTACCCGTCACGCTGATGTCGATGAAGCTGGAACCACCGACACCTTGCACATAGCCAGGAATGATCGCTGAAGCGCTCAGGTTGCTGGATCCGTTCTCGCACACGGTGCTAGGCGTTGCCGTAACCGCACCCATCACTGGGTTCGATCCCACGTTCACTGTTTGCGTGGCCGTGTTCACACAGCCATTGCCATCCGTACCGGTCACCGTGTAGGTGGTATTACTGGTAGGCGTAGCGGTCACGGTGGTGCTCGTATTGTTCGGGGCAAGCGCCGTGTTCGGCAACCAGCTGTAGGTGCTGGCGCCGCTGGCGGTCATGGTTACACCGGCGCCACTGCAATT
This sequence comes from Flavobacteriales bacterium, assembly GCA_044346705.1. Taxonomy (GTDB): domain Bacteria; phylum Bacteroidota; class Bacteroidia; order Flavobacteriales_F; family PHOS-HE28; genus PHOS-HE28. The sequence continues at coordinate 6,503 of JBIIYP010000073.1, forward strand.
CGCACTGCTAGGAGGCACGACCGTCGGGATGGCCACCGTGGGCAGGGGGTTCTCCACCACCGTTACGCTCACAGAAGGAGCTGTACCGCCGCAGGCATCGCTCACGATCACGCTCCAGCTGCCCGGGGCGTTGGCGACCTGCGTGACGAGCGAACCAGCTGGTCCGCCTGGGCCGGTCCAAGCGTACGTGTACGGACCTGCGCCATCTGTTGGAACGGCGGTCAGGGTCGTGCTGCCACCGGCGCAGTAGGAAAGTGTGCCGGTGATCGTCGCGGCGGTGATAGGCGCTGAGGTCGTCACGGTCACGTTGCCGGTAGCCACACAACCAGCACCGGTGGTCACGGTCACCGTGTACGCCTGGCTGGCGACGTTCACACCGCTCGCCAACGGATTCGCGATGTTATCCGCGCTCAAGAAGGTGTTCGGCGTCCACAGGTAGCTCGCGATGGTGCCGATGAACGGGTTGGTGTAACCCGGGTTGAACGTGCCGATCGTCTGCAGGGGGGTCGGTGTGTTCGAAGCCACCCAATCCGCACCCGTGTTGCTGTCCGCGGCAGCCGTTCGGATCACGCCGGCGCGGCCGCTAACCTGCGGCGCGAAACCGGTCCAGTCTACAGCGGTAACACCTGTGCCAGCGTTCCACGTGTAGGCAGCCGTACCGATGCCGACGGCATCGACGATGGTTCCACCGTTCGACAGGCTTACGCCCAACTGAGAGGAGGAGAAGTAGGTATCACTGGTTCCGCCCGTGAAATACATGCGGTTCACCAGGTCGTTCGTGCCGGGTCCAAGGCAGACAACCAAGTAGCTGTTGGCGGGGATCGTCGTGCCGCCAGCGAAGGTGATGCTGTGGCTCGCCGTTGCTGTGTTGTTCCCGAAGGCTGAAAGGGTCCATCCGCTGATATCCGCAGGCACCGAACTGGTGTTGTTCAGTTCCACCAGGTCTTCTCCCAGGACATAGGCCGGATAAGGAGTGGTTTGTCCGGTACCGGTCCGGAACAGGGTCACCTCGCTGATCCGCACAAAAGGCAGGGCCGCAGTAGCGTCCACGTTCAACTGCGAGTTGCCGTTGAAGCAGGTCGGGTTCGGCGTGGCGGTCGTGCTACTGATCGTGGGATTGTTGTTCATCACCACCACCGTATTGCTCGGTGCACTGGTGCAACCGGCAGCGGTAGCTGTGAACACGTACGTGCCCGCCATCGCCAAGGTGGCCGTTGCGGAAACGCTCGGGTTCTGGCTGCTGCTCGCAAAGCCGCTCGGACCGGTCCAGCTGAAGGTGGTGCCGCTGGTGGTTCCAGTGAGGTTCAACGGTTGGCCTACGCATACCGGGCTGTTGCTGCCGGCGGTGGCCGTCGGTGTCGGGTTCACGGTCACTACCAGTTCGTTCGAGTAGCCCGTAACAGGACCGCTGGAGCAGGTCACGCGCAAGCGATAGTAGTAGGTGCCAGCAGTGAGTGCACCGGTGGTGTGGCTCAGAGAAGTGGCACCGGTTCCTCCGCTCACGTTGGCGAAGCCCACACCACCTCCGGTGGTCGAGACTTCCCACTGGTAGGTGATACCGGCACCCGTGGTGGCACCGACAGAGGTCATCGTGGCGGTCTGGCCAGCGCAACGGGTCTGAGTACCCGGGGTGATCGTGCCGCCGCTGGCTGAAGAGCAGGTGAGAAGGATGAATTCATCCGCACCGATGTCCGGAGGGGTCCCACGCGTATCACCCGTAAGGTCATCCGTTACGCCGGTGCCGGAAGCACCTGTACCATTGATCGCAACCGCGTTCGGGCTGGAAAGATCGACACCACAACCGATCAGCGGTGGTGTTACGGTCATGCCGATGCTCGCATTGTCATTCGTTCCCGCTGCGGACAGCGTGCTCGTATAGGCGCGCATATTCGTGGAGGGAGTAGTAGCGCCTGGGTTGAAGTTGGTAGCCGTGAAGAAGTTGGTACCAGCTGTAGTACCAGCTTGTCCGACACCGCTGTTGATGGTTCCGCCCTGATAGTAGGCGTTGTTGTTCAACAGCAAGTTCATCGCGCTCGTTCCTCCTGAAGGCAGGTAGAGACACGCGAATACGGTCTGGTTGGCGGCAGTATTGCCACCGGTCATCGTGTTGGCAAGTACGTTGTTCCGAACGTCCATGCCTGTGAGGCCGGTGCCTGTGATCATCAAACAAGAAACCAGGTTCGTGCTGGTCGAACCCGGGATAGCACCGGTAAGATTCACGGTATTGTGCAGGACCTTGTGCCCCGTACCAGCACCTACGCGGATTCCATTGGCACTGAAGCCTGTGCCGAAGCCACCCGTGCCGGCGACCTGGCTGTTGAAAACCTCTCTCACACAGTTGTTCTGTATGGTCTGATTGTTCCCCGCAACTACGTTGATACCAAAGGCACCGTAGGTCTGCGTGTTCTGGTTGTATACACGATTCACCGTATTCCTGCCCACCAGGGCGCTCGTGCCGCTGGCGCTTATGGAGCCGAGGTCAATGCCGCGCATACCTGTAGCCAGATAGCTCTCCATGTTCTGCACCGTGTTCCCGGTCACTGTCGCGGCCGTGAAACCTTGCAGCGTAATGCCCATGGAGTAAACGGTCGTCGTATTGCCGGGCGTGGCAGAACCTACCACGTTGTTCGTCACGGTCAAGTTGTTGATCACCGCTACGGCTGAAGCTTGTACTGCGATACCCCGACCGCAGGCTGTAACGCTGTTATTCGAGATGGTCAAGTTGGCCATCGTAGCGCCCGTACCCGCAGTGGTCGTGGTGCTGCCGATCGCGGACGGGGCGTTCGTAGCCGCCACTGTTGAGGCACCAGCACCACAGTAGATGCCATAGCTCGCGTTCTCAGTAGCTGTTGTGGACGTGGCCGTTGATATGTTCCGACCCGTGGCGCTGCCATTCACATTCAGGTTGCGGATGATGACATCGTTCGCCGTAGTGACGATCGTTGTGGCAACAGCCACTCGGATAGCCATGGTGTATGTCAACGTACTGACCGCCGTGTTCGTCACCGTCAGGTTGCGGTTGGTACCACCAGTATTCGGGTTATCCCCGTCGATGGTCACGTTATCCGCACCGTTCAACTCAATCAAGCCACGGCCCGTGACTGTTGGGCCGCTGATCGTCACCCCGTCCACCCTTGGGCGAATGGTCAACGAGGTGTAGCTCGCGCTGCCCGCGCCGCTGCTATTCAGTACACAGGCTCCGGTTTCTGTGGTATTACTCGCTATCTCGACAAGGATCACACCGGTATGCGTACCCGCGTTGATTGCTGTGAAGGCCGCGCCCAATGTGGTATAGTTCGTCACAGGACCACCTGTGCTCACCTCCACGTTCTGCGCGTTGGCCGTTCCGAACAGCGTGAACAGCACCACCATCACCACCGCCTTGCACCACCGCAAGGCACGCCGAGAGGCGCCGGAGGCAACGGTTCGGTCGGCCAGGAGGAGGCCTGTGAGGGCGTAGGACAAGCAAGTAAAGGACCGTTCCATGCGAGATGCGGTGTTAGGTGCCGGAGCGTGATGCGCCGGAACCGTTGCGCCACGGGGCGCGAACGAGGTAAGGTACGGGATCGACGGGCCGGAGGCAAGTGCATCCGGGGTGGCGTGGCACGCTGGTGCCGCCGAAAGGTTCCGCATGTGGAGGGCGGGGTTCTTGGCTGGTGCGTCCATCGCCGGAGGGGGTTGGGGAGAGGTCGGAACGATCGCCCGATCGAGCAAGGGCACTGCGGAAAGCAGTGCCCTTGCTACGGATCAAGGCGTGGGGAGATCAGGGAAGCTGTTGGAAACGCTGTCCGGTGACGGCGCCTCCGGGCATGTTCACCAAGATCGGGTCGCGATCATTGATGGCACCGGTGTACTTCACCTGGCCGTTCATGTTGCCATCCTCCACGAAGTAGCCGTTCGCCGTGGCCGTGGGGACCGAGCCACCGACCTTCAGCAGGATCGCATCGCGGTCGTTGTCCGAACCGGTGTAGCGCAGGCGATCGGTGCCAAGGAGGCCACGGGTGTTGCCCTGCCACATCACCATGCGTCCGCCAACCGTCTTGCGAGCGTCGGTTCCGTAGGTGGCGGTGCTGGACACGCTCAGGTCGATAAGGCTCGGGGTGCCGGAGAGCAGGTAGCTCGTGGCCGTCATGATGCCGAGGTGGTTCCGGTGGCGCACAGCGACATAGTAGTTGTTCACCGGCATGTTCAGGAAGCGCACCGCGCTCACGCCGTCCACGTCCACGATGTCACCGTCACGCTGCACCAGGGCGGCGCGACGGGCGAGGATGCTGCCAGGCGTACTGAAGCTGCGGAGCTCGATGAGCACCCAGTCCACGATGGCATTGCTGCCGCTCACAGCGAGCACGGCCGGAGCAACGGTCTCGGTGCCGGTGTAGCTGAACGGAGCTACGGTGTAGGGCTGCGCCAGGGGCTGCATCGGGTAGGTCACGCCGCTGAGCGAACCGGTGCGGAGACCGTCGTTCATCATGTCGTTCACCACCACGTAGGGGCCTTCCAGCATCGCCTTCACGGTCAGGTCCAGGAACGGTGTTCCTACGCATACGCAACCCGGGGTGATGATGTCGTTGGTCGTGTTGGGGTTGCCATCGTTGCAGGCATCACCCTGCTGACCGAAGAGGGTCGGGCAGTTGTCGTTCACATCGCAGATGCCATCGCCGTCGGTGTCCACGATCGTTACGGTCACCGTGAAGCTGCAGGTGCTGCTGTTGCCAGCAGCGTCGGTAGCCGTGTAGGTGATGGTGGTGGAGCCCAGCGGGAAGAAGGTGCCGCTGGCCGGGCCGGCGGTCTGACTGATGGAAGAACCAGCGCAGTTGTCGGTAACACCCGGAGCGGTCCAGGTAGCCGTTGCACCATTGCACGCACCCACATTGGTCGTGAGGCTGATGTTGCCCGGGCAGGCCGTGATCGTAGGAGCTTGGGTATCGGTAACGGTGACCGTGAAGGTGCAGAGTGTGGAATTTCCAGCTGCATCAACAGCGGTGTAGGTCACGGTGCTCACCCCGATGGGGAAGGTGCTGCCACTGATGAGACCTGCGGTCTGGCTGATGGTGCTGCCGCAGTTGTCGGTGGTGGTTGGCGCGGTCCAGGTCGCCACAGCACCGCACACACCGAGGTCGTTGGTGAGCACGATGTTGCTCGGGCAACCGGCGATGGCAGGCGCCTGGGTGTCGGTAACGGTGACCGTGAAGGTGCAGAGGGTGGGATTTCCAGC
>JBIIYP010000098.1:0-3545 GCA_044346705.1 Flavobacteriales bacterium
CGCTCCTTGAGCGCTTCCAGCACCACCTTCGTCTTGAAAGCAGGGCTATGCTTGCGGTAGGTCTTCTTCATGGTGTCGTTCAGAAATGTACTGATCGCCACCTGTCCTGATTCACCCTACCACCTCACGCTGCGGTGGTCCAATTGCCGACGCCAAAGAATCCCTCATTCAACGACGTGGCAGGTTGCAGTCTGGCGAGTTCAAGTCCGTTCGCACTAGTGGCAACGGTTGATGTACCATCACTCCCTGTGTAAACGAAACGGAAATTCGCAGGTGTTCCAGCCAGGCCCGACACCCTTGACCACATAATGCCAGAATGGGTGTTACCAAGGAGGCCTGTGTAACAGAGCGATTCACCCCGGGTGGCGAGAAAGCCGTGGTTTATCTCGGATCGGAAGCCCAATGTCTGGTTTGAAATGTAATCCGTGTGGAACTTGGCAGCAGGATATGGGTAGGCATTGGTGAAGTTACCCAAGCCCAAGTTACCGCTGAGGTCCAAACCGGCGTAAGTATTGATGGTCTGGCCGGTCAAGGTCTCGTTCAGACGCATGCGCTGAAAGTTGTTCGTCCACCAAAGCATCGGCTGATTCACACGCGTCTCGAAGGAGAGCGGGATGAGGCTTCCCGCAGCGGCCCCCAACCACTCGTTAGTAGTGATAACATTCCCTCCCGGAAGCCGAGCCCAATCCTGCCCTAGTGCTCCACTTGCCACAGCTAAGGCTGCAATGACCAACCGTGTTCTTGCTGCTTTCATGATCGTTGTGTTCTGTTGTGAGCTTTCCGATTTCAGTACGTCACTACGAACTTGACTACGAACGCTTGTTCACCATAATTCAGCTTCAAAACATATGCTCCAGCAGTGTGCGGGAGCGCCACAAGCAGTTCACCACCGCCACCCTTCACCTCTGGCCCCAGTTGCCTTCCTGTCACGTCCGAAATGGATGCGGTGAGGCCCCTTCGACCCCAGCGCACCTCAACACCCTGTTCGTTCCAACGCAGTTGCGGCTTCTCAAGGATCGCTTCTTCAGGTAGTCCAACCCCGTGGCATATGGCATCAACTGGAATGACGGACACACTATCGATGAGGTAATATGAAATGTCAGTCCATGAGCCTGCATTGGCATAGCCGGTGGTGAGTGCATCAGTAAAGAAGTTGCCCAAAACCACATAACCATAAGCGCTGTCTGCTGTGAAGACCCCTTGCACTAACGCCCACTCAAGCGTGTCGTCGATCACTGAACTGCTGAAAACATGCGCATCGTTGCGAAAGCCGAAGGCAGGGCCTGTGACTCCGTTCCAAGCATTGGATGCTGTGGTGAAGAGTAATCCAATGTTGTTGCAAGCACCTCCGCCGTTCGGCAACCAATAACTACCATTATATGCCGGATTGGTCCGAAATCGCACCCGATAATCGCACCCAACTACCAAAGGCTCGACAAGTTGAGCTCCCACGTACTCGCGGAACTCGTCCAAAACACCATCATAGGCATACACCCCAACATAAGCGTCCCCATGCCATGGATACTGGAACGACCATCCGTTCAGAGGTACATCCACAAGCGTGTCGATGCCCTGCAGCGTTCCCGCGCACGCATTGAAGTACTCAGGGCTGTTATACCAACTGAACCAATGGAGTGGCCTATCGCCTTCCTGAAAGCCTACTGTATACGGACAGGTATCTTGCAATTCGAAACTCGGGTTGGGTACCAGGTTCTGGCCGATTGACACAAGGGCTAATGGGACACAAACCGCTACGAGCACAGACCGCATGGATTTGACTGGTTTGGACCGTTGAACTTAAGCGGAACAGGGCGTATTCGTGCGTTTGTTCAAAACTCCTGTTGCTCAGGGCCATATGTTGAGCTACCAACAGAGGGTGTTACTTCATTGCTCCGAGAAGGCCCTGAGACGCTCACCAGCGCACCACCACCTTCCCCATGGTGCCACCTCCGCCAAGTGCTTCGAGCGCATCGGGCAGTTGGTCGCGCGTGTACTCCTTGTGCACATGTGGCTTCAGCCATCCTTCGGCATGGGCGCCGACCACGCCCGCCACGCATTCGGCCATCAGGTGAGGCTGGTGCTCGCTGATGCGGAGCATGTTGACGCCGATGAGGCTCTTGCTCTTCATCATCAGGAAGATGGGGATCACCAGGCCCATGTTCCACACGAAGCGAAGGGTACCGAAAACGCCACCGCCCTCGCCACGCTCACTGCCGCCGAACAGCAGCAACGCACCGCCGCTGCCCAGCAGTTTCATGTCCTTCTTGAATGTGGTGCCGCCCACAGCGTTGTAGCTCGCGTCGAGACGCGCATCCTTCAGCAAGGCATCAAGTTGCTTTGCGTAGTCGCCTTTCGTGCGATCGATGACGTGTTGCGCACCGAGTTGCTTCAGCTGGGCCATCTTCTTGTCCCCGGAGGCCACGGCGAACACCGTGCAACCCTGCTTCACCGCGAGTTGCACCAGCACCTGCCCCACCCCACCGGCCGCGCTGTGTACCAGCACGCGCATTCCTTTCCGCAGGGGCCAGGCGATCATGGCCATGTACCAAGCGGTGCAGCCCTGCGTGGCCATCGCGGCCGCTTCGCCCAGGGGCATGCTGTCGGGGATCACGCTCAAGGCCCGGTGGTCGGTGACCGCGAGCTCCGCGTAGCCACCGAAACGCGTCATGGCCACCACGCGCTTGCCCAGCAGCTCCTTCGGCACGTCCGCTCCTGCGCTTTCGATCCGTCCCACCACTTCGTAGCCCAGCACGCTTGGCACCGGCGGCGCATCGCGGTACAGGCCCTTCACGGCCATCACATCCGCGTAGTTCAGGCCGAAGCCTTCGCAGCGGATCAACACCTGTTGCGGACCCGGCACCGGATCGGGACGTTCCTGAAGAGCGAGGACGCGGCGCGGTTCGCCATGCGCGGTGAGGACCCATGCTTGCATGGCACAAGGTTACGGGCGAAGCAGCGCTGCGCGACTAAAAGCCCACCTGGTTCCGCACCGCGTTCGGCGTGGAACCACCGATATTCACCAGGATCGGATCACGATCATTGCGCACACCGGCGTACTTGATCACACCGTCCATGTTCACGTCCTCGTTGGCGTAAACACCGCTCACCGTGTTATGCGGCACCACGCCACCGATGGCCACGAGGATCGGATCACGGTCGTTGGCGGCACCCACGTACTTCAGCTGGTGGTTGAAGGTGACGTCGCCGCTCCAGAGCTGGCGGTGGTCGCTAAGGAGGCTGTCGCCGTGCATGGCCTCGTTGAAGCAGGCGGTCGCGCTGTAGCGCGTCAGGTCCACGTGCACGGTATCGCTGCTGAACCAGTTCCCGAACTTGACGATGGCCCCCAAGTGGTTACGATGGCGTACGGCGGTGCGGTAGGCACCCCGCGGTGTGTTCATCACCAAAGGCCAGGAGCCGTCCAACGCCACCACATCGCCATCGCGCTGCACAAGGGCCGGCCGGCTGTACAGCTCGGCATCACCGGGGTTCAACACACCGCCGTCCACACTGAGCTGCACCACCACCCAGTCCACAATGGCATCGGG
>JBIIYP010000074.1:0-11572 GCA_044346705.1 Flavobacteriales bacterium
GGTTGTTGCAGGTGAGGGTGGTGTTGGCATTGAGCAGGTTCTTGGTGGTGGCATCCACGAGGGTGGACATCAACACCTGGGTGCGGGTCGAAACATCGGGGCACCCGCAGGCGCTACCGATCGACTGCGCATGCGCCGTGGTCGCTCCCAGTACAGCGATGCTCGCTGCTGCCAGGGTTTTGGAAAGTGTTCTCATGACTGAAGGTTTTTGGGGGTTTGGTTTACTTCGTATCATCTGTTTTGATGATGCCGCAAAGCTGGATCCCTCAGCGAGGCACAGTGTTACGCGTCGGACATCCTTTGGTCATCACTTCTTGAGTTCTTCGTGAACTCTCGTTCAGGAATCGGGTCCACGCCCTCGCTTCACTTAACATACGTTTTCGGATCTCGTGCCTGTGCTTTCGCGAAGGCCTGTGGGACAGAGGGAAACGCACGGTCCCTGATCGGCATCACAAAGCCGAAGCCCCCGCCTTCCGCTGGATCGGGTCCAGGGAGGCGGGGGCTTCACGCGATCGTCCGCTGACTATGGGCGAACGATGAGGCGATCGGTGAAGAGGCGATCACCGTTCGTGATGGACACGAGGTACATGCCGGTGGCCAGTTGCCCGTTCAGTTCGATCGTGGTGTTCACCGTTGTTCCGTTCAGCGCGATGGTGCGACCGATGACCTTCTTGCCAAAGGCGTCGAAGACATCGACCTGTGCGGTGCCGGGAGCGTTCGCGTCCCCGGCGATGGAGATGTTCAAGCGGTCACCGCTGTTCGGGTTCGGCCACATCAGCACATCGCTGTCAGCCGCTTGCTGAGCGCTCCGCTGCGAAACTGGTGGCGCGGCTCCGATGCACACCTCGCAGCTGGGACCGAAGGCGCACCACGTGGAGCCGTTGTCGAAGCTGGCGCGCACGACCACATCATAGCACAGGCCGGTCTGGAGGGGGTTGGTGGTGAACTCGAAAAGCGTCAGGCTGCGGCTGTTCGTGGCGATGTTGCGGGTGAAGCCGGGGCGCGTGAAGCGGAACTGGTAGCGGTTCGCACCAGGCACGCTGCCCGCATGGATCTGGTCCACACCGTTCAGGAGCAGGCCGGTGGCACCGCAGGAGATCACCGGGTCCGCCGTCGTGGTCAACTGGGTGGTCTGGCAGAACACAGTGGGATCGAGCTTCAGGCGGCAGGCCGGGCCGAATTCCAGATAGGTTCCGGCCACACGACCACGGACCCGCACGTTCAGCAGCACCTGGTTGGGTACGGGGTTGGTGACGATCGTGTTCAGGCGAAGGAAGCTGGCGCGCAGGGCGGCCGACGTGCCGCTCGGAGCGCTGGATCCAGGGGTCTGGTGGCTGAGGAACAGACGACGGCTGTAACCGCCTTCGGGGTTGAAGATCCAGTACTGGTAACCGCTCAGGCTGTTCGTGATGCCGAACTGCCCGGTGACGATCGGGTTCTCTTCGGCCCGCAGGGTGAACGCGTTGGTCACCGTCTCCTGGTCGCAGGTGGCGGCGGTCAGGCGGTCCGTGCCGATGGGCAGGCAGAACGACTCAGGGGCCTGTGCCACTGCACCCGTGAAGGCACCGCCATTGGTATTGTCGAGGATGCGCTTGTCGTTCGCATCGCGCAGCACCCAGCCACCAGGGACACCACTGCCGAGCCCGTCACCGAAACTGTCGAGCACGCGGAGCACATAGCAGCCCGTGGGCAGGCAGCAGCTCGCCGTGATGGTGGTGTTCGCCGCATAGCCGCTGCCGCTGCAGACCGCCGCGCCACCGCCGAAGGGAAGGATCTCCCAGCTGGACTGTGCGGGGTTGTTGTCGGTGGTCAGGCTCAGCGTCACACGGTTCAGCGCACAGAAGATCGGACCGGCAAGGATGTCGTCCGCGCGGTCATTCAGCTCTTCGATGCGTGTATCCAGGCTTGCGGGCGTTTCAGCCACGGCGAAGGCCGAGGTGGAGTGGAAGGTCTTCATGTACTCGGCAAAGGCGTCCTGTTCGCTGCCGGCATTCGTGAAGGAGGCCACACCGGGGCCCGCATCGGGCAGATTGTTCAGGTCCACACGGCCCGTTCCCAAGGAGGGGAAGGGGTAGCCATCGCCTCCACCGGCGAGGAAGTTGAGCGTCACTACACGGAAGGTGCGGGTGGGGTCGCCATGCAGGACCCCGTTCACGACCAGGGTGTCCACAGTGAAACCTGCGGTGTCCGTGATCACCGCATTGAGGATGCGCGCGTTCGCGGGCAGCGTTTCATTGTAGCTGAAGCGAACACCGCTCACCTGTGGGAAGCGGCCCTGTGTCTGGCCGGGTCCGCTGGCAGCGACGCCGTGTTCAAGGATGGTGCGCAGGTTCGCGGCGGTGAGGGTGAGCGCGCTCAGCTGGTTGTTGAAGCGAAGCGAGTTCTCGATATCGAGCTGGCTGATGTCTCCCTGCAATTTGCCCGCGATGGGGTTGGCCTGGGGAGGTTCCAAGGTGACGGTACCGCCCACGGCGTTGATGTAACCGATGGCGCTGCGGATGCCGCCGCCGTTCTTGATGCTGATGGTGACGGAGGGGTCGTAACGACGGGCCATCCACTTGTTGGCATCGGCGCTCACATTTCCGAGGTTGGTCTCTTCGGTCCGTACGCTGTTGCGACGGCCTTCAAGGAACACATTGGTCTTACCGAAGATGTTGCCGTCCTTGGCGATGATCACGTTCTTCACGGCATTGCAGAGGTTCTTCACCTCCTGGCCCTTGCTTCCGGGCGTGAAGGCCGCGCTGTAGCTGCCCACGCCCCACACATCCTCCACACCCACACTGTCCGCGGGGTAGGCGCCACTGACGGCCGGGTCGATGCTGGCGGGGATGATCTCACCGTTCGCATTGAAGTCGACGACGAGGCGCCCCACGTAGCGGTATTCGCTCGTCGTGTTCACGATCGCCATGGGCTTCCCGTCTAGTCCCGTGGTCAGGAACGGATAGGTCTCCGCGGCCACATCACCGGCGCGCAAGCGGTCGGTGGGATCGGCCATCAACGTATGCGAACCGCCGGCGATGATCACGTCCACGCCGGACAGCAGGGGAGCGAGCGCCTTCTCCAGCGTGAGCTGTTGCAGATGGCTCAGCAGGATGATCTTGTCGATGCCTTCCGCGATGCGCAGCGAATCGATCACCGGCTGCAGGATGGCCGCCAATGCGGGCATGTCGTCCGCGCTGGGTCCGATGAGCGTGGTGGCTCCGGGTGAGGAGATGCTGGCGAGGATCTGGGTGGTGGCGCCCACCACACCGATCTCCTCGCCATTCACCGTGATGATGGTGCTGGGGGCGATCTTCTTGGTGGCGGCGATGGCCGCAGCGGTCTGCGTGGGGTTGCTCTTGAAGAAGGTGTTCGGCTCCCGCGCGGAAGTGAAGAGACCGCTCAGGTTCGGGTCGCTGCTGAAGTTCAGGTTGCTGCTCAGGTAGGGGAACTGCGCGCCGAACCAGCGGATGCTGGCGCTGCTGTTCACACCGCCGATGATGTTGCGCAGCTCACTGGTGCCGAGGTCGAACTCGTGGTTCCCGAGGGCCGCTGCCTGGATGCCCAGGATGTTCATGATGGTGATGTCCACCCGGCCGATACCGGCGCGCAGGTCGTTGTTGGCGAAGGGCGTGCCACCGTAATAGGCGATGTAAGCGTTCTTCAACGGCTGGACCAGGCTGGGGTCCTCACCTGCGCTCATGAAGGGGCCGGGCAGGAAGTTGTCTCCGCTGCTCAGTGTGACGGAGTTGGGGTAGCTGCCCTCCAGGGCGTCGACGATGGCGGCGAAGCGCGGTGCATCGTCGATGGCCGGCACGGCCGCCTCGAAGTCACTGGCGTGCAGGATCTGCAGCTTGTAGGGCGGCGGGTTGATGCGGAACAGGCTCACCGTACCGCTGACCTCGTTGCCGGTGATCAGGAAGGGCATGCCATCAGGACTATCGGCCGCACTGACGAACTTGATGTCCTCGAGACCGAGGTCCAGCGCGGTGCCTGCTGCGGCATTGCCGGCGAAATCACGGTGATTGAGGTATTGTACGAAGACCGGCGCCGAGGGCACGCTCACGTCGTACACCATGATGCCGCCGATGCGCTCCAGGCCGATGAAGGCGTAGGTGCTGCCGTATACGTCGGCCACCACGACCGCTTCGGGCTCGGGTCCCTTGTCATCGCTCCGCGTGTCGAAGGTGCCGTTCGCGCTGTTGTTGCAGTTGAAGTTGGCGGCGAGCTGCGCAGCGGTGATCTGCTCCAGCTGGTCGCCGCTGTCCCACACGATGGCGCCATTGGCGTCACGGATGGTGAAGGAGCGCGAGCCGAACACATGGATCTCCTCGAACTCCGGATCGGCATCCAGGTTCCCGCTGCTGATGCTGGCGTTCAGGCGGCCCAAGTTGGCGTTCAGCTTCAAGGTGGCAGCGTTCGGGAACACCACTGGGTCGAGCACATAGGCGGCGTTGCCGATGCGGCGTGGCTCGTTGAGCGGCGTGTATTCACGTGCATCGCCCTCGTTGGCATAGGCTACATAGGTCTGCCCACCGATGGTGAAGGCGTCGGCCGCATCGGGCATGTACAGGCCCTTCACCGGCCAGTTGGCGATGTTGATCCCCGTTGGGCTGTCGCTCGCGTCAAGACCGTTGCCTGGCAGGCTGTGGTCCTTCAGTCCAAGCGAAGTGATCTGCTCGATGGTGTTGGTGGCCAGGTCGATGCGCACTACGGCATTGTTCTCCTGACAGGTCACGAAGGCCTTCTGCGAGTCATCGCTCACGGTGATGTACTCGGGCTCCATGTCCTGGGCCACGGAGGCGCCAGGGCCGAATATCCGCACGCCGGGGATCATCGCGGGCGTATACGCGCTGAAGTCGAGCGTGGTCACGTTGGCGTTGGTCACCGAAGCGATGCCACCGCTGATGTCGATGATGCTGATCGTGCCGAGCGGATCGATGGTGTACGCCGTGTTCGGCTCGCCCTCGTTCGCTACGAGCACCTTCTGTCCGTTGGGCGTCACGCTCACATGGTCGGGCAGGGCACCAACGGTCACTTGGCTCAGAAAGGTGCCATTGGCATCGAAGAAGACCACGCTTCCGGGGTCGGTCTTGATAGTGGCTTCCACCGCCACGGCGATGCCGCCAGGCACCACGGTCACGCTGTTCGCGCCACCGCCGTAGGCACCCATCGGAATGGTGAAGGCGAGGGCCACGGAACTCGGGTTGCTCGTATTGAGCGCGACCACCTGGTTCAATTGCGCGTTCACGAAGAAGATGCGGTCGCTCACCGGGTCGAAGGTGACGATCTCGGCGGCGCTCGTGTTGTAGCTGCCGGTGGCATAGGTGCTCAGGTGGCTGATGGAGATCTGGCCGTGCACGGCGAGCGCGGACATCATCAGTAAAGCAAACGCGAAGCAGGTGCGGTAAAGACGTTCGATCATGACGAAGAGAGTTGGGTTTCAATGCGCAAAGCACAGGCCTGCACATTACGTGATCGGCAATGGCGATCTAAGCTTAGGGAAAGCGATCCGGTCGATCCGGTCGTCGACGTCATGTTCACGTAGCATGGTGTTCATGATGCGGTGATGTTGGCCGGCCGTTCGCCCTCTGCTCGAACCTCTCCGCAATGTGCCCTGTCCATTACGTTTCTGCGCGATCGCTTTTCATAATGTGCGCTTGGTGATGCCGACACATCGGAAGCGTCGCTTTGCGGGCGGAAAAACAACCCACATGAACATGAGAACCAAGCGACGAACCATGCAGAACCTTTTTGCCATCGCCCTGATGGCGTGCACCGTCCCCAGCAGTGGCCAGGACCAGTCCCCCCTTGCCGTGCTGAGTGACCGCGGCACCTCGGCCACCTTCGAAGGAGATATCGCTCCCCGTAACGGTCGTCCGGAGCGCGCCCCGATCACCGATGATGGACGGACCGGTGATGCGCGTGTGCCCACCAGCCAGCTGCTGATCTCATTCACTGAAACGGAGACCGTTTCCCTCAACGTGGAGATCCTGGACGAGGCGGGCCGCTGTGTGCAACAGCATGCCTTCACCAGCCAGCACGGCCGGAACATGCTGCCCATCGACGTCTCAGGACTTGCACAAGGGCGCTATGCCGTGCGCGTGCAAGGTGGAGGTGCCACCACCATCAGCCGCTTTGAGCGCGACTGACCACCGCTTCGGCGGACCTTTCGGTGAGCCGGCCTTTGGCCGGCTCTTTTATTTTCGGATAGTGCTCAGGAACAGGCTCGGGGATCAATTCATCACCATCACCCGCCGCGTTTCCGTGTTGCCCTCCGCGTGGATCCGCACCAGATAGACACCCGCTCCCGGAACGGGCATCGTGACCGATGTGCTGCGCGGTGCGATGGAGGTGGTCAGTTGTCCAAGGGCGGTGAAGACCTCCACGTGTTCAATGATCGTCGTTCCCTCAAGTCGAAGCTCATCGGGTCCAGGGCTCCAGACCTGGATCGGCAACGCAACGGTGGTGGTGATCCCGTTCAGGATGTACGGATAGGGCGCCGAGAAGCCTTCGCAACCGTTCGCGTCGGTGACGCCGACGACATAGGATCCCGACTGTGTGGGCGTGTACAACGGTGCCGACGCGCCAGGGATCGCAAGGCCGTTGAAGTACCATGCGTAGGTGACAGCAATGGGATTGCACACCAGTATGCCACCGGTTTCGCTGATCACCGGCGTGGGCGGCACGAAGGCCGTGATGAGGATGCTGTCCGTGGCCAGCGAACAGCCCAGCGGGCTTGTAACGGTGACCGAGAACTGGGTCGGGGCGAAAAGCACGGCGGTGACGGTATCACCTGTCATGTTCTGGGACGTGGTGGAAGGGGACCACGAATAGGTCAGGTCCAATGAGTCGGGATCCGCCAATGCGGTGAGCAGGATCTGGGCAGGGGCACAGACCGTATCCGTATTCGCGCTCAAGGCCACGGTGAGCTGGCTGTTCGTCAGTTCGAAGCGATAGCGCCCGGCACCATCGCACACCGTGGCCAGCGTGGTGTCGCGCACGATCACCACAGCGTTCGACAAAGGGGTGTAGGTGAACGTGGGGCCCACTGCCAGGGTATCGAACGGCGTGTCCTCGAAGCTCCAGATCGCAAGGCCATATCCCACCGGAGCGGTGAGCGTCACCGCACTACTGTCCGAACAGATCACGCTGTCCAGCGAGGCTTGTGATCCGATCCCGAGCGAGTAAGCATAGGTCTCGTAGTTCGGACCGGTGCCGTACACGATGCCTGTGAATCCGTAGGGGGCCGCAGCGGTGTGAAACCCATCAGCGATGGGCAGTGCGGCCCAGACGCGATCGCTGCATTGCGCGAACGTGTTGAAGGAGGATGCCGGTACCGCGACGTTGTCGAGACTGAACAGGCCGACGTTGGCGACATCCATCACCACGTTCAAGGTGTGGTTCGTCAGATTCAAGGAGGATGCCGTGCTGAACGCGATGTGGTCAGCGATGGCATCGTCGCTCGGGAGCAACACCATGGCCGGGTCACCAAAGCCCCCGGAGCAATCGCGGCCAGGGATGTACTGGGCCACGCTGACCGGCCGATGCGCTTCGATACAGGCCGCTTGGGTCGCGACATTCACCTCATGGAACTCGCCCGCCATGAGCATGGGTTGGGCGAGACCATCAATGCTGTAGCTGGTGAAGTCCTCGTGCGCCAGGATGCGATGGGTGAAATTGGTCGGTCCGGTGAAGGGGGTCAGGAAGTAGCGCATGCCCCATCGATGCACGGGGATCATCTGGTCGAAGACATGGTCGCAGGCAAAGCACGAGGAGGGTATGAAGGTGCACTGCGCCCCGCCGAACACGGCCAACCGCTGGCACCCGATGGGTGAAGCGATGCGTACGCGTGTGCCGGTCAGGTCGTCCGCGTCGACCAGGGCCTTCACGAAGTAGGTCTCGCCTTGTTGCAACAGCACATTGAAGGGTACACCGGCCGGTTGGCCGCCCATGGTGGTGCATGACGGTGTGATCTCCACCTCGGTGCTGTCCTCCGTGGCCACCACCAGCAGTTCGGAATTCTGGGTGCCCTGCCCCAGAAGGCCTTGGTACGCCATGATCCGGTGGTCCGTCCCCAGCGCGGAGACCGGCAGGACCACCGTGCCATCCGCGCTGAGGGGTTCATAGTTCAGGGCATGCACCGTCACCTCATGGACCGCCTCCACGAGGATGCCCTTGCCCTCCACGGCATCGGATACGCTGCAGATGGCGCTGAGCGGAACAAGGACAGTGGTGGTGCTGTTGGCCCCGACAACGAATGGAACGGACCAACCGGTATGAGGCATGCTGATGGTGCCGCTCGTGGCTTGATCGCTGCTGATGTAGACCCTGAGCTCTTCCCCGCTGCCCCAGCCATAGTTGGACATGAACCCCAACCAGAACCGGTCCCCGTTGAAGCTGCTCTGGGCTGCGGACCGCCCTGCCCATCCGAGCGTTGTCAGGCACAGGACCAGTGCGATGCGCAAGGATGTGTTCATACGTCGGGGGAGTTCATGGCAAGGACAGGGATCCACCGTGTTTCGCTGCCCGTACGATCGGAATTTAGGCTGCGTTGGTCGATCTGCGGAGATGGCTTCACCCCGACGGACCGATCGATATACCGGTCCGAACGCACGAAACCCCCCGTCCCGAGGTCTCGGGATCCGGAGGGCTTCGCGTGAGGAATATGCAGTGCTCAGGCCTCCTGCAGCGCGTCGTACTTCACGCCCACGCGCAGCTCGTTCCGCACCACCAGGCGACCGTTCACCGGGCGCAGGAAGTACAGCGCGTCCACTTCGCTCACGGGCTCTGGTGCGGCGGTGATGGCCATGAAGCCGAGGTCCTTGCTCATGCGCAGCACCGCACCGCGGTTGGTGGCGTCGAGGGAGTGGATCTCGTCGAGGAAGAAGGGCACACGGCTCAAGGGTGTGCGCGTTTTCGGGTCCTCCTTCAGCATGCTGCGCAGCACGAGCAGGTTGAAGAGCACCTTGATGGTGATGGCCGTACCGTGGCTTTCCACCTGCAGGTTGTCGTAGCTGTGCGTGCGGCCCGCTTGCGTGCTAACAGTGAAGCGCAGGGTGAAGAGATCGCCGTAGTTCAGCGTGAGCCGTTCGCTGAGCTTGTTCCGGAAGCTCTGGTAGGCCGCGTCTAGCTTGCCGCTGCTGTCGAACAGGCCGGTGTGGTCGGTCTCCGCAAGCTCCTTCAGCGCAACGACCAGTTCGTTCTGGTCGATCACCTCCATCTTGAGGCTCTCCAGGTTGCTCACGCTTACGTTCGTGAACCGGCGGTTGAGCTTCTCGGCCGCGCTCTTGATGTCGTTGAGGCCGTTGAGCACGTTGGCGAAGTTGGCGCGCAGCAGGTGCAGGTAGTTGTCCCAGTCCTTGCGCAGGGTCTCCTCGAAGGTGGGCAGCCCCTCGATCTGCTCGCGCATCAACCGCACGGTCTCCATTTCCGTGGGGCCGATGATGTCGCTTTTCAGCACGTTCTCGATCTTGCTGCGGAGCTGGTCCATCTCGCGGCTCATGGCATTGTGCTCGGCGAGGTGCTTGCGGTACAGCTCGATCGCATCCTCCGCATCGTTCGGCACGGACACCAGCACGCGGCCCTTCGCTTCGGGGTCGGGCGGCGGCACGCAGGCTTCCATCAAGCGCAACAGGCGGTTGAAACGGTCGTCCTCCTGGTTCAAGGCGGTGCGCTGTTCGAAGAGCTTCACGCTGATCTCGTCGAGCTTCTCGCGGATCTCCTTGCGCTCCCGGTCGGCGGCGGTCTTCTCCTTCACGGCTTCGGCCAGGCGTTTCTGCAGGCGCGGCTCCTCGATCTTCTCCTTGCGGAAGTGCTCCCACTTGTTCAGCAACTGGATGTGCGCATCGCACTCGGCCTGCACACTGGCGCGTTCCTTGGCCAGGGCCTCGCGGTTCTCGATCGCGTCCATCAGCTTGCGCAGCCGGTCCTGCTCGGCCTTCAGGTCGTTGAGGGCCTTCTTCATGGCCTTCACGTCCACCAGCTCCTTCCACGCAGTGCTGTTGTCGGGCAGGGGCAGCTTCAACAGGGCGTCGCTGTACGCTTCATCCTTGATGTTCTCCGCCAGGCTCTTGAGCAGCGCGTCGACCTGCTTGCGTTTCTTCAGCTCCACGCCGCCCTTCTCAACGGGCAGCCGGAGGATCTCCACGTTGAACAGCCGCGACAGGCCATGGAGGTCCTCGTCGCTCATCGTTTCACGCAGCTCGGTGATCAGCGCCTTGTCGAAGTTGGCGATGCCCCGTTCGGTGCTGGCCACGCGGGCGGTCACCTCGGCCAGGTTGCGGGCGGTGCGCTGGCGGTCGGCCTCCTCGGCGTTGCCCAGCTGGCGGTTCAACGCGTGCAGCCGCTCCTTGGCGTTGTTCAAGGCCTCGCGTTCCAAATTCTCCACGAACTGGTCCAGGCCCTTGCCGAGCTCCGCAATGCGCGACAAGCCCTCCTCCACACGACCCTTGGCGCCGGCGATCTCGGTGATCTTCTCGTCGAAGTCCTTCAGGATCTCCACCGTGCTGATCTTCTCCTTCTCCAACGCATCCTGCTTGGCGAGGATGGCCTCCTTCACATGCTTGTTGTGGTCGTGGGCCTTGCGGCGCTTCTCCATCAGCTCGGCGTACACCGTGGCCAGGCGCGCCTCCAGGTCGAAGCGCGTGTCGCTCATGCCGATGTACTTCTCCAGCCGCTCCTTCTCGCTCTTCAGCGTGTTCAGTTTCAGGCGGCGGTCGCGGATCCGCTCGAAGTCCTCCGTCATCAGGCGGTTGGCCTCCAACGCGGGCTTGTTCGGCGGGATGTTGGCGAGCATCAGCAGGCTGCGCTTCATCTCGTGCTGGTCGATGGAGCGAAGGCTCAGCAGGTTCTTCAGCACTTCCTTGAAGTGCGCGTAGCGCTCCACTTCATTGAGGTGCACCACGCCAAGGCCGTTGCTCTCGCCCTTGGTGGCCACCAGGATCGAATCCCGGTGCATGCCGGCATCCTTCAGCTCCCTGTAGTTGCGCTGCGCCAGTTTCGCGTTCACGGTCTTCGGGTCCGCCACGTGGTCATCCACCGTCAGGTAGTCGGTGACGTCATAGTGCCCGTCGTAGGTGAAGCGGATCGGGTCGCCACCGCTGCTCTTGCTCTGCCCGCGCCAGCCCAGCACGTAGGTGCCCTTGGGTCCCTGGCATTCGAACAGCAGGTAGCTGTAGTGGTCCGGGAAGTAGTAGGTCTTGGTGGCTTCCGGCTCGTGGTCGCCGAAGGCCATGTGGTTGCGGTTGTCGATGTAGAGGAATTGCAACGTGTTGATCAGCGTTGTCTTTCCCGCGTTGTTCGGCCCAACGAGCTGGATCGACGTGCCGAGGTCCACCTCGGCGTAGTCGTAGCTGCCCGAGCGGATCGCGATGAGCTTGGTGGGTCCCAGTCCTGCTTGCATGTGCGTTTCGTTGTGTCCGGATCGTTGCCGGTTCAGTTCATTTCAGGGTCGATGGTGGGCTTCAGGGAGGGGAGGACCTCGCGTTGCTCGCGCTCGGCCGCCTCGCTGATCTCCTGGCACTTGTCGAACAGGCGGTGGAATGGGCGGAGGAAACGGAAGTCATCGTCCGTATTGTACTCGACCCAGCCC
>JBIIYP010000075.1:0-11567 GCA_044346705.1 Flavobacteriales bacterium
TTGGGCACCGTGGCGTTCGCGCTTCCGTCGTCGCCCGTCTTGATCGCGTCGAACAGATAGATGTTGTAGCTCCACCTGGCGGAGAGGTCGGCGCTGTGGTCGATGGTGGGGAAGAGGCCATAGGTGGTGGCATTCTGCGCATTGGAGGTGAGGCCGATCATCAGGCAGCCGAGGGTTGCTAGGCAGCGCATGGTCAATGGGCGATACGCATGGCTCAACCGATGGAGCGTGAAGGCGTTGAAATGACCATGCGCTTCACCGCGAAGTTCACCAAGGCGATCAGCACCGGCACTTCGATCAGCGGCCCCACCACGGCGGCGAAGGCCTGCCCGGAGTTGAGCCCGAACACCGCGATGGCCACGGCGATGCCCAGCTCGAAGTTGTTGCTGCCGGCCGTGAAGGCCAGGGTCGTTTTCTCCTTGTAGGTGCCGCCAAGGCGTTCCACCAGGTAGAAGGTGCCGAAGAACATCAGCAGGAAGAAGAGCGTGAGCGGCAGGGCCACGCGCAGCACATCGAAGGGGATGTCCACGATCATGCGCCCCTTCAAGCTGAACATCACCACGATGGTGAAGAGCAGCGCCACCAAGGTGACCGGTGCGATGGCGGGGATGAAGCGCTTCATGTACCACTCCTCGCCCTTCCAACGCGCAAGGATGAAGCGCAACAGGAAGCCGGTGGCGAAGGGGATGCCGAGGTAGATCAGCACCGTGCGCGTGATCTCGCCGATGCTCACATCCACGGTGTAGCCTTCCACCCCGAAGAGCGGCGGCAGCACGGTGACATAGAGCCACGCGTAGCTGCTGTAGAAGAGGATCTGCAGAATGCTGTTCAGCGCCACCAACCCTGCGGCCAGTTCGCGGTCGCCCTGGGCCAGGTCGTTCCACACCAGCACCATGGCGATGCACGGCGCGAGGGCGATGAGCATGACCCCGGAGAAGTACTCGGGGAACGAACGGAGGAAGAGCAACGCGAGCCCGAACATCAGTGCGGGCCCCACGATCCAGCTCATGAAGAGGCCGGTGCGCAACACGCGCCCATGCTTGAACACGCCGGGCAGTTTCGCATAGTCCACTTTCGCCAGGGGTGGGATCATCATCAGGATGAGGCCGATGGCGAGCGGGATGTTGGTGGTGCCGCTGGAGGCGTTGTTGACCGATGCGGTGACCTCCGGCAGGAAGTAGCCGATGCCCACGCCCACGAGCATCGCGGCGAAGATCCAGAGCGTGAGGAAGCGGTCGAGGAAGGAGAGGCGCTTGTTCATCGCGCGGCCTGCTGCATCACATAGAACATTTCCGCGGCGATCTGCAGGCAGCGCTCATCGTAACGCGCGGCTTCCTCGGGTGTGCCGTCCGCCGCTTTCGGATCGTCGTAGGGCAGGCTGATGCGGTCCAGCGCGCCGTGTACGATCGGACACGCAGCATCGGCCTGGGAGCAGGTCATCACCGCGCAGAAGTCCTTTTGTGGATTCGCGGGGTCGCTGTACGTCTTGCTCCAGCAGATCTCGGCGGCGTGTTCCGTGCAGAAGGACACTTCGTAACGGGGGTTCTTCCCTTCGGGCTTCACGACGCTGAAGCCTGCGCGTTCGACAGTTGCGACGGCGCGCGGGTTGAAGGCCGTGGCCTCCGTACCGCCGCTGTAGGTGCGCACGTGGTCCTGTGCGAAGCTCCATGCCGCAGTGGCCGCCCACAGCTGGCTCAGGTGACTGCGCCGGCTGTTGTGGGTGCAGATGAACGTCAGGTCGGCCGTGGCGCCTGCGGCCTTGCGTTCCTTCACGAACGCGGCGATCAGGTCCAGGCTCTCTTTGCGTTCGGCAGGGATGTTGGCCACGGCAGGCATCACGCGCTCGTTCACATAGCGCTGCAGTTCGGGTCGCAGGGTCCGTTCCATGGGTTGGTTCGCTGGTGTGGTCAGCAGTATGAAGGGAAGCAGGTGGAGGGAGGTGATGGGGAGCATGGTCAAGGCACGGTATTGTTCAGCAGCAGCCGCTGTTGGGCGCACAGCTGGCGGCTTTCGGATCCGCTTTGTCATTCCGGGCTTTCATCCCGGCCTCGAGCCGGGACGGAGTCGCTGAAGGGGCACTCGACTTGTATGCCGCCACCGTGATGCTGAAGATGTCGGTTCCACTGGCCTTGTAACCGGCGATCTCCTCCGCGCTCAGGTAGTTGGAGAGGATGTCGTCGGGGATGATGATCGGCTTGCGCTTCTGCACGGTGACCTGCTCGAATCCCAGGTCGTGGATGATGCCGAGGTATTCGCTTTCCTGCAGCGCACCGCTCACACAACCGGCGTACATCTCCGCCGCCTGTTGGAGCTGGTCCGGTAGTTCGCCGCGCAGCACTACGTCGCTGATGCTGAAGTGACCGTTGGGCTTCAGCACACGGAGCACCTCGCTGAAGGCCTTGCGTTTGTCGGGCACCAGGTTCAGCACGCAGTTGCTCACCACCACGTCCACGATGTTGCTGGTGAGGGGTAGTGCTTCGATGTCGCCCTGGCGGAACTCCACGTTCTGGAAGCCGAGCTTGGCGGCGTTGGCCTTGGCCTTCGCGATCATCTCGGGGGTGAAGTCCACGCCGATCACCCGGCCGTCGGCACCGGTCTCGTGGCGCGCCACGAAGCAGTCGTTGCCGGCGCCGCTGCCGAGGTCGAGCACTGTGTCCCCCGGATTGATACCGGCGAACTGCGTGGGCAGCCCGCAGCCGAGGCCCAGGTCCGCGTCAGGGTTGTAGCCTTTCAGTGCGCTGTAGTCGTCGGAGAATATCGCATTGGGGCCGGAAGTTTCCGGCCCGTACCATGTTCGGGGCCCCGCGCCGCAACAGCTCGCGGCATTGGAGGCCTTGTCCTGCAGGGCGATCTCCGCGTACTTGGTCCGCACGAGGTCCTTGATCTCGTCGGGGCCGGATATTTCCGGCCGGAACATGTTCGGTGTGTTCATGGTCTTGGATCTTGTTGGGGCTGGATCTTTCCCGCCCGTACTCAGCAGCAGCTGCTGTCGATGGGTTTGTATTTGGCGAAGAGCGTATTGAAGGCGGCCTGTGCCTTGGCCCAGGCCTTGGGTTCGATGCAGTAGCACACGCTGGTGCCTTCCACGGTGCCGGTGATGAAGCCTGCGTCCTTCAGCTCGCGCAGGTGCTGGCTGATGGTGGCCTGTGCGAGCCCGAGTTCCTCCACCAGGCTGCCGCACACGCAGGTGTTCTGTTTCAGCAGGTAGTGAAGGATGGCGATGCGCGCCGGGTGGCCCAGCACCTTGGCCCAGGTGGCCAGTTGGTTCTGTTGTGCGGTGAAGAGGTCGGTCTTGGTGACGCCCATGTTCGTGGAATAGATCGCAATATTACGATGATATATGATCCATCGGTACATGCCGATGAAAAGAAATTCGCTTTGTCACGGTCGCGAGCAGCAACGGGTGTTGATGAACGGGTCCTACCACCCCTGCCGGCCGGCAGGCGGGCCTAGCCCCTCCCTACCTGTCGGTAGGCAGGCTTTGCAGGAGGGGAACCACTTGGGTCTCCGCCTTTACCAATTGTCACCTTAAGAAAATTCAGCTCCCCTCCTCGATGAGGAGGGGCAGGGGAGGTCCGAAGACGCTACCGCAGCACCCGACACCCCAGGCCCTACTTCGGTGCCTTCCAATAGATCCAGGCGCCCACCACGCTGAAGATCATGTTGGGGATCCACACGGCGATGAGCGGGTTGAAGTTGGCGTTGGTGGCCGCCACGGTGGTGAGCTGCATCCCGAACACGTAAAGAAGCACCATGATCACTCCGAGGGCAAGGTGCACGCCGGTGCCCCCCCGGACCTTCCTGCTGGCGATGCTGACGCCCAGCAGGGTGAATACATAGGTGGCGAAGGCGTAGGACGTGCGCTGGTGCTTCTCCACCTCGTAGTAGGCCACACGGCTGCCTCCGCTGGCCTTCTCGGCGGTGATGTAGGCATTGAGATCATCGCGCCCCAGGGCCTTGGCGGTCTCCTTCCGCTGGCCCAGGTCCTCCGGGCGGAGGGGGATGAGGGTGTCCATCTCCTGGCCCCGGCGGATCCGTTCGGTCAGGTCGGCTGCGGGAGCAAGGCCTTCGGTGGAGACCCCCTCGATGTGGGGTGCTGATGGTGGCGCGATGTCCCGCACCTGCCAGTCGTGCAAGGTCCACTTGCCGGAGGTGGTGTCGTACGTGGCCCGGTCGCAGATCATTTTGGACCTCAACGCGCCATCCTCCCAGCGTTCCAGGCTGAACCGGAAGCCGGTGCGGATGGGTGCATCGTACGATTCGAAATAGGCGATGGTACCCGGAGCGATCTCGCGCAGCAGGTGGTGCTCGCCGATAGTGAAGGTGCTCCATACATGGGCCTTCTCGAAGGCGAGCCGCGTGCGGTTGGCGCGCGGGAGCACCTCGTGGTTCATGTAGAGCGCGAGGATGGTGAGGAAGGTGGCGGTGATGAAATACGGACGCAGGAACCGTGGAAAGCTGACGCCGCTGCTCAGCGTGGCAATGACCTCCGTGCGGCCCGCCAGCTTGCTGGTGAACAGGAGCACCGCGATGAAGATGAGCAGCCCGCTGAACAGGTTGCTGTAGTACAGGATGAAGTTCGCGTAGTAGTCGACCACGATCTCCTTCCACGTGGCGGTCATCGTCGCGAAGTCCTCGGTCTTCTCGCTGACATCGAAGACCACGGCAATGGCCATGATCAGCACCAGGATCAGCAGGAAGGTCCCCAGGAACTTCTTTATGATATACCGGTCGAAGGTCTTCAGCACAGAAGGGGAGTGTGCAAATGGGCCAATGTGGAAATGTGAAGGTACCGGAGACACTGCGTTCCGCCGCTGGAGCAATGCGTGAATGAAATGGAGCAGCGCAGTGGTGGAAGCGGGAATGATCTGATCACGGGGGACGGGGATCCCCATTCCTCCCATTTCCTCATTTCCACATTCATGGTCCTGTTCAGCTGGTGATCCGGGTCTTCAATATGGGCAACAACCGTGCCTTCCAGCCGCTGAAACTGCCATCGAGGATGCGCTCGCGGGCCTCGGTCATCAGGGAGATGTAGAAGCCCAGGTTGTGCAGGCTGGCGATCTGCTGGCCCAGGATCTCGTTGGCCACGAAGAGGTGGCGCACGAAGGCCCGGGTGTAGGCCCGGTCCACCCAGCAGGTGCCGTCGGTGTCCAGCGGTCCATGGTCATCGGCCCACTGGCGGTTCTTGATGTTGACCACGCCTTTTCGCGTGAAGAGCATGCCGTTGCGCCCGTTGCGGGTGGGCATCACACAATCGAACATGTCGATACCGATGGCGATGTTCTCCAGCAGGTTCCACGGGGTGCCCACGCCCATCAGGTAGCGCGGTCGGTCACTGGGCAGGATGTCGCAGCAGAGCTCGGCCATGGCGTACATCTCCTCCTCCGGCTCGCCCACGCTGAGGCCGCCGATGGCGTTGCCCACCGCGCCTTTGCCGGCGATGTATTCGGCGCTCTGCTTCCGCAGCTCCGCCAGGGTGCTCCCCTGCACAATGGGGAAGAGCGCCTGCTCGAAGCCGTACTTCGGCTCGGTGCTGTTGAAGCGGGCGATGCACCGGTCCAGCCAGCGGTGCGTCATGTGCATGCTGCGGGTGGCGTAGTCGGTCTCGCAGGGCCAGGGCGTGCATTCGTCGAAGGCCATGCAGATGTCGGCGCCGATGCTGCGCTGCAGGTCCATCACGCTTTCCGGGGTGAAGAGGTGCCGGCTGCCGTCGATGTGGCTCTGGAACTTCACCCCCTCCTCGGTGATCTTGCGGATGTCGCTGAGGCTGTGCACCTGGAAGCCGCCGCTGTCGGTGAGGATGGGGCGGTCCCAACCGTTGAACTTGTGGAGGCCGCCTGCATGCTCCAGCACCTCCACGCCCGGCCGTAGGTAGAGGTGGTAGGTGTTGCTGAGCATGATCGGCGCGTCCAGGTCGTTGCGCAGCTCGCGGGGGTGTACGGCCTTCACGGCGCCCAGGGTGCCCACCGGCATGAAGACGGGGGTGGGGATGGGGCCGTGGTCGGTGTGGAGCGTGCCCACGCGGGCCTTGCTCTGCGGGTCGGTGGTGTGAAGCTCGAAATGCACGGCGGCAAAGATGGGGCGCGGATCACGCAAAGTCCCACCGTTTCCGCCAACGGATGATGCTGGGCATCAGCTCTTCCTGATCCGTCTCCTTCAGGAACGCATACTCCGCACTGCCGAACCACAGCCCGAGCTCGACACGAAGAAGGCGGATCAGCAGCGCCGGATCGTCCGTTCGCTTGATCCTGTAACCATAGGTCCATGTCAGGTAGCCATACTTGCGCGCGACAAGGTCGGCCTGTCCTCGGTCCTTGCCGGACCGCGATCGCTCCGTATGAAGGTGCAGCGGGTCGTGGGTGAGGAACAGGTGGTGCAATTCGCTGAAGCGCTCCCCCAACAACGACTTTACGGCCTCCATTTCCGGGATGTCAGCATGGTGAAGGGTCCGCTGTCGGAGGCCCATACGCACGCGGCGATCGTGCGCGTCCATCCGCTTGTTGTCAAGGTACTTGGCCAGGAGCTGGAGGATATGTGAGAAGGGCTCGATCACAGGCGTTGAAAATAGGGCGGATGGGCATGCTTCCCCGTCCACACCCATCCTGTTCATATCTGACCCGGCCGCGCCCACCCCTGCCGGGTGACCCCGGGTAGCTTCGCCCCTTGTAGTCGTCCCCCTTCCCTGTGCAGTTCCCCTTTCCGCCCGATCAGCTGGTGTTGTACGTCATGGCCGGTGCCCTCGTGGTGCTCGCCTTCTTCCACCTCTTCATCTTCAGCCGCCTGGCGTTCAGAAAGCAGGAGGTGGAACCCGACCGCGAACTGCCCATCAGCGTGGTGATCTGCGCCCGCAACGAGAGCTTCGCCCTGCAGCAGCTCATCCCCATGCTCATGGACCAGGAGCACGGCGAGTTCGAAGTGGTGGTGGTGAACGACCGCAGCGACGACGACACCTGGGAGATCCTGCAATGGATGAAGCCCGACCTGCCGCGCCTGCGCCCGGTGAACATCCAGGCGGACGAGAAATTCAGCTACGGCAAGAAGATAGCGTTGGGCGTCGGCATCCGCTCGGCAAAGTACGAGCACGTGCTGCTCACGGACGCCGATTGCATGCCCACGGGCCGCGACTGGATCAGCACCATGGCCGCGGGGTTCCGGGGCGGCAAGAAGATCGTGATCGGGCACAGCCCCTGCGAGCGGCAGGACGGCATCACCAACTTGCTGGAGCGCTACGACAACATGAGCAAGGCCGTGCAGTTCATCAGCTTTGCGCAGGCCGGCTTCCCTTACATGGGTGTGGGCCGCAACCTGGGCTACACGCACGAGGTCTTCTTCAGCGCCAAGGGCCCGCGCCGCCACCAGCACCTCATGAGCGGCGACGATGACCTGTTCATCAACGAGGTGGCCCGTGCGCGCAACACCGGTGCCGTGGCCGATGGGCGTTCGTACATGACCACCCGCGCCACGCCCGACCTGCCCACCTGGATCCGCCGCAAGCGCAGGCACTACACCACCGCCCGCTTCTACCGCTTCGGCCACAAGGTGCTGCTCACGTTGCTGCCCCTGTCGCGGTTCCTGCTGTGGAGCGCCCTCGTCGCCTTGGTCATCCTTGGCCGCCCCATGGCCGCAGCGATCGGCCTGGCCCTGGAAGTGTTCGTGTTCGCTCCCATCTTCATGCTCGCCATGCGCCGGATCGGTGCCGGTGGCATCATCTGGATGGCGATGCCCCTCGAATGGCTCTTCCTAGTTTTGGAACCCCTGCTGTACCTCAGCACGCTCATCATCAAGCCCCGCCGATGGAAGTAAGCGAGAACCTCAGCGAGAAAGCGCTGTACGACTATAACCTCGTGCGGCGCGCGGTCGACAAGAAGGACCAGAAGGCCTACGCCGAACTGATGTCCCGCTACCGCGACTCCATCTACTTCATGTTGTTGAAGATGATCAACAACAAGGACGATGCGGACGATCTGACCATCGAGGCCTTCGGCAAGGCCTTCCACCGGCTGCACCAGTACACGCCGAACTACGCCTTCAGCACCTGGCTCTTCAAGATCGCATCGAACAACTGCATCGACTGGATCCGCAAGCAGAAGAAGAAGATGCTCAGCATCGACAACCCCATCGGTACGGAGGACGGGGACGAGATGCACATCGAACTGAAGAGCCACGGTCCCGATCCGCTCGACGTGGTGATCAAGGACCAGAAGAACGATGTGATGCGCGAGGTGGTGAGCAAATTAAAGCCGCGCTACCGCACCCTCATCGAGCTGCGCTACTACAAGGAGTACAGCTACGAGGAGATCGCCGACGAGCTCGAACTGCCGCTCGGCACCGTGAAAGCACAGCTCTTCCGCGCCCGCGAGTTCCTCATGAACCTGCTCCAGGGCCGCGAGGATCACATTTAATGCCAGGTGCCCATTCGGGCATGTGCGCATGTGCCCATGCCTGAGGACGCGTCAAGCACAGCACCAATGGGAGTGGAGCTCATCCTGAAGTACTTCCCGGCGATCACCGGGCGGCAGCGCGAGCACTTTGCGGCCTTGGGTGCGCTCTATGCCGAGTGGAACGAGCGCGTCAACCTGATCTCGCGCAAGGACTTCGAGCACCTGTACGAGCGCCACATCCTGCACAGCCTCGGCATCGCCAAGGTCTACGCCTTCGCACCGGGCACCCGCATCGTGGACGTGGGCACGGGCGGCGGCTTTCCGCTGGTACCCTTGGCCATTCTCTTCCCGCAGAGCACCTTCCACGGCATTGACGGCATTGGCAAGAAGATCGCCGCGGTGAACGGCGTGGTCGATGGGCTGGGCATCGCCAACTGCACCGCGGAACAGGTGCGCAGCCAGGACCACAAGGAGAAGTACGACTTCATCGTGAGCCGCGCTGTCACCACCTTGCCGGAGTTCATTCGCGCCACCACGCACCTCGTACACAAGCAACCACGCCCACTGCCACCCTTGTCAGAAGGCTGGAGCAACGGCCTGCTCTACCTCAAAGGCGGCGAGCTTGCGGACGAGATCCTGCCCGTGCGCCAACAACTGCGCGTGTTCGAGCTGAAGGAGCACTTCACCGAGGCGTTCTTCGAAACGAAGAAGGTGGTGGCGGTGAGCTTGTGAGGGAGAAGCGCGAATTTCAACGTGCGAAGTTCAAAGTCATGCCGCGTGTTCGACCTGAAGGAGCATTTCACCAAGGAGCTTTCGCTACGAAGAAGGTGGTGTTGGTGAGCTTGTGAGGGAGAAATGCGAAGTTCAACGTGCGAAGTTCAAAGTCATGCCGCGTGTTCGACCTGAACGAGCACTTCACCGAGGAGTTCTTCGAAACGAAGAAAGTGGTGGCCGTGTCGCTTTAAGAGAGAAGTGCGAAGTTCAACGTGCGAAGTTCAAAGTCATGCCGCGTGTTCGACCTGAACGAGCACTTCACCGAGGAGTTCTTCGCTACGAAAAAGGTGGTGGGGATGAGCTTGTAAGGGTGAAGCTCTTCTATTCCCACACCACGCGCGCGGTGCGAAGCTGGCCTTCGGTGTCCCGAAGTTCAAGCAGGTAACTGCCGGGAGCCAGGCCTTCGCGTTCCAACCGCTGCTGCGGTCCACCAGCCAAGGGTCCTTGCCGCAACACACGGCCCAGTGCATCCAGCCAGCGGTAGCTACCACCAATGAGTTGCCACGCGACGGGCAATACCACGGTGACGAAGTCTTGGGCGGGGTTGGGGGAGACGTGGGGAAGCTGTTGTTGACCTTCTTCGGCCCAAGTGGTCGTGTAGAGTAGCGGATCAGGCCACCAGATACCGGGGAACTGTTGCAGCGAACCGATGCTGGCTCCGGTGGTCAGGGGCACACTGGCGTATTGCAATTGACAGAAGGGCCAGCCCAGGTCGGGGTTCACCAGACGACCGACGGCTGTGCTGGTGTCCGTTCCCGCAAGTGTGTAGATCAGGTCATCCGGTGCTAGCTGCAAGCCCGCTGCGGCACGCAACAGGGTATCCGGGGCGGCGATCTCGGCCTGCGAAGACCCGATGTCCGCTATGTTCCAGTTGGCGAGGTCGAAGGCGATGAGACGACCGGGGTAGGGGCTGGAGCCTTGGAATTCGGTGAGATGGCAGTAAAGGAAACGGCCGTTGGGCGAGAACTCGATGGCCCGGATCACCGACGGCCCGTTGAACTGCGGCGTAAGCGTCAACTTGTCAAAGAATGTGCCGGCCGATCGGTCGATCCGGTTCAGGATGAGTTGTTGCGCGTCCGGTGTGATGCGGGCCAATCTGGTGCCGGAGCGATCGCCTTTGGTCATGTTCTGCACGTAGCTTACGTATGGCGCGTCCAGATCGATCAACTGTCCAGCGGAGAAGCCGGTATTGGTGATATTGAAGCGATACATGCCCCCGCTTGGTTCTGAAGCGAACAGATAGATGGTGTCAGGTGAGAGTGATGGGATCAAGGTGTACCAACCCCCACCGGAGAGGATGGTGTCCCCGAATGAGATCACGTCACCTTGGCCTCCGTTGGCGCTCAGGTCGATGGTGGCGTGCGCGAGCACCAGGTCGAGCCCCAGGCTGATGTCACCGAGATATAGGTAGATGAAGTAGAACTCATCCTCGGTGCCCGGCCGTTCGCATATCAATGCGTAATAGTTGGTGCCCGGGTCGCACAATGGGCAGAAAGTGATCGGTGTAGGGAACGGCGTGTGCATGGCGTTGTAAAATACACCGGTCTGGTTGATGCCGCCGTAGAACGAGAGCGATCCATTGGTACGGTGGCTCAAGGATATCGAAATGGCCCCGACCGCGTTCGGCACGGAGCCGGGTGCCAAGGCAGAACAAGCTCCACCTGCGAAGGAGAATCCGTTCTGTGAACCGAAGATCCAGTTGTCCCAGACAGTCTGCGAGAACTGCGCGCAGCTTTGTTGAACGTGACATACTGCGAAAAGCCCAATGAGGAGCCTTGTCATGGCTAATAGATCTCGCACCAGCCCGTATCGCAGCCATATGGTGGAACGCAGTTCGTGCCGTTCGGTAGACTCAAGCCGCTAATGCAGTGACTAAAGTTCACTCGTACGCAAGGAGTGCAAAATCCACCACCTCCCAAACACGCGACCGCGACCCGTCCGGTACAGCCATCTGCAGCAAGGAGTGCTGCTCCATTAAAGGCCTGACCTTGACAATAGACTCGAATGGAAGCAATGGAGGTTACTGAAATCGTTGTAAGTCCTGGCGGACAAGTCACGGTCATGGTAGTACCGCCACCGTAGGTGATAACAATATCGTAGGTCGTGAGGGTGCTATTGAAAACGCTGTAGGCATTGGAGCGTTCAGTGAATCCCAAAAGCAGGATAGCGATCAGCAGTGCTTTGACCAAGCTGTTTCCTCGATTTGCACACTTAGGCTTGGGGGGAGAAGACTTTTTCATGGGTTGTTTTTTTTGGCGTCTGTTGTAAGCCGAGTAGGTAACTACTGAGCCGGTGACGAAGATCCGTACTCATGCGGCATAGGATACATCTGGATGAAGGAAGTACTGCATGACCTTGGCCGGTGTCCGTTGAACGCTTCTATAGTGGCCGACAATAGACTTGACCATC
>JBIIYP010000076.1:0-11538 GCA_044346705.1 Flavobacteriales bacterium
TCCGCAGGGCGTCCATGATGGCCGTGGCGTTGTGCAGGCGCGGCAGCTCGTCCTTGGGCTTCACCGAGCGCACGAAGGCATGGGCGGCGGTGTCAGTTGCGTATTCGATGGGCTGCCGGGGCGAGGCCTGCAGTTCGTTGTACAGGCGGATGTGCGGCGTGCGGTTCAGGATCAGGCCGTCCAGCAGGTCGTTCAACCCGTTCATGAAGCCCAGCAGCGTCACGAACATGGTGATGCTGAACATCACGCCCACCGCGGCCACGATGCTCTGCCGCAGCTTGGCGCGCAACAGGGTCATGGCGATGGAGAGGAGGAGTTTCACGTGATGGTGTGAATGGTGAGAGGGGTGATAATGGCGATAGAGGTGAGAATGGCGTGAGTGGTGAAGGTGGAGCGTGATGTCGGTGACGAAAACAACGATCGGTCCTTTGGTGATGGCGTTCTTTCGGCAACCACCTTCGCCACCTTCACTTTTCTCGCCATTCGCTCCATGCCGAACCTTATGGCTTGTAGAGCTCGGTTCCTGAGTTGATGCCTTCCAGGATCTCCACCTTCTCCATGTCGCGTGCGCCCACCTTCACAGGGGTGCGTTCGTCGGGTGCGGTGAGCACGTAGTTGCCGTCGATCAGGTAGCTGGCCGGGATGGTCAGGGCCTTCTCCTTGGTGCGCAGCACGATGCTGGTCTCGGCGGTGAGGAAGGGGAAGAGGGTGGCGGGCCGCTCCGTGAACCGGGCCTCCACCCGGAACGTGCGGGAGCGCTCGTCCATGATGGGGATGATGCGGGTGATCACCGCTGCGAAGGCCTTGCCGCCGTAGCTGTCGAGCGTGATGAACGCCTGCTGCCCGGCCTTCACCTGGGTGATGTCGTACTCGTCGACCTCCAGTTCCAGGAAGAGGTCGGTGGCGCTGCCGATCACGGCCACGGCCTTCTGGGTGGTGGCCAGCTCGCCCGGTTCGATCCGCAGGTCGTACACAATGCCGTCGATGAGGCTGCGCGGCGTGCGGTCGTCGTTGCCGGCCGCGCTGAGGGCCACGTTGTTGCGGGCCACGTCCAGCTCGGTGCGCAGGCGTTCGCGGGCTTCCACCAGGGCTTTCTGCGCGCGGTTGTAAGCCGCCTTGCTGGTGGTGAAGGCCAGCTGGCGCTGGTCCAGCTCGTTCTGGCTGCCGATCTGCTGCTTCCACAAGGCCTGTTGCCGCGCGTAGTTGGTGCTGTCGATGCTGTACTTGTCGCGGGCCTGTGCCACGGCCTCCTTCAGCTGCGAAAGCACCGGACCGCTGTCCTTCGCGTTCTGCTCCAACAACCGCAGCTGCGCTTCCGCGTTGCGGTTCCCCAGGCTGCTGCTGCGGTCGTCGATGCGCAGGAGCGCCTGCCCGGCCTTCACGGTGTCGCCCTCCTTCACCAGGAGCGCGGTCACCGTTCCGTTCACGGTGGGGAAGACCTGGTACTGCCCCGCCGCCTTCACCACGCCGCTGGCGTAGACGCTTTCGGTGATGGGGCCCACTGTGGGCGTAATGGTCTCGGGGTCGCTGCCGCAGCTAGCGATGAGCAACAGCACGGCGAGGAACAGGGGGGTACGTGGCACGGCCCGAAGGTACGCGCCGCCCGAAGCGCCAAGGGTGATGGGGATCAGTCCAACGAACGACGCATGGCGAAGTGTACCGTCCGGAACCCGAGCCTCTCCCAGAAGGCCAGGCCACCCGCGTTCCTGGGCAGCACCTCCAGTTCGATGCCGGCGACCTCGCGTGCTCGGAACCAATCCTCCAGGGACCGGAACAGCGCCAGGCCAAGTCCGCCCCGACGCGCCGCCGGGGACACGTGGATGTGGGTGATGGCCCCGCTGCGCGCAGCGCCGAGGTGCGCCGGTGCCACGCGGATGGTGCCGGCCGCGAATCCCAGGAGCGCGTCACCCTGCCAGGCACAGGCTATGCCCGTGAGCCGGCCGAGCATGGGCAGCTGGGCCTGCACCCATTGCCGTGCGCCACCATCCACCAGGCCGGTGCGCAGGCCGTCCGCACGCATGGACGCATACAGGTCCGTGAAGGCCTGCTCCAGCGCGGCCCGCTGTTCTGCCGTGGCTTGCGGGGTGAGCAGTTCCACCGTCATGCGGGCAGGGCCTTGGCGAACGCGCGGGCAAGCCCCGTGAGCGTGGTGAAGTCGGCGATCTCCAGTGCGCCGAGGTCGAGCTGCACCTTGAAATGCTCCTCGGCCTGGGCCAACAGTTCCATCATGGCGAAGGAGTCGAGGATGCCGCTCTGCGTCAGGCTCAGCTCGTCCTTCACCTCGCGCTGGCTCAGGCCCAGCTGCTGCAGGCGGGGGGCCAGCAGGTCGCGGAGCTGGCTGCGGACGCTTTCCTCGGTCATGGGCGCGAAGGTATCGTCAGGCCGTGGGTGGGGCCAGCAGCGCACGCAGGGCCTGGCGGTCCACCTTGCCGCTGGTGTTCACCGGCAGCGCGTCGATGAAGTGCAGGGCGGGCCGCGCCGCTTCGGGGAGCTGGGCGGCACAGGCGCTCGTCAGTTCAGCCCTGCGCGCTTCCAGCTCCTTCGGCAGGAAAGCGTGCAGGCCCAGGGCAATGCCCGCTTCCACCGGAAAGGCCAGCACCTCCACGAAGGCCGCGCCGCTGCTGGTGCGCAGCACATGGGCCACCTCCTGCAGTTCCACGCGGTGGCCGCGCACCTTCACCTGGTCGTCCAGCCGCTCCACGAAGTAGAGGTCGCCGTCGGCGTCGTGCTCCACCCGGTCGCCCGTGCGGTAGTGGATCGCCGTGCTTCCTGCGGGAATGATGAGGGCCTGCGCGCTGCGTTCCGGATCCTGCCAGTAGCCTTCCGCCAGCTGCGGACCGCCCAACAGCAATTCGCCGTCCGCGCTCACCAGCGCGGAAACGCCGGGGAAGGGGCGACCGATGGACACGATGCCCCGCCGTTCCTTCAGGTCCGAAGCGGGCAGGGGGTAGGCCGTAATGGCGATGGTGGCCTCCGTGGGTCCGTAGAGGTTGAACACCTGTGCGTTCGGAGCGGCGGCCTGGAAGGCCCGGGCCAGGTCGGTGGGCAGGGCCTCCCCGCAGAAGCTCACCGTGCGCAGGTCGGCGAAGGTGTCGGGCTTCAGCAGGCGCAGGCGGTGCAGCAGCAGGGCCGTGCTCGGCGTGCTGAACCAGTGTTGCGCGCGCCGCTCCATCACGTAGCGCGCCGGGGCCATCAGCTGCTCGCGACCGGGCACCAGCACCGTTCCGCCGACGGACCAGCAGACGAAGAGGTCGTGCACGCTCAGGTCGAACGAGAGGTCGAAGAGCTGCGTGAAGCGATCGCCGGGGTGTGCACCCAGCAGCTGCGCCATGTGCGCCACGTAGGCCAGCACCTGCCGGTGACCGATGGGTACGCCCTTGGGCACGCCGGTGCTTCCCGAAGTGAACAGCATGTAGGCGTAGGGACCTGCGAGCGGTGGGGAAGGAGGTGCGATCCCTGTTCCGGCCACCAGCACCTGCGGCGCGGGATCAAGGCCTTGCGCAAAGGACCGTGCGGCATCGGCATGGGCGGCATCGGCCACCAGCACCGTGAGCTGCGCGCCTTCGGCCATGCGCCTCAGGCGGTCGGTGGGCAGCAGCGGGTTCAGCGGCACATAGCCCTTGCCGGCGTGCAATATGCCCAGCAGGCCCGCATACGCACCGAAGCTCCGCGAAGCGAAGAGCCCGATGAAGGGACCCGTCGCTCCGCGGAGGTCTTCGGAAAGGCCTCGCGCCGCACCCGCCAGTTGGGCGTAGGTGTAGGCCCCTTCGGGCACCTCCAGGGCAGTGGCGTCCGGTGCGGCTTGCTCCGCGCGTTCGATCAGGTCCCAGAGGTGCTGCATAAGCGGGCCGCAAGGTACACGGCCGCTTGCCTTGCCTATGGCAGCAGGAGCGTCTTGGCCTCGCCCTTGTCGGTGATCCACACGTGCTTGATGATCTCCTTCACCTCCTTCTTGTTGTCCGCGAAGGCCTCGGGCAGCTGGCACACGAGCGTGAGGTTGTAGGTGTATTGCACCGGCGGCTCGGTGATCTCGGCGTGCAGCACAATGTCGAAGTTGCCGTAGGGCACCTTGTTGTAGAAGAGCGTCTGCGGCTTGCGCACGTCGTTGATCACCTGGCCCTTGCGGCGGCTGTTGAGCGAGGTCTGCGTGCGCGTCTGGTAGGCGATGTAGCGGTCCAGCGGAAAGTAGGCGCCGTTCTTCTCCGCGCCCACGCGATGGCTCTCCTTCACTTTCAGCCCCAGCTTGTCGAAGTTGTCCAGCTTCTGCTGCAGCAGCTTCGTGGCGAACATGCGCAGGGTGTCGTAGCAGGCGCTCTGCTTCTCCACGAAGAAGTCCACCTTCACCAGGTCGTAGATCTCCTCCTTGGCGGCGGCGGTCACCAACCTGTCCAGGATCCGTGCATCGCGGAAGGTGATGTGGATGTTCTTCTGGATCTCAAAGCCCGCCGGGATCTCCTGGTAGGTGGTGCTGAACAGCTTGCGCGTGGCCTCCAGCTCGTACACGGGGATGAAGGAGAGCATGTCGGTGAAGACATCCCCCGGCCTCACACCGTCCTTGCCCACCCGCTTGATCAGCCGGTCCACACGGGCGTTCATCAGCGAGTCCGCCTCCTCGGCGCTCTGGCCCAGCTGGATGATGTGGAAGATCGCCAGATAGCTGTCCGCGGTGGCGTTCATCATGGCGTTCACCTCCAGCACCAGCGTGTTGCCCTGGATGGTCGCCTTCACCGGCTGTTCCGCCTGTTGGAAGTAGATCCGGCTGTCCTGTTCGTACATCATGTTGCCCATCGCCTGGGGCCGGGCGTTCAAAGCGAAGGTGGCCAGGGCGGCCGTTAGCAGGGTGCGGGTGCGGAGCATGTGGATCGGGGGTTTGCCGACCGGTACATGCGAGCGGGCAGGAAGTTCAGTGGGGGGGTGGGAAACAGGAAAGCTGAAAAGAGGAAACAAGAAAAATGCACAGGCTTATGGACTGCCCGCCTGCAACCCCACTAGGGCTTTGGGGACCCTGCGCCCTTGCCCCTTGTGACTTGACACTTGACACTTGCCCCTTGTCACTTGACACTTGCCCCTTGAACCTTGTCACTTCACCATCGCCCCCCGCCCGGTCATCAGCTATTCCGCGCTCAGTGCTGGGTAGGCCAGCAGCAGGGCTTGCACCAACAGCACGTTGGGCGGGTTCTTGCCGTGGCGGATGTTGCTGATCACGGCCTCGCTGGTGCCGAATTGCTTGGCGGCCCCGTAGCCGGTATGGCCCACGGCCTCCAGGGTTTGCATAAAGCGGGTGTTCAAGCCGGCAGGTGCTGGGGCGGGCTTGGTGGGGGTGCGCTTAGCCATGCTTGTTCGCCGTAGCTAGGGCGTAGGCGATGCCCAAACGTAGTGAAGGATGGTCGCTTGTTCATCTACAAGAGATATATGACAAAACTGGCGCAGCTGGCAAACGCTACTTGGCAGGCAGCATCTTCGAAAGCATCAACCCCACATACTCTTCCGCCTGCTCATTCTGGAAGTACACGTTCTTCTTGTTGAACGAGGCGATTGTCGTGGTTCCGCGCCAATGACGCAACTCGTCATATTTCGTCGGGCTGACAATGAACGAATGCAGGTCAATGGTAGAGTCGTTCAAATCCTTCTCGATCTTCTCCTTAAGGACCTGATGGAACTTCAACTTCGGATGTTCCATCCCCGAAACATTGCGCAGACCCTTGGGGTCGACGAAAGCAACATGCTGGATCTTCGACGTATCGTCAATGAGCCAAAGAATGAAGTCCGGGTAGAAGTTGTTGGCCTCGAAGAAGCCGATGCCTTTGCGGCTGCGGTTGCGAAGTAGGAACAGGCGCTTGCCCTCGAATTGATCTGGATGCTTCGCGTGATGCTTGCGCAAGTGGTCGACGAAGCGCATTTCGCCTTCGTTCAGGGCAACGGGTGAAATGCTGATGAGGTCTGCCGCCTTGCCCGAGTCGAGATAGAGTAGCGGTTGGTACAGGTGAAGGCTGGTGTGCAGCGCCTTGAAGAAGGTGGTGAACTCGATGTCCTTGCTGAAGGTGCCGTCCGTTAACGCATCGCGGAGCTTGCCTAGCTTGGAAACGATTTCTTCCTGCGAGCGTTGGACCTCCACGCGGATCTGCTCCTGGAAGTTCGGATGGTCGGCGGTCAGTTCCACCACTTCCATGTACTTGCTCTCGAACGCGGCCTTCTCGATCTTGTAGAAGCGCTCGATGTAGGACTTGAGCAGTGCCGTGGTGATGGCCTGCCAAGTGGCGACTTGACTGAATGCCCTTGGTTGAAGCTCCTGTTCAGGGATCAGCAGCTCATACCAATCGGGGTTGGCCATGATGTCCCAAACCGCTTCGTAGGGCAGGTTCAGGTTGTTCCAGGCACGGTCGTTCTTGAAGCGTTGCAGATCCAAGTACACGGCATCGCGATCGATGTAATCCAGATGGACGGTCTTCAGCGCTTGCGGCGGGGGGGCCTCAGCCACAATGCCTGTGTCCTTGCTGGGCGCAGTAATGGTCTGGATGCGCGGGAACCAATCCAGTTCAATGGGTGGCCTGCCCTTCTCCTTGCGATGGACGAGCGTGATGCGCATGTCGCGCTTGAAGTCAACGTTCTCCTTCACCTGCACGATCTTCAAACGGGCCTTGTCCAACTGCACCGTGGGCATTACGGGCAGGAGGAATTCCTCCATCGCGCTATCGTTCGAGGGCAGGCCCTCTTCTTCGAGGAAGCGCTTGAACTCGGTCATATAATCGGCGCGGATGCCGAAGACGTTCAGCGTTTCGAGCGTGGGCACGTAGGCTGGTGTGGCTTGTTCCGGTCGTTGATCCGGGTCCAACTCGCGGCTGCGCTTCAGGCTTCTGTCGTAGCCCCTCAATCGCACGCCACGCCCGAACAATTGGATCACCTGTGAGCCTTCGCTGCGACCGATGTTCATAAGGCCCATGCAGCTTACGCGCCAGCTGCTCCAGCCTTCGGTGAACTTACGCGCACCGATGAGCAGGTTAATAGCCGAGCCCTTTTCATTGATGTCCCTGAAAAGCGAATTCGAGAAGTCTTTCTCCACGCCAGGGATCCGGTGCTCCTGGCATAGGTCGAAGAGCTTCTTCTCATCGCCTACGTTCACTACGCCGAAGTAGTCGGCGTTGCCAACGCGCAGGCCTAACTCCCCATCCGTGCCTTTCAATCGGTCCACATGCACCTGTGCGCCAACAAGCGCTTCATTGAAGAAGCGCTTGAGCAGGTCGGCATAGAGCGCTCCGTAGTCGGTAACCCGGCTTTGCAGGTAGCCGAAGCGATTGCGGAAGATGTTCTGGTCATTGGTGTCCTTCAGGCCGTCGCGACCGGTCAATAGTTCCTGTAAGTGGCGCGTGCTTTCTGTTGCCTCGCCGATGAAGGTTGTGAAGAAACGCACGATATCCAGCACGTCGCTGGTTTCCCGACCGCCTTCCTTGCGCACCGCGTTCACGCTGCTGCCTACGAACACGAAGAGCGGCTTGGCGATGTTGAACTTGATGGCATCGGCGCGGTGCTCCTCCCAGATCAGCGTCTGCTGGTAGAAGGCGAGCAAACTACCGGTGAGGTACTTCCGCGTGTAGGTGGCATCGCGTTGTTCAGGCACGTTCAGGATGTAGTAATCCTTGCCGTAGCCGTCGCGGTGGAACCACCGGTAGCTGTAATCGAAAAGAATGCTCTTGCTGTATTCGGTAAGGAGGCTCTGGCGCTTGGCTCCCGTGGAAGCGCTCACTGCTTGCCCGAACGTAGCACTGTACTCGAAAGCGAAGCCCGCTTTGCTCAGCACGTCGCGACGTTCCTTCCACTCATCACCGGCCACACCACGATGGCCTTCATCGATCAGCACCAGGTTGTCCTGTTCGAAAGCGTCAACGGCGACGGTCTTGTCCCCGTGTTCTTCCTTCAACTTGGTGATCTCGATCACGTCGATCACTTCGCCTTTGAAGGCTGATCCACCGCTACGGTCAAAGCGGGTCGCATCGATGCCGCTGAGCGTGAATTCCTGCAAATGCTGGTTGGTAAGCCCGTCGTTCGGCGTCACCAAGATCACACGGTTCACCGGCTTGCGGCCGTGCTGCTTGGTCCAGTGCTTGTGCTGCAGGATGTTCACGTGCATCAGCAGAGTTTTGCCGCTGCCGGTGGCCATCCAGAAAGCGATCTTGTTCAACTCGTTGGCCTCGAACAAGGGCACCTGCACGTTGCTCTCGTTGCGCACCGTTCGGTCCTGCGGATCGTTCCAGCGCGCCGTGTACTCGTTCAGGCTTTTCAGCAGGGTGGCCGTATCGCCATAGTAGCGGTCCAGGTAGTGCTCGGTAAAAAGCAGGGCCAGGTATTGGAAGTACTTCCACCTTACCACCTCGCCACGCTTACCGGTAATGGCGAGCGTATGGGTGGTGATGTTGCGGTCGTAT
Source organism: Flavobacteriales bacterium (assembly GCA_044346705.1). Taxonomy (GTDB): domain Bacteria; phylum Bacteroidota; class Bacteroidia; order Flavobacteriales_F; family PHOS-HE28; genus PHOS-HE28. The sequence goes on from JBIIYP010000076.1 coordinate 8,421, forward strand.
GTGAGCAGTTGCTCCTTGGTAAGGTGGCCGTGCGGCACCGCCTTGAACTGGATCAAGGGCAGGTACAGGCTCTCGTTGTTCTCGTCCCAGCCTTCGTAAATGCTGCGCTTCACATCGTCATCGGCCAGCGCCTCCAAGCCATCCACACCGAACTGGTTCAGGATCCAACGATGCAGGACAAGGGCCTTGCCCAAGGGCGCACTACGCTGCGCGGCGGCAGGAGCTTGGTTCCGGCTTCCGGGGGGGCGTCCACGGGGCGCCATCAGGGCTTCTTGGGCATGAAAATGTTGAACCGCTTATCCACGTCGAAGTGTTCCCGATGAATGATCTGCACATGCTTGGGTGCATGCCGTGGATTTACCAAGTAGTTCCATTCTTGGGGCATCACAACCGAAGGGAGCCGCAATAACAGTGCGTCGGAATTGTAGAACTCCCGGCCGTACTCCTGTACTACAGGCAGGTAGGGTTTCGGGGCGTTCCAACCCACTGGCAATGCAGTGACCTTGGGGCGCAGGGTCTTGTATTTTCCCTTCACCTCATAGGTGATGATCTCGTAGGTGTCCGGGAACACCGGCAGTTCACTGAAGTGGGCAAGCACCTCGCAGAAGGAGAGCGAACGGTGTGTGGATGTATACAACATGGGAAGGTCCTTGGGGTTCCACCGCTGTCCTTTGCGGGCCGCCCCCAGACCGTCCAACTTGTGCGCATGCTCTTTGCCGCCCAGCCTGTAGAGGATCATGCGTAGGTGCCGTATGCAATGTCCTCCAGTTCGTCCATCACCAGTTGCAGGCCCATGGTGCTCTTCATCAAGTCACGTGGCCTGCGATGCTCGAGGGCAATGCTCTCCACATCGATCCAGCGCTTGAACTTCTCTTCGTTCCCGAAGACCTCGACGCCTCGGGCATACACTTGCTCAAAGAGGCGCACCCGCTCCGCCTCCGCTGCAGGCAATGTCTTCTCTTTGCTCATGCGATGCCGCAATCTCGCAGGCGAGGTGTTCAATACTTCGCCCCACATCGCGAGGGCCAGGTTGCTGCTGGTGACGGTGTGTTTGAATGCCGCCATCCCCATGGGCTTTACGGCTTGGGTGATCAGTTCGGCACCACTCAACTTCTTTACCACCCATTTGACTTTCGTGTGCTTCACCACCGCCTTCTTCCGGTTGGTCGTCTTGCGCTCCTTGGTCATCACCTTGCCCATGTCCCTTGTTCTTTGTGCTAAAGTTAAGATCGTTCCGCACCCGCCTCACACATCCTTCCCCTCCCACATCCGCTTCAGGAACTCCTCCTCGATCAGCCGCACCTTCCAGTGCTCGGGTTCGGTGCGGAGGTTCTCCAGCGTATTGTCGCCGTTCACGTAGATCAGGTCGAACTCCGTGTCGCGAGGGTTGTATTGGCGCTTCTTGAAGAAGGCCTCCAACGCCGTGTTGTCCTTCTCGGTGGTGTTACGCCAGATGATCAGCACCTTCTCGCCGCTCAGCAGTGCGCCGGTGACCACATGGAAACCGCTCATCCATTGGCGGTGGTGTACCACCAGGCCGATGAGGTAGTTGAAGGTCTCCACCAGGTCGATGCGCTCTTCTTGCACCTCGTTGTGGCGGGTGATGCGCAGGCGGTAGTTGAAGGGGTCGGCGAAGCTGCGCACGTTCAGCAGGCTCTCTCGACTTTCCACATCCAGCGCGTAGTGCAGCAGGTGGTCTTCGGCGAAGCCGTCCTTGCCGTTGCCAAATAGCTCGGCGCTGGCCTTGTGGACTTGCAGGTTGTTCAGTACATCCTCGTAGCTCTCCAAACGAATGGTCTTGAAGCACTGGCTGATGCCCTCGCGCCCCTCCGGCTTGCCATCCTTCCACTTGCGGCTATGCACCACTTTCTGCATGCGCGGCTTGGTCACGCTCTCGAAGTACTCGCCCATCTCCACCAGGATGTACTTGCGACGGCCGCCATCGTCGCGGTTCAGTTCTACCACTGCGTGGCCTGTGGTACCGGAGCCAGCGAAGAAGTCGAGAACGTCAGAGTTGAAGTCTCCACCGGTCATCACTTTCAGCGTATCCGCTGAGGCCCACAGCGATTTAGGATAGCTGAAGACTTCCTTATCCCCAAAGAGCTGCTTGATCATGATGGTTCCATGCGTACTGGAATCGTACTTGGAATCTGTCCACACCGTCTTCGGCTTACGACCGTCTTTCAAGCGGTCCTTCATCATTACAGTGTGACCTTCTGCCGTTTCCTTGATGACAATATCGCCTTCAGCAACAGCCTTCATCAACGATGGTCTCGTCTGTCTCCACACCCGGCGCTTGCCCAGGCTATCTACAGGCATTATGCGAGCAGAACCGGGGAACTCTTCGATGTCAATCTTGCCACTCAGAGCGTAATAGAAAATGGGGTACTCAGAGTTCGGCCTTTCTTCGGGTGTAGACAAACCGCCGCTTCTTCTGAAAGGCAGCAAACGGTACTTACCCTTTTTGTCTTCCAGATTGAAGTCACCTTCCTGCTCTTCCGTTAGGTCGAGGTTATGAATCGCCGCCTTCGGTGTCGTCGCATAGAATAGGACGTACTCGTGACAAGTAGCGAAGTAGGTGTCTCGAGTTCTGCCGCGCGGATTGTTCTGAATCACGAGCGTGCCAATGGGCACCTCGAACACATCGGAGTTGAGCTTCTGAAGATTGAAGGCCTCCTCGTCGTCGATGGCGATACCAAGTACACAGTCATCCGCCATGAGACTCTTCGCGCTACAAACCCGATTGTTCATCATGGTGATCCATGATGCGTGCTTGTAATCGTTCTTGTACACGAAGCTCTCTTCAGTTGTGTTGTAAGGTGGGTCTACGTAGATGCACTTGACCCGCTCTTGGTAGCGGGCTTGCAGCAGTTGCAACGCTTGGAAGTTCTCACTGTGGATCATCAGACCATCGGTCTGGTCGTCCAATTGTTCCATGCTCGCCACAATGCGGTCTCGCACGCTGGCTCCTTCCTTTTTAGCTTCAGCGAAGAACTTGGTGTCCAGCACTAAGTAGGGGTTCGCTTCCAGAAAGGCTACGGTGAGCGGTTCAGCGTAGCCCGCAATGTCCTGGATGTGGAAGAGCTTCTTCCATTCCTCGCGCTGTGCGGCGTTGGCC
>JBIIYP010000037.1:0-36578 GCA_044346705.1 Flavobacteriales bacterium
CCGCAACATCCTGTTGACCATCAGTGTCCATCCGTGAGTATCCGTGGTTTCTCACTACCAAGGTGAGCCTGTGAGAATTTCAGTCTCGGCGCCCTCTGCGCTCTCTGCGGTTGATCTCCGCGAGCCTGCGAGCCCAGCGTCCGCAACATCCCGTTGTTCATACTGCACAGTGGTCGCACGGCGCGACGGTTTTCCTGCGTTGTTGCTTTGGGCATGGCCCGAAGACCAACCAAGGGCCGCTGACCAAACACCTTCGCCGAAGGCTTCGGCGCTCACCGTGGGAAGTTTCAAGATCGAAGGAGGACGACGCCTGAAAGGGGAACTCACCCCGCAGGGCGCCAAGAACGAAGCGTTGCAGATCCTCTGCGCCGTGCTGCTCACGGCCGAGCCGGTCACCATCCACAACATCCCGGACATCGTGGATGTGAACAAGCTCATCGACCTGCTCAAGGCCATGGGTGTGGAGGTGGAGAAACTGGGCACCGGGTCCTACCGCTTCCAAGCGAAGACGGTGAACCTGGAGTTCTTCCTGGACCCCGATTACAAGCGACTGGGCGGCAGCCTGCGCGGCAGCGTGATGGTGGCGGGTCCGGCGTTGGCGCGTTTCGGCCGGGGCTACATCCCCTCACCCGGTGGCGACAAGATCGGTCGGCGCCGCATGGACACCCATTTCATCGGCTTCGAGAAGTTGGGGGCGGAGATCAAGTACGACACCAAGGACGGCTTCTACCGGGCCGAAGCCAAGCAGCTGAAAGGCTGTTACATGCTCCTCGACGAGGCCAGCGTGACCGGTACCGCGAACATCGTGATGGCCGCCTCACTGGCGGAAGGACGCACCACCATCTTCAACGCGGCCTGTGAGCCCTACCTGCAGCAGCTCTGCAACATGCTGGTGCGCATGGGGGCCAGGATCAGCGGCATCGGCAGCAACCTGCTGCACATCGACGGCGTGAAGGAGCTCGGCGGCACCGAGCACCGCATGCTGCCCGACATGATCGAGATCGGCTCCTTCATCGGCCTCGCCGCCATGACCCGCAGCGAGATCACCATCAAGGACTGCGGTTACGACCACCTGGGCGTGATCCCCGATGTGTTCCGCAAGCTCGGCATCGCCGTGGTGCGCAACGGGGACGACATCTTCATTCCCGCCCAGGAGCACTACACCATCACCAAGTTCATCGACGGCAGCAACATGATCGTGGCCGACGCGCCGTGGCCCGGGTTCACGCCGGACCTGCTGAGCATCGTGCTGGTCACCGCCATACAGGCCAAGGGCAGCCTGCTCATCCACCAGAAGATGTTCGAGAGCCGCCTGTTCTTCGTGGACAAGCTCATCGAGATGGGCGCACAGATCACCTTGTGCGACCCCCACCGCGCCCTGGTCATCGGCCACGACTTCCAGAACTCCCTGCGTGGGATCCGCATGACCAGTCCGGACATCCGCGCTGGTGTTTCGCTGCTCATCGCCGCCCTCAGCGCCGACGGCACCAGCACCATCGACAACATCGAGCAGATCCGCCGCGGCTACCAGGACATCGAGGGCCGCCTCAACGCCATCGGCGCACGCATCGAGCTGGTGGATTGAAGGACCCTGTGCGCATGTGGTCATGTGCCCATGTGCCCTGAACCTTCACGCAGGATCCACAGCGTTGCTCTCGAAAGTCGGCGTCCAGTGGACCCATCCCCCTACTTTCGTGGCATGAAGCTCTTCCTCCGCAGCGCCGTTCTGAGCGCACTGCTCCTACCCGTGTTGGCCAGCGCGCAGCAGCGCCTGGGTGGCGTTTCGGTCGGCCAGGTGGCCCCTGAGATCGCCATGAAAAGCCCGGCGGGCGACACGCTCAAGCTGAGCCAGCTGCGCGGCAAGGTGGTGCTGGTCGACTTCTGGGCCAGCTGGTGCCGTCCGTGCCGCATGGAGAACCCCAACGTGGTGAAGGCCTGGAAGAAGAACAAGGACGGCTACTTCACCAAGGGCAACGGCTTCGAGGTGTTCAGCGTGAGCCTGGACCGGGCCGGTGCGGGTGCCGCGTGGAAGGCCGCGATACAGACCGACAGCCTGAATTGGAAGTGGCACGTGGGCGCCGTGGACGACGGCAACAACGCCGCCGCCAACCAGTACCAGGTCCAGTTCATTCCCACCAACGTGGTGGTCGACGGCGAAGGCAAGGTGCTGGCAACGGACATCCATGGTGCAGCCTTGGACCAGTTGCTGGAGAGTCTGGTCGAAACGGACCCCGCGCGCATCGCAGAAATGGAGAAGGCCCGCAACGCAGGCCCCACCCTGCCCGGCGGCAAGGCCGTGAAGAAGCCCAAGAAGGAAAAGGCCGCAAAGACCCCATGAACCGCGATGACCGAACCCGGCACGATGATCGCTGCAAGCGGGCACACCTTCCTACTTTTGCACCATGTCCAGTAGCACACTCATGAAAAAGACACAGGTCGCCCTCATCGCCGGCGTGGCCCTGCTGGCCATCTACGGTTTCAGCGCGCGGATCAGCGGATCCGGTGGCGACCCCAAGATCGGCACCAACGTGGGCGACAAGGCCCCGGAGCTCGCCTTCATGAACGTGGACAGCACCAAGGTGCTGAAGCTCTCCGAACTGCGCGGCAAGTACGTGCTCATCGACTTCTGGGCCAGCTGGTGCGGACCCTGCCGCCGCGAGAACCCGAACGTGGTGGCCGCCTATGAAAAGTACACCAAGGCGAAGTTCAAGGACGCCAAGGGCTTCGAGATCTTCAGCGTGAGCCTCGACAAAAGCCGCGATGCCTGGAAGAAGGCGATCGCCGCCGACAAGCTCGGCTGGAAGTACCACGTGAGCGACCTGGGCGCGTGGAACAGCGAACCGGCGCGCCTGTACGGCGTGCATTCCATCCCGGCCAGCTTCCTGGTCGACCCCAACGGGATCATCATCGCCAAGAACCTGCGTGGTGAGACCCTTGACCTGGAGCTCGACAAGTATGTGAAGAGCCTTTGACCTCTTCGCACATCGCAAGCTTGGACCCCGCTTCGGCGGGGTTCTTCTTGTCCGGTCACCGCTTCCGCCACCCTGTCAAATTGTCCCCACCTTCGCCACGGCATTGAAGTTGAACCATGCGCAACCCCTTCCGAAAAGACCGAAAACCCATGTCGGACCAGCCGCAAGCCGCCTCTGCTCAGGATACCACTGCCAGAACTGCCGCGCACAACCTGCCATACAACGCTGCTGACGAGCTCGGCAAAGACCCCTTGTCCATTGCCAGCGAAGCTGCGGCCGAGCACGTGATGCACGATGCGGAAGCCAACGGCCGCGAGGACATCTTCGAGTTGCAGGGGCAGTTGGACGCCGCCAAGGCAGAGGCCGCTGAGCTGCAGGACCGCTGGTTGCGCCTGAACGCGGAGTTCGACAACTTCCGCAAGCGCAACGCCAAGGAACGCATGGACCTCATCCAGTTCGCCGGCGAGAACGTGCTGAAGAACGTGCTGCCCGTGGTGGACGACATGGAGCGCGCGATCGTCAACAACGCCAGGACCGAGGACGCGGCCGTGATGAAGGAGGGCTTCCTCCTGATCCACAGTAAGCTGATCAACATCCTGGGCGCCCAAGGCGTGAAGCCGATGGAGAGCGCCAAAGGGGAGGCCTTCAATGTGGACCGCCACGAGGCCATCACCAAGGCCCCTGCCCCCAGCCCCGACCTCAAAGGCCGTGTGATCGACGTGGTCGAGAACGGCTACACCCTCCACGACAAGGTGGTCCGATACGCCAAAGTGGTGGTAGGCGAGTAATGAGTTGACCCGCATCGAACGCACCCCTCGCGTCGGCCCAGCCGGGCCGCACTGCACATGAGCAAGAAAGACCCCTACGAAGTCCTTGGCGTCGACCGCAATGCCCCGGCGGACGAGATCAAGAAGGCGTACCGTAAACAGGCCATCAAGTTCCACCCGGACAAGAACCCGGGCGATAAGGCCGCGGAGGAGCGCTTCAAAGAGGCCGCTTCCGCCTATGAGATCCTGAGCGACCCCACCAAGAAGGCCAAGTTCGACCGCTTCGGGCATGCCGGACAGGGCATGGGTGGTGGTGGCGGCTTCCAGGGCGGAGGCATGAACATGGAGGACATCTTCTCCCAGTTCGGCGACATCTTCGGAGAAGGGTTCGGCGGTGGGGCCTTCGGTGGCTTCGCTGGCCGTGGCGGTGGCCGGCGCACCGTGAAAGGCAGCAACCTGCGGGTGCGCCTGAAGCTTACGCTCGAGGAGATCGCCAGCGGGGTGGAGAAACAGCTCAAGCTCCAGAAGCTGGTGCGGGCCAAGGGCACCGAATACGGCACCTGCGCCGCCTGCAAGGGACAGGGCCAGGTGACCCGCGTGCAGAGCACCTTCCTGGGGGCCATGCAGACCGTGACCACCTGCCCCAGCTGCGGCGGCATGGGCCAGACCTTGAGCAAGCGCGCGGCCGGCAGCGACGAGCACGGCCTGATGCGTGAGGAGCAGGTGATCACCGTGAAGATCCCCGCCGGCGTGGAGGAAGGCATGCAGCTCAACCTCAGCGGAATGGGTAATGATGCACCCATGGGCGGCATCCCCGGTGATCTGCTCGTTGTGATCGAGGAGGAGGACCACCACGAGCTGAAGCGCGACGGCCAGAACCTCCACTATGAGGCCTTCATCAGCGTGATCGACGCCGCCCTGGGCTCCAGCATTGAAGTGCCCCTGGTGCACGGCAAGGCGAAGGTGAAGATCGAACCGGGCACCCAGAGCAACCACACCCTGCGCCTCAAGGCCAAAGGCCTGCCCAGCGTGAACCACCATGGCCATGGTGACCTCTTCGTGCACGTCGCCGTGTGGACGCCCACCGACCTCAACAAGGACGAAAAAGCGGCCCTCGACAAGCTCCGCGACAGCCCCGGCTTCCAACCCAAGCCCACCAACAAGGACCGGGGCTTCTTCCAGCGCGTACGGGACATGTTCGGGAACTGAGCCCGGGCAGCGCTACGCTTCCAGCACGAGGGCGGCAGGCGCGTGCGCCATCACGGAACGGATGCCCTGTTCCATGTCCGCTGAGCGTTCATACATCTGGCTGGTACCCACCACCTGGCCGTTGGCGGCCTTGAGGTTGAAGTGATAGGACCCGCTGCGCGAGATGGTCCGTTCGAACCGATGTTCCTCGCTGGCATGCCGCCGCACGCTCTCCACCCCGTTGAGGCAATTGGCCTTGGTGGTGTAGCCCTCACTGCTCAGGATCACCTGGCCGTTGGCGGCCTCGAGGTTGAACCGGAACTCCCCCCTCGCATCGGTCCTGATCACGAATCTGCTTGTGGTCATGGGTGCTGTTGCCCGCGAATTTCGCTCCCTTGAAGTGGTTCTTCCATGACCGATGACAGGTGATGGTGCAGCTACTTTTGAGGCCCCATGACCGTCCTGATCTTCTTCGTCCTGCATTGGTACCTGAGCCTGTTCGTTCAGACCTTTTTCCTGCACCGGTACGCCGCGCACCGCATGTTCACCATGAGCCCCTTCTGGGAGAAGGCGTTCCATGTGCTCACCTGGATCTGCCAGGGCAGCAGCTACCTGAACCCTGCGGTCTACGGCATGCTGCACCGCGCCCATCACGTGTATGCCGACACCGAAAAGGACCCGCATTCCCCGAAGTACGACGCGAACCCCTTCGCCATGATGTGGCGCACCGCCGGCTGGTACAACGGCCTGCTGTATGGCACCAAGCAGCCGGAGGAGCGCTTCACCCGGGACCTGCCCCACTGGAAGACCATGGAGCGCCTCGGCGAGAGCTGGGTCAGCCGGATCGGGTGGGGCCTGCTCTACTTCGCGTTCTACCTCCAGTTCGCGACCGCTTGGTGGCAATGGCTCCTTCTGCCGCTCCAGTTCGTAATGGGACCGCTGCACGGGGCCATCATCAATTGGTACGCACATAAGTACGGTTACGTGACCTACCCCACCGACAACACCAGCAAGAACGTGATGCCGCTGGACCTGGTGATGATGGGCGAGGGCCTGCACAACAACCACCACACCCACGCCGCACGAGCCAACTTCGGCACCCAGTGGTGGGAATTCGACCCGACCTGGCCGATCATCAAGGTGCTCGACCTCACCGGCGTTATCCGTTTGGTGAAGGCCTGACCACGGTATGCCCACCGGGTGTACTTTGGGGGCATGAAGTGGTTGGAGCGATGTGCTTGGGGGGTGGCCGGTGTGGGCCTGGTGTTCCGCCTGTTGCATTGGCCGTTCGGTGGCTTGTTCACCGTGCTCGGCTTCTCCGCGGCAGCGATCGTCTACTTCCCATTTGGTTGGCTGCTCTTCGGAGGACCCTCTCGCAAGGAGCAACTGGTGCCCTTGTCCCTGATCACGGGTCTGGTGCTCAGCACGATCGTTATCGGCAGCCTGTTCAAGCTGCAGTTCTGGCCGGGTGCCGACATCAACCTGCTCATGGGACTGCTGGGGGCCGTGGTGATGACCGTGGCGCTCCTGGGCATCCATTCGCGACGGCCATTGGCGGAGCACTACTTCAATGCCTTGCGCTCCCGACTGCTGGTGATCGGCACGGTCGGCCTGCTCCTGCACCTCGTGCCCACCCCCGCCTTGATCCGTGCTTCCGCCGGTGAGAACACGGAGCGTGCCGAGATGCTCATCCGGCTCTACGAGAACCCGGGAGATACTGCCGCGCAGCGCGCCTTGCAGGAGATGAACAGCACCCCTCGCTGACCTGGTCCGCAATGCCGAAGGGGGTGTCCATTGTGGTAACCTGAAACTTTCGCCCTGAGCCCTTTTCGCTATCCTTACGGCAGCCATACCCCTTCATGCGCAGCCACCTGACCTTCGCCCTGATCCTGGGATCCGCTCTGCTGTCCATGCCCTCCGTCGCACAGGACAGCGAAGGCACGGACACCGTCACCTTTGATGCCCGGGCCCTGGTCGATCCCATCGGCCGGAGCTACGTGGATTCCATCGAGGGTTCGTTCACCTACCAGCGGGGTGAGGTGGCCTTGAGCAATGGAGTGGCAAAGCTGGCGCTGCCCACTGGCTTCAAATTCCTGGACGAGGCCCAGACCCAGCGCGTGCTGGTGGACCTGTGGGGGAACCCGAACGCGGAGGGCTGCCTGGGGATGATCTTCCCGGAGGAGGACGGTGTGTTGAAGGACGGCGGGTACGCTTTTGTGATCCAGTATGACGAGATCGGATTTGTAGAGGACGACGATGCCGACGAAATGGATTACGCCGAACTGCTCACCTCGCTGCAGGAGGAGGAGGCCGAGGAGAACAAGCAACGCCAGGAGCTTGGCTATGAACCGGCCTACACGATCGGCTGGGCCGCGGAACCCTACTATGACAAGACGAACAAGGTGCTGCATTGGGCCAAGGAGATCAAGTTCGGCGACAGTGCCACGGTGAACACGCTGAACTACAACGTGCGCGTGCTGGGCCGCAAAGGCGTGCTGATCCTCAACGCGGTGGCCAGCATGAACGATCTGGATCTGGTCAAGCAGCACGTTCCCGATGTGCTGAACATCGTGCAGTTCAACGAGGGGTTCCGCTATGCGGACTTCGACAGCAAGGTGGACGACGTGGCCGCCTGGACCATCGGCGGGTTGGTGGCGGGGAAAGTGCTGGCCAAGGCAGGCCTGTTCGCGCTCTTGGCGAAGTTCGGCGGCAAGATCCTGCTGGTCCTTGGTGCAGCAGGTGCCGGTCTCTGGCGCTTCTTCAGCAATCGCAGGAAGGATGCCGGTGGTCCCCCGGCGGCCCCTCAGGCCTGATCTTCGGCCTGGCGCAGCAGGTCCTCCAACATGGCATCGGCCAGCTGATGCACGACCTTCGGCGATGCTCCGGCCTGACGCATGGCTTGGAGCGAACCCGCCCCCTGCGATTTGCTCAGCTTCTGGCCCAAGTCATCGGTCTCCAGGCGATGGTGCACGACCCGGACGCGGGAGAAGGCCTTCTCGCCCACGAGTTCCGCCACATGCAGCTGGCAACCGGTTGAAGGGAGCAGGTCCTCACCCCGAACGATGAAGTCGATGCCGTACACCAGGTCGTCCACCAGCGAGGCCACTTGGTACGCCGGTCGCCCCGAGCGTTGCCGAAGCACGGGGTCGGCCATGAGCGCCGATGGGCGCAGCATCCGATCACCCGGAGGCCAGCAGGTCATCCGAACCGGTCCGGCATCCTGCAACGAGAGCCGCCAGGTCACCTCAGGGCCGTCAAGGGCCAGCGCCTTCGACCGGCAGGTGCAGGTGGCGAGCAGGCTCCTTGAGCACGTGCACGCGTAGACCACACCAAGGGGAAGAAGTCCTTCGAGCAGTGCCTGGTAGCGCTCCATGCGGTACCGCTGGGACCATTCCCTATCGAGGTCCGATGGCCCTTGTGGCCCTTCATCCCAGGTGATGCCCAGCCAGTCCAGCGTGCGGAAGACATCCTCCACATAGGCCGGCCGTACGCGCTCCTCATCCAGGTCGTCGATCCGCAGCAGTACGGTGCCGCCCGCAGCCCTGGCCAGTTTCCAGGCCAGCACGAAGGATGCACCGTTACCGGGATGCAGCAGGCCGCTCGGCGTGGGGGCGATGCGCGTGCGGAGACCTGCGGGAAGCGCCGGAAAGACCATTGGTGCCCGGGGTGGGACTTGAACCCACACGGCCCTTGCGGACCAAGGGATTTTAAGTCCCTCGTGTCTACCATTTCACCACCCGGGCGGGTGCTCGGGACCAAAGCTATCCGCAGCGCGGGGCGTGGGCCGAAAAAAGCGATGCCTCCCGGGGGGAGGCATCTTTTGAGCGAGAAACGGGACTCGAACCCGCGACCCCGACCTTGGCAAGGTCGTGCTCTACCAACTGAGCTACTCTCGCTTGGATTCGCAGCAGCGAAGGCGCTTTGGCGAATAATAGGCTGCAAATATAGCGTGTTCATCGATCCGCACAAATCCTGAAGGGCATCTATCGCCGCTACCGCACCAAGCGGATCCTGAAGTCCTTGACCCACACCGTGTCGCGTGCGTTGTTCCACAGGTACACGCCCAGTTCCTCTTCGGGGTCCTGCAACTCGGCACGATCGCTCAGCACCATGGCGGAGATCCACGTCGTGTCGCTCGCTGCAGGGGTGTGGAAAGGGACGGCCTCGTAGGCCGTGGTTCGGCCAGCGCGCGTTCGTTGGAACACCACCATCCCCTGTGCACCGGAGGTTGCCTTGTAGCGCAGGTCCACCGCGATGTGATCGCCTTCCAGGTGGTCCATGTCCGCCACCCGCACACGGAATGCGGCAGTGTACGGATCACCCGGATCGACCAAGGGCTTTCCTTCTTGGAACGCTTCGCGGTACAGCTGATGTCCTTCCGCCCCTTCGAACTGATGCACGAACCGGATGCGTTGCACAGCCTGATCATGCCTCGTGGAGACCACATGCCAGCCCTTGTCGTTCAGCAGCTCCAAGGCGCCAGGGGGCAGCGCCAGGCCCACGCACCACACTTCCGCATGACGGCCGCGCACCCCGTCCATCCAGGCCAATAACAAAGGAAGATCGGTGGGCCGCTCCACACGCACCAGATCCCGAAGGTCCGGCCTCAGATCCCTCACCAACAGCGGTCGGTCGGTGTTCACCAACACCGGGATCGGGCCCGTGAGCGGCACCGCGCGAAGGTCATCAACGATGCGTTCAGCGCGCGAGCGGTGGCCGAACAAGGAGGTGAGCAGCAGTGCCGACAAGAGGACCAGCGCAGCCATCCTGCCAGGCATCAAGGATCTGTGGCCTGTGATCACCAGCACCAACAGCACCACCATCAAGGATACCAAGGAGATGCCGAGCAGCCAGGGAGCGATGGGCTTGTTGAACCGGGCTTCCACCACATGTGCGCCGGCCGGCACCACCGCACCGAAGGCCGCGACGTTGCACCGGAGCAGTTCCACCTCTTTGCCATCCACCCACATGGACCAGCCTGGGAACCACGCTTGCTGCACCGCCAGGAATCGCGATGCATCCGACATCATACGGGCCTCGATCCGATCATGCTCAAAGGCGGTGAGCATCACCGTCCCGACCCCACCTCCAAGGCCTTGCGGCACCGCGGCCAACACAGCCGGAGCGCGCATCCGATCCACGCCGATCGCGTCGGCACGGGTTTGCTCCAAGGCCAGCACTGTATCCGCCAAGTAGATCACGGGCGACCGCAGCATGGCCGAAACCAGGCCAGTATGTTCATCGTGCAGTTCCGAGGTGTGGGTCAACTGGAACGAGTTGAAGCCGTCGTGCGTGGGATGTCCCTTGTACACCTGCGTGTTACGCCCGAACTGGAGCCCGGCGGCTCCATCCGTGGCCTGGCCCATCGGCTCCAGCGGCGGCACAAAGGGGCCTTGTTGCTGTGCATCGATACGCGCTTGAACCGTGAAAGGGCTCACGTCCGCAACGCTGGTATTCCACGCGGCCAGGCTTGTGCTCCAACCCATCTCCAGCACCACCAGCGCGGCGATGTGGCCAAGACCTGCGCGTCGTGTGATCAGCAGGAGCAGGGCTGCGGATAGCACAGGGACCAGGACCACACCGCTCCACCAGATGCGTTGCGCGGTCGTAAGCGCTTTGATGCGCTCGTACAGGTCGGCATCAGCGAACCCGGCCGGCGACCTCAGCCCAGCCCAGACCGTGAGGATCGCCACCACCAGCGCGGCACCTCCGGCGAGGAACAGCACCCGGCCACGATGCGCATGCACCAAGCGCGGCAACTGAGGCAGCGTGCCACCGGCGAGCACCAGCACCGCGAGTTGTACGCCCCACATGAAATAGCTCGGGAACCGGAACAGGTCCATGCCCGGCAGCAGCGCCCACAAGGCCTTGTGCACGGGCAACGCGTCACCGAAGGCCGCCAGCAGGCAGATGCCCCCGAACACCACCAGCACCCGTTCCACCGGGTTCCACCTTCGCAACAGGGCCATCGCTGCGAACAACAGGACCAGCACCCCCATGTATCCGTTCGCCATCGTGGGGTCCGTGCCCAGAAGCTGCCTGTCCACCCCGGAAGCCACCGGCATGAGCAGCGAAATGCAGGCCCGGAGCGTAAAGGGACACACTGCCGCATCCGCGTACGTCAGGCCTTCCGCCCTGTCCAGGAACGGCATCACCTCCCACGCTGCGTAGAGGGTTCCACAGGCCAACAGCGAAGTGACTCCTGCGAACAGGGCCTCCCACTTCACCAAACGAAGGACCGCGGCCCGCCCCCCGCTCCGCCACAGGACCACCGCATGCACCACCAGCAAGCTGCCCAGCAAATAGGTCACAAGGATGGTGAAGGTGTGGTTGCCGCCGCTCAGCAGGAAGTACTGGAACACCGCCGCAGCAAGCGCCGGGCGCCAATGCGGGGCACGCATCAGCTGCAGTTGCGACGCGATGAGCCAGGGCAGCCAGGCCGCGCTGATCACCGAATAGAAGTGCATGGTGTGGCCCGTGAAGAAGCCTCCCAACGCATAGGCCAGGCCGATCACCAACGCACCCCCCGCATGGCCGTGGACCTCGAGCACGAGCCGTCGCATGCCCATGCCCCCGACCACCAGATACCCGATGAACAAGGCCTGCAGCACGTAAATGGAATGGCCCACCGTACCACCCAACGCGAGCGCTTCCACATACCAAGCTGGCCCCTGCAGGTCCGCGAACACCGGATAGCCCATTTGCTGCAAGGGGTTCCACAACGGGAAATGCCCGTCCTGGAGGCAGGTGGCGATGAAGAAGCGCCAGGGCAGCCAGCAATCCAGGGTATCCCCGTAGGGCAGTGTATAGGCGAACGTGCTCAGCGGCCAATAGGTCACCAGCACCGCGGTCGCGATCACCGCCCAGGGGTGTCGGAGCACGAACGCGGGAAGGGTGGCGAGGGACATGACCGGTGCAACCTACGCAGCACCGGTGACAACCGGATCAGGCTTTGCGCAGCTTGGCTTTGTTCGAGCCCACCATGCGCTTGATCTCATTGAGCTTCAGGAGCGCTTCCACAGGTGTGAGCGTATCGATGTCGATGGCGTCGATCTGCGCACGGATGCCTTCGAGCGCGGGATCATCGAGCTGGAAGATGCTGAGCTGCGGCTCGCGTTCCAGGGAGGCCAGTGGACGCACGGTAGGTGCCCCGAGATCCCCGGCGTGACTTTGTTCCAGGTGCGCCAGCACCTTCTGCGCACGGCCGATGACGCGATCGGGCATGCCGGCCATCTGCGCCACGTGGATCCCGAAACTGCGGTCGCTGCCGCCCGGGACCAGCCGGCGCAGGAAGTGCACGCGGCCATCCACTTCGCGCACCGCCACGTTGGCGTTGCGGATGCGGGGGAAGGTGCCCGCCATTTCATTGAGCTCGTGGTAGTGCGTGGCGAACAGGGTCTTCGGCCGCGATGGATGCTCGTGCAGGAACTCGGCGATCGCCCAAGCGATGGAGATGCCGTCATAGGTACTGGTGCCCCGTCCGATCTCATCGAGCAGCACCAGGCTGCGGTCGCTGATGTTGTTCAGGATGCTGGCCGTCTCGTTCATCTCCACCATGAACGTCGATTCACCGGTGGAGAGGTTGTCCGAGGCGCCCACACGGGTGAAGATCCGGTCCACCAGCCCGATCCGCGCGCTCTTCGCCGGAACGAAGCTGCCCGCTTGCGCCATCAAGGTGATCAGGGCCGTCTGCCGCAGCAACGCCGATTTACCGCTCATGTTCGGGCCTGTGATCACCACCACCTGCTGGTCATCCGGGTCCAGCACCAGGTCGTTCGCCACGTACGGTTCGCCAGGCGGAAGGTGCTGCTCGATCACCGGATGCCTGCCACCGCGGACCTCCAGCACGCGGCCTTCCTCGATCAACGGGCGGCAATAGTGCCATTGCATGGCGTTCAGCGCGAACGAGCGAAGCACATCCAGTTCAGCCACCGCAGCGGCCGTGGCCTGGATCGGCCCGATGTACCGGCACACCTCCTCCACCAAGCGCTGGAACAGTTGCACCTCCAAGGTCTGGATCCGGTCCTCGGCGCCGAGGATCTGCTCCTCCAAGGTCTTCAGCTCCTCGGTGATGTAGCGCTCCGCCCCGGTCAGGGTCTGCTTGCGTACCCACTCGGCAGGGACCTTGTCCCGGTGCGTGTGCCGCACTTCGAGGTAGTAGCCGAACACATTGTTGTAGCCCACCTTCAGGGAGGTGATCCCGGTGCGTTCCGATTCGCGTTGCTGCACGGCGAGCAACAACTCCTTGGCGTGCGCGGTGATGTGGCGAAGCTCATCGAGCTCGGCGCTCACCCCGGGTCGCAGCACACCGCCCTTCATCACGTTCACCGGAGCCTCGGACTCGAGGCTCGCTTCGATGCGCCGGGCCAGTTCCATGGGCGGTTCACAGCCTTCCGCTGCCGACGCCAGGGCCGGTGCGGCCTTCTGCAACAGCACCTTGATCCGCGCCGCGGCATCCAACGCCCGTTGCACCTGCAGCACCTCACGCGGGTTGATCCGGGCGGCGGCGGCGCGGCCGGCGAGCCGTTCCAGGTCGCCCACCGCCTGAAGCTCCGCCTGCAGATAGCGCGCCGTGGGGTCATCGGTCAACAGGGCCTGCACACGATCGTGCCGCCCTGCAATGGCGGCCAGGTCGACCAAGGGGAACAACAGCCACCGGCGGAGCAACCGTGCCCCCATGGGGGTGACGCATTGGTCCACCGCCTTCAGCAAGGTGCGGCCTCCTTCGTTCACCGGTGCGATGAGCTCCAGGTTGCGCACGGTGAACCGGTCCAGCCACACATGGCCTCCGCCGGTGAGCCGCGCGATGCGACGCACATGACCGAGCCGGTCGTGCCGGGTGTCGCCCAGGTACACCAGCACCGCGCCAGCGGCCCGTTGCGCCAACAGCAGCTCCTCTATGCCGAAGCCTTTGAGGCTGCTCGTACCGAACTGGTGGAGAAGGCGCTCGGTGGCCATTTCGCCTGTGAAGGCCCAATCCTCCATGGCGAAGGACGGGCTAAGGACCTTCCGTTGCTCCACCAGGGAGGAGTTGTTCCCCCGCGGATGGAGCAGCTCACCGGGAGGATGGCCATCGAGGTATTTGGCGCATTGCTCGGCATCGCCCTCACCGACCAGGAACTCGCCGGTGGTGACGTCCAGAAAGGCCACGCCGTACTGCTCTCCCTGCTGGCATACCGCCGCCAACCAATTGTTGGAGCGGCCATCCACCACGGAATCGCTGAACGAAACGCCCGGGGTCACCACTTCGGTGACACCCCGCTCCACGATGGTCTTCGCCTGTTTGGGATCCTCCAGCTGATCGCACACCGCCACCCGGTGCCCGGCGCGTACCAGCTTGGGCAGGTAGCTCTCCAGGGAATGGTAGGGAAAGCCCGCCAGCTCCATCTCCTGGGAACCACCGTTGTTGCGCTTGGTGAGCACGATGCCCAGCACCCGGCTGGCCACGATCGCGTCCGGTCCGAAGGTCTCGTAGAAGTCGCCCACGCGGAACAGTAGTATCGCATCGGGGTGTTGGCCCTTGATGCGCTGGTACTGTTTCATCAGCGGCGTTTCGGCGGAGGTGCTCATCGGAACGGTGTTGAGGCCTAATTTTCGACCCGGACGCGTTCGCACCCGGGCCATTACAAGCCCGGAAAAGTACGGCCCACCCAGCGGTCGGTTGGCGCTTCCCGATCCCCCTTTTTTTTCAACACCAACCCCATGCCGCAGGACGACCGCAAACTCACCATGGAAGAACTGGGCCGTGTAGCTCCGGAGGCCTATGCCGCCATGCCCCGCAAGGCGGTGGTGGTGCTGCTGGACGATGTGCGCAGCCGCCACAACGTGGGTTCCCTTTTCCGCACGGCGGATGCGTTCGGCATCGAGCGGGTCCTGCTTTGCGGATTCACCCCACAGCCCCCCCACCGCGAGATCGAGAAGACCGCCCTCGGCGCCACCCTTTCTGTCCCTTGGTCCCACGCCGCTGACGCGGAACAGGCCGTTCGCGCGCTCCAGCAGCAAGGGTATCAGGTCATGGCCGTGGAGCAAACCGTCAAGGCGATACCCCTGCAGCAATGGCGACCCGCGACCGATGCACCGATCGCCCTGGTGTTCGGCAACGAGCTCCATGGGGTGAGCGCCGCAGTGGTGGATGCCGCCAATGGAGCGATCGTCATTCCCCAGGCCGGCAGCAAACACTCCCTGAACGTGAGCGTCTGCGCCGGTATCGTGCTATGGTGGCTCGCTGGCAGGGATCCGGCTTGAATTCACCATCGCTCAGGCAACAGCTTGTTAAAAACGCGGTCTTGAGAAAGTTGCCCCCTCACCGTGTGCGTACCCGATCGATCCTCCTATATTTGACACGTACCCCTATGCCCGTGCATTTGGCCAAACGCATTCTCCTCCTGCCCGTCCTGTTCTGTGGTCTGGTCGGCACGCCGGCCGAGGCGCAGTATTTCAGGAACTCCAACTATTGGAAGACCCACCGGAACGAGATCACCGCAGGGCTGGGCATTTCGAACTTCCTGGGTGAGCTCGGCGGGCGGAACCAGATCGGCGCTCCTTTCATCTGGGACCTGGAGCTCAGCCAGACCAAGCCTGCCTTGAGCATCGGCCATCGCTATTTCGTGGGCCAGAAAATGGCCGTGCGCACCAATTTGACTTATGGGGTTCTTGCCGGTAATGACAACCTTACGACAGAGACCTTCCGCCAGAACCGCAACTTGAACTTCAAGAGCGATCTGTTCGAACTGCAAATGGTCTACGAGTTCCATCTCTTCCAGGAAGAGTTGGGCCACGTGTATGACCTCCGCGGAGCGAAAGGGAAGAAATCGTCCGGCGTGGGGCTTTACGTCTTCGCCGGTGTGGGCGGTTTCTACTTCAACCCCAAGAGCCTGTTGAACGGCGAATACGTTGAACTGAAACCTTTGGGCACGGAAGGACAGGGCCTCCTGGACGGGCCGGAAGAGTATCAGAACTTCCAGGTCTGCATTCCCTTGGGCGTGGGCCTGCGCAAGGCCTTGAGCAAACAATGGGCGGCCGGGATCGAGCTGCAATACACCAAGACCTTCACCGACTACATCGATGACGTGAGCGGAGTTTACTATGACAACGATGTGCTGGAATCCGTGCACGGTGCCACCGGCGCCTACCTGGCCGACCCCAGCCTTGGCAAGGTCCCGGGCCAGTCATTCACCGGCGCACAACGCGGGGACGCCACGGACCTGGATGCCTACCTCTTCTTCAAGCTTCAGTTCCACTACAAGATCTACAAGTTCAAGACCAGCGGCAAGAAATACCGCACCCGCATCCGCCGCCAGAAGGTGGTGTTCTAAGCCCGAACAACGAACGCGAAAAGCCCGGCCGAAAGCCGGGCTTTTTCACCTCCGGGATAGCCGGGGGTCTTTGCATTGGAGGACCGTTACTCGGGCGAGCGCTATACCTTTAGCACAGCAATGGCAGCGCAAAGTCCACTGTTCACGTGTTGCTTCCTCCTTTGGGCAGTGCTCGGGTCTTTTGCCAGCCACGGGCGATCCACCGCAGCGACCGAACTGCACCTCTACCGGCCCAAGAAGCTGTTCAACTGCGCGACCAAGGCTTCCATCCTCGTCAACGACTCCGTGGAGATCCGCTTGAAGAACAACGAACATCAAGTCATCCTCCTGCCCGCTGGCCCCTGCAGGTTGACCACAGGAAAGAACGTTCTGACCATCATGCTTGAGTCCGACCGACCAGCTTTCGTACGTCTAGGCTACGACTTCAACTTCCTGTTCGGCAAGCTTGAGGCTGTTGAAGTGACCGCGGACTTCGCAAAAGCCGAGATCGACCGGATCGAAGCGGGTGATTGATACTCTAGGCAGACCACAGGCTGAGGGGAAGAGCACGAGTTTGGCCCTGGCTACCGATAGGCAGCCTCTCGCAATAGTGGAGGGACTCATGAGGCCACGTATCTGAGATGCCCGCCCTTCCGGTCTCGGATCGAACATTCCACCTTGGGGTTGGAGCGAGCGTAGCTTCGAGCAAAATGTTCGGCCTCACGTTCTGGATCGAAGACCCGGTAGAACTCTCCTACGCCGAGATAACGGTTACCGCCAGTAGTGAGCAAAATGCCAGTGTCCTTCTCTGCAAATATCACTGCGCACTTACCGACATCCAGCTTTGGAATTTGCGTCGGCATGGTGTTTACGTTGGTGTCAAACTCACCGAACCCCTACCAGGACTTCGGAACCGGGTACGTCATTTTCCGGTTCGTCTCAGAAGTACCCTATCCAGCGCTCGGCTATGATGAGATCCATCCCCTTTGGCACAGGGTTGTCCTCGAAGATCACGGCCAGATCGCACGCGGTCTGTACGAAGATAGTAGGCACCAACGACGAAGCCCCCACCTTGCGGTGAGGGCCTCGGTGAGATCGAAGTATCGGAATTAAATGCCCAGGTTGTCCTTGAACGCGCGGAATTCGAGGTCCTTCCTGGCCTTGTCGGCGAGCTTGCTGTCCTTCTGAACGGCCATGCCCAGGTGGTTGCGCACCATGTCGCCGTTGTTCTGGCGGGCGCCGATGATGGCCATCAGGTAGTGGCCCATGGCGGTATCCTTGTCGGCGCTGGCCTCCAGGGTCCGCTGGGCACCGGCGGCATCACCACCCAGCACTTTCGCGAGAGCGGCGTTGAAGTCGTTCATGCCGCTGAAGTTGCTGTTGGCGCTGGCGTAGTTACCGTTCTGGATGTCGATGAGGCCTTGGTTGTACTTCACCTCCGGACCGGCACCGGCGGCCTTCTTCAGCATTTCAGCGGCCTTCTTGCGGTCTCCCTTCTGGCGCGTGATGGCGGCCAGGTTGTTGGTGGCGATGGGGTTCTCGGCGATGCTGTTGCTCTTCTGGAACTGGGCTTGGGCCTCGGCCATCTTGTTCTGCTGGTAGTAGATGCAGCCGATGTTGTTGCTGGCGCGGTTGTCAGCAGGGTGCACACGCTCGCACTCCTTGTAGATACGCACCTGCTCGTTCGCGTCCTGGGTGAGGGTGGCAGCGAAGAGGAGCTCTTCCACGTTCAGGCTGTCGGGGATGTTGCGGGCCATGGCGGTGAGCTGCTCATCTGTTTTGCCCTGGATGTTGTAGTTCAGCTTGATCTCCGAGCGGCGCAGGCTGGGCAGGATATGATCGGCGATCTCCGTGTAGGTGGCCGCCATGTTCTTGATCTCCAGTTCGCGCTTGTTCACATCGGGGTACATCTCCAGCACACGCAGCACCAGGTCCTTGTCCGGAACTTGGGTGCTTTGCGACATGGCGGCCTTGAACCCGTCCCAGTCCTCCCCGCGAGGGTTCAGTTGGTAGAGCGCATCGCTCTTGCCGGCCGCGATCTTGTTGCGGTTGAACTCGCCCTTCAGCCATGCCATGGCGGAAGCAGCGCGGTCATCGGCCAAGTCCTCATTGACGGACAGTTCCCCATCGGGGGAGGCCCAGGCGTCGACCACTACGCCGGTCATCACGATGTTCGGATCCTTGCTACTACGCTTCACGAATCCGGCCATGTCCTTGATGTCCGCATCGCTCAGCTCGGTCGGCCGCACCTGCGAAGAGTTGATCAGGTAGTTCAGCTTGGCGGCCTGGTTGTGCGAGGTCACACGCTGGAAGGCATCCTTCGCCATGATCACCTTGTCGTCGTTGAGCATCAGGTAGGGCGTGGTGATCACGCCATCGGCCAGCTTCACGGCGTCGAAGGGCTTCTCCTTGCTGCCCTGCTTGCCCAGGATGTTCAACTTCAGCTCGCTCTGCTCCATCGCGGGGGTATAGGCCACCTTGTCGCTGTAGCTGAAGCTCTTGCCGGTCTCGTAAGGCACCACGGTGTAGTTGCCTGCGGCCTTATCGCCCTGGAAGCCCACCATCTTGAGGGGGGTGCTGCCGGTAGCGTAGGTGATCGTCGGGGTCAGTTCCGTCTGGGCCTTGCGGTAGAAGTACTTGCCCGGGAAGTTCCCGTTAACGTTGACGGCCACCGAATCACCCTGTACGATGAGGGGGTTGGGATCCACCGTGTACGTGATGCTCTTCACGTACTTGTTCATCTTGCCCAAGCCGCCGCATCCAGAGACGAGGAGGGCTGCCAGGAGCAGGGGGGCTAGGTGCCGCTTATCCATGAGTTCGCTTATTAACTGTAATTCGGGCGCAAACATAACCACCGCACCGGTCCGCATCGGTCATCGGCCCCAACAGTTGTCCACAGTTCCACTGTGGATCAGAGCTTTCGGATGGTACAACCCAACGGATGCTCCTCCCGGAGCAGGTCCAGCAGCTGATCATAAGCCCCCGGGTCGTTCAGCAGGTCGGCCGTGGAGAGGTCCAGCACCACCACCCGTGTGCCTCCCCCTCGGTGAAGGTGATCCAGGTAGCCCTCCTGCAACTTGGTGAGGTAATCGGCGGTGATCGTGCGCTCGTAACCGCGGCCCCGGAGCGCGATCCGCTCCCTCACCCGGTCCATGGGGAGGTGCAGGTAGACCAGGAGGTCCGGGCGAGGAAGGTCGCCGTACATGATGGTGTACAGGTCCCGGAACAGGACGAACTCGTCCTCCTGCAGGGTGACGCGGGCGAAGACGAGCGATTTCCCGATGGAGTAGTCCGCCACGGTGCACGCGTGGAACAGGCTCTGTTCCGTGGTGCGCTTGAGCTGGTGGTAGCGCTGTGCGAGGAAGGACAGCTCCACGCTGAACGCGAAGCGCTCGGGCTCTTCGTAGAAGCGGGGCAGGAAGGGGTTGTCATCGAACTCCTCCAACACCAACCGGCCGTTCAGCGAGTCCGCCACACGCTTGCAGAGCGTGGTCTTCCCCGCTCCGATCAGCCCCTCGAAGGCGATATGACCATAGGTAGTGGCCATCAGCTCCCTTGCAGGGCGTTCAACAGCTGCAGCACGGTGCGCCCGAACACCGGATGCACCAGGCCAGGGGCGATATCGGCGAGCGGTGCCAACGCGAAGGCGCGCTCGTGCAAGCGGGGATGCGGCACGATCAGGTGCAGGGAATCCACCACGCAGCCGCCGTAAAGCAGGATGTCGATGTCGATGCTCCGCGGGCCGTAGCCCGCGCCCGGCAACCGCACCCGGCCCAGGTCCGCCTCCAAGGCCAGCGCCTCGTGCAGCACGGCTTCCGGCGACAGGCGCGTGTCCACCAACAGGGCCCGGTTCAGGAAGGGCCGCTCGTCGTGGAAACCCCAAGGTGCGGTCCAGTGGTCACGGCTCCGTGCCTGCACGGCCCCGATGCGCCTGGCTATGCCCTCCTCAGCCATGGCCAAGGTGCGCTCCGGGTCGCCTTCGTTGCCGCCCAGAAGCAGGTAGGTCGTTGTCCCCGAAGCCATGGCGCCAAAGGTATCCGCCCTGCGCGGCCATCCATACCCCTGCCCTGCCGCTTGTGTATCGTGTCCCTCACACCCTCTCCGGCCCCGCTAGTTTCGTTGCCGTAAACGAATCCTACCGCTTCCATGAGACAGTTCTTCAAGTTCATGTTCGCCAGCATGCTGGGCTTCATCCTCGGCTCCGTGGTGATCGCCGTCATCTTCGTCGTGATGATCATCGGTGCCGTGGCCTCCCTGGGCACCGCCTTCAGCATGGAGACCAAACCCACAACGGTGGTGAATAACAGCGTGCTCCTGATGCGCCTGGACCACCCGATCGTTGACCGCGGGCAGGAGGACGGGATGCTGCTGGACTTCGGCCCCTTCCGCGGCATGGGCGAAATGGGGCTGAACGACATCCTGGACAACATCGACAAGGCCAAGCGCGACGAGCGGATCAAGGGCATCTTCCTCGACCTGGGCATGGTGAACGCCCGCATGGCCACCATGAAGGAGATCCGGGACAAGCTCCTTGAGTTCAAGGCGGAGAGCGGAAAGCCGATCGTGGCCTATGGCGATGTGTTCACCCAGGGCACCTATTACCTGGCCAGTGCCGCCGACCAGGTCTACCTGGTGCCCGAAGGCGATCTCGACTTCCGGGGCCTGCAAACGGAGATGATGTTCTACAAGGGCCTGTTCGACAAGCTCGACATCGAGGTGCAGTTCATCCGCGGCTCGAACAACAAGTTCAAAAGCTACGGCGAGGCCTTCACGGAAACGGAGATGAGCCCCGCCAACGAGCAACAGATGAAGGTGCTCGTCCACGGCCTGTGGGACCACTACCTGGGCACCATCGCCGAAACGCGGAAGATCGACAAGGCCCGCCTGAACGGCATCGCCGACAGCCTCCTCATTCGCCGTGCACCCGATGCGGTGACCTACGGCCTGATCGATGGCGTGAAGTACCGCGACGAGGTGCTCACCCTGCTCAAGGAGAAGATGGGACTGGACAGCGACAAGGAGATCGCCTTCGCAGGCATCGGCAAGTACACCCGGTCCATTGTTCCTGAAGCGAAGATCGAGGGCAAGCGCTCCTTGAAGAGCAAATTGCCCAAGGTGGCCGTGGTCTACGCCCAAGGCGACATCATGGACGGCGAGGGCAGTGATGGCGTGATCGGTGGCACCTCGATGAGCGCGGCCATCCGCGAGGCCCGGGAGGACACCACGGTGAAGGCCATTGTGCTGCGGGTGAACAGCCCCGGTGGCAGCGGCCTGGCCAGCGACATCATCTGGCGCGAAGTGAAACTGGCCACTGCGGTAAAGCCCGTGGTGGTGAGCATGGGCGACGTGGCCGCCAGCGGCGGTTACTACATCAGCTGCGCCGCCAACAAGATCTACGCGGACCCCACCACCGTCACCGGCAGCATCGGCGTGTTCGGCATGATCCCCAACATGCAGGGCTTCTTCAACAACAAGCTGGGCATCACCTTCGATGGCGTGCATACGAACACCTACGCGGGCATGATGACCGTGAACCGTGCGCTTACCGCCGACGAGAAGCGCATCATCCAGCAGTTCATCGACCACTTCTACGACACCTTCACCAGCCGGGTGGCTGAAGGGCGCCACATGACCCAGGCGCAGGTGGACAGTATCGCGCAAGGCCGCGTGTGGACGGGCGTGGATGCCAAGCGCATCGGCTTGGTGGACGAGCTGGGCGGCCTGGAGGCCGCGGTCAAGGACGCTTCCCAACTGGCGGGGCTCACCGAGGGCGGTTTCCGCATCGTGAACTATCCGGCACAGGAGGATGTGTTCCAGGAACTGATCAAGGAGCTCAATGGCGAGGCCAAGAGCTGGGTGTCCGAACAGGTCTTCGGTACCGACGCCCTCCTCCTGAAGCAGTTCGAACAGGTGCGGCGTGTGCGTCAGCTCAGCGGTGTTCAGGCCCGCATGCCCTTCGAACTGGAGGTGCATTAAGGTCCACTGCGGTCCACTGAAAATGGAGAAGGGTCCCGTGTAACACGGGACCCTTCTCGTTCAACCCTATCGATCAGTTCCCTGACCAAAACCCGAATGTTGGTACGTCGGCATCGGGATAAGGGTTACACCTGGCGCCCCTTACTCCACGGAAACATGATAACCGCTGTGGTTGCGAACGTTCAGCACGCGGCCATCGGACCAGATGAGGTATTGCCCCTTGATGCCCGCCAGCACGCCGGCCACCTCCGGCACCTTCTCCAGGTTGATGCTGGTGACCTTCGGCGGCGCTGCGAGCATCGGGTAGCTGAGGCGCTGTGGTGCTTCGTCCGGCAGCAGGTAGGGCCGGAACTCGGCAGGAAGCCTGTCGGGCAGTTCACCGCGTGCCGCCAACAGGCCTTCCACATCGGCGGTCACAGGGCCGAGCATCGCCCGCCAGTTGGTCTTGTCCGCGAAGTGGGCCTTGAGCGCCACTTCGATGGCACCTGCCAGCTGCCGGTAGGGCGTCCGTGCGATGAGCACGGCGAGCACGGCGCCCTGGTCGATCCAACGCGTGGGGACCTGCGTGGCGCGGGTCACGCCCACCTTGATGCCACCCGTGTGGCTCAGGTACACGAAATGCTCGGTGTCGTGGTGGTCACGCTCCCATTGCGCGTCACGGCCTTCGCCCAGGTGGGCGCGGCAAAGCTCCGGTCGCACGATGCACTCCGCCGCCTCGGGTGCATCGCGGAAACAGGGGAAGCAGAACCCCTGCCCGTAGAACTTCTTCACCCCGCGACCACAGCTCACACAGGTCATTTGCCCGGTGAAGCGGATGGTGAACGGATGCCCCACCCGATCGGCCAGCGACAGCTCGTGCGTACCATAGCGCAAGGCGTACTGCACCGCGCCTTCATCCCGCGGGCGATCCGGGGCGAACCCGGCCTTCATCTTTGTAAGTGCTCCCATTCCCACGGCGGTGCGTATCTTTTCCACGAAGGTAACCGAGCGATATTCGCACCGCGCACCCGCACATGCCCGTCAACGCCCTGTTCTCCTTCCTGATCAAGAAGCGGCTGCAGCAGATCGAACTGTTCCGCGACAACCCCGAGGGCGCACAGCTCGAGGTGTTCACCAAGCTCATACAGACCGCGCGCTTCACGGAGTGGGGCCGCCATTACGATTACGCCTCCATCACCACCCCCGACCAGTTCCGCGAACGGGTGCCGCTTCAGCACTACGATGATGTGAAGCCGTATGTGGACCGCTTGCGCAAGGGCGAGCAGAACCTCCTGTGGCCTACGGAGATCAAGTGGTTCAGCAAGAGCAGCGGCACCACCAACGACCGCAGCAAGTACATCCCGGTGAGCCGTGAGGCCTTGGAGGATTGCCATTACAAGGGCGGCAAGGACCTGATCGCGCTGCACTACCAGATGTTCCCGCAGAGCAAGCTCTACCAGGGCATGAGCATGGTGGTGGGCGGCAGCAGCGCGCTGGAGCAGTTCAGGCCGGACGCCTACAGCGGCGACCTCAGCGCCATCATCATCCGCAACCTGCCCATCTGGGTGGAGATGCGACGCACCCCCATCCTGGAGACCGCCCTGATGGAGGGCTGGGAGGAGAAGGTGGACCGCATGGCCCACGAAACGATGCGCGAGGACGTTCGTACCATCGCCGGGGTGCCGAGCTGGACCTTGGTGATCCTGCGACGCATCCTGGAGCTGACCGGCAAGCGCAACATCATGGACGTGTGGCCCAACCTGGAGCTCTTCATGCACGGTGGCGTGAGCTTCCGCCCCTACCGCGACCAGTTCAAGGCCTTGATCCCGTCGCCCTCCATGAACTACCTGGAAAGCTACAACGCCAGCGAAGGCTACTTCGCCATCCAGGACCGGCGCGAGTCGGACGACCTGCTGTTGATGCTCGATTACGGCATCTTCTTTGAGTTCGTGCCGGTCGCCGAGATGACCAACGAACGACCGAGGACCGTGCTGCTGCAGGAGGTGAAGGTGAACGAACACTACGCCGTGGTGATCAGCACCAACGCGGGGCTGTGGCGCTACATGCCGGGGGACACCGTGCGCTTCACCAGCGTGAGACCCTACCGGATCCAGGTGAGCGGCCGAACCCGCAGCTTCATCAACGCCTTCGGTGAGGAGCTGATCGTGGAGAACGCCGACCGCGGCATCGAGGCCGCATGCCGCACCACCGGTGCGGTGGTGAGCGAGTATACCGCGGCACCCGTTTACATGAGCGGCGAGGCCCGCGGCGGTCACGAATGGGTGATCGAGTTCGAGCGCGCGCCGGATGATCTGGGCACCTTCATCCAGGAGCTAGACCGCACAATGCGCACACTGAACAGCGACTACGATGCCAAGCGCACCGGCGACATGGCCATGCGGATGCCCGTGGTGCACCCGGCGCCTGCAGGCACCTTTCACCGCTGGCTGAAGGAACGCGGCCGACTGGGCGGACAGAACAAAGTGCCCCGCCTCAGCAACGATCGCGAACACATGGACGCCCTGCTGGCCGCGCTATCCGCATGATCCGCTCCGCCCTCACCGCCCTGCTGCTGCTCAGCATCCTGCGCACACCTGCGCAACAGCTGGACAGCATCGTCAGCATACCCGGCCACTTCGACCTGTTCACCACCGACGAGCTGGGCAACGTCTATGCCTTGAACGGCGATGAACTGAAGCTCTTCGATCCCGAAGGGAAGAGCTGGTTGCGGAACAGCCTCAAGACCTTCGGCCGCATCACGCACATCGACGCCTTCCAATCGATGAAGCCGATCGTCTTCGCGGCAGATGCCGGGCAACTGGCGATGCTGGATAATACGCTGGCCGTTCAGGGATCGGTCATCTACCTCTCGCGCGAAGGCTACCCACAGGTGGACCTGGCCTGTGGCAGCGTGCAGAACAGTTTCTGGTTCTTCGATCCGCGCGAGCTGGAACTGGTCCGGGTGAACTCCAAGCTCACCACCATCAACAGTTCCGGGCGGCTCGACCAACTGCTCGGATTCACACCGCATCCGCTGCAGATGCAGGAGCTTGACAACTGGCTCTACATGAACGACGCGGAGCATGGCATCCTGGTGTTCGACCTCTTCGCCACCTATTACAAGACCATCCCGATCCTGGGCGCGGAGCGCTTCGAGGTGAGGGGCAACGACGTCTGGTCCGTGAAGCATGGCGTGCTGCACCGGTACGACCGGCTGACCTTCGCCAATGATCACTTTCCGCTGCCTGGTACCGGCACCGTACGCGATGCACGGATCGAGCGCGGCCGCGTCTATGTGCTTCGGGATGACCGCATCGATATCCTGCTGCTGGCGCGCTGAAGCGTGACTTATCCACAGGCCGCTCGGCCATCGCGGGCGGCGGGTAACTTCGCCTCCTACAGGACATTCTCATGCACATCGCGATCGCCGGAAACATCGGGTCGGGGAAGACCACGCTCACGCAGCTCCTCGCCAAGCATTACAAGTGGGACCAGCTGCAGGAGGCGGTGGATAACAACCCCTACCTCTTCGACTTCTACAAGGACATGCAGCGCTGGAGCTTCAACCTCCAGATCTTCTTCCTCAACAGCCGCTTCGAGCAGCTGCTGGAGATCCGACGCAGCGGCCGCAACGTGATCCAGGACCGCACGATCTACGAGGACGCATACATCTTCGCGCCGAACCTGCACGCGATGGGGCTGATGACCACGCGCGACTTCGAGAACTACTTCCGCCTGTTCCAGAACATGGACAGCGCGATCACCCCGCCGGACCTGCTGATCTACCTGCGCGCCAGCGTTCCCAACCTGGTGGCCCAGATCGCCGAGCGCGGCCGCGAGTATGAGAACGGCATCAGCATCGATTACCTCAAGCGCCTCAACGAACGCTACGAGGCCTGGATCCATACCTACGACAAGGGGAAGCTGCTGATCATCGATGTGGATGACAACTCCTTCCACACCAACCCCGAACACCTGGGCCGCATCATCAACTCCATCGATGCGGAGATCCACGGCCTATTCCCGAACGAGGCGCCTGCCACCAACGGCCACGCCAAGTTGATCGCGAAGAGCCCGAGCAAATTGACCGCCACCCTGAAGCCTGCACCGAAGGTGCCTGCAAAGCCTGCCCCGAAACCGGCGCTCGCAAAGGCGAAGCGGTAAGCAACACCAAGTTGATCGAAAGGCCTGCGGTGATCGCAGGCCTTTTCATGTCCAGGTCCAACAAGCGTCCCGCCTGTTGTTGTCCGATCCATCCGCCACAGGCGGGACGCCTGTGGGACTTTTGCTGCGATCGATCAACTACCGACAAACGAAAAAGGCCCGCGGGATCCGCGGGCCTTTTCAATTCCGAAGTGAAGATCAAAAGCGATCGCCCAGATCGATGCTGTTCACCTGTGCGGTGACGTTGTTGCCGCGCTCTGGGGCCACATAGGCATCGCTGCTTCCGCCAGGCATGTTCTCAAAGGTGCCTTTCGGAGCACCCGGTGTTGCTAGGCCTTTGTTCGCATTGATGTGCGGAGCGATGATCAGCGCCACGATGGACGTGAGCTTGATGAGGATGTTCATCGAAGGACCGCTGGTGTCCTTGAAGGGATCGCCCACGGTGTCACCGGTAACGGCGGCCTTGTGGGGCTCGCTGCCTTTCTTGAACTCCTTGCCGTCGATCATCACACCCTTCTCGAAGCTCTTCTTCGCATTGTCCCACGCGCCACCGGCGTTGTTCTGGAACATGCCCATGAGCACACCGCTCACCGTGATGCCGGCCAGAAGGCCACCAAGGGCTTCCGGACCGGCGAGGAAACCGACGATGATCGGCGACAACAGCGCGAGCGCACCCGGGGCTATCATCTCGCGGATGGAGGCCTTGGTGCTGATGGCCACGCACTTCTCGTACTCGGGCTTCGCCTTGCCCTCCATGATCCCGGGGATCTCGCGGAACTGACGGCGCACCTCCTTCACCATGTCCATGGCGGCCTTGCCCACGGCGCTGATGGCCAGCGAACTGAAGAAGAAGGGGATCATGCCGCCCACGAACAACATGGCCAGCACGTCGGCCTTGTAGATGTCAATGCCGGTGATGCCGGACATGCCCACATAGGCTGCGAACAGCGCGAGGGCGGTGAGCGCGGCGGAAGCGATGGCGAAGCCTTTACCGGTGGCCGCGGTGGTGTTGCCCACAGCGTCCAGGTTGTCAGTACGCTCACGCACTTCCTTCGGCAGTCCGCTCATCTCCGCGATGCCACCGGCATTGTCGGCGATGGGACCGAAAGCGTCGATGGCGAGCTGCATGGCCGTGGTGGCCATCATGCCGGCAGCGGCGATCGCCACACCGTACATGCCGGCGAGGGCGAACGAACCCCAGATACCGGCCGCCAGGATCAGGATGGGGAGCACCGTGCTCTCCATGCCCATGGCCAGGCCACCGATCACGTTGGTGCCGTGGCCCGTGCCGCTCTTCTGCACGATGCTGTCCACCGGGCGACGGCCCATGCTGGTGTAATACTCGGTGACCAGGCTCATCAACGTGCCGACCACGAGCCCGAGCATGACGGCCCAGAACACGTTCATGCTGGTGATCTCCACGGACACCCCGTTGCGGACGAACTGCATCGTCTCGGGCATCATCCACTGGATCAGCGGGTAGCTGGAAAAGGCCACCAGGATCATCGCGCTCCAGTTTCCCCAGTTCAATGCGTTCATCACACTGTCAGTGTCCTTCTTGATGCGTACCAGGAACGTACCCAGGATGCTGAAGAGCACGCCGAGACCGGCGATGACCATGGGCAGCAGGATCGGGGCCATGCCGCCGAAGTTGTCGGCGCTGTGTACTTCACGGCCCAGCACCATGGTGGCGAGCATGGTGGCCACGTAGCTGCCGAAGAGGTCGGCGCCCATGCCGGCCACGTCGCCCACGTTGTCGCCCACGTTGTCCGCGATGGTGGCGGGGTTGCGTGCGTCGTCCTCAGGGATGCCGGCCTCCACCTTGCCCACCAGGTCAGCGCCCACGTCGGCGGCCTTGGTGTAGATGCCACCGCCCACACGGGCGAAGAGCGCGATGGATTCAGCGCCCAGCGAGAAGCCCGCGAGCACCTCAAGGCACTTCATCATCTCGTCACCGTTCGCGCCCGCATCACCCACGTACATGCGCAGGAACACAATGAAGAGCGTGCTGAGACCGACGACCGCCAGACCCGCCACGCCGAGGCCCATCACGGTGCCTCCGGTGAAACTGACCTTGAGGCCCTGGGCCAGGCTGGTGCGGGCCGCTTGCGTGGTGCGCACGTTCGCCTTGGTGGCGATGCTCATGCCGATCCAGCCCGCGAAGGCACTGAAGAAGGCGCCGATGAGGAAGGCGATGGCGATGACCCAATCGCTATGCGGATGCAGCGTTCCGCTCCAGGCGAGCAGCACGGCGGCAATGGCCGCGAACACGCCGAGCACTTTCCACTCGGCCTTCAGGAAGGCGCTCGCACCGCGTGCGATGTAGCCCGCCAGTTCCTGCATGTTGGCATCGCCAGCGTCCTGCTTGCTCACCCACATGGCCTTGAACACCATGACCACCAGGCCCACTACGCCCATCAGGGGGATGTAGTACATCAATTCACTTCCCATCTTGTCTTTTCGTGTTGTGTATGTTCTTGTCCGTCAGCGTCTTCCATCCCCATCGGAGGGAAGAGGGGCGCGAAAATAGGAAAGTCTTGACGGAGTGGGGGGTGGAGTGGTGAACAGCGGGGTGTCAGTGGCGAGTAGCGAGTGGCGAGTGACGAGTCGGCCTACCGATCGTTCACTCGCCACTCATCACTCGCTGCTCGCTACTCCAAGCACATGCGCAAAGCCCAGCTCCCCGGTGCCGATCCGCAGGGCCACGCTGTCCTGGCCGACCACGGGCTCCAGCTCCTTCCCCTGAACCTGGATCCGGAAGGTGGTCTCCGCCTGCCCGGGGTGGAACACGTGCACATAGTTCGAGCCGGTCTTGATGTTGGTCCCGATATCCTTCACGGCAAAGCGCATCACCTCCGCCCGCGCCTCCGCACTGGACCGGTCGATCCACGCCGAGCCCAGCACTGTGATGATCACAATGCTGAAGAAAAGCCCCAGAACCGCACCGGCCCGCGCCTCGCTGTTGCGCTGGTAGTAACCCGGCACCGTGCGCTTGATCCACCACAGGACGAAGGCCGCGATCGCCACACCCGCCCCACCGACAAGCACCACGAATCGCCCCTCCCCCACCACGTTCTCTACATACCGGCCCAAGGGCTGCATGCCCAGGATCACGACGCCAAGGATAACGTAGGATACCACATGCACCGCACGCTCGGCACGGTCCTGGAACTTCAGGGGAGTGGTGTCATCGGGACCGTTGCGGTACCGGTGCTGCGCCGTGGCCAGCACGGAAATGGATTTGAGGTTCACCAGCACCAACCAGCCACCCACGAGAATGAAGGGAACCTTCCACCACTTCGAAGGAAGCGGCAGCAGATCAACGAGCGCCAGCACCCCCACACCGGCCAGCGCCTTCAGGCCGAACCGCCGGTATAGCTTGCGGAAGCCGCGCTCCACCTGGAACGGATCGGGTTTGGGGCTGTATCCCTGTTCTTCCGCTTCCATGTGGGCGGTGAAAAGTAGATCGACCCGGTGGGTCCTCCATCATGCGAAGCTTGTGTTCCTGCACACCGGCCGTACCTTAGCGACATGCCTGTTGTACAGAACAGATCGGAACTCGTGCTTGCCCTGCAGGCGCATGCAGCACAGATCCGTTCGTACGGGGTGGAACGCTTGGGGCTGTTCGGCTCCTTCGTGCGTGATACGGCGACGCCCGCAAGTGATGTGGACCTGTACGTGGAGTTCCGGCCCGGGCAAAAGACCTTGAGCAACCTCGTGGGTCTTTCCCGCTCCCTCGAGCAGCTGCTGGGCCGCAAGGTGGAGCTGGTCACACCCCAGGCGCTCAATCCCTTCACTGGCAAGTACATCCTCCAGGAGGTCCAGTATGTCGCCCTCGCTGCTTGACTTCCTTCGGCACATTGAGCACGAGTGCGCCTACCTGTTGCACCTGATGCAAGGCCGCGACCGCGCCGCGCTGCTGGAAGACCCCACCAACAGCCGCGCCATCGTCAGGAGCCTGGAGGTGATCGGTGAGGCGGTGAAGAAATTGCCTTTGGAACTGCGCACCAAATATGCCCAGGTGGAATGGGCCAATATCGCAGGCATGCGCGATGTGCTCATCCACCACTACTTCGGCATCGACTACGACATTGTTTGGGGCGTGTTGCAGAAAGAGATCCCCGAACTGCACCACGAATTGCAGCGGATCATCGCACTGGAGGGCGGTGGCGCATAGCAGGCTATCACCCAAGCATGTTCTTCGCTATTCGTGAAGGCCCACCGTCAGAGCCCCTGAGGAAGGCATAACTTACTTCACTGGCACCAAGGCGATGTTCTGGAAGATGATGATATCCTTGGGTTCCACCTCACCCACATAGGTCGCGTATCCCTTTTGATCCAAACGCACGGCCAGCTTCCGCTTTGGGGTTCGGATGAGGTAAAAGCCATCGAAGTCGGTGTAGGCTGTATCGGAACTAGTGGGACTTGAAAACACGATGCGCGCATAGAGCACTGGCTCTTGGGTGCTTGCATCGATGACCGTTCCCTGTACCCACCCAAGGTCGCGGCCGCGCTGGGCATGGGCAGAGACAGTAACGATCAAGGACCCAAGAAGAATAAGGTTCCTGATCATGCCATTCGCCGGAGCGGAAACTACTTTACCAAATACATCACCTCCTTCACCGCAGCGATCACGCGGGCGGCGTTGGGCAGGCTGGCATCGATCAGCGGGGCGCTGAAGGGCAGCGGCGTATCGGCCTGGTTGATGCGCAGCACGGGCGCATCCAGGAAATCAAAGGCGTCCTTCTGCACGCGGTAGGCCACTTCGCTGGCGATGCTCACCATGGGGAAGTTCTCGTCCACCACCACAAGGCGGTTGGTCTTGCGCACGCTTTCCAGGATGGTGGCCGTATCCAGCGGGCGGATGGTGCGCAGGTCGATGACCTCGGCGTTCACCCCCTCCTTCTGCAGCTCTTCCGCTGCGGCCAGGGCCACCTTCATCATTTTGCCGAAGCTGACGATGGTGACGTCGGTGCCCTTGCGGGCCACGTGGGCCACACCGATGGGCGTGAGGTATTCGCCATCGGGGATCTCGCCCTTGTCGCCGTACATGCGCTCGCTCTCCATCACCAGCACCGGATCATCGTCGCGGATGGCGCTCTTCAGCAGGCCCTTGGCATCGGCGGGATTGCTGGGGGTGACCACCTTGAGGCCGGGGATGTTGGCGTAGAAGGCCTCGTAGCTCTGGCTGTGGGTGGCGGCGAGCTGGCCGGCGCTGCCGTTGCCCCCGCGGAACACGATGGGGATGTGGAACTGGCCACCGCTCATCTGCAGCATCTTGGCCGCGTGGTTGATGATCTGGTCGCTGGCCAGCACGGCGAAGTTCCAGGTCATGAACTCCACGATGGGGCGCAAGCCGTTCATGGCGGCCCCCACGCTGATGGCGGTGAAGCCCAGCTCGCTGATGGGCGTATCGATGATGCGCTTGGGACCGAACTCCGCCAGCATGCCCTTGCTCACCTTGTAGGCGCCATCGTATTCGGCCACCTCCTCGCCCATGAGGAACACGCGCGGGTCGCGGCGCATCTCCTCGCTCATGGCTTCATTCAAGGCCTCGCGGTATTGGACAGTGCGCATGGGGGTCGGTTTCGGGGAGGACAAAGGTAGCCCGGCGCCGGTTCAACGAAAGTGGGTCGAAACGCTCAGCGCGTCACCGCCAGGCGGAAGCTGCGGCTGCCCTGATCCACGAGCAGGCGCACCAGGTAGATGCCTTCCGGAAGCCCGGCCACGGACAGCTCCAGGCGATCGCGCACCACCTTGCCCGCGCCCAGCTCCCTGCCGCGTGTATCGAACACCGTGGCGAAGGCACCGGCCGGTGCACCGGTGATCACGAACACATCGCCCGCACGGTCGAAGCGTACCATCGCGTCGCTCAAGGCCTGCAGTTCCGCCAACCCCACGTTGCTCACGCAGGCGCTGGTGTCCACACAGCCGTTCTGCGTCACCTCCACGGCATAGCTGCCCGCCGTGGTGACCGCATAGGAAGGTCCGGTGGCTCCGGGCACCTCCGCAAAGCCGTTGCCGCAATCAAGCCACTGGTATTGCGCGCCCACCGCCTGGCTGATGAGGTTGCCGCCGCTCTGGATCACCGTGGTGTTCACGGTGGCCACCTGGAGCGTGAGCGTGGCAAGGGAATCGCAGCTGTTGCCCATGGGATAGCCCGTGGTGTAGGTGCCGGCCTGCGCGAGGGCCTGGCCGTTGAAGGTGTAGGTCTCCCCGGGGCAGATGGTGGCAGCGGCCGTGCCTGCGATGGGGCATCCGTCCACGTAGTTGCTGGTGGCTCCGTTCAGCGTAAAGCCCGTGACCGTACCGTTCAGGTGGCCGGAGGCGTCGATCAGGGTGGTGAGACCGGCGTTGGCACCGCCCGCCGTGCCCTGGTCCATCTTGTAATAGAGCTTCAGATCCGGGTCCGAGGGCAAGGCCCCGTAGTTCATGATGCATTGGATCTCGGCCGCCGTCAACCCGCGCTTCCACAAGGTGGTCTCGTCGACCTGGCCGTCCATGAAGATCTGTGTGGAGCCGGGGATCGGCATGTTGCCGATGCGGAACATGCCGCTGTTGGTGGTGATGATGCCGTTGGCCACCACGGAGTCCACCGCCGTGCCGTTGTGGTACATGCGCAACATGCTTCCATCGTAGGTCAGCGCCACGAACTGCCATGCGTTCAGCACCATCGACCCGGTGGAAGCGAGCGTGTAGATCCCGTTGCTGCTGTTGCGGAAGCGGCCTTCCAATGTGGTGCCGTAGGTCTGCAGCAGGTAGAAGTCGCAGACCGCGTTGTCGCGGAAACCGGCATAGGCGTCCATGTTCGGCCAGTTCGTGCTCTGCGTGGGATACACCCAGCAGGTGAGGCTGTACCCGGTGCCGTTGGCGATCAAGGCCGAAGCGTTCGCCACGGTGACCTCGTCGTTGAGCCCATCGAGGTCGAGGGCGTTCTGGGTCTGGGCCTGGCCCATAAGTGGAAGGATGAGGCTGAGCGACAGCACGTAACGAAGTTGCATGGGGATGTGGTTCGGTCGTGTGAAAGTACGTTCCGGCGCCATGACCGATGCAGTTCCAAGACCAGACCCTCAAGGAAGTACGAACAGCCCGGCGTGGACCACTTCCATTCCCTTCCGCCCTTATTTTCGCGCCGCCATCGCCATTCGGCCCGAACAAGAGCGATCGGCCAACGTTCCTCTTATCCCATGAAGATCCTCGTCCTGATCAGCCAGGTGCCCGACACCACGGCACGCATCGCCTTCAGCAACAACAACACCCAGTACGATGCCAACGGGGTCACCTTCATCGTGAACCCCTACGACGAGTGGTACGCGTTGGTTCGCGCGCTGGAGCTGAAGGAGGCCAAGGGCAGCGGAAGCGTCACCACCATCACCGTGGGCGGTGCGGACACCGAGGCCACCATCCGCAAAGCCCTGGCCATCGGCGCCGATGATGCCGTGCGCGTGGACGCCGCTCCGAACGACGCCTACCAGGTGGCCGCCGAGGTGGCCGCGTACGCCAAGGACAAGGGCTTCGACCTGGTGCTGGCCGGCAAGGAGACCATCGACTACAACGGCGGTCAGGTGGGCGCCATGGTGGCCGAGCTGCTCGACCTGCCCTACGTGCCCCTGGCCAGCAAACTGGACGTGAACGGGAAGACCGCCACCGTGGAGCGCGATGTGCCCGGGGGCGCCGAAGTGCTGGAGCTGCAACTGCCCTGTGTGATCGGTGCTGCGAAAGGCATGGCCGAACAGCGCATCCCCAACATGCGCGGCATCATGGCGGCCCGCACCAAGCCCCTGACCGTGGTGCCATCCAGCAACCCGGCATCCGTCGCGAACACGGTGCTCTTCGAACTGCCCCCAGCCAAGGGCGCCTGCAAAATGATCTCCGCCGAAGAGGCCGGGAAGTTGATCGAGCTGCTGCACACCGAAGCGAAGGTGATCTGAACTTGAATCCTGTACGGGCGGGAAATTTCCCGCCCCAACAAACGCACTGACCCATGAGCACCATCGTCTTCATCGATACCCGGGGCGGCAAGCTCCCCAAGGCGGCCCAGGAGGCCGTGACCTACGCCAGCCAGCTCGCCGGTGGACCGGTGACCGCCGTCACCTTCGGCGATGCCCAAGGCCTGGAAGCCCTCGGTGCACAGGGGGCGAGCAAGGTGATCGTGGCCCGCAACGTCACCACCGTGGACGGGCAGCAGCTCACGAAATTGGTGTGCGACGTGGCCGCTGCGGAAGGCGCCACCACCATTGTGTGCGTGAGCGATGGCACCGGCAAGGCCGTGGCCCCGCGCGTGGCCGCCCGCCTGAAGGCCGGTCATGTCTCCGGCGCGATCGCGTTGCCCAACGGCAACGACTTCAAGCGCAACGTGTTCAGCGGCAAGGCCAGCGCGCACGTGCAGGTCACCAGCCCGGTGCGCGTCATCAGCCTATCCTCCAACTCCATCCCCATCGGCTCCGGCGGCGGCACGGCCACCGTGCAGGAGTTCAGCGGCGACCTGGGCCCTTCGCGCATCACGGTGAAGGAACGGCGCACGGCCGGTAGTGGCGTCCCCCTTCCGGAAGCCGAACTGGTGGTGAGCGCCGGTCGTGGCATGAAGGGGCCCGAAAACTGGGCACCGGTGGAGGAACTGGCGACCCTGCTGGGCGCCGCCACCGCCTGTAGCCGGCCGGTGGCCGACATGCACTGGCGCCCGCACCACGAGCACGTGGGGCAGACCGGCGTGGCCATCCGCCCGAACCTGTACATCGCCATCGGCATCAGCGGCGCCATCCAGCACCTGGCCGGGGTGAACCAGAGCAAGGTGATCTGCGTGATCAACAAGGATCCCGAGGCCCCCTTCTTCAAAGCCGCGGATTACGGCATCGTGGGCGACGCGTTCGAGGTGCTGCCCAAGCTGATCGAAGCCGCGAAAAAGTTGAACGCGGAGCGGTAGTTCGGCTAGGGGTGGGCAGGAGCAGTTGGCCCTGTGCACCATTGCCCGGCGTTCATCCGTCCTGCCACCTTTCACGGCTGTGGACTGCCCGCCGTTCCCTATCTTCACGGCCCCGTTGCTCCGCCGAACGGCGGGATCCCGAGGATGGAGAAGGTCGACCTGAAGTTCCTGCGCATCACTTACAGCCACACCCACGCCGGCGCCTACGCGCTGATCCTGGCGGAGGTGCATGGTGACCGCCGCCTGCCCATCATCATCGGGGGCGTTGAGGCACAGGCCATCGCCATCCAGGTGGAGAACATCAAGCCGGCACGCCCCCTCACCCACGACCTCTTCAAGAACCTGAGCGACAACCTCGGCATCACGCTGAAGGAGGTCATCATCAACGACCTGGTGGAGGGCATCTTCCACGCCAAGCTGGTGCTGGAGCAGGATGGCAGGGAAGTGGAGATCGATGCGCGCAGCAGCGATGCCATCGCCCTGGCCCTGCGCTTCGAGTGCCCCATCTTCAGCTACGAGTTCATCCTGAGCGCCGCGGGCCTCAAGGTGGACGATGGCGATGAGGAGAAGCCCGAGGCCGAGGCTGTGGAGAAGGTCGAGAAGCCCGAGAAGAAGGGCATCAAGGGAGCCACCCTGGACGACCTGAAGGAGATGCTTGATGAAGCCCTCAACGACGAGGACTACGAGCGCGCGAGCAAGTTGCGCGACGAGATCAAGCGGCGCGAGCAGACGAATTGATCAGTAGGCAGCTGGCAGTCCGCAGTAGGCGGTCCGCAGTGGACAGTGGGCAGTGCACAGTTGTCAGTTGTCAGTTGTTCGTGACCCTCTGCGCCCTCGGCGTCCTCTGCGGTTGACCCACCGCCGTGCATGGCGAGCTAGCGAGCTGCTAGGAAGCAGTAGGCAGTTGGCTGTAGGCAGTAGGCGGTCCGCAGTGGACAGTGGGCAGTGCACAGTTGTCAGTTGTCAGTTGTTCGTGACCCTCTGCGCCCTCGGCGTCCTCTGCGGTTGACCCACCGACGTGCATGGCGAGCTAGCGAGCTGCTAGGAAGCAGTAGGCAGTTGGCAGTTGGCAGTCCGCAGCTGGCGGTCCGCAGTAGACAGTGGGCAGTGCACAGTTGTCAGTTGTTCGTGACCCTCTGCGCCCTCGGCGTCCTAAGCGGTTGACCCACCGACGTGCATGGCGAGCTAGCGAGCTGCTAGGAAGCAGTAGGCAGTTGGCAGTAGGCAGTAGGCGGTCCGCAGTGGGCAGTGGGCAGTGCACAGTTGTCAGTTGTCAGTTGTTCGTGACCCTCTGCGCCCTCGGCGTCCTCTGCGG
>JBIIYP010000007.1:0-127591 GCA_044346705.1 Flavobacteriales bacterium
TGGTGAACGTCACCGTGGGTGAGAAGACCTACATGAAGCGCCTGATGGTCCAGTAAGGAGCATCCGACCCCTTTCTTTGCGAAGCGCCCCGGCCCACAAGGTCGGGGCGCCTTGCGTTATGGGCCCGCCGATTCAGGTGAACAAGATACCGCACGCGCAGGCCTCCATTCCCCAGCAGGAACAAGGCACAACGGACGAGCGACAAGCCCGCCCTTCGAACAGCAGGTCGCCGTCAGGCGAACTGCGAAACGCTGAGGGCGATGATGTTCACGCTCTCCATCAGCTGCTCCTCGGTGATCACCAGGGGCGGTGCGAAGCGGATGATATCGCCGTGCGTGGGCTTGGCCAGCAGGCCGTTGTCGCGCAGCAGCAGGCACAGTTCCCACGCGGTCTTCGGCGATCCGTCGATCGCGGTGCGCGGCTCGATGACCAGGGCGTTCAGCAGGCCCTTGCCGCGGACCAGCATCACGAAGGGGTAGCTGTCCACCAGCTTCTGGAGCTCGGTGCGGAAGATGCGTCCCAGGCGCTCGGCGTTCTCGGTGAGCTGTTCGTCCTTCACAATGGCGAGCGCCTCCATGGCGATCCGCGCACCCATGGGATTGCCGCCGTAGGTACTGCCGTGCGTGCCTGGGGTGAACACGCTCATGATCGCATCGCTGGCCAGCACGGCGCTCACCGGGTACATGCCGCCGCTGAGGGCCTTGGCCAGGATCACCACATCCGGACGCGGCACGGCCTTCCGGTTCTCGCACATGCCCGTGGGACAGCCGCAACCGCTGCCGAGGCACGCCGCCAGCAGGCGACCGCTGCGCGCAATGCCGGTCTGGATCTCGTCGGCGATGAAGAGCACACCCTTCGCCTTGCATAGTGCGATGGCCTTGGGGATGTAGTCCTCCGCCGGTACGTAAACACCCTTCTCTCCCTGGATGGGCTCCACCAGGAACGCGCAGACATCGGGATCCTCCAGCGCCTTCTCCAACGCGGGGATGTCGTCGTAGGGGATCACCTCGAAGCCCGGTGTGAAGGGCCCAAAACCGCCCTGGCTGTCGGGATCGGTGCTCATGCTGACGATGGTGACCGTGCGGCCGTGGAAGTTGCCTTCGCACACGATGATCTTCGCCCGGTCCTTCGCGATGCCCTTCTTCTCATAGCCCCACTTGCGGGCCATCTTGATCGCCGTCTCCACCGCTTCCGCACCGGTGTTCATGGGCAGCATCTTCTCATAGCCGAAGGTCTCGCACACCACGCGCTCGTACTCGCCGAGCACACTGTTGTAGAAGGCCCGGCTGGTGAGCGTCATGCGGGCGGCCTGCTCCTGCATCACCTTCACCAAGCGCGGGTGGCAGTGGCCCTGGTTCACGGCGCTATAGGCACTGAGGAAATCGTAGTAGCGCTTGCCCTCCACGTCCCACACGTACACACCAAGGCCGCTGTCCAGCACCACCGGCAACGGGTGGTAGTTGTGGGCACCGTAACGCTCCTCCAGTTCGATGGCCTGGTCGGTCTTGGTGCGGACGCTGGAGGAGTGCTGCATGGCTTGCGGGATAAGGCTTTCGGCAAAAGGAGGGCTGCAAAACTAGGTATCTTCGCCGCCCGCCTGAAGCCAGGCTTGAACCGACCATGAACCGATCGAAGAAGGCCCGCAACCGGCCCAAGGAAGTGTTGGAGGCCGTTCCGTTGACCGGTGCAGGAGCCAACGGCAAGGCCATCGCCAAGGTGGACGGCCTGGTGTACTTCGTAACGGGTGCTGTGCCCGGTGATGTGGCGGACCTGCGGATCGACGTGAAGAAGAAGACCTACGCCGAGGCCACGGCCACACGTATCGTCACCCCCTCCCCCGACCGCGTCGAACCGTTCTGCGTGCACTTCGGGCTTTGCGGCGGTTGCAAGTCGCAGGATCTCAGTTACGCCAAGCAGATCGAGTACAAGCGCCAGCAGGTCATCGACAACCTGGAGCGCCTGGGCGGACTGGTATTGCCGGAGGTGCCGCCCACCCTGGCGTCGCCGCATACCACGCAGTTCCGCAACAAGCTGGAGTTCACCTTCAGCTGCCACCGCTGGCTCACCGGACACGAGGTGCGCAACGAGAACAAGTTCCTGGACCGCAACGCGCTCGGCTTCCACATCCCGCAACGCTTCGACCGCGTGCTTGACCTGAGCGAATGCCACTTGCAGCCCCAGCCCAGCGAGGCCATCCGCACCTACCTGCGCACGCACGCCGAGGAGCACAAGTTGAGCTTCTACGACATCCGGGCGCACGAGGGCCTGCTGCGCACCGTCACCATCCGCACCACCACCACGGGGCAGTGCATGGTGGTGATGGCCTTCGGGCAGGAGGACGTGGCCAAGCGCGAACAGCTGTTGAAGGGGTTGATGGCCGCCGTGCCGGCGATCACCTCCCTGCAGTGGGTGATCAACGAGAAGAAGAACGACACCATCTGGGACCTGGAGACCTTCGTGTTCAGCGGCAGCGACCACGTGATCGAAGAACTGCCGGACGGACCCGGTGGCCAGCCCCTGAAGTTCCGCATCGGGCCGAAGACCTTCTTCCAGACCAACCCCGAGCAGACCAAGGTGATGTACGCGCTGACCCGCGAGTGGGCCGGGCTCACGGGCAACGAGCTGGTGTATGACCTCTACTGCGGTGCCGGCAGCATCTCGCTTTACGTGGCGGGCATGGCGAAGAAGGTGATCGGCGCGGAGATCGTACCGGAGGCCGTGAAGGACGCGGAAGTGAACGCGCGCCTCAACGGCATATCGAATGTGACCTTCGAAGCCGGTGACCTGCGCAAGCTGCTGGACGCCAGCTTCGCCGAACGCCATGGCCGTCCGGACGTGGTCATCACCGACCCGCCGCGCGCCGGCATGCACGAGGATGTGGTCATGCGCCTCCGCGAGCTGGCGCCCCAGCGCATCGTGTACGTGAGCTGCAACCCCGCCACCCAGGCCCGCGACCTCGCCCTGTTGCAGGACATGTACCGCATCACCCACGTGCAGCCGCTGGACATGTTCCCCCACACCCACCACATCGAGAACATCGTGCGGTTGGAGCGGATCTGAGGAGCATCGTTCCCGGCCGCTACATTGGTGGCCCATCCACCGGAACCATGCGTATTCTTCTCTTCGCAATAGCTCAGGGCAACACGCTCAACGCCCCCTTGCTCACCCACTGACCATGGCCCTGGACCGCACCTTCTGGGAGAGCCGCTACCACGAGGGCGATACGGGCTGGGACCTCGGTGGTCCTTCCACGCCGCTGAAGACCTACATCGACCAGCTGACGGACAAGCAGCTGCGGATCCTGATCCCGGGTGCGGGTCGTGCGTACGAGGCGGAGCACCTGCATCGCCAGGGCTTCACGAACGTGTTCGTGATCGACCTCACGGACGCGCCCTATGCCGATCTACTGAAGCGTTGTCCGGAATTCCCAAAGGATCACCTGCTCGTCGGCGACCTGTTCACCCATGAAGGTCAGTACGACCGCATCATTGAGCAGACCTGTTTCTGCGCGATCGATCCGGCGTTGCGGCCGGCGTATGTGGAAACGATGCATCGGCTACTGGTGCCGGGCGGCAAGTTGGTGGGCGTGCTCTTCGACGACGACCTGAATACGGACAAGCCGCCCTTCGGTGGGCACAAGGCGGAGTACGAACAGCTCTTCAAGCCGGTGTTCCCCGAGGTCACCTTCGAGCCCTGCCACAATTCCATTCCGCCGCGTGCCGGTCGGGAACTGTGGATGAATGCGCCGAAGGCATGAGCGACTACACGCCGATCGACTGCAACCTCTACGACCGCTACGAAGCGTGGGCCACCTTGCGCACGCCGCTGATCATCGAGCACCGGAGCGACGACGGAGCCGCCACCACCTCGAAAGGCCGGATCACCGACCTGCGGAACGAAGCGGGTGCTGAGTGGTGCGTGCTGGATACGGGCACGCGGATGCGCTTGGACCACATCATTTCGGTGTTGGTGGACGAATAAGCCAATGGCTGTTGTGCCATTGACGAGGCTGTGCCAACTTCACGCCCCCTTTCCGCTGGGATGAAGATCGACGCCACCTCTCCCGACCACTACTTCGACCAACTGGTTCCCGAGCGAAAGGCGCAGTTGCTGGAGCTTCGCGAGCGGATCCGAAGCATCTGGCCAAAGGTGAAGGAGGACCTTTCCATGGACATGCCCACCTACCACTTGGAAGGGCGGACCTTGTTCGCCTTGGGGAACCAGAAGAACTACTTCTGCCTGTACGTGATCCCCACCGACCTGTTGGACGCGTTCCGCAACGAGCTGAAGGCCTACAACCTGGGGCGCTCCTGCATCCGCTTCCGGCGGCTCGATGAGGATGCGCTAGACCTTTGCGGACGCATTGTGCGTTACGTGGGCGGCATGCAGGGCGAAGGCACAATGCGCCGCGCCGAACGCGTCTGACGCGATCAGGAAGCGAGCTGCTGGATCACCCGCACGGCGCTGACCAGCGCCACCCCCATAACCAGTACGAGCACCAGCTTTCGGAATCGGTTCTGGGGAACGTGTTCCAGCAAACTGCGTCCGAGCCATGAGCCCACCAAGCTCACCACCGCGAGACCGGGCAGGTAGCCCAAGACCTGCGTGTGGATGTATCCCTGCCCCGTATAGACCACGGTGCGGCTGAGGTCCACGCCCATGTCGATCCAGGCCGAGGTGCTGATGAACACGTTCTTCTCCAGGTCGAAGGCCGCGAGGGTAAGCCCGCGGATGGCACCGC
Source organism: Flavobacteriales bacterium (assembly GCA_044346705.1). GTDB lineage: Bacteria > Bacteroidota > Bacteroidia > Flavobacteriales_F > PHOS-HE28 > PHOS-HE28. The sequence continues at coordinate 4,742 of JBIIYP010000007.1, forward strand.
CCGTGCCCACCAGCCCGGCGATGAGGCCCGAGGCGGCGCCACCCAGAGAGGCATTGCGCGTGGATGCATCGATCCGCAGGTCAGGGGCCAACAGGAAGATCAGCGACAACAGCACCAGCACACCGCTGAGCACGAGCATCATGTGCTCCGCTGGCAGGAACGCCGTGAGCCGTGCACCCAGCACGACCCCCAGCACGGCAGGCAGGCCCATGGTGAGCAGCAGCTTCTTCGAGAGGCCGGTGCGGAACAGCATGATCTTGGCGCCATTGCTGAACACATGGAACAGCGCGGTAAGTCCCAAGGCCTGGTCGAACGGCAGGAAGAACCCCGCCAGCGGCATCACCAGCATGCTGCTGCCGAAACCGCCCACGGTGCCCAGCACTTCCGCCACCAACAACAGCCCGAAGAACCATAGCTCCTGCATGGCACAAAGGAAGGACTGCGCATGGCTTCACCCTATTTTCGCAGCATGCGATCGCGCCTTCTCCTCTTCCTGCTGCTCTGGTCGGCCTTGTCCAACGCCCAGACCACCCGGGTGCTGTTCCTCGGCAACAGCTACACCGCCACCAACGACCTGCCCGGCATGCTGCGCCAGCTGGCTCTTTCCCTGGGCGATACGGTGACCACGCAGCAGTCCACGCCGGGAGGCTACACCTACCAATTGCACACCACCAACGCCGCCTCGCAGCAGTACATCGACCAGGGCGGTTGGGACTTCGTGGTGCTGCAGGAGCAAAGCCAGCTGCCTTCGTTCCAGCTATCACAGGTACAGAGCGATTGCTTCCCCTTCGCCGCCGCGCTCATCGATTCCATCAGGGTGCATTCGCCGTGCGCGGAACCGGTGTTCTACATGACCTGGGGACGGCAGAACGGGGACGCGCAGAACTGCGCCAACTGGCCGCCGGTGTGCACCTTCGAAGGCATGAACGCCTTGTTGCGCGAGCGCTACCTGATGATGGCGGTGGACAACAGCGCGTGGTGCGCCCCGGTGGGCATGGCCTGGAAGCACACGCGCGACCAGCAGCCGACGATCAACCTGTACAGCAGCGATGGCAGCCATCCCTCTGCGGAAGGCACCTACCTGGCGGCCTGCACCTTCTACGCCACCCTGTTCCGCCAGAGCCCTGTGGGTGCCACCTACGTCGCAAGTATCGACCCGGCGACGGCTGTGGTCCTGCAAGGCATCGCCACAAGCACCGTGCTCGACAGTCTTACAACGTGGAACATCGGTGTGAACGACCCGGATGCGGCCTTCACCACCGTGACAAACGGAGCGGACGTGAGCTTCACCCCGGTCACCGGCATCGGCGCACATGCCTGGACCTTCGGCGAGGGAGGCACCAGTTCCGCTGCTTCGCCCCTGCACAGCTATGGCCAGAGCGGCGTGTACGATGTGATGCACGTGGTGACCGATGCCTGTGGCCGGGTGGACACGGTGATCACTGCTGTGAACGTAGTGATCGCCAGTGTGCCGGAGCCCGGCACTTCGAACATGTCCATCGTGCTCGGACGGCCGGTCATTGGCCAAGGCGCGCTGTACTTCACCCCTGACCGACAGGGGCGCTTCGAAGCCTGGACCCTGACCGGACAGCAGGTCATCAACGAGCCGCTCAGCGCATTCGTCACCTTCCGATCGCAGCGGGAATACCCGGCCAGCACCCTGCTGCTGTGGCGATTCACTGGGGTCGATGGCAATGTGGACACCGGGCGTTCCCTGATCCCTTGAACCCATGAGCGACAAGACGCACACCTACTCCAACGGCGAGGTCACCATCATCTGGACCCCTTCGCTTTGCACGCATAGCAAGCGCTGCTGGCACGGTCTGCCGGACGTGTTCAAGCCAGGTGAGAAGCCTTGGATCATTCCGGAAGGGGCGGACACCAAGGCCATTGTGGACCAGGTGTGCCTGTGCCCGAGCGGTGCGTTATCCATCCGCGTGAACACGAAGGAAGATCGGGCGCAAGATGATCGTTCCATACCGGACGCGACCTGACGATCGTTCTGAACTTGGAGCGGGATAGACCTGCTACCTTTGACCCTGATGGGCATTACGGCCCGCGAGCATGACGAACATCGACCACCACCGGGTACCGCTGAGCCCGGGACAGAAGGCCCGCCGGATCAACCTAGACCCGGACATCTACGGTACGTTCGCCGAGATCGGTGCAGGGCAGGAGACCGTGCGCCACTTCTTCCGCGCCGGCGGAGCCAGCCAGACCATCGCGAAGGCGATGAGCGCCTACGACAAGGACTTCAGCAACGCCATCTACGGCAAGGAGCTGAACAACCGTTTCGTCTGCGAGAGCCGGTTGAAGAACATGCTGGGCCACGAGTACGGCCTCATCATCGACCGCCTGAACCGCACCGACCACCCCACCAAGAAATTCTTCACGTTCGCCAACACCGTCGGCACCAGCACCTACGAAAAGCCCCACAGCGGGCACGGGTGGATGGGCGTGCGGTTCCAGATCGCCCCGGACCGCCCCACCAGCGATGTGATCATCCACTTCCGCCTGCACGACCCCGACATCAGCCTCCAGCAGGAGAGCATCGGCGTGATGGGTACCAACATGATCCACGCCTGCTTCTTCCACCACAAGGACCCGCAGGAGATCATGACCGCGCTTTACGACAACGTGAGCCGGCATGTGGTGGAGGTGGACATGATCCAGATGAACGGGCCGGACTTCAACCAGGTGGACAACCGCCTATTGAGCCTGCAACTCGTGAAGCGCGGCTACACCGACGCGGTGATCTTCGGTCCCGATGGGCAGAACCTCCAGGCCAGCGAGGCGCTGTACAAGAAGAACATCCTGGCCATCCGCGGCAGCTTCCGCCCGGTGACCAAGGTGAACATCGACATGATCATGAACGGCTACAACATGTTCATCAAGGAACAGCGTGTGGACCGACAGAACCTGCAGGTGCTCTTCGAGATCACCCTCAACAACCTGCAGAGCGATACCGGCGATGTGGACGAGAAGGACTTCATCGACCGCGCCGACATCCTGTGCAGCCTGGGGCAGACCGTGCTGATCAGCAACTACCAGGAGTACTACAAGCTGGTGGAGTACTTCAGCAGGTACACCAAGGCACGCATGGGCCTGATCATGGGCGTGAACAACCTGATCGAGGTATTCGAGGAGAAGTACTACCGCCACCTCAACGGCGGCATGCTCGAGGCCTTCGGCATCCTGTTCACCCGCGACCTGAAGGTGTATGTGTATCCGAGCAAGCCCAGCAGGGAGGCGGAGATCATGACCACGGACAGCATGCCCGTGCACCCGCGCCTGCAGCCCCTGTATGAATACCTGCTGCACAACAAGCGCCTTGTGGACATCGACAGCTACGACCCGAAGGTGCTCCACATCTTCAGCAAGGCCGTGCTGGACAAGATCCGCGCGGGTGATGAGGGCTGGGAGGACATGGTGCCGCCTTACGTGGACAACATGATCAAGGACAACCGCCTGTTCGGTTACGTGCCGCCCAAGCCCACGCCCGAGCCGCACAAGGCTGAAGTGAAAGCGTAGTTACTTCCTTCGGTCCCGCGCATTGCTGGGAACATGATGCGCCATTTCATTCCCTTCCTGTTGCTGGTCTGCTTTGTGGCGTGCATGGCCCAAGGTTCCGCGGAACCTCAAGTTGCGCGCCCAAGCCCGGCACGTGTTCCGGAACCGGACAGCACCATCGCCATACGCTTCGCTCCGCCGCAAGGCTTCACGCGTGTGCCGGTGGAAGCCAAGTCCTTCGGGGCCTACTTGCGCGGCTTGCCGCTGAAACCCGAAGGTGCACAGGTGCATCTCTTCGATGGCTCGCTGAAACGATGGCAGGGAGCGCAGGCTGCGGTCATCGACATGAGCGTTGGCAAGCGCGACCTCCAGCAATGCGCCGATGCGATCATGCGGCTGTGGGCGGAGCACCTGTTCGCGCAGGGGCGCATCGACGACATCCACTTCCACTTCACCAACGGCTTCCTGGCAGAGTTCACGCGCTGGGCGAACGGTGACCGCATCAAGGTGAGCGGGAACACGTGCCAGTGGAAGCTGAAGGAAGGCCGCACCGGCACCACGCACGAGAACCTCCTCTCCTACCTGCAGCAGGTCTTCACCTACGCCGGAACCCTGAGCCTGAGCAAGGAACTGCGGGATGCGCACGACCTGCCGCTGGAACCCGGAGACGTGTTCATCCACGGCGGCAGTCCCGGCCACGCGATGATCGTGGTGGACGTGGCGCGTGATGCACGTGGACGCACGGCCTTCCTGCTGGCCCAGAGCTACATGCCCGCGCAGGACATCCACGTGGTGAAGAACCTTGTCCGGCCTGAGTTGGGTGCGTGGTTCATCCAGGACGACGGGAACGACCTGATCACCCCGGAGTGGACCTTCAGTTGGAACGAGCGGAAGCGCTGGTGAGCGGTGTGCGCCAGGGTTGCGTGAAGGTCGTTGTGCATTCTGCTTAGCCACGGACGTGCTGTTGCTGAAGAAGCAGGAGTTCAAGCAGTGAGGGCGGTACCTTCGCGGCCTTCGCCACCGCATCCAGCACCAGCGATCAACCCATGCCCCGGATCGCCATCCTCTCCGCCAGTGTCCGCCAGGGAAGGCGCAGCCACCGTGCAGCCCTGTACCTCCAGCACACGCTTGATGCCCTGCCCGACCTCACGGTGGACCTGATCGACCTCAACAGTTACTCCTTCCCCCTCTTCGAGGAGCGCCTGAAGTTCCAGCAGGACCCCTCCCCGGCCGTGCGAGAGTTCGCGCATCGCATCGCACAGGCGGACGGCGTGATCATCGTGACACCGGAGTACAACGGCGGCTACCCGGCCAGCCTGAAGAACGTGGTGGACCTGTTGGTGGACGAGTGGAAGCGAAAGCCGGTGGCCATCTGCACGGTGTCCGATGGCTCCTTCGGCGGATCACAGGTCAACACCTCCCTACTCTTCAGCCTATGGAAGATCAAGGCCTGGGTGGTGAACGCGCACCTGCCGGTGCCCAAAGTGAACGAAGCCTTCACCGAAACCGGCGAAGCGAACGACCCGGCAACCTGGGCCAAGCGCAGCAAGGTCTTCGTCGACGAGCTGCTGTGGGCCGTGGAGGCGAAGAAGCGGATGGGGTGACCTCCATCACTCAGGCTTAACGCACACCACCCTACCTTCGCAGCCGATGCGACGCCTCCTCGCCATCCTTGTGATCGGCACCGTGCTCTTTTCGAACACGGAGCTGCATCAGTTGGCGCGCCTGCCGCACCTGGTGCATCACTTCCTGGACCACAAGGCCGAGCAGCCCGGCACCACGGTGTTCGGTTTCCTTGTGCTGCATTACCTGAGCGGCGATGTGCATGACGAGGACTTCGCGCAGGATGAGCAACTACCCTTCCGGTCCCACGATGACCACGCCGGCTTCACGGCCGCACAGGACCTGTTCCATGGCTCCGTGCCGGTGATCACATTCCACTACCCGGCGCTGCCGCTGAGCCCGGTTCAGCCTGCTGCGGCCCTAACCCTCGGTGAGCGTTCTGCCGTGTGGCAGCCGCCAAAGCGCGCCTGACCGGCGTTTCCGCCGACCCCGGAGCACCAGCGCTCCTGTTCCGTGACATCCCTGGCGATGTCCACCGTCCACTTTTGCTTTTTTCCCATTCAACCGCGACCACACATGCTGGACCGCATCATCGCATTCTCCATCAAGCAGAAGCTCATTGTGGGGCTTCTCGTCCTCGGCCTCATCGGCTTTGGCGCTTACAACGTCACCCAGTTGCCGATCGACGCCGTGCCCGACATCACCAACAACCAGGTGCAGGTGATCACCGTGAGCCCCGCGCTGGGGGCGGGTGACATCGAGCGACTGATCACCTTCCCCATTGAACAGGCCACGCGCAACGTGCCGGGCATCATCGAGCAGCGCAGCTTCAGCCGCTTCGGGCTCAGCGTGGTGACGATCGTGTTCGACGATGCCACGGATGTGTACTGGGCCCGCCAGCAGGTCACCGAGCGCCTCACCCAGCTCACGATCCCCGAAGGTCTTGGCAAACCAGAGCTAGGGCCGGTCTCGAGCGGACTGGGCGAGATCTTCCAATATGTAGTGAAGCCCAAGCCCGGCTACGAGGGTAAATACGACGCGATGGAACTGCGCACCATCCAGGACTGGATCGTGCGGCGTCAGCTGATCGGCACCGAAGGCGTGGCCGACGTCAGCAGTTTCGGGGGCCAACTGAAGCAATACGAGATCGCCGTAGATCCCGAACGGCTGGGTGCCATGGGCATCACCATCGCCGATGTCTTCAACGCGGTATCGCGCAACAATGCGAACACCGGTGGGGCCTACATCGAGAAGGGGCCTGCGTTGCTCTTCATCCGGACCGAAGGGCTCATCACCGACATGGATGCCATCCGAACCATCCAGGTGAAGGTGCTCCCGGACCACACGCCGGTGCTGCTGCACGACGTGGCCGAGGTGCGGCTGGGCACTGCCACACGCTACGGGGCCCTGACCTACAACGATGAAGGCGAGGCGGCCGGTGCGGTAGTGATGATGCTGAAAGGTGCCAACTCCAGCGAGGTCATCAAGAAGGTGAAGGAGCGCATCGCCATGATCGAAAAGACCCTTCCCGAAGGCGTGACCATCGAGCCCTTCCTGGACCGCACCAAGATGGTGAACAACGCCATCCACACCGTGGAGACGAACCTGATGGAAGGCGCACTGATCGTGGTGCTCATCCTCGTCTTCTTCCTGGCCAACCTGCGGGCGGGCCTGGTGGTGGCCTCGGTGATCCCGCTGGCCATGCTCTTCGCGGTGATCATGATGAACCTGTTCGGCGTGAGCGGCAACCTGATGAGCCTCGGAGCACTGGACTTCGGCTTGATCGTGGACGGCGCGGTGATCATCGTGGAGGCTGTGCTGCATCGTCTGCATGGCACCGGTCATGGCCTCGGTACCGGAAAGCTCGATCAGCAACGTATGGATGAGACCGTGCGCAGTTCCGCAAGCCGCATGATGAACTCCGCGATGTTCGGGCAGGTCATCATCCTCATCGTGTACCTGCCGATCCTGTCATTATCGGGAATCGAAGGCAAGATGTTCAAGCCCATGGCGCAGACCGTTGCCTTCGCCGTGCTGGGCGCCGCGATCCTGTCGCTGACCTACGTGCCGATGATGAGCGCGCTGTTCCTCAGCAAGAGGCTCAACCCACCGACCACATGGACCGACAGGATGATGGACCGGCTTGGTGGATCCTACCGCACCTGGCTCAACAAGGCCATCGGGAAACCCATGCGGCTGGTGATGGCAGCGCTGCTGCTGCTCGTGGTGGCCAGCGGCATCATGGCGGCCATGGGCGGTGAGTTCATCCCCGAACTGGAGGAGGGCGACTTCGCGATCGACACACGCCTGCTCACCGGAAGCTCACTGACCAACACCGTGGAGACCTGCAACAAGGCGGCGGGCATGCTGAAGGACCAGTACCCCGAAGTGGAGAAGGTGGTGGCCAAGATCGGCAGCGGCGAGATCCCCACCGACCCCATGCCCATCGAAGCGGCGGACATGATGGTGATCCTGAAACCCAAGAAGGACTGGACCAGCGCGAAGACCTTCGATGAGCTCGCCGAGAAGATGGGCAGCACCTTGAGCGTGTTGCCCGGTGTCACCTTCGGATTCCAATACCCTGTACAGATGCGCTTCAACGAACTGATGACCGGTGCCCGCCAGGACGTGGTGTGCAAGATCTACGGCGAGGACCTCGACACCCTGGCCGCCTACGCCCACAAGCTGGGTGAACTCGTGAGCAGTGTGGAAGGCGCCAAGGACCTCTACGTGGAAAGCGTGGGCGGGCTGCCGCAGATCATCGTGACGCATGACCGTGCCGCACTCGCCCGCTTCGGGGTGGATGTGGAGGCGGTGAACGATGTGGTGCGGACCGCCTTCGCGGGAAGCGTGGCCGGACAAGTGTTCGAAGGTGAACGCCGCTTCGACCTGGTGGTGCGCGCCCGTTCCCTGAGCCGCTCCGACCTCCGCGATGTGCAACGCCTGCTGGTGCCCACGCCCATGGGCAAGCCCGTGCCGCTCTCGCTGCTCGCCAACGTGCGCATCGAGGACGGGCCCAACCAAGTGCAACGCGAGGATGCCAAGCGCCGCATCACCGTGGGCTTCAACGTCCGCGGCCGCGATGTGCAGAGCATCGTGGAAGAGCTGCAGGGCAAAGTGGATGCGCAGTTGAACCTGCCGGTGGGGTACTACACCACCTACGGCGGCGCCTTCGAGAACCTGGTGGAGGCGAAGAAACGCCTGAGCGTGGTGGTGCCGCTGGCGCTGCTGCTGATCCTGCTGCTGCTCTACTTCGCCTTCGGTTCGCTGAAGTTGAGCCTGCTCGTGTTCAGTGCGGTGCCGCTCTCGGCGATCGGTGGGGTGTTCGCGCTGGCCGGTCGTGGCATGCCCTTCAGCATCTCGGCGGGCGTGGGCTTCATCGCGCTCTTCGGGGTGGCGGTGCTCAACGGCATCGTGCTCATCAGCGAGTTCGAGCACCTGGCCAAGAACGGACTGAAGGATGTGGCCGAACGCATCCGGCAAGGCACCGCGACCCGCTTGCGTCCCGTGCTGATGACCGCCAGCGTGGCCTCGCTCGGCTTCCTGCCCATGGCCTTGAGCACCGGTGCGGGCGCGGAAGTGCAACGCCCGTTGGCCACCGTGGTCATCGGCGGATTGCTCACCGCCACATTGCTCACGCTCTTCGTGCTGCCTTCGCTGTATATGCTGGCATTCCGCAAACGGAAGAAGAACGGTCCAACGACCGGCGCACCGATGACCGCGTTGGTGCTGCTGGCCCTCCTGGCCGCGCCCTTCGACACGAACGCCCAATCGACCGTGCAGCCAATCACCTTGGAACAGGCCGTGGACAGTGCGATGCGGAACAACCTCTACCTGAAGGGTGCCGCGTTGCGCAGCGAGGCGGAGGAAAAGCTGATCGGCACGGCGTGGGACCTGCCGCGCACCAACGTCGACTTCGAGTACGGCCAGATCAACACCAATGTGAACGACGACCGCGTCAGCCTTTCGCAGAGCCTGGCCTTCCCAACGGTCTACACCCAACGGCGGAAGATGCTGAAGCATTCGGCCGCTGGTGTCAGGTGGGAACAAGCGCTGCGGGAACGCGAGGTGCGCATCCAGGTGAGGCAGGCCTACCACGAGGTGCTCGTGCTCAGTGAACAGGTGCGGCTGCTACGCGAGGCGGACAGCATCTACACAGCGGCGACGGCCGGCGAGGAACAGCGCTTCGACCTCGGTTCCAGCAATACCATGATGCGCGCCACGGCCCGCACCCAGGGCATGTTGATGCGTGCCCGGATGCAGCAGGCCAACGCTGAACTGGAACAGACCCGGACACGGCTGGCGCAACTGCTGAACACCAAGGCCGACCTTCGGCCCGAAGCCATGCCGCTGAAGCTTGTGGCAACGACGATCCCGGGGGACTCCGCCGTGCTGGACCATCCGCTGGTACGCGCTGCGAACGAACAGGCCGCCGCTGCCGATGCCCGTTGGAGGATGGAACGCTCCAACCTGCTCCCGGACCTGACCCTGGGCGTGGCCTCGATGACGCTCAACCAATCGCCCTCGGTACCGGATGGCGCGTTGATCTATGGCAGCGGCGACCGCTTCACCATGGTGCGCGCGGGGATCGGGGTGCCGCTCTTCTTCGGTGCCCAGAGCGCCCGCAACAAGTCGGCACGGATCGGCACAGAGCGGGCGAACAGCGAGACCGAGGCGCTCACGCAGGAGATCCGCACCCAACTGCAGCAGGCCCGCCAACGCTACGCGGCACAGCTGGCCCGCGTGGAGACCCTGGAACAGGGCGCCACGGAAGAGGCCGAACAACTGCGGCGGTCCGCTGAGGAAGCCTACCGCAACGGCCAGATCGACCGCATCGAATGGAGCCTGCTCACCGGCCAGTCCATCAACCTGTCCATGGAATACCTCATTGCCCTGCAGGCCCTTGGCCGCGCCAGCATCGAGATCAACGCCTTCAACGAATTCTAACCTCCCCGCAGATCATGCGTCATTCCAGTTCAATACGTCACGGTCGACCCATCCCTACTTCGCGAAAGCGCTTCGTCGGGCAAAGTGGGTCGACGGTACAGGTGCTGTTGATCGGCACCATCGCGATCCTGTTCGCCTTCACCTCATGCACTTCGGGCGATGCGCCTACAACTGCAGATGTACCCGCTCCGTCGGAGACCACCGTCACGCTCACCGCCGACCAGCTGAAGAACGCCGGCATCGTGACCGGCAAGGCCGAGCGTCGCTCGCTGGGCTTACTGATGCCCGTTCAGGGTGTGGTGGATGTGCCTCCACAGAACCTCGTGAGCATCAGTGCCCCGCTCGGCGGCTATCTGCGCAGCACGGACCTGCTGCCCGGCATGGAGGTACAGAAAGGCCAGACGCTCGCCATCATGGAGGATCCCCGCTTCATCCAACTCCAGCAGGACTACTTGATCGCTGAAGGAAAGGTGACCATGCTCGTGCAGGACTTCGACCGCCAAAAGGCCTTGAACGCCACCAAGACCACCAGCGACAAGGTGCTGCAGGAGGTCACCGCGGAACTGAACACCCAACGCGTCACCCTGCGCTCATTGGGCGAGCAGCTGCGGCTCATCGGTGTGAACCCCGCATCGCTCTCCGCGGAGACCATCTCACGCAGCGCCGCCCTGCGCTCCCCCATCCACGGCTGGGTGTCGAAGGTGAACGTGAACATCGGCCGCTACGTGCAGCCTACGGATGTGCTGTTCGAACTGGTGGACCCCGCTGACATCCACCTTGCGCTCACCATCTTCGAGAAAGACCTTCCGAAGGTGAAGGTGGGACAAGAGGTGCATGCGCGCCCCACGGCCCACCCCAACGATGAGTACGAGGCCGAAGTGATCCTCGTGGGCCGCAGCCTCGATGCCGATCGCAGCGCCATCGTACACTGCCACTTCACCAAGGCGCACAAGGACCTGGTGCCCGGCATGGCCATGAGCGCCACGCTGGAGAGCCACACCGACACCGTGTGGTGCGTGCCCGAAGAAGCCGTGGTGCGCAGCGGCAGCGGCCAGGCCGTGTTCACCGCCAACGCGGACGGCAGCTACACCCTGGTGCCCGTGACCACCGGCGCCAACGAGTACGGCTACTTCGAACTGGTGGAACCTGCCGCCGAGCTGCTTGAACGGCCGGTGGTGGTGAAGGGTGCGTACAGCCTGCTCTCCAGCTTGAAGAACAGCGGGGAGGAGTAGTGGGGATCAGCGCACCACATCCACCTTCCGGATCAACCGCACCGCACCAACGGACAGTTGGATCACGTAGCTGCCGTTGCTCCAGTTCGCGGTGGGCAAGGTGAGCGCGAGCTGCCCGCTGGTGGATGGAACGAGCTGGCTGTGGACCTGCTGCCCAACGGCGTTGAGCACCTGCACGGTGACCAGCCCCTGTGGCAGGCCTGTGGCGTTGAGCGTGGCGTGGTCCTGTGCGGGGTTCGGGAACACGAGCAGGGCTCCGGTGCTGTTGCGTTCGGCCATGCCCACATAGCCTTCCACGTTGATGTTGTCCACGTAGATCACGTTGCCCCAGTTGCCGCGGTTCTGGAAGGCGAGGATGAGCTCGGACTCACCGGCGTAGGCGGACAGATCCACGAAGTCGGTGCGCCATTGCGTGGCGGTGGGGATGAAGTAGTCCGAGGTGCCGGGCGCTGTGGCAAGGGTTCCTCCCCCCTGCACGTAAAGTTCGCTCCAGCTGGTGCCGCAATCCGTGCTCGCCAACACCGCCAGGGTATCGCTGTACTGGCCGCCGTAAGGCGCGTAGGCGACATCGAAGTAGAACAGGTCCGGGGTCACGTTGGAAAGGTCGAGCTTGCCCAGCCATTGCTCATCGCGTTCACCCTGCACGTCGTTGTTGTAGTTGTCGAAGAACATGGTGTAGGTGCCTTGCCCCTGCCCGCTGGCATCGTCGGTGATGCCCCAGCAGCTTCCGCCGCCGGTGGAATGGGCGCACGACCAGTTGCTCGGGAAGTTCGCTGACTCGAAGTCCTCGATCAACGGAACCGGGCCTGAAGGGGTGCTGCTGATGTAGGCCTGCTTGGTCACGGACCGCGTGTTGCCGTTGTCCGTGATGGTCATGGTGACATCATAGGTGCCCGACGCGGCGTAGACCACCGTGGGGTACTTGAGGGTGCTGGTGGCAGGGGTGGCGCCGGGGAAGCTCCACTGGTAGGTGGCGTTCGCGCTGCACACGCTGTGGTCCACGAAGTGCATGCTGTCGCCGGGGCACACGAAGGTGCCGAAGGCCGCGGCGAAATCGGCGATGAGCGATGATGGCTCGTAGAGGTCCTGCTCCCACACGCCGAGGTTCCAAGTGGCGAGGCGGATCTTGCCGCCTTTGTAGAACGGCACGATGCGGATGGGCTCGGTGCTCACGGGCAGGCCGCTGCTGAACTCATCCCAATCGGACATGGTGGTGTTGCGGTACAGTATGCGTCCGTTCTTCAGCGCCACGTACACCCCGCCGTCCGTGCCGAACTGATGGGCCACGCCCCAGATCTCGGCTCCGTCCAGCATGCTCGTCGTGAGGTTCTGCCAGGTGGCCCCGCCATCGGCGCTCTTGTAGATCTTCTGCCCGTTGGGGCGGTTGGTGTAGCCGAGCCAGATGTCGCCGGCGTTCGTGCCACCGAGCGAGAAGAAGATGTTTCGGCTGGTGCTCGGCAGCGTGAGCTGTGTCCAGGTGAGCCCATCGTCGGTCGTGCGCCACAGCCTGCTGGTGTTGCCCTGCACCTGGTGCACCACGATCACGTTGGGGTCCGCATAGCTCTGCTCCAGCCACAGCACGCGGTTGGCGGCGTTGGTGCCGAAGGCGTGGAACGGCGCGAAGCTGGTGCCGCCGTTGGTGCTGCGGTACAACACGTTGTCGCGCCCCATCCAGGCCACGTTGAAGTAGCGGTGGTCGAAGGCGATGCGGGAGCTGCTGCAGAAGCCGTAGCTCTCGTTGGGGCTGTCCTGCATACCGAAGCTGGGCGGGTCCGTGAGGAAGTCCGCCGGCAGCACCTTGCCACCGATATCGCTGAAGTAGGTCTTGCGTTCGTCGCTGTAGTTCACGTAGCCCGTGGCCGCTTCACCGCCGCCCAATGCGAAGTATTCGTTGGCAGGATAGTCTTCGTGATAGCCCATGTTACCGTTGTGGTAGCGCCCGCCCACCAGCACGTCGTCGTTCCACCCTTGATCGAAGCCCCAGAGGTTGATGGCGCGCAGGCCGTTGCAGCGGCTCTCGTGGCTGGCCACCAGGTCGGTGCTGAGGTACACGCCGCCATCGCAGCCGATCCAGACCTCCTCGCCGCCGTTCCCGTCCGGATACACGCGCAGCTCCTGCATGTCCGGGTGGGTGCGCGCCACGGGACCGATGTAGCCGCCGACGGCTTGGTAGGTGGCGCAGCCGTCGTTGCTGCGCCAGAGGTTGAGGCCACCGATCAGCACGCGGTCCGGATCGATCTGGCTGGCGATGATGCAGGTGTTGTAGTGGATCTGGGTGTAGTCGCCGTCGTCCCCCTGGAAGTTCATGAGGTTGGGGTGCGCGGTGGTGTACGGGGTGCCCACCTGGTTGTGCGGGTGCGTCCATGTGGCGCCGCCATCGCTGCTCACCCAGGTGCCGATCCATCCGTTGGTGGTGATGCTGGCGCCGGCCTGCTGGTAGCCCACGAGCACCGCGTAGATGCGGTCGGGATCCGCAGCGGTCACCGCAAGCCGACCGCCTTCGATCTGGTAAAGGCCTGTTTCACCTGCAGGGGGCGTGAACCAACCGGTGTCGTAAAGCGTCCAGCTGAGGCCGGAATCCGTGCTCTTGTAAAAGCGGCTGATGTTGAGCGAAGGCTCGAACTGGATGGTGTAGACCGTGGCCGGGTCGTTCGGCTTGTAGGCGATGGTCATGCACTCGTTCGGCAGCACTTCGCTCCAGGTATCACCACTATCGGTGCTGCGGAACAGGCCTTGGTTGCAGGCGGCCAACAGCGTGTTCGGGTCGCTGGGGTCGAAGGCGATCTCCCACGCGCTGATGTTCAAGGCCTGGAACGCGGGAGCGCCGATCACGACCCAGGTGTCACCACCGTCCGTGCTTCGCCAGAGCTCGTTCTCCGCGCTGAAGAGCACGGTGTTCGGGTCGGTGGGATGGATGCGGATGGCGCTGACGGCGCCCACGAGATGGTCCTGAGAGACATGTTGCCAACTTTGGGCCTGGTCGAGGCTGCGGTACACGCCGCCGCTCTCGGTGCCGCAGAACAGCACGTTCGGGTCGCTCTGCGAACGGTCGATGGTGTACACGTTGCTGTGCTTGCACACCTTGTCGCCGGAACCGCCTTCATCGTAGTGAACATCGGGGCCCACGTAGGTCCAGCCACCTCCGCCCTTGGCTTCGCCCTGCTGCTGGTGGATGCGCTTCTCAACCGCTTTGCGCTCCGTGGGAAGCAGGTCGTACACATGCCCGTCCTCCCCCACCTTGCTGCGCACGGCGTTCATCCAGAACTTGTAGTACTGGGTGTGGACCGTCTTCTCGAACGGATGCTCGGCGTAGAAGGCTTCGTAGGCGGCGCTCACCGCGTTCGCATCCGGATCGGCGGCGTACATGAGCTGCGCCCAGGCCGGCATGGCCGCGTCGTTCGGGCGGATGGGCTTCAGGTGGTGCTGGGCGATGGCCGATGTCGCGAAGACGAAAAGAAGGACGATGATCGGATAACGCATGCTACGCTCGCCGAAGCAAAAGGTGCGAAGGCGATGCTGCGAAGATCGGTCTCCCCTACATTCGGCCCATGCCAAGGATCGCGGTATTCTGTGGAGCCAGCGTGGGGAACGATCCGGTCCATGCCGATGTCGCCGAGCACATGGGACGGGCCATTGTGGAGCGCGGCTACGGCGTGGTATACGGCGGCGGGCATGTGGGGCTGATGGGTATTGTAGCCGATGCAGCGATGAAGGCCGGGGGCGAAGTGATCGGCGTGATCCCCCGGTTCATGGAGAAGGCCGAGGAGGCGCACCGCGGCGTAACGGAGCTCATCCTGGTGGACAGCATGCACGAGCGGAAGCTGAAGATGCACCGGCTGAGCGATGCGGTGATCGCGCTGCCCGGCGGCTTCGGCACCTTGGACGAGCTCTTCGAACTGCTCACCTGGCGCCAGCTGAAGCTGCACGCCCAACCCCTTGGCCTGCTCAATGTGAAAGGCTTCTTCGACCCGCTCTTGGCGCAACAGGAACGCATGGCGCAGGAAGGCTTCCTGCACGGCGACACGCGGCTGATCGCCGAGGCTTCGGTGGAGCCTTTGCTGGCGCGGATCGTGGCCGGCATGGGGGCCTTAGGCCGTTGATGGACGGCGCCCCGCGTCGGCTACTTTCGCGGCCTGCTCTGTTCCTCGTGCGCCTGCCCCTGCCCCTGCTCCTGCTCCTGCTCCTGTCCCTGCTCCTACCCCTGTCCGCACAGGCACAGCACAGCGCACCCGACACCCTGCAGGCCCTTCGGATCACCGAGCCGGTGGTGTTCGACGGGGCCTTGGACGAAGCCCTCTGGCAGCGGGCGGTGTTCATCGACAACTTCACCCAGCGCGACCCGCACCAGGACAGCGCGGCCACGGACCGCACGGAGGTGGCCGTGGTGTATGATGACCTGGCCCTGTGGTTCGGTGCACGGCTGCAGGTGACGGACATCGCACACATGCAGGCCAAGTTCATGCAGCGCGACTTCGCGTGGTGGACGGACGACAACTTCCAGTTCATCCTGAGCACCTTCAACGACAAGCGGAACGGCTACCTCTTCGTGACCAACCCGAACGGTGCGCGCGGCGACATGCTGCTGAGCAACGAAGTGTCGAACCTGGACTGGAACGGGGTATGGGACGTGCGCACGGTATGCACGCCGGAGGGGTGGACGGCCGAGTTCCGGATCCCCTTCAGCACCCTGCAGTTCCGCAAGGACAGCGTGCACACCTGGGGCCTCAACTTCGAGCGCAACGTACGCAGCAAGAACGAGCAGGTGAACTGGCAGGGCTGGGGGCGCAACACCAACATCAACAACCTGGGCACGGCAGGCTGGCTCACCGGGCTGAAGGACATCGGCTACACCAAGCGTTTCGAGTTCAAGCCTTACGGCCTGGGGGGCACACAGGAACGCGCGGGAACGGACGACGAGACCTTGGGGAAGCTGGGCGGGGATCTGAACATCAACATCAGCCCCACGCTGAAGCTCAACCTCACCAGCAACACCGACTTCTCGCAGGTGGAAGTGGACCGCGTGGCGGTGAACCTCACGCGCTTCAACCTGTACTATCCGGAGAAACGCGAGTTCTTCCTGGAGGGCAAGGCGAACTTCGAATACGGGCTGGACAACAGCAACACGGTGTTCTACAGCCGCCGCATCGGTATTGAGGAATTGTCCACGGTGCCGGTGCTGGGCGGGGCGCGGCTCTTCGGCAAGGTGGGGGGCCACAACATCGGCTTCGTGAGCCTGCAGACCGCGCGCACGCCGGACCCCTCCGGTGACGGAACGGACATCCCCACCACCAACAACACCGCACTGCGCTACAAGGCGGACCTGGGCAGCCAGAGCTACATCGGGGGCATCGTGACCAGCAAGTACAACGAGGGGTTGAGCAACCAGGTGGTGGGCATCGACGGGGGCTATTCCACCAGCTCCTTTCTGGGGAACAAGCGGCTGAACACCCGGGCCTACTTCGCGCAGAGCATCACCGACGGGGAGCCCGACACCGACGGAACGGCGGCCGGCATCGCGCTGAGCTACCCGAACGACCTGATCAACACCGACCTGGCCATCACGCAGGTGGACGGTGGCTTCCGGCCCGAGCTGGGCTTCCTTGCGCGCAGTGGGTACGACCTGTTGCAGAGCACGCTCCGGATCGAACCACGCTGGCTCACGCAGCTCGGCGTGCGCAAGGTGCTCTTTCAACCGTGGAACCTGCAGGTGTACCGCACCTCGGCCACCAACGAACTGGAGAGCGTTTACTACAGCATGAGCCCGGCAGGCGTGCGCATGAACAGCGGTGACGAGGTCACCACCGCCTTCGCATGGAACTACGACCGGGTGGACGCCGCCTTCAACCTCTCCGACGACATCACCATCGACAGTGGGGAGTACCGCTTCAGCAGCTTCTCGGCCACGCTCGCCTCGTTCCGCGGGCGGCGCTTCAGCTTCAGCTTCACCCCTTCCTGGGGCACCTACTACGGCGGTCAGCGCACCAGCTACACCAGCGGCCTCCGCGCCAATTTCGGGCGGCACTTCAACCTCACCGTGGACCACATCTGGAACAGCCTGCGTTTCCCGGGGGTGGAAGGCGGAACGGAACGCCTGCTGCGCACGCAGGAACTGGCGATCTACCCCACCTACGCGTTCAACCCAAGGCTCACCCTGAGCGTGTTCGGCCAGTTGAACACCCAGAGCGACCTGGTGCGCCTCAACGTACGGCTGCACTGGATCCCCAAGATCGGCACGGACCTGTTCCTGGTGCTGGACCAGAGCGATGATGCCGAGGATGGGCTCGACCTGGCGGACCCCACGAGCCGCAGCGTGGTGGGCAAGCTGGTGTGGCGCTTCGTGTTCTGACGGGGGTCACCTCATGGGTGGCGGTAGCTGGCTACTTTCGGGCACACATGAACACCGCCATTCCCCGTTGGCTGTCCATCCCGCTCAGCATCTTGGTCGGAGCTACGTTGCTCCACCTCGGTCGCGCCGTGTTCGTGCCCCTGGCCTACAGCGTGCTGCTGGCCTTCGTGCTCTACCCCATAGTGAAGGCGCTGGAGCGTCTGCGCGTTCCGCAGAGCGTGGCCATCGGCGTGGCGCTCACTTCGGTGCTGGCCCTGTTCGTGGGGCTACTGGTGCTGCTGGCCTGGCAGGTGCGCACCTTCATGGCGGACTGGCCCGCGCTGAGCGGGAACACCGGTGCGGGCATCGAGGAGCTGCGGACCTGGCTGTTGGACACCTTCGGCATCGGGCGCGCCACGCAGGACCTGTGGTTGGGACGGATCACGGCCGGCCTCGGCGATACCGGGCCGGTGCTGGGCGCCATGGTGGACGGGCTGTTCGGTGCGGCCTTCAACGCCGTCATCATCCCGATCTTCACAGCGCTTATCCTGTACAACCGCAAGCACTACGTCGGCGTGCTGAGCACCTTGACCGGAGCGGAGATGGCGAGCCACCTGCCCGTGCTGCTGCAACGCTCGGTGCACAGTTTCGCCCGCTTCATCGTGGGCATGGTGCAGGTGTATGCCATCGTGGGCCTGTTGAACAGCGTGGGGCTGATGCTGCTGGGCGTGCCGAACGCGTGGCTCTTCGGGCTGCTCTGCGCGATCATGACGATCATCCCCTACGTCGGCATCCTCCTCAGTTCGTTGCTGCCCATCAGCGTGGCGTGGATGACCACGGGCTCCATCTGGGCGCCGCTCGGAGTGGTGGCCCTCTTCGCAGTGGTGCAATACCTCGAAGCGAACCTGATCTTCCCCAAAGTGGTGGGCCGACAACTGGGCCTTACGACCATGGCCTCCCTGGTGCTGATCCTGGTGGGCGGCGCCATCTGGGGCGTGAGCGGCATGGTGCTCTTCCTGCCCTACGCCGCCATCGTGAAGCTGCTGGCCGACGACATCCCCGGCTGGAAGCCCTTGAGCGTAATGCTCAGTGGGCCGGAGGGGAAGAAGGAGTGATCAGCGACCTTAGTACCCGGACAACTTTCCTCCGGGAAGCGTAAAGCAAGCGCTGTCCCCGAACCTCAGGTTCCAGCCTTCATAGAGTCCGCTATGGTTGATGGCTTGCAGCCGGTACTTGTTCTCGAACGTCAACTCCAGGTCGCTGATGCCAAAGAGCTTGGCGTCTATGACCTTCTTGTTCAATAACGCTCCGATCAACTTCTGTTCGACCTGATCACTTGTTGCCGGGTGTTTTAGCTCATAGTTACCCGCTATGATCTGGCCCGATGGGTCTAGCATTCTCCATGCACATTCAATGGTCAACTGCCCGTTGGAGCCGAACAGCAACATCGGATACAAGAAAGTGACCTCGGTCACTTCTTCACCGATCACACGGGAGATGTCCAACATGCTCAGCAGATGCTATCCTATGCCTTCGCCGCAGCCACCTTCGGCGCGGTGACGCCCAGCACTCGCTTCAGGATGTCGACCGTACGGTCCACCTCTTCCTTCGTGGTGAAGCGGCTGAAGGAAAAGCGGATGTTGGCGCCGGTCTGATCGGGATAGAGCGCGGCCATCACGTGGCTGCCCTTGTTGCTGCCGCTGCTACAGGCGCTGCCGCCGCTGCACGCCACGCCCTCGATGTCCATGTTATACAGCAGCATCTCGCTCTTGCCGTCCTCGGGGAAGTTGACGCTGAGCACCGTGTAGAGGCTCTCGGGACCGCTGTCGCCGTTGAAGCTCACGCCGGGGATCTCGGCCTGGAGGCGCTGCTTCATGTGCTGCTTGAGGCCCGTGATGTGGCGGATGTGGTCGTCGAGGTCGTGGTAGGCGATCTCCATGGCCTTGGCCAGGCCCACGATGCCGTAGAGGTTCTCGGTGCCCGCCCGCATGTTCCGCTCCTGCGAGCCGCCGAGGATCAGGGGCTTCAGGCCCACGCCGTTGCGCATGTACAGGAAGCCGATGCCTTTCGGGCCGTGGAACTTGTGGGCCGCACAGGTGATCAGGTCCACCGGCAGCGTCGACAGGTCGAAGCGGTAGTGGCCCATGGTCTGCACCGTATCGCTGTGGAAGAGCGCGCCGTAGCGTCGACACAGGTTGCCCACCACGTTCAGGTCGATGCGCGTGCCGAGCTCGTTGTTGGCGTGCATGAAGCTGACAAGGACGCCCTGGCCTTCGGTGGCCTTCAGCAATTCCTCCAGGTGGGCCATGTCGGGCTGACCGTCCGGGTGCAGGCGCAGCCAGTGGACCTTCGCCCCGCCATGGTGGCCGAGGGCCTCAGCCGTCAACTCCACCGCGTGGTGCTCGATGCGGCTGGTGATGAGGTGCTTCACCCCCAGGTCGCGCACGCTGCACTCCAAGGCCATGTTGTCCGCCTCGGTGCCGCCGCTGGTGAAGATGATCTCGCCGGGCGTGCAGTTCAGCAGGGCGGCCACACTGCGCCGTGCCTGTTCGATCGCCGCGCGGGTCCGCCGACCGAAGCCGTGGATGGCGCTGGGGTTGCCGAAGTGCTCCTTCATGTAGGGCACCATGGCGTCGAACACCTCGGGGTCGAGGGGCGTGGTGGCGGCGTTGTCGAGGTAGATCTTGGTCATGGGGGACAGGAGCGGTTGTTCGTTGTTCGTTGTTCGTGCTTCGTTGTTCGTGAAATGCACATCGCCGTGCTTCGCTGAGCACGCCCAAGAACAAAGTGAACCGCCCTCAAAGATCGACATCCAGCGGAGAATCGGACGAAGGAGGTCCGGGGAAGGTCACTTCGGCCCGTTGGTAGTCGGCAAGTGGTTCTGAAACGGCGCCGCCGCTCTTGCTGCCCATTCCATCCAAATACTTCAAGTATCCGTTCACCAGCATTATGGCCCGCTCGACCAACGCGAAATGCAGCTCAAAGACGGCATCGGTGATGAACCCTTCATCCTGCGCTGTGATCAGGTGGTCCTGGGTCTCATATAACGAACCCCTGGCCATGCGACAGAACCGGATGTTCTCACGCTCATAGAATCGCCCATAACCTTCGGCAATGTTGGCTGTTACGCTTCGGCTGGAGCGGATGATCTGATCGGTAAGCCGATAGCGTTCATCTGCTGGCCATGATCGCACCAGCAACCTCACACCGTTCCTCAGCTCGCGGCTGACCTGCCATGCCTTGAGGTCCCGGAAATGTGTGATACTGGCCATGGGTTCGGGTGTTCGTTGGTCGTTGTTCGTGGGGAACGTGAACCTACGAACCCCATGTCACAGGATCGCACACCTGGGCCAGTGGCTCGGTTGTTCGTTGTCTGTCTCCTTGGTGGGAAACGAGCATCGTTGTTCGTGGCTCGTTGTCCGTCTCCTTGGTGGAACCTGACCCAAGAAGGAGCGTCGCGTGCTTGGCATTCCGAACAATGGGCTCGTTGTTCGTTGCTCGTTGTTCGTCTCCTTGGTGGAATCTGACCCAAAAAGAAGCATCGCGCGCTAGGCATTCCGAACAACGAACAACGAACAACGATGCCCGAACAACGAACCCGAGCTCTCAAGCCTTAACGGACGAAGCCACCTCCGCCAACTCGGTCAAGATCCTTCCCGCCAACGCATCCGCCTGCTCCATGGTCGGCGCTTCGGCGTAGACCCGGATGATGGGTTCCGTGTTGCTGCGGCGCAGGTGCACCCAAGTGTTGCCGAACTCGATCCGAAGGCCGTCCACCGTGCTGTGGGGCTGGGCGGCGTGGCGGGCTTGCATGGCGTCCAACAACCTCTGCATTCCGGAGTCCGATGCTGAGGCGCCGAGCGCAGCCGAGGCGTCGATCTTGTTCTTGCTGATGAAGTAGTCCGGATAGCTGCGGCGCAGTTGCAGACAGGTTCCCCCGCGCTTGGCGAGCAGCGTGAGGAAGAGGGCGATCCCGGCCAGGGCATCGCGGCCGTAGTGCAGTTCGCTGAGGATGACGCCGCCGTTGCCTTCGCCGCCGATCGGGGCGTTCACCTTCCGCATCAGTTCCACCACGTTCACCTCGCCCACCGCGCTGGCATGGCGCTTCCGGCCATGGCGCTCCGCGATGTCGTTGAGGGCGCGGGTGCTGCTGAGGTTGCTGACGGTATCCCCCGGACGGCTGGCGAGCACATGGTCCGCGCAGGCCACCAGGGTGTACTCCTCGCCGAAGAGGCTGCCGTCCTCGCAGACCAGCGCCAGGCGGTCCACATCGGGGTCCACGCTGATGCCGAGGTGGGCCTTCTGCTTCACCACTTCCGCGCAGAGGTCGGTGAGGTGCTCGGGCAGCGGCTCGGGGTTGTGGGGGAACTGGCCGGTGGGCTCGCAGTACAGCTTCACGGTTTCAACGCCCAAGGCCTCCAGCAGTTGCGGCACGGCCACGCCGCCCACGCTGTTCACGGCATCCACCACCACCTTGAACTTGGCGGCCGCAATGGCCTTGGCGTCCACGAGGTCGAGCTTCAGGATGGCGTCGATGTGCTTCCTGGTCCAGCTGTCATCGGTGCGGACCGAACCCAGGTGGTCCACTTCTGCGAAGCGGTAGGCGTCGGTCTCGGCGATGCGGAGCACCTCGGCCCCGTCGGCCGCGCTGATGAACTCGCCCTTGCCGTTGAGCAGCTTCAGCGCGTTCCACTGCTTGGGGTTGTGGCTGGCGGTGAGGATGATGCCGGCGTCGGCGCCTTCCCCGGGCACGGCCATCTCCACCGTGGGCGTGGTGGCCAGCCCCAGGTCGATGACCTCGAAGCCGAGGCCCACCAGCGTGCCGCGCACCAGGTCGGCCACCATGGGACCGCTGAGGCGGGCGTCGCGGCCCAGGATGAGCTTGGGGGCGGTCTTACGTTGGGCGCCATAGCCCTGCGTAGGCGACCCGATCTGCTGCTTGATCAGCGTACCGAAGGCGGCCGTGTAGCGGACCACGTCGAGGGGCGAAAGGCCTTCGCCAGGCGCACCGCCGATGGTGCCACGGATGCCGGAGATGGAGCGGATGAGGGTCATGATGATCAGAAGATCAGGCGATCAGATGATCAGATGATGGACTGACCTACTGCCGGCTGAACGGGGCAAAGGTGGGCTGATGGGGGAATGTTCAGGCGGGTGATCGGCGAAGGTCTTCAACGGGGGGCTGTGGGTGCGCTAGCCGAATGCCCTTGTGACTTGACCCTTGTCACTTGTGCTCTGTCACTTAAGACTTCCTCGGATCTCCCCGGGGGCTGTTCATAACACATTCCGCCCCCCCTCGCCCCCTATCGGGGATGGCTATTTTTGGAGGAACTTTGCCCCTGCATGAACGAAGGTAGCCAACACCTGCCCGACCACGAGGACCAGCGCGCCTGTGTCCAGCGGTACGAGGCCATGCGCAGCCGCAATGCCCAGCAGTTCTTCGACGTCGAGGAGTTCGAGCTGATCATTGACCATTATTTGGAGAACAACGAGCCGAAACGTGCCCGCGAGGTGCTCGACTTCGCCAAGCAGCTGCACCCCGGCGCCTTGGACCTTCAGTTCTGCGAGGCCCAGGTGCTGATGAGCGCCGGCCGCCTGAACAAGGCCCTGGAGGTGCTGGACGCCATTGAGCGTATGGAGCCCTTGAACGAGGAGATCCACCTGCACAAGGCCAGCATCTACAGCCAGCTGCGGAACTACCGCCGCGCGGTGGACCACTACAAGCGGGCCTTGGAACTGGCGGACGAGGGCTTGGACGAGATCTACCTGGACCTGGCCTTCGAGCACGAGAACCTGGAGGAGTTCGACGAGGCCATTGACTGCCTCAAAAAGGCCGTCGACCTGAATCCCGAGAACGAGGCCGTGCTGTACGAGCTGGCCTACTGCTTCGACCTGGCCAACGCGGCGGAGGCGAGCATTGCGTACTTCAAGGCCTTCACCGACCAGCACCCGTACGCCTTCGTGGCCTGGTACAACCTGGGCAACGCCTTCGCGCAGCTGGAGCGCTGGCAGGAAAGCCTGGATGCGCTTGACCTGTGCCTGGCCATCGACGACCATTTCAGCAGCGCCTACTTCAGCAAGGCCCGCACCCTGCTGTTGATGGGCCGGTACCAGGAGGCCATCGACTGCTACGAGGAGACCCTGGCCTTCGATGGTCCGCAGGCGGTCACCTTCAGCTACATCGGCGAGTGCTTTGAGAAGATGGAGCGTTACGAAGAGGCGCTTTTGCACTACGACCGTTCGCTGGCCTTGGACCCGAACTGGGTGGACGCCTGGATCGGCCGAGGGGTGGTGAAGGATGTGCAGGAGCGGCTTCCGGAGGCCATCAAGGACCTGGAGATGGCCATCCGCATCGCACCGGAGAACGCGGATGCTTGGTACTACTATGCCAACGTCCTGGGCCGCAGCCAACGCTACGAAGAGGCCTTCACCGCATTCGAAAAGGTGAACCTGCTGGAGCCGCAAAGCCTGGAAGGCTGGATGGACCACGCGGACCTGCTGATGAACGTGAAAAGTCCTGAGGCCGCACTGAAGAAGTTCCGCGAGGCCGAGATGGTGCACAAGCTGAACGCCAAGTACAAGTAC
Source organism: Flavobacteriales bacterium (assembly GCA_044346705.1). Lineage (GTDB taxonomy): Bacteria > Bacteroidota > Bacteroidia > Flavobacteriales_F > PHOS-HE28 > PHOS-HE28. The sequence continues at coordinate 28,904 of JBIIYP010000007.1, forward strand.
CGTTTGGTGAGCTACCTCCTGCGTGCCGGACGCGAGCAGCAGGCCTTGCTGGAGCTTGAAGAAGCCCTGATGTTGGACCACGCGGAGCACACCCAGCTCTTGGAACATTACCCCGAAGCGGCACAGCTCCCGCAAGTGCTTCATTTGTTGGAGCTTTACCGCCGATGAACTATTCCCTCCCGCACATTCCCTCCCGCCCCGCCAAGCCCCGTGAGGAAGGGCTGACCATGGTGATGGACAAGGGCATCAGCATCCGCCAGGCCGAGGACATGGTCGATGCCTGCGGCCATCTGGTTGACATCGTGAAACTGGGCTTCGGAACCAGCTACGTGATGCCCCGGCTGAAGGAGAAGATCACCCTCTACCAGAAGGCGAACATGAAGGTGTACCTCGGTGGCACCCTGTTCGAGGCCTTCATTGCCCGGGGCATGTTCAAGGACTACCAGAAGTTGCTGGATGAACTGGGACTGGACACGGCCGAGGTCAGCGACGGCTCCATCAACCTGCCCCATGCCGAGAAGTGCAAGTACATCACGGCACTGGCGAAGGACCGCACGGTACTGAGCGAGGTGGGCAGCAAGGAGACCGGCATCCTGATCAGCCCGGCCAAGTGGGTGCGGATGATGCGGACCGAACTGGACGCCGGCAGCTGGAAGGTGATCGCCGAGGCCCGCGAAAGCGGCACCGTGGGCATCTACCGACCCAACGGACATGCCCACACCACGCTGGTGAACCGCATCCTGGCCAAGGTGCCCGCGCAGGACATCATGTGGGAAGCCCCGATCAAAAGCCAGCAGGTCTGGTTCATCAAGATGCTCGGACCCAACGTGAACCTGGGCAACATCTCCGCCGAGGAGGTCATCCCCCTGGAGACCCTCCGCCTTGGCCTCCGCGGCGACACCTTCTTCCAATACCTGCCCGAATCCGTGGTGGCGAAGCTGAAGCAGGAGGTGCCCGAGTGATCATCCCCACTGCCCCTGCCCACTGCAACCGCCTACTGCCCACTGACCAATGCAAGAGATCGACGCCCGTGAACTGGAACGGATGAAGGAGGCCGGAACGCTGTTCCAGCTCATCGATGTGCGCGAACCCTACGAGGCGGAGGCCTGCTCCCTGGGAGGCACACTGATCCCCATGGGGGAGATCGTGGAGCGCCTGGCGGAGGTCCGCAAGGACATCCCTGTGGTGGTGCATTGCCGGAGCGGTGCCCGGAGCGCATCGGTCATCAATGCACTGAGCAGCCGCTATGGCTATTCGAACCTCATCAACCTGAAGGGCGGCATCCTCGGCTTCGGCCGCGATGTGGATCCAAGCCTGCAGTGCGGGTAGACCCGCCAGTCACCTCGTTACCAGCGCATTGACCCATGGAGATCCTCCTGCAGTTCTGGCATTTCATCACCCACCTCAACGAGACGCTACCGGCCTTCATCGGTGCGCACGGGAACCTCGTGTACGCCCTGCTCTTCGCCATCATCTTCGTGGAGACCGGTCTGGTGATCATGCCCTTCCTGCCGGGAGATTCGCTCCTTTTCGTGGCCGGTTCGCTGGCGGCCGGGGCGGCACCGTCACTGGACCTCGCCACCCTCTTCGTGCTGCTCTTCGTGGCCGCGGTGCTCGGCGACAACATCAACTATTGGGTGGGCCGCTTCTTCGGTCCGCGGATCGTCAAATGGCGGACCTTCGGCCGCGACCTCGTTCAACAGAAGCACCTGGACAAGACCCACGCTTATTTTGAGAAGTATGGGGTGAAGACCATCATCGTGGCGCGCTTCGTACCCATCGTGCGCACCATCACCCCCTTCGTGGCGGGCATCGGTGCCATGGACTACCGCCGGAAGTTCCTGCCGTATGACATCGCAGGGGGAGCGCTCTGGATCTCCACCATGCTGCTCGCCGGCTACGCCTTCGGGACGCAACCGTGGATCCAGAAGCACTTCGAAATGGTGGTGGTGGGCATCGTGGGGATCAGCGTGCTGCCCATGCTCATCGAGCTGGCACGCAACTACTTCGGCAATAAGGCGAAGGCCTGAGCGTTGGAGCCGCCGTGGCACGTTACGGACTCATCGGTCGCTCGCTGGAGCATTCCTTCAGCCAGCGTTACTTCACGGACAAGTTCCAGCGTGAGGGCCGCACGGAGGACCGCTACGACGCGTTCGAACTGGCGGACATCGACGCGTTCCCGGCATTGCTGAAGGAGACCCCGGGGCTTGTCGGGCTCAACGTCACCATCCCCTACAAGCAGGCGGTGATCCCTCACCTCAGCGGGTTGGATCCCGTGGCCGCAGCGGTGGGTGCGGTGAACACCATCGCCATCCATGCCGACGGTCGGACGACCGGACACAACACCGACGTGGAAGGCTTCCGGGCCACCCTGCTGCCCATGCTGGAACAGTTGGCGAAGCGCGACACGGACATCAAGCCACGGGCATTGGTGCTGGGCAATGGAGGAGCGAGCCGTGCGGTGGCCTTCGTGCTGCGCGAGGCCGGGATACGCTTCCGCATCGTAAGCCGCGACCGCACCATGGGCGACCTGACGTGGGAGCAACTGGACCGCACGGTGGTGGGCGTGTGTCCCTTGATCATCAACGCCACGCCCCTCGGCACCTTCCCGAAGGTGGACAAGGCCCCACCCCTGCCCTACGATGCCATTGGTGCGGACCATGTGCTCATCGACCTGGTGTACAACCCGGCCGAGACCCTCTTCCAGAAGCTGGGCAAGGAACGCGGCGCCACCACGGCCAACGGTCTAACCATGCTCCACGCGCAGGCGGAAGCGGCCTGGCGCATCTGGCGGGGCGGGTAGATCCCAACGCTACCCGGGCAGCTCCGACGGCGGGCCGGGATCCGTTGGCGGCGGAGGCGGCGGCTCCATGGCGGGAGGCAGCTGTGCGAAGGGGTCCAATTGCCGGTTGAAGGTTAGGCGCACCCGTTCGCTGAGGTGGAACACCGGCACCCAGATGGCCGCAGCGATGAAGGCCCGCGTGATCTCCTTTGCGCCGTAGGGCTCACCGAGCAGCTCCTCCAGCCCCATGGCCTCATAGATCCAGAAGTCGACGCACAGCCAGGCCAGGGTGCCGGCATACAGCACCTTCATAAGCAAGGGCACACTACTGCGCCGCTGGAAGAACAGCACGGCAAGCACCACCGTGAAGGCCAGCTGCGCGAAGCCCATGAGCTGGGAGAAATGCATCGCAAGGTCCACCAGCACCGGATGGTCCGTGCTCACATAGCTGGTGTAGTCGGTGGCATGGAAGAAGGCCATGTCGTCGGAGAACATGTCCCACAGCAAGCGCAGCGGGCTTAGGCAGATGCCGATGGCCGGGAGGATGAGGAAGCTGCCGATGGCCCATGGCTGACGACCGAAGGCTTCCGCATGCGGCGGCGGATCGTAGCGGTACAGCCAGAAGGCCCCGTAAAGGCAGGCACCGAGGCAGAAGGCGATGAAGAGCCATTTCCCCCAGGCATCCGGTGAGCCGGTGGACGCTCCCGCGATCGGCTGGCTGAACTCGAAGGAGAGGTCCTCCGCGATCGCGTCCTGTAGCTCCTGATACGCCTCGGCATCGGAGGCTTCGATGAACTCCAGGTCGGAACTGTAGGTATGGTCGATGACCACCAGGCGGTCGCCTTCGTCCGTGATCACACTGGTGTACTGGATGCCATGGCCCTCAAGCTCCTTGGTGGTGGGTTCCACGTTCCATCCCTCGGGCAGGGTGACCTCGATGCGGTGGCGGATCCGCAGGGGCTCGCCGAGCGCGAAGGGTGCAGTACGGGCCGCGCTTCCGGGCTTCACCTGGTGGTCCCGCACGTAATAGGCCAGGGTGTTGAACACGATGACGCCGCGGTCCACCAGCGTGTCCCAAGCCTGGCGGATCCGGTAATGCTCCACCGTGGTGAAGGTGTTGGCCACCGGATCGTCCATCACCTTCAGGGGTTCCAGCGGGTCGCAGACGCCATAGATGTCGGCGTAGTAGTCCGCATAGCCCTTGGCGATGTCCGTGAGGCTCTGCGAAGCGAACTCCGCACGGATGCCGTCGGCGCGGCGCCCCTCGTACCGCGCTTCCACCACCAGGTCGCCACCGCCACCGAGCGTATCGAGCCGGATGCGTTCCACCACCGACACAATGCCCGTATCGTTCACCTGCATCGTGGTGTATCCATGGAAGCCCTCCCCGACCACCAGCGCCTTGCCGTAGTTCGGGGTGTAGCGGCCCTTGCCATGGCCCCGGTTGTGCATCGAGGTGGCGTCCACCCAGAGCGTGTCCCCGTCGACCGGGATCATGGCGATGCAATGGTTGAACAGGCCTGGTCGGGGCAGATTGCCCTCGAGGTTGCGGCCGGTGTTCGAGTGTACCAAGGCGGGATAGGCCTTCACACCGACCGCTTCGAGCACGGTGACCAACAACAGCGACTTGTCCTTGCAATCCCCGAAACGCTGCTCGTAGACCTGCAACGGGGGATGCGGCCGGTAGGCGCTGATGCCATCCTCCAGGCCGAGGTAGCGCACTTCACGCTGCACCAGGTTCACGGCGCTGTCGATCCGCCCCATGAGGTCCGGCAAGGCCTTGATGACGGCCACGCGAGCGGCCAATGTGCCGGAGATGTCGCGCTCCACCGCGAACTGGTCCAGGGCCCAGCTCCGAAGGTCCTCCACGGTGGCGAACTCGGACACCTCCACGGCCGGGAACGGATCGTACCAGCTCGGCGCCCCGTCGTCCATCTGCAAGCAGGGCAAGGGTCCCAGGTTCCAGATGGTCTCCGTGCCCCGGGCCGTGGTGCGGACCTCCGGTTCCTCTTCGAAGAGGTGGATCTTGAAGACCGGCGACCGGCCGGGTGGCGCGATGATGCGGGTGTGCAGCCTGGCCACCGGAGCGCTGAAGCCCATGGACAGTTGCCGATGGAAACGCCCCTTGTCCGCCGGGTTCCAGCCGGTGAGGGTGAAGGCGTAGTCCACGATATCGCCCACGCGCACATCCTTCAGGTCGCCGACCACGGTCAGCGAGCCGTCGTAGAGGAAGGAGCTCATGTCCTCCTCGCGGTGCAGCACGCGCAGCTGTCCGGGATCGAGCTTGTCGATCACCTGTCCGCCCCGCACGATCCGCAGGTGGTGGATGGTGAGCTTCTGGAACGAGGGGTCGAAGGCGACCTCGAAGCGGGAACCGTTCTGAACCCCTTCGGAAGAGGTGAGCCGTTCCGCACGGCGCCGATAGACCGACTGCGAAGCAAGGTCGTACTGCCGGTCGAGCAGGACGATCTCGGCGCCTCCTTCCAGGCAGGCGGTATCGGCCACACGGGCGCCACTGATGGGCTGTTCAAGTACCCAGGTGGCTGGCGCAGCGATGCGGTAATGGGGGCTCTGGGCCCCGGCCATCAAAGCGGACAAGAGCCCCAAGGCCAAGGGAAGAAGGCGCATGCGTCATCGTTCCGCTGAAGGCGGGAGGGTGAAAATAGGGGAACGATCGGAAGTGACGGGAACACGGGAACAGGCAACAAGCCTATGGCCGCAGGCCGAACCTCGGCGATCAGCTCAACGGTTGCACGCCCGCACCACCATCACCCCGATGCAGATCAGGAAGATGAACACGCTGATGCGGTTGATGCCGTGCATGAAGCGCAGGCTCAGGTTCGGGTCCGGCTCCTTGAACAGGGTGAGCGGGTTCAGGTAGTAGGCGAGGCGCTTCCAGAACATGGCGTGAAGATAATCATGTGCGCATGTGGGCATAGGCGCATGTGGGCATGGAACACGCCCATGGGTGGCATTGTTCCGCCATACGGATCCAAGCCCTGTTGCCGTTCTTCGGCGTGACCATGGTGCGCGCATCCCTCCTGTCCTTGTTGGCGATCGTTGGATCAGCGGTCGTGGCGCAACCCGCCTTCAGGTTGCCCGGTATGGTGCAGGTGGACGATAGCACCTTCATCGACGTGATGGAAGTTTCGGTGGCCGATTGGATCGGGGCCTCGTTCGACACGACGCTCGGACGACCTTCGGACGACGTGTTGGCCCTGTTGCCTTATCGGCACTTCTGGCCTAGCACACCCTTTCCGCCCCGGTATGGCAAGGTGAAGAAGGTGAGGATGCGCCATGGGTGGCTGACGCTCCAGATCAACGCGGACAGCCTTCGGACGAAACAGCAGCGCTACCAAGCGGAGCGCCTCTTGAGCTATCCGATCGTCGGCATCACCGCCGCACAGGCCAAGGCCTATTGCGACCTGCTCACCGAGCAACGCCTGGCGGAGCTTGAATGGGACGATGAAGCCGACGAACCGGAGGTGATCTACAGCCTGCCCGATCCGGAACTGTTGGACCGGCTCCTTTCCCCCCGGGACAGCAGCAACGGGAAATGCGCCCTGTTCAACTACTCCTGCGAACCCTGCCAAAGCAAGCCCAAGGGACGCGATGCCTTCATCCATCCGGGACGCGAGATCACGCCGGTGGACGGCTACATGCCCGACTGGCGCGGCCTCTACAACCTGCGCGGCAACGCGGCCGAGATGACCACCGTGCCCGGCGTGGCGAAGGGCGGATCGCATGCCCATCCGGCGAAGGCCTCGCTGCCCGGCCAGGAACAGCGCTACACCGCCCCGCAGCCCTGGCTCGGCTTCCGCTGTGTCGCACACGTGAGGCCTCGTTGAGCGGTACCTTCGCGCCTCATTCGCCGATGCCTTTGGCGAAGGAGAACCGCCATGCCGTTCGAACTGATCAGCGAGTTCACCCCCACGGGTGATCAGCCCGAGGCCATCCGCCAGTTGGTGGAAGGGCTGAAGGACGGCACGCGTTACCAGACCCTGCTGGGCGTGACCGGCTCCGGCAAGACCTTCACGGTGGCCAACGTCATCGCGCAAGTGGACCGGCCCGCGCTGATCCTGAGCCACAACAAGACACTGGCCGCGCAGCTCTACGGCGAGTTCAAGCACTTCTTCCCGAACGACCGGGTGGAGTACTTCGTGAGCTACTACGACTACTACCAGCCGGAGGCCTACCTGCCGGTGTCGAACACCTACATCGAGAAGGACCTCAGCATCAACCAGGAGATCGAAAAACTCCGGTTGAGCGCCACCAGTGCGTTGTTGAGCGGAAGGCGGAACGTGATCGTCGTGGCGAGCGTGAGCTGCATCTACGGCATCGGCAACCCGGCGGAGTTCCACAAGACCGTGGTGCATGTGAAGCGCGGGCAGAAGGTGAGCCGCAACAGCCTGCTGCACCAGTTCGTGAGCGCGCTGTACAGCCGCAAGGACATCGACCCGTCACGCGGCCAGTTCCGTGTGCGCGGCGACGTGGTGGAGGTCTACCTCGCCTACGCCGACGAAGGCATCCGCATCCACTTCTGGGGCGACGAGATCGAGAAGCTGGAGCGCTTCGACATGGCCAACGCGAAGACGCTGGAGGTGGTCGACCACATCGCCATCTACCCGGCGAACATCTTCGTGACCAGCCGCGACACCATGAACAGCGCCATCCAGGCCATTCAGGAGGACATGGTGAAGCAGGTGGCCTTCTTCCAGGAGATCGGCAAGCACCTGGAGGCCAAGCGGCTGGAGGAGCGTGTGCTGTACGACCTGGAAATGATGCGTGAGCTGGGCTACTGCAGCGGCATCGAGAACTACAGCCGCTACTTCGACCAACGCCTCACCGGCCAGCGGCCCTTCTGCCTGCTGGACTACTTCCCGGACGATTTCCTGATGGTGATCGACGAAAGCCACGTGACCGTGAGCCAGGTGAGCGCGATGTACGGCGGCGACCGCAGCCGCAAGAAGAACCTCGTGGAGTACGGCTTCCGCCTGCCCAGCGCCATGGACAACCGACCGCTGAAGAGCGAGGAGTTCGAATCGATGATGGGCCAGACCATCTTCGTAAGCGCGACCCCGGCGGACTACGAGCTGCAGAAGAGCGAAGGTGTGGTGGTGGAACAGGTGGTACGGCCCACAGGACTGCTGGACCCACCGATCGAAGTACGCCCGAGCAAGGACCAGATCGACGACCTGCTGTACGAGATCCGCCAGCGGTCGGTGAAGGACGAGCGCGTGCTCGTGACCACCCTGACCAAGCGCATGGCCGAGGAGCTGAGCGAATTCCTGGGGAAGAACGGCGTGAAATGCAAGTACATCCACAGCGAGGTGGAGACGCTGGACCGGATCGAGATCCTGCGGCAGCTGCGGCTGGGCCTGTTCGACGTGCTGGTGGGCGTGAACCTGCTGCGCGAAGGCCTGGACCTGCCCGAGGTGAGCCTGGTGGCCGTGCTGGATGCCGACAAGGAAGGCTTCCTGCGCAGCAACCGCAGCCTGACGCAGACCGCGGGTCGTGCCGCGCGGAACGTGAACGGGCGTGTGATCTTCTATGCCGACACCATCACCGACAGCATGCGCCGCACGATGGATGAGACCGACCGGCGCCGGGCGAAGCAGATCGAATACAACGCCGAACACGGCATCACGCCCACGCAGATCAAGCGCGACCGAGGCGACGTGATGCGCCAGACCGCCGTGGTGGAGATGAGCGGTCGCACCATGCCCAAGGCCTATGTGGAGCCCGATGAGCTCAGCCTCGCCGCCGATCCCGTGATGGCCTACATGGCGGTGGACCAGCTGGAGAAGAACGCCGCCCTGCTGGAAACGCAGATGCGCAAGTCCGCCAAGGAGCTCGACTTCATCGCTGCCGCGCAGCTGCGCGATGAGCTCTTCGCCATGCGCAAGCTCATCGACCAGCGAAAGGTCTCCAAGGAAGCCTGAACAAGGAAGACCACCCGCACGACCCGACCGTTATAATTTCGTGCTGCATGAACCCGCCCGGCGAACGAACTGCCGCGTTCACACGTCTAGGTTCCAACTGGACCCCATTCCCACCTCCCCCTGATGTATCGTCATCCGATCCTGTCCGCATCCCTCGTCGCGCTTCTGGCATCCGGTCCGCTTGCAGCGCAGGTCTCCTTCGGTGGCCAGCCATACGGCCCCAAGGCGGCGAAACTCGGACTGCCCGACGCCCCCACCGCGACGATGACAGCGGTGGATGTGGAGGCCTTCATGGCGGAGGATGCCGCCCGCGATGCCCAGAACATCCCTGCCCCCTACCGCTTCGGCGCCCCATTGCCGGTGGACCTTTCACTGACCAACAGTGGCGTGTGGCATACCCTGGGCAATGGCGACCGCGTGTGGCGGATCGAAGTGGCCTGCCCCGGAGCCTTGAACGTGACCCTGATCTTCTCCGACTACGTGGTTCCGGAGGGTGGTCGGGTATTCGTGTACAACCGCTTCGGCGAGGTGGTGGGCGGTTTCACCGAACAGAGCAATCCAGGGCACACCGAGCTGGGCGTGTTCCCCATGCGCGGCGACCGGCTGATCGTGGAGTACGTGGAGCCAGCGGCCGTGGCCGGTCTGGGGAGGCTTCGCATCGGACAGGTGACCCACGGCTACCGCGACATCCTGGGTGATGCCACCAAGGGGCTCAACGACAGCGGCCCATGCAACATCAATGTGATCTGCCCGGAAGGCGACGACTGGCGCGACCAGATCCGGTCGGTGGCCATGATCGTGGTGGGCGGCAGCGGTGCCTGCACCGGCCAATTGCTCAACAACTGCAGCTCCGATGGCACCCCCTACTTTCTCACGGCCAACCACTGCCTCGGTGGCAGCGTGGCCAGCTGGTCGTTCCGCTTCAACTGGGACAGCCCCACCTGCACCCCCACCACCAATGGCCCCACCAACCAGACCGTGAGCGGTGCCACCCTGTTGGCGAGCAGCGCCGGAAGCGACGTGGCCCTGCTGGAGCTGAGCAGCGCGCCCCCTGCGAACTACAACGTGTATTACAGCGGTTGGGACCGCAGCGGCGACCAGCCCACGGCGCAGACCGCGATCCACCACCCCAGCGGCGACATCAAGAAGATCAGCCACGAGGAGGACGATGCCGACCAGCAGACCTGGGGAGGTCCACCCGCACAATGCTGGCACATCCCCAGTTGGGACAGTGGCACCACGGAACCCGGCAGCAGCGGCAGTGGGCTCTGGGACCAGAACGGACGGCTGATCGGTCAGCTCTTCGGTGGTTCCGCTAACTGTGGATTCAACTTCGACGACTATTACGGCCGCTTCGATGTGAGCTGGTCCAGCCTGGCGCCCTACCTCGGTGCCTCTTGCGGCAGCGCGATCGATGGCTATGACCCCAACGGAACGGCCCAACAGGCCTATGATGCCGGCGTCACCTCCATCAGCGCGGTCCCTTCCAACGTGTGCAACAGCAGTGAGATCGTCCCCCAGATCACCATCAAGAATTACGGCACCAATGCGTTCTCGACGGTGACCGTGAACTACGAGCTCAACGGTGGAGCACCGGTCTCCGTGCCCTTCAATGCGCTCGTGGCGAGCGGCCAGACGGCCAACTTCACGCTGCCCACCATCGTTGTAGGCAACGGCGTGAACACCCTGCTGGTGTACACCTCCGATCCCGATGGGCAGGCCGATGGCAACCCCGCGAACGACGATCGGCAGACCACCTTCAACGTGAGCAACCCCGGCGAGGTGGTGACCCTGCAGATCAAGTTGGACGACTACGGCAGCGAGACCACCTGGGAACTGACCCCGCAAGGCGGAGGTGCGGTGATCGCACAAGGGGGGCCTTACAGCGACAACCAGGACGGTGTGGTGATCGGCACCGAGTTCTGCCTGAGCAACGGCTGCTACGTGGTGACCCTTGATGATGCTTACGGCGACGGCATATGCTGCGGCCAGTATGGAGACGGTGACTTCTGGGTCCTGAACAGCCTGGGGGATACGCTGGTGAACGGGAACGGCGACTTCAACACGACCACCAGCGTGACCTTCTGCCTGGAGAACGTGGGCGTGGACGAAAGGGACGCGGTCCAAGGCCTCAACATCTGGCCGAACCCCGGCACGGGCCTCTTCGAACTGCAGTTCCTGCGTCCTTCAGCACAGGTGGTGCGCCTTGACGTCCGGGATGCACTTGGTCGCCTGGTGGCACAGCGCAGTGTGAACGGGGGCCTGGTCCGCACCACGCTGGACCTGAGCGCACTGGCCGAAGGAAGCTATGCCCTGGAGGCGATCAGCGGGAACGACCGTACGGTGCGGCGCCTGGTGATCAGCCGTTGACCGATCCGGGCCGTGCGCCAGCACGACCTACCGTGAGACCCTTCCGCAGCGCAACAGCTTCGGGTGGGCTTCCGATTTCCGGGCGGTCACTGTGTTCGGGTCAGTACTTCAGCCGATAGTACACGAGCTTGACGTACTCGTTGTTCACCATCAACAGGCCCTCTTCGCTCTCCCACCAACGGTCCTCGTCGTAAGCGCTGTTGGGAGCGCCACGCAGCACCACGGCGATGCCGTTCTCCTCGAAACGGTCGCGGAACACATAGGCGATGCGGCGCAAGTGGAACCGGCTGGAGACGATCATCACCGTATCATGGCCGGCCTGCATCGCATCCGCGAGAATGATGCCCGCCTCCTCGTAGGTGCTGGTGCCACGCTTGATCGCGATGGCCATGCTGTCGGGCACACCGGCGCGCACCGCCACCAGGCGCGTCTGTTCCGCCTCGGACCGCTCGATGCCTTCCACGCGGAGGGCCGTTGGGACCGGCTCACCGGTGAACCGGAACCGATCCGACCAACCCTGCCGGTACACCCGGCCGGCCTCCTCGCCCCGCATGTCGGCCTCGCCACCGAGCACATACACCGCGTCCACCCGGCACGCCGGATCCTCCACGATGAGAAAGTGCCCGAAGGACCGCAGCAGCGGGACACGCAGTGCCCAGAGCAGGAGCAGCAGGAGCAGGATCGCCGCGATCCAGCGAACGGACCTGGAGCGCAACACCACGCCCATCTGGTTCCGAAGGGCCATCGACCACGGCCGTGCTTCCATCGTCAGTAAGCCCCGTTGCGGCGGCGTAGCAACCACTCCAGCGTGAGCAAGGCCAGCAGCACGAAGAAGAGGGCGCGCAGGTTGATCAGGTCGTTGAAGCTGGCGTGGGCGTAGGAACGCGACACCAGCTCCTTCCGGGCACCCATGGCCGCCGCCAAGCTGGACAGGCTGTCCGGACCGACGGCCCGTCCGTTGGTGCGCGCGGCGATATCGGCCCAGAGGCGATGATCGGCCACGGTGCTCATGCGTTCGGCCACCATGGGTTTCACCAGGAACTGCCCAGCAGCGGAGAGCACTTCGCCGTCCAGCGAGGTCGAGGCCTTGAAGGTGTAGCGGCCCGGAGCGAGCACACCGGCCTCCAGGCGATAGCCCCGATCGCTGCGGCTGAAGGTGTAGGCGTAATCCTGGCCCTCCTCATCCTTTAGGGCGATGGAGGCCTCCGGGGTGTTGACCAGCTCGAAGCTCTTGTTGTAAAGCTCGGCGCTCAGGAGCACCGGCTCATTCTCGGCGAACTCGGGCACATGCTGCACACGGAAGCGCGACCTGTCGGCCTTCAGGGCCAGGAAGGTGGCGAGCTTCTGGATGAGCCGGTCGAAATGCACCGTGGTGTTGTTCTGCTGCTGATCGGCCAGCTTCCAACGCCAAAGCCCTTCGCCGCATACGATGGCCGATCGGCGTTCGCCCTGCTGGTTGAAGGCGATCAGCGGATAGGCCGTGCGCACCACGCCCACTCGCTGGTTGAAGAGGGCCACGGCGCCCCGGCCCAGGTCGTATTGACCGAAGGGCACCTGCAACGGGGGGAAGCGTTCGTAGGCGCGGATGTCATCCGGCTCCAGGGTGAACAGGGTGAGGTCCTTGTTGAAGCCGGCCTGTGCATCGGTGAAGGAGCGCTGCACGTTGCTCACCGCCACACCGGGCTCCAATGCGGCCAGCGCCTTGGCATCGCTGAACTGGCCGTACAGGATCAACGTGGGGATGTTGCGCTGCAGGATCCGTTGGATGACGGCCTGCGCCGGGGCCTTCACGCCGGGCACCTGCACCAGCACGATGAGGTCGTTGTCCGCCGGCTCACCGGCATAACGATCGGCATAGGCCAGTTCGGTGCTGTAGCCCTCGAGCAGGTCCAGCGCCCCGCGCACGGCGGCCACATCGGGATGCGGCATCGCGGCCAGGATGAGGATCCGCTGCCGGTCGTCGAGCACGTCGATGTAGATGTTCTGCGTGTTGTTATCGGCGTTCACCTCCCCTTCCACGGAGCGCAGGGAAACGGTATAGCGCTGCAGCCCGGCCATGGTGGCCTTGAGCATCAGTGGAACATCGGTGACGAAGGGGTCGCCCGTGATCGGGAGCTCCTTCGTCGCCACCTGCCTGCCGCCCTGGCTCACCACCACCGTGGTCCGCTTTCCGCTCAGGTGGTGCGCCTGTATCCGCACCAACAAGGGGAACTCGTTGCCCAGGTAGGTGATGCGGTTGTGCTCCACGTTCTTCAGCACCAGGTCCGGCCGTACGGTGGTATCGCCGAGGGTGATGGCGTAGATGGGCACGCCCAACCGTTCGGCGGCCAGGCGCGGGTCACGGCCCCGGTTGAAGATGCCGTCGCCATCCATGATCACCGCACCGAGGTCGGGGCCACTGAAGCGGTCGCGCACGTCGCGCAGCAGGGCGTCGATGTCCGTATGCCCATCGGTCTGGTCGAAACGCAGGCCATCGGTCACGTTACCCCCGTAGGTGAAGGAGCGCACGTCGTAATTCTCACCGAGCTCTTCGGTGAGCTTCTCCAAAGCGGTGCGGTACGTGGTGCGCAGGGCAGCGGTATCCCCCGCTGCGAGCAGGGAGGCACTGCCATCGTGGGCGATCACCACCACGGGCTTGCGCACTTCGCGCTCCCAGACACGCACCATCGGCTCCAGCAGGAAGAAGGCCAGCAGGGCGATGGCCAGGGCACGCGCCGCACCAAGCGTCCACACCAGACCCTTGCTCCAGCCGCGCTGTTCCGCACTGCCACGGTACAGCAGCCAGGCGCAAGCCATACCGAAAGCAACGCACAGGGGCGCAAGCCAGAACGAATACGTGGAGGTGAGGTTCACGGGTACGAAGATCGGGTCTTGGACCCGTTGTCCGTTGTTCGCAGGGTACCGTTACTCCACGGTGTCATGCACGAACAACGATGCACGGTGCACGATCACGTCAGCATCCCCCCGCACACGTGCAGCGTCTGCCCGGTGATGTAGGCGCTGAGGTCGCTGCCCAGGAAGACACAGGCGTTGGCCACGTCGGTGGGCGTGCCACCGCGCTTCAGGGGGATGCCCTCGCGCCATTGCTCCACCACCTTGGGATCCAGCACAGCGGTCATCTCGGTCTCAATGAAGCCCGGGGCGATGGCGTTGCTGCGGATGTTGCGGCTGCCCAGTTCCAGGGCCACGCTCTTGGTGAAGCCGATGATGCCGGCCTTGCTGGCGGCGTAGTTGGACTGGCCAGCGTTGCCCTTCACCCCCACCACGCTGCTCATGTTGATGATGCTGCCGCTGCGCTGCTTCAACATGGTGCGCATCACCGCCTTGGTCATGTTGAACACGCTCTTGAGGTTCGTGGCCACCACCGCATCGAAGTCGGCCTCGCTCATGCGCATGAGCAGCTGGTCCTTGGTGATGCCGGCGTTGTTCACGAGGATGTCGAGCTTGCCCCAAGCGGCGACCACGTCATCCACGGCCTTCTGGGCGGCAGTGAAGTCGGTGGCATCGCTCTGGATCGCCATCACCTTCCGTCCGCTGGAGGCCAGTTCCGCTGCGAGGGCGTTGGCCTTCTCCGCGTTGCTCATGTAGGTGAAGGCCACATCAGCGCCCTCCTGCACGAAGCGCTCCACGATGCCCCTGCCGATGCCTCGTGAACCACCGGTGACGAGCGCCACCTTTCCATCCAGGATACCCATGCGTTCTACGCCGCGGCTTGAGTGCCTTGGCGGTGCGACGAAAGTAGCGATCGGCGCGGAACGGCGATCCGCTGTCCCAGGCCTGCCAGGGTTGAAGTACCCTCCCAAAAAGTGGGTGGTCCACCGATCCTCCGGTCGCCGATCTTCGGCGCACCTATCCACCGCTCATGAGAACGCATCGCTACGCGACCGCAGTACTGCTCACCATGGCCTACTTCGCCCCAGCGCACGGCCAGCATACGCGCCCTCAACTTCCGGCGGCGCAACGCAACGGCCAGGCCCAACGATCTGTCCTGCTCACTGCACCTGTCGCCAGACAGTTGGAGCATGACGCACCGCTCACCTGGTGGGCGAACAAAGTGCGCGGTACGGCCGCACGCCAGCACCGGCTGCCCGAGGTGCAGGCCATCAAGGATGCCAAGTGGGCCGCCAAGGTGAACGCACCGATGCAGAAGGAGGTGGAGGCACCAGGTGAGCTTCGTTCCGTGGTACCGCAGATCGGGGTGGACTTCGAAGCCAACTGGAGCACGCAGCAGACGCCGCCGGACAACAGCCTGGCCATCTCCAACGGAGGCCTGATCGTGAGCGCCAACAACGACGGGATCGTCTACGCCGATGATGCGGGTGCGATCGCCTATGCCGCGTTCTGGCCCGACTTCTTCAACGACCCCTCGCTCAACGCCAACATCTACGATCCGAAGGTGATCTACGACAGTGGCTCCGACCGCTTCTTCATGACCGTGCTGCACGGTTCCACGGCCTCCACCTCCTTGGTGCTGCTCTGTTTCTCCCAGACCAACGACCCCAACGACGGCTGGTGGATCTACCAGCTCACCGGCAATCCGCTGGCGGACAACAGCTGGTTCGATTACCCCGGCATCGGTGTCAGCAACAACGAGGTGTACGTCACCGGCAACCTGTTCTCCTCCGGCGCCAACCAGTTCAACCAGGCCGTGGTGTACCAGATCGAAAAGGCCGCCGGGTACGCCGGCAACAACCTGAACTGGAGCTACTGGTACGGCCTGGGCACATCGCCCTACGTGGCTTTCACCCTGGTGCCGGCGAGCTGGGGGCAACAGGGCAACTACGGCCCGGGCATCCTGTTCGTGAGCGGCAGTGCCGGCGGATCCAACAGCCTGCGCCTCTTCGACCTTACCGACGATCTGAGCGGCAGTCCGCAGCTGAACGACTACACCGTGTCGGTGAACGCCTACAGCCCCGCGGCCAACGCGCAGATGCCCGGCAACCCGGACCAGCTGGACAACGGCGACAACCGGATGCTCGGGGCCTTCTACCTCAACAACACCCTGCACTGCGTGTTCCATGGCGACGTGGGCAGCGGCTGGAACGGCATCGTGTACAAGCGCATCAACGTCAACAACCTCAGCGTCACCCAGAGCACCTTCGGCACACCGGGGGTGGCGGACCTCTCCTACCCGGCCATGGCCTCCTTCGCCGCGGGCACCAGCGACCCCTCGGTGATGATCGCCTACCTGCGCAGCAGCACCGCCGTGAACCCCGAGGTGCGCGTGGTGAACTGCGATGCCAGCATGCAGTGGAGCACCGGCACGCTGGTGAAGGGCGGCGAGACCTTCGTGGATTTCCTCACCGGCGCGGAACGCTGGGGCGACTACACCGGCATGGCGCGGCGCCACAACGGCAACAACCCCGAGGTGTGGCTCGCCGGTTGCTACGGGGCCAACGTGAGCGGCGTGCTGAACAACACCTGGAAGACCTGGATCGCCGAGGTGGGCGGCGGCTCGGTGGGGCTGGAGGAAGCGGCCACGGAGCCCTCCGGAGCGCTCCTGTACCCCGTTCCCGCGATGGACCTGTTCAACCTGAACTTCACCGTGACCGAACGCGCAGTGCACACCATCCAGCTCCACGACATGAAAGGTGCATTGGTGAAGGTGCTCTACCAGGAAACACCGTCCTTGGGCGAACACCAGCTTACCTTCAACCGCGGCCAGCTGGCGCCCGGGCACTACATCCTCAGCATCACCACTCCCACCACCCGGATCGCCCATGAGGACCTGCTCATTGATTAGCGCCTTGGCGCTCGTGTTCGTGCTGGGCTGCTGTGGGAAGAAGTCCACTGCGGCACCGGAACCTGGCGGCACGCGCACCGAAGCACCGCAGCACAACGCCCCCGATCAGGACCGGATCGACAGCCTGAAGCAGGAGAAGTTGAAGGGGAAGCCCTAGGTGCCCGATACACCACGGTCTCTTCAGGCCGGGAAATGCTTGCCGCGGGCTCGATCGAAGAACCCGGCCATCACCAAGCCGGTGAGGAGAATGAACAGGCCACCGACAATGGTGACCGTGAGCAAGGGGTTCACGATGTAGTCGCGCACCGCATTCTCCGGGTACGTTGCATTGATCCCTTCGTCGAAGTATCCCACCAGGCTGAACAGGAAGGTCGTCGCCCACACGCAGGTGAAGCCCATCAAGGTGCTCAGTAGCCAGGCGTTCCAGCCGTGCAGCAAGATCTTCCTACCGGCCCACGCGCCTACCATGTGCCCGATCAGCGGACCGATCACCAGACAAATGAAGGCCTGTACGGGCCAGTCCATCACCAGATCGAACACCGCTTCCGGCTTGCCTTCGCCGATCAGAAGGAAGATGAGCATCGCCAGTCCCACTCCCACGAACATCGCATTCCGGACATATCGGCTACCGATGCGGGCGGCAAGTTGTTCGCGGTCCATGGCGAAAGCTACATGGCAAGATCTCACGACCGATGAACATGCCGATAGCGCGCGGCCCGACCCCGAAGGGGTCGCAGCCATTCGACCGAAAATCCTGAATGAGTTCGACCCTGAAAGGGTCGCAGGAAGGAGATCGCATTGATCCTGGCCGTTATCTTCATCGTGATCAGCATCACCCCCATGGCATACCTCAGCCTCCACTATCACATCATCTTCGCAACAAAAGGCCGCGCGCCGGTGTTGGACAAGGCCTGGCGCGAACGGCTGCACGGATATATGGGCGGAACCGTGAAAGGACTCGGTGCTTTTCCGCAGGCCATTGACGGTTGGAACGACCATGTGCACCTGCCGATCGGCATGAAAGCCACACACACACTGGCCGATGTGGTGCGCGAAGTGAAGAAGGCATCAACGGCATGGGTGCGCCATGAGACCGGTCTTCGCTTCTTCGCCTGGCAGGAAGGCTATGCGGCGTTCACCGTGGGCTGGCGCGAGCGCGAGATCATTCGGAAGTACATCGAAGGCCAGGAGGATCACCATAACAGGAAGCCATCCTTGGAAGAGCTCGTGGAACTGCTGAAGGAGGCCGGCGTGGAGTACGATCCGAAATACCTCGGTTGAGCGGAGGCGCGAAGCATGCTTTCCTGCGACCCTTTCAGGGTCGGACAACTGCCTTTCTCAATGCCAATTCCTACGACCCCTCCGGGGTCGGGGCTCGGCTGAGCAGTTCCCCCTTACCTGCCAGCGACAGGACACCACTGCCCCTCCGGGAACCGCTCCCAGAGCATGGCCATGGCGGAATCCAGTGATGGACCCGCGAAATCGCCTGGCTGGTTGATCCAATTGCCGTACTTGCCCTTGCAGAGCATGTCGATGACGATGGGGTCCTTCCTGTTCGCGGCGGTGAGCCAGCACTGGAAGAAACCACGGCTGTCCCTGCCGGTCAACCCGAGCACGGGCTTCGATGCATCCAAGTGCCGAACGAAGCGCTGGATGAACGCGCTATCACTGACTTCGAACGATCTCTTCCGAACATCCTGGAGCTGGATCCGGATGATGCGCCGTTCGTGCAGATGCCCGATCGGTTGATCCGCAGCTGGCCACATCCAATAGACAATGAGCAGCAGGCCGATCAGGAAAACGAGGATGGCGTTCGCGCGCTCCTTCATGGCTCTGGCACCTCCTGTGTTCTCTTCCCTGGTAGCCAGAGACAAAGCCCGAGACCCACCGTCAGATCTAAGCGTCCCGGGGTTCCTCCAAGGATATCCCCTGAAAATCCGGTTTGAAAGGACAGTCTGACCCGCTGCCAACCACCCCTCAGCAGTAGAGATGGTTCCCACATGAGAAAGGGACCCTGTTCCATCAACATCAGGTCAAAATCAACGAAGTAGTTGCTTGGATCTCCTGTTGTCCGAATGTTGGTCAGATTGAAGAAACGGATACGATTAGATATCGCGATCTCGAAGAAGCCCGATGCCCTGCCAATTATCGGCTGAACAGAAGCGCTGACAAGGTTCGAGCGTGTCCGAAAGCCATCTGGAAAGATGTTCTCCGTGTTTCCATAGCCGATCAGCCCATACACCTCACCGATCCAATTACCCCTGAACTTCTTGAATCTACCAGCACCGAGCTCGACGAGGTTCCAGGTTCCTTGATACCGGTACTCTTCCACAATGGGATTCGGTCCACCGAACGTGTAGGACACTTCGATCCGGTCCAACTTGTAATGTTGAACACCCGCGACCAGACCAAAGCGATCGGTCGGCGCATGGGCAACCCTGAACTCTCCGCCGAAAACCGGGCCCTCCCAGAAATCTCGAATACTCGCAGTTCCAACAGCATTCAAAGAAAACCGAGATTGTCCTTTGTAATAAAGTAAGGGGGGATCTTGAGATCCTGGGATATACTGGAAGTTGGGTGTGTTTTGCGCGAGTAGTTCGCCAGCGCATGCCATGCCCAACAGTACTGCAGTATATGCGGAGACAAATGCGGATCGCATGGCCCTTGACTTTCGGACCAAAGTAATCCAAGAGCTATTGTTCGTTCGACCCTTCTGGGTCGGCCCATGTCCTGAACAAATGCGATGATACCCCTGACCCTTTAAGGGTCGCAGGTCACCCCAGCACCTCCTTCACCTTCGCCCCGATGGTGGCGGGACTGTCCACCACGTGGATGCCGCACTCCCGCATCACCTTCTTCTTGGCGGCGGCGCTCTCGTCGGCACCGCTCACGATGGCGCCAGCGTGGCCCATGGTGCGGCCTACAGGAGCGGTCTCACCGGCGATGAAGCCGATGACGGGTTTCTTGCAGTGGGCCTTGATCCAGTGCGCGGCCTGGATCTCCAGGTCACCGCCGATCTCGCCGATCATCACGATGGCCTCGGTCTCGGGGTCGTTGGCGAAGAGCTGGACGGCCTCGAGCGTGGTGGTGCCGATGATGGGGTCGCCTCCGATGCCGATGGCCGTGGTGATGCCCATGCCGGCCTTCACCACCTGGTCGGCGGCCTCGTAGGTCAGCGTACCGGATTTCGATACGATGCCCACCTTGCCCTTCTTGAACACGAAGCCGGGCATGATGCCCACCTTGCATTCCCCGGCGGTGATCACACCGGGGCAGTTGGGGCCGATCAGGCGGCAGTCCTTGCCACGCAGGTATTCGCGGGCGCTCACCATGTCCTTCACGGGGATGCCCTCGGTGATGCACACGATCACCTTGATGCCGGCCTCGGCGGCCTCCATGATCGCATCCGCCGCGAAGGCGGGGGGCACGAAGATGATGCTGACGTCCGCGCCGGTGGCCTTCACCGCATCGCTCACGGTCTCGAACACGGGCTTGTCCAGGTGGGTCTGACCGCCCTTTCCGGGGGTGACACCGCCAACGACGTTGGTGCCGTACTCGATCATCTGCGTGGCGTGGAAGGTGCCTTCGCTGCCGGTGAAGCCCTGCACCAGGACCTTGCTGTTCTTGTTGACGAGTACGCTCATGGGTTCAGTTCGCAGTTGACAGGAGGCAGTGAATGGTGATCGGCATGGTCGTCCGTTCTTGCGGAAGACCCTCGGCAGGGCGCCACTGCCCACTGCCAACTGCCTGCTGCTTTCCGGAAGACGGCCGCAAATCTAACCGGCAGGGTGTTCCGATGCACCGGGCAGGGGCGTATAGCTCGTGCGGAGGTAGTCGAACACCAGCCAGAGCGTGCCCAGCATGATGGCGCCGCCCACGTAGAACGGCAGTCCCATGCCCGCCGCATAGAGCGGACCGGCCATGGCGGGGCCCACCACACGGCCCAAGGAACCGAATCCCTGGTTCTGCCCCATCACCTCCCCCAGTTCGTGGTGCTCGGCCTTGCGGCTCAGGATGGCCACCAGGCTGGGGTTCAGGCAGGCGTTGCCGATGGACAAGAGGATGATCGGGATCAGGCTGAACGCCACGAAGCCGACGGTAGGAACCAACGGGATGGCCGCCAGGCCAACGCCCACGAACACACAGCCCCACACCATCATCCTGCGTTCCCCCATGAGGCGTTGGAACACCCCGACCAGGCCGCCTTGTGCAATGGCGGAGCTGATGCCGACCAAGGAGAACATCAGCCCGACGTGGTCCACATCCAACCCGTACTTCTGCTGCCAGAGGAAAGCGATGCTTACGTTCATCATGCTGAAGGCCGTGATGTACACGAAGCCGATGATGAAGATGTCGCGGAAGCGCTTGTCTTTCAGTGATGCGAAGGTGCTGGCGACAGGCTTGAAGTTGATGGCGCGGATGGGGTCCTTCACCAGAAGCGATTCAGGCAGGGCGAGGAACACGCCTAACAGGTTGACCATGCACAGGCCCGCCGCCACGTAGCCCAGCGTCTCCAGCCCGAAGTGGCTGTAGATGGACCCGCCGATCGCCGGGCCGAAGGCGAAGGCCAGTCCGAAGGAGGCACCGACCACCAACCCTATTCGCTTGGCCCGGTCCTGCGGCTTGGTGATGTCACTGACATAGGCCTGTGCAGCAGCGATGTTGCCCGAGCCGATGCCGGTGAGGATGCGCGACACGAAGAGCAGCAAAAGGCTGGTGGCATGCGCGAAGACCAGGTAGCTCACCGCACTGATGATGATCGAGATGATGATCACAGGTCGCCGGCCCACGCGGTCGCTCATGGAGCCCCAGATCGGCGAGCACAGGAACACCAGCAGGCTGAACACGGCGGCCGAGAGCATCACCATGTTCTCGCTGGCCCCCACCCGCTCGGCGAAGTAGGGCACCACCGGAATGAACATCGTGAACCCGAGCAGGTCAACGAAGATGGTGAGCCAGAGGAGGAGCAGTCTGCGGTCCATGGTGCGATCGCCCCGTAGAGCGGGCGGCACGAAGGTCGCGTTCCGAGGTGAACTCAGGATGTCGTGACCAAAGGCGCTGTGCGCAAGCCCTTCACCATGCGCATGGCCCAGCCCGCGTTCACCAGCAACAGCGCACTGGCCAGGAAGAACGGCAGCAGGTAGTGAACGCCATAGAGCGAGGTTCCCACCAGCGGCCCCGCCACGCGCGCCAGCGAACCGAAGCTCTGGTACAGGCCCACCATCTTGCCCTGCTCGCGCGGGTCGGTCTGTGTGCTGAGGATGGAGATGGAACTGGGGCCCACAGGACCGTTCATCAAGGCCATCAGGAAGATCAACGGCAGTTCGAGCGCGAGGAAAAGGCCGGGTGGCACCAGACCCATGGCCACCAGCACTACGGCCATGCCGATGTTGCCGATCACCAGCAACTTGCGATCGCCGAGGGCGGCGCTGAGCGGCTTGATCAGCAGCACCTGCACCACCGTGGTACACACGCCGAGGAAGGTGAAGGCATAGCCGCGCTGATCGTCGTTCAGGCCAAAGTGGTCCTCCCAGAAAAGCGTGGTGCACACCTGGAAGAGGAAGAAGGCGGTGATGTAGAGGAAGTTGATGAGGAAGATGCTGCGGACCACCGGCTGCCGCATCACGCCCACGTAATCGGTGATCGGGATCAGACGGATCGGCGCGGTGGGGTTCTTCTGTGCGATGCTCTCCTTCAAGGTGACCTGCGCCAGGAGGAGGTTGACGAGGCACAGTCCAGCGGCGATCCAGCCCAGCCACGGAAAGCCGAGCGTACCCATGATCAGACCGCCCAGTGAAGGACCGAAGATGAAGCCCATGCCGAAGGCCGCCCCGATGAGGCCCATGGCGCCGCTGCGTTTCTCCGGTGGTGTGATGTCGATGATGTAGGCCTGGGCCACGCCGATGTTGCCCGACGCGAACCCATTGATGGCCCGGGCCAGGAACAGCATCCCCAGGCCTTGACCGTAGCTGAGGCCCAGCAGCACATAGCCCAGCGCGTTCGCCAGCAGCGTGATCAACAGCACGGGCCGGCGTCCGATCCGGTCGCTGAGGCTTCCCAGCAGCGGCGAGGCGATGAACTGCATGGCGCTGAACAACGCGATGCCGATGCCCACCCAGACCTCGCTGCCCGCCAGGTCCTTGATGTAGTTGGGCAGGATGGGGATCACCAGCCCGAAGCCCAGCAGGTCGATGAAGATGGTGAGGAAGAGGACGATGTAGCGCCGGTCCATGGGGGCCGGACGAAGGTAACCGGCTCCCCGACCACCAGCGGCGTTCGGACCCCGTTGACCCAGGGAAGAACCCGGTGTGATATCATCGACTGCGGGATCGCACCTGCCCGGAATATCTTCACCCAATGAAACGCATACTTCTGAACGCTTTCGTTCCGGCCCTGCTCACTTCCCTTGCCACCTTGGCGCAGCAACCGCAGCTGAACTGGGACGAAGTGCACTACACAGGGCAGGGCACGAACACCGGCAAGCGCATGGTCTTGGGGCCCGACACCGCCGTGTACACGCTTGGCGAAGGCGGCAACTTCTGCTACCTGGCCAAGTACCGCAGTTTTGATGGTCAGCCTCAATGGACCGCGCAATGGGATTCGGCGAACGTGGCCGTGGACCTGGTGAGGCACGGGAACGGCATGCTGGTGGCTGCATGGGTGTTCTACAACCCTTCCGTCAATTCGACCTGGGACATCGGGGTGAGCGCATTCACCCCTGCGGGTTCTCCCCTATGGACCTTCACGTGGAACGACTCGCTCAACCGCGACGACCACGTCAGCGATCTGCACATTGATGCCAACGGCGATATCGTGCTCTGTGCTACAACCGAAGAGCTTCCCGGGAACCCGACCGTGTTCAACAACGTGAGCGTACTGAAACTCGACACAGCTGGAAACCTGCTGTGGCGCCGAACGTGGAACGGGGCCAACAACAACGACGACGAACCCAACGCCATCTGGACCGATGCGCAATCGAACGTGTTCGTGGCAGGCTACACCACGGGGTCTATCATGAACAACAAGGACCTTCTCGTGCTGAAATACAACGCCGCCGGGGTGTTCCAATGGCAACAGGTCATCAACCGCAACACGGGGTTCGGGAGCCACGTGGACATCGCCACGCACGTGATGATCGACCCGAACGGTAACGTCGTGGTGGCCGGCATCACGGAAAGTCCCGGCAGCAACCAAAGCGAAGACATTAGCGTGTACCGCTTTGGACAATCCGGGAATCTCATCAACCAGTGCCATTACGATTACAACAATGAGCTGGCCGTGAGCGGTCTGAAGCTCGACGCTGCGGGACGCGCTTATGTGGCCGGGCGATCGCAGACCAGCAACGGCAGCGGGGAGGTGGTGTTCCGTGTGAACACCAATGGCACGCTCAGCGGGCCGGGAAACTATTTCACCAATGGGCTGACCAGCCCCTTGCCCTATGCGATGGCCCTATCCACCGATGGAAATGTGATCACCACAGGCTTCGTAGGTGACCAGTTGCTTCGCGATGCCTATGTGCGCAGTTACGACAGCACTGGAACTGTTCTCTGGACCTACCGATACACCTCTGCCGGCAGTTTCAACATAGAGGAAGGTCGTGATGTGGTCGTGGGCGCGAACAATGCGATCTACGTGTGTGGTCTTTACCAACAGAGCGGACAATCCTTGATCCGTGGCATGACCTTCTGCCTGTGCCCCTCTCAGGACGGGGTCTGCCTGCTGGCACCGACAACAGAATCCGTGTTCAACACCACGGCCATTACCGGCGCCGACCTGGACCAGGACGGATGGCGCGACCTGATCTTTACTTTTCAAGGGCAGAGCTCTTTGGGCGTTTACCTCGGCAGCTCCAATGGGTTAACCTTCACTTCCTCGATCCCATTACCCGGCATACCGACCCTGGTCGCCAGCGCCGACCTCGATCAAGATGGCGATGTGGATGTGGTGGCCGGTGCGACCGGACAGCCGAACCTTTGGGTGCTGACAAACACCAATGGAACCCTCACCTACTCCAACCTATTGAGCTCCAGTTCCCAAGCCATCACTGCGCTGCATATCGACGACCTCGACGGCCTTAGCGGCCCGGACATCGTGGCCACCACCGGCGCAGGCTCCGGTCTCATCGTGCTGCTCAACAACGGTGTCGGCTCCTTCACGCCCAGCTTCCCGACGGGAGGACCTGCGCCGGTATACATCGCGACCGGAGACCTCGATGCGAACGGAACGGTTGACCTGCTGATCGGCGACAACACCGCCGATTCCATATACGTGCTTGCAGGGAATGGTAGCGGCGGCTTCGGGCCACCCGTCGGATACTTCATCACTTTCATCGCCGGTGTCGGGGTAGGGGTCGAGGACATGAACTTTGATGGTATCGCGGACATGGTCGCCGTCACCGGGAACTACTGGTGCCTCCTGGCCGGACTGGGAAACGGCAACTTCGCCCCGCCGCTCTTTGGCACCATTGGCTTGATCAATAATTTCGTCATCGCACCCTTTCCGCAGGACACAAGCTTCCGCCTGCTGGCCGGGAACATCAACTCCACGCGCAAGGTGGGCTTCAGTGATTGTAGCTTCACCTACAACGCCACCACCCTGGCGAGCGCCCCAGGCACACACTTGGTCGATGTGGCCGACTGGACGAACGACGGAAGCTTGGATATCCTAAGTTATTCCACCATAGGAGACGTCCGCATCTGGCGCAATTGCGATACCCTCGGAGTGATCACCGCCGCGCCGGAATTCCTCCAGGTGATGGCCGGACAAGCGCTCACGGTATTCCCTTCCCCCACATCGGCTCAGACCACTGTGCTGCGTCCGTCCGAAGCCACGGGCGTTGCTGAGATCAGCCTCTGGACCCTGCGGGGTGAGCGTGTGCAACGGTGGATATCCTCCGCACCAATGGTGGAACTGGACCTGGGCGATCGGGCGGAAGGGGTGTACCTGGTGCGTTACAGCACGACGAAGGCAACGTGGACCACGCGGTTGGTCATCGTGCGCGGCGAGTGATCAGCTCCTCGGCGTCTCCACGACCTGGCGCTCGACATACCTCACATACGGCCGGATGATCAGGCGGATCGTGTTCTTCCAGCTGAGGTACTTCCAGGCCCAGCCCATGAGCACCTGCAGGCGGTTGCGGAAGCCCACGAGGGCCATGAGGTGCACGAACATCCACGCCAGCCAGGCCAGCGGTCCGCCAAGGTGGAACCGGCCGATGTCCACCACCGCCTTGAAGCGCCCGATGGTGGCCATGCTGCCCTTGTCCACATAGGTGAAGGGTTTCAGCTCCTTCCTTTCGGCCTTGCGCAGCAGGTTGCTGGCCAGCAGAACGGCTTGTTGGATGGCGGCCGGCGCCACCTGGGGATGACCCCGCTCCCACTTCCCTTCGGCCATCAGGGCCACATCGCCAAGCGCATAGACTCCGGGCATGCCCTGCAGCTGGTTGAAGCGGTCCACGTTGTAGCGGTTGGCCTTGGGCACTTCCGCAGCTTCGAGGCCCGGCAGTGTCATTCCCTTAACCCCGGCGGCCCAGATCAATGTGCGGCTGTCCATGGTGCTGCCATCCTGGAAGGTGATCAGCTCGCCATCGAAATGCGCGACCCGTGCACCCAGACGTACGTTCACCCCCATGTCCTGCAAGTACTTCAGGGCAAAGGCGCTGGCCTGCTCGCTGAAGTTCTTCAGCACACGGTCGTTGCTGTCGATCAGCCAGATCTGCATGCGCTCGCTGTCCAGCTCGCGGTACTCGCGCTTCAGCACGGTGCGACGGATCTCGGCCAGCGCACCCGCGAGCTCCACGCCGGTGGGACCCGCGCCGACGATGGTGAAGTTGAGCTGCCGCTTCTGCGAATGCTCGTCCTGCTGGTACAGTGCGGCCTCGAAGTCTTGGAGGAAATCGCTGCGGATGTCGAGGGCCTGGCCGATGCTCTTGAGCTGCATGGCCTCCTTCTCGATGGCGGTGTTGCCGAAGAAGTTGGTGCCGCTGCCAGTGGCGAGCACGAGGATGTCGTAGGGGAACTCGCCGCTATCCGTGATCACCTGCTTACGTGCAGGGTCCACGGCGATGACCTTCGCCATGCGGAAGGCCACGTTGGGCATGGGCGCCACGGTGCGGCGGAAGGGGTGCGCGATGCTGTCGGCCGAAAGGCTGGCGGTGGCCACCTGGTAGAGCAGCGGCTGGAAGCAGTGGTGGTTCTGTCGGTCCAACAACAGCACCTTGTATGGGGCGCCTTCGAGCCGTTTGATCAGTTCCAAGCCTGCGAATCCGCCGCCCACCACCACCACCTGGGGATGGGGCAGCGCATCGTAGGCCTGTTTTGCTGGGCTGGACATCGGGAGCGGGGCGAAGTTCCGCAATTTCGTGCCCGCGTTCGTC
Organism: Flavobacteriales bacterium; assembly: GCA_044346705.1. Classification (GTDB taxonomy): domain Bacteria; phylum Bacteroidota; class Bacteroidia; order Flavobacteriales_F; family PHOS-HE28; genus PHOS-HE28. The sequence continues at coordinate 56,116 of JBIIYP010000007.1, forward strand.
AACGCTCCCTTTCCTGCCATGGCCCTCAACGACACCATCTGCGCGCTCAGCACGCCGCCCGGCACCGGCGCCCTTGCCGTGCTGCGCCTTTCCGGGCCTGAGGCGGTGGCCATCGCGATGGTGCTGGCGCCGAAGCTGGAGGGGATGATCGAGGCGCGGCACGCCTATTTCGTTCAGCTCGCCGACAGCGAGGGGCCGGTGGACGAAGGCGTGCTGACCGTGTTCATGGGGCCGCAGAGCTACACCGGCGAGGACGTTGTGGAGCTGTCGGTGCACGGTTCACCCTACGTGCAACAGCGGCTGTTGCAGGCCATGCTGGCCGAAGGTGCGCGGATGGCGCTGCCGGGCGAGTTCACCCAGCGGGCCTTCATGAACCGCAAGCTGGACCTGAGCCAGGCCGAGGCGGTGGCGGACCTCATCGCCAGCCAGAGCGCAGCCCAGCACACCCTTGCGTTGAACCAGCTACGCGGTGGCTTCGGTCGCCGGATCGAGGAACTGCGCCAACAGCTCATCGACTTCAGCGCGCTGATCGAGCTGGAACTGGACTTCAGCGAGGAGGACGTGCAGTTCGCGAAACGCGTGGAGCTCACGGCCCTCATCGACCGCCTCACCGACCTATGCACGGAGCTGATCGACAGCTTCCGCTACGGCAACGCGGTGCGGCAGGGCATTCCGGTGGCCATCGTCGGCGCACCGAACAGCGGCAAGAGCACCCTGCTGAACGCACTGCTCCAGGAGGACCGCGCCATTGTGAGCGAGATCGCCGGCACCACGCGCGACACCGTGGAAGAGACCATGACCATCGGCGGCGTGCTGTTCCGCTTCATCGATACCGCCGGGCTTCGCAATACCACGGATACCGTGGAGAAGCTCGGCATCGAGCGCAGCTACAGGAAGGCCGCGGAAGCCAGCATCGTGGTGCTGCTGGGGGATGCAAGTGTACTGGCGGAAGGTGCGCTCCGCACGGAGGCCATCATGCTCGCCCAACGCATCAAGGAGGCCGTTCCCGCCGGTCAGCCGGGCCCGTGGATCCTGCCCGTGCTCAACAAGAGCGATGTGCCCGGCGTGAAGCCCGCGAAGGACATGCTGTCCATCAGCGCGCGCGGCGGCACTGGGCTGGAGGCGCTGAAGAAGGCCTTCATCACCCATGTGGAGCAGCTGCGCCAAGGCCCCGGCGACATCGTGGTGACCAACGCCCGCCACGTGGACGCCCTGACCAAGGCCCGCTCCGCACTGCAGGACGCCAAGCGCGCCATCGACAACGGCATCAGCGGCGAACTGCTCGCCATCGACCTGCGCCGTGCGCAGCACCACCTCGGCGAGATCACCGGCCGCATCACCAGCGAGGACCTGCTGGGCAGCATTTTTGGGAAGTTCTGCATTGGAAAATAGAGCGAGATGAATTTTTTTCCCTAGAAGGATCGCCCTTGTGGTTCTTCATCTGATCTATGCGTTCTGCATGGTGGCCACGATGGAAATGACCACGCGCATGATCAGTGCCTTCCCTTGGAGCCGACCAAATGCGGAAGGACTTCATCTATTATCCATTCCGTACTTATTCGGGCCTGTTTCTCGGTTGGCAATTGTCGTTGCTGGTGGCTTGGGTTTGCGCAATGCCCTATCCCTCACCATGGTGTCGATCTCAGCTCTGTTCATCTTCCTTATGAAGACTGAATCGCTGATTCCCTGGCTGGTGCTTTCAACTCTTGGAATCTCGGTGTGCCTCTATTCACTATTCACAACTTGGAAGCACGGCGCAGACAAGTCCAGGATCACGTGAAGTGGCCCCACCACACCGAACGATACTGCTGGGCAGCATTTTTGGGAGGTTCGATCGGGAAGTATGTCCTGACGGCATTTTTTCTTGTAACATCTTTGTTTGTAACACTATTGTTACTAACCTTGTTGTTACAATTTCAACAGGCACCATGGACCACCATCCGTTCAAGTTCGGCAAGCTCGCCGAGGGCGTCCATTTCGTGGACCGTGAGCGGGAGCGCAAACGGTTGAAGGGCAACGTGCTCACCGGGGTGAACACGATCCTGATCTCGCCCCGGCGCTATGGGAAGAGCTCGTTGGTGCAACAGACCGCCGACGACCTGTCCACCGACAAGCGGATCCGGTTCGCCCAGGTGGACCTGTTCGAGGTGCGGGACGAACGTGAGATGCTGGAGCGCATCACCGCCGCAGTGATCCTGGCCACGTCCAACACCCTGGAGGAACGCCTGCGCGACCTGAAGCGCTTCGTGCAGGCCATCGTGCCCAAGGTGAGCCTGGGTTCCGACCCCACGCTGGAGATGAGCATCGGCCTTTCGTGGGAGGACCTCCAGCGCTCGCGTCACGAGCTGCTCGACCTGCCCGAGCGCCTGGCACAGGCGAAGAAGATCCAGTTGGTGCTCTGCATCGACGAGTTCCAGAACATCGGCCAGTTCCCCGATCCCAAGGCCACGCAGAAGTTGCTCCGCGCGGCCTGGCAACGCCACACCCACGTCACCCATGTGCTCTATGGCAGCAAGCGGCACATGATGCTGGACATCTTCACCAAGAGCACCATGCCGTTCTACAAGTTCGGCGACCTCATGTTCCTGGAGCGCATCGAACGGCCCTACTGGACCGCCTACATCGTGGACCGCTTCAAGCGTACGAAGAAGAAGATCGACAAGGGCCTCGCCACCACCATCGCCGCGATCATGGAGGACCATCCCTATTCGGTGCAGTTGCTGGCGAACGCGGCATGGCAACAGACCAAGCTCACCTGCACCACCGCCAACATCGACAATGGCCTGGAGGAACTGTTGGATCAGTACGCGATCCTCTTCCAGCATCTGGTCGATGGCCTGACCACGCCACAGCTCCGCTACCTGGAGGCCCTGGCCGACGGGGTGGAACGCTTCTCCACCGCCGAGGTGCTCACCCGCTACGAACTGGGCTCATCGGCCATGGTGGGCCGCATCCGTACTGCCCTGGAGAAGAAGGACATCCTGGACCACCAAGGGCCGAAGACCGTGTGGCTCGATCCATTGTTCAGGCACTGGCTGGAGCGACGCTTCTGGCGAAAGCCGCGCAGGGCCCTGGTCTAGGGACAGTTCGCCGAGGCGTTCAGCACCTTATGGATGAAGAGGTACTCGTCCGCACCATCGCCCTCCATGGCCGGTCCCATGCCCAGTGAGCATTCAACATCCACGGTCCAAGGATCGCCGCCCTGCTTCACCGCCTTCCCATAGGCCTTCTCCAGTTCCGCACCGTTCATGCTTCCTTCGAGTTCACCTTCCTCCGGGCCCCAGTCCATGCCGCCTGCGCAAGGCCAGGTGTATCGCGAACCACAGGGTTGGAAGCTCTTGGCATCGGCCATGTAAGTGAAGGTACCCTTCAGCCGCATGCGGGGGATCTCCTCGTTGATCTCATCCGCCAGCTTCTCCAGCGTCCAATCCTCCGCCACATCCACTCCACCGATGACATCCACGAAGACCAGGCCTTTCTCCGTGCGTTGGTAGTGATCCGGCGGATCGCCACCGTACTGGAACCGGAGCAAACCGTTGGCAGGTCCGCCCGGCACGTTCACCACGTGCCAGTTGCCTATCGAACCTTCCGGAAGAGTGTCCGCTTTACCACGTCGCTCCCGGATCACGAAGGTGCTGTCGCTGCGCACCCAGAGCTGCACGATCATCCGTTGATCCTTGCCCACTGGAAAAGCGCCTTCGTAGTAACCTGGCCAATCGGGCACTATCGGTGTTGCCGCAATGGTGTCAATGACCGTGGCCGGAACGTCCGTGGCCGGCGCGGGATCGGAGCCGCAGGACCAAAGCAACGCACAGGCGGCAAGGGAAAGAAGTGAACGCATGGAGAGACGATGATGCATCGAAGGTAGCGCGCGACCTTTGGCACCGACATGGTACCGGTCCTCTCTGCCTTCTACTTCGGCTCGGTCGAGCATTACCGCCTGCTTGCGAAGCATCCGCGCGTGATCATCGATCTCGGGGAGCACTACGAGCGACAGAGCTACCGCACCCGCACCCGCATCGTGGGTCCCAACGGCGTGCAGGACCTGACGGTGCAGATCGCCCGCCGGAGCGGCGAGAAGATGCCGATGCGCACCGTGGGCCTGAGCTACGAGGAGACCTGGCCGCAGCAACACGTGCACGCCATCCGCAGCGCCTATGGCAACACGCCGTGGTTCATCCATTATATCGACGCCATCGAGGACGTGGTGCTGAAGAAGTACGACCGGCTCGTGGACCTTGACCTGGCCACCTTGCGCCTGGGGATGAAGTGGCTGGGGCTGGGGACGGAGTTGGTGGTGAGCGAGGAATATCTGGAAGCGGCAAGCGGCAAGTCGCAAGCGGCAAGTACACTGGGTCCCAACTTGCCGCTCGCCGCTAAACACCGGCCGCTTGAGCCACTCGACCTCCGCACCACCCTCCACCCCAAACGCCCGCTTCCACCGGAACTCACAGCGGCCCCGATCTACCCCCAGATCTTCGCTCAACGGCATGGCTTCGTCCCTCGCATGAGCGTGATCGACCTGGTGTGCAACTGCGGACCCGAGGCGACAAGCATCATCCGGGCCTAGCGACGCGGCATCGAACATCGGCCAAGAACAACACCATCCAACACGTCGATCTAACTTGGCCCGTAAATGCGACCGTTGTTGAGATCCGCATCGGAGCAGACCACGTGTCCAATGCAGTTCCTCAACCGGATCAGCTGGTCGGTGATCATGTTCTGTTCATCGATCATCTTGTTCGCACAGACCGACGGCCTTGGTAGCTGGAACATCCTGAACCTGCAGTACAAGTGGAACGACCGTCTCTCCGGTCTGGTGGAAGGCCAGGTGCGTTCACTGAAGTTCTACAACGACTTCCACTACCACGAGTACAAGGGCGCCGTCACCTACAAGGCCATGCCCGGCCTGCGGTTGTCGCTCGGGGCGGGGCGCTATGTCACCTATAGGCCGGGTGGCGATTTCGTGGAACCCACGGTCAACGACGAGTTCCGGCTCTGGCCGCAGGTGGTGCTGGACGGTGTGCTCGGCCGCCTCCGGATCGAGCAGCGCTACCGTTGGGAGATGCGGTACACCAGCTTCGGATACCGCAATCGCTTCCGCTACCGCCTGGGCATCTCCTACCCCTTTGGCCGAATGAAGGGCGGTGAACGCCCCTATGTGCTGAGCGCCAGCGACGAGCTCTTCTTCACCGACCAGGAGCCCTACTTCGAGCGCAACCGTGCGCAGGTCGCCATCAATCGCCGCATCACCCCCGGTATGGCGCTTCAGCTCGGCTACCTGCACCAGTTCGACTACCGTATCAACGACGAGACCGGGCGTGACTTCCTGGTGGTAGGGGTGTATCTGGAGTTACATCGGAAGAAGGAGCAAGCGCCTATATCTCCGGAGGTGTTACCGCAGGATTGAGCAATGGTAAGCTGGCCAGGCACACGGGGTATTGAGCTGGAAGCCATGAAGGATCTGGACGAACCCCAGGTGGCGGAGTGGATGAAGTAAGCGGCGACGATGTCCTTTTTCAGCGCGGCGAAGCGTCCTCGTACCGCGACAGCGGGGAAGAAGTCGTGACGGAAAAGCCGTGGATCACGCCCGCCTCAGCGTCGGCGAACTACCTTAGCTGCACGATGCCAAAGCTCTACGTCTATGCGGGCATGTACTTCTTCTTCTACTCCAAGGACCATCTGCCGATACACTTGCACGTCACCTATCAAGGCTGTGAAATGAAAGCCACGCTGCTGTTCGGAACCGATGGTACACTGCGCGAAGTGCAATGGGCGCGTGTTGGCAAAGCACTGCCACCGTCGGTCCTGACAAAGGCGGATGAGTTGATCCGTGCCAAGGCCAGTGACATTGCCGAGAAGTGGACCGCGCGTTTCATTTACGGGCGCTCGATCAAACCGGAGACCATTACCAAGTTGAAGCCATGAGCAAGGCAAGTCTTTCCATCAAGAGCATCGAACACGTTCGCGGCCACAAGCTGCGGTTTCGCTTCAGCGATGGGCACAGCAACGAAGTGGACTTCAAACCTTGGATCGAAAGCTTGCCGACCGAAGAGGAGCACGCTTACCTGAAGCCTTCAAAGTTCAAGAATTACACGATCCACTTGGGCCACGCCATCATGTGGGGCGAGTACGACATCATTTTCCCGTTGGTGGCGGTGTACCATGGGGATCCGGATCTGTTGGAAGAGGGTAAGCCGGTGAATGCACCGAAGAAAGCCGTTCGCCAACCCGTTGGAGGAAAGTCAGCAGCGACCGCACGAGGTGAAAGCGGCGCGCGTGTTCGGGCGAAGAGCGGGAAGGTGAAAGTTTGAAGAACACCACATTCATACGCGGCACGGACCTGAAGCCGGAACCGCCGGTAACGCCGGTCGCTATGGGCAAGGCCCCGCCTTCGCTACGCTCCGGTGGGCAGACACGCGGGGTGTGCAGCTGGCATCCGTGAAGGATCTGGACGAACGCCAAGTGGCGGCGTGGATGAAGCAAGCGGCTACCATGCCGTTCGTCAGCGCGGCGAAGAAGAAGTGATCAGACGATCAGACAATTGAATGCCATGGCCGAACTTCGCGTGGCAATGTTACCGCTCCCATGTTCAAGCTATTCCTCATTGCGCTGATCGTTGTAGTGGGATCAATTCCAATGTCGGCTGTAGCACAGTCGGACACGACGGAATTTGCTTGCGACACAACCTTCGACCATCTGTACTACACACGATGCCTATATAACGGCGAGCATCAACTCATCGCGCTCGGCAACAGAGATGAGAAGGGCCGCAAGGATGGTCGCTGGTGCTACTTCAAGGGTGACATCAAGGACCGCGATGATGGCCCCTACAAGAAAGACATCAAGGTCGGCACGTGGTGGGTAACGGACCGTGCGTTCGTCGTTTATAACAAGCGCGGAGAGATCATATCCAAGGGTTTCGGATGTCGCAGTTGCCCACCATTCTGACCCGTACCGTGAGCCAGCATTTCGCGTGAGGGATAGCAGCGGAAACCCCGCAAGGCCTGTCATCAGGCCGCGGAGTTGCAGCGGATAGCCCGACCCGGCTGCTTTTGAGCCGGGGCACGCCCCAACCCTCTCGCAATTCACCCACTACACCCGATCTTCGCACCACAGACATCGCGGGTCAGGCCATCCTCTGATCATCTGATCGTCTGATCATCCACCTACGCTGAAGCTTTGGCGGAAGCATCTGATCACCATGGCCGAGAAGATCGACATCGAAGCATCCAAGAACGAAGACTTCAACAAGCTGAAGGTCTCCGACCTTAACAAGCGCCTGCACAAGATCCATGAGGGCGGCGGCGAAAAGCGCATGGCCAAGCTGAAGGCCGAAGGCAAGATGACCGCCCGCGAGCGCATCGATGCCCTGCTGGACCCCAAGAGCCCGCGCATCGAGATCGGTGCCTTCGCGGCCGACGGCATGTACAAGGAACACGGCGGTGCCCCCAGCGCGGGTGTGGTGGTGGTGATCGGCTACGTGAGCAAGCGCCAGTGCATCGTGGTGGCCAACGACGCCACCGTGAAGGCCGGCGCGTGGTTCCCCATGACGGGCAAGAAGAACCTGCGCGCCCAGGAGATCGCCATCGAGAACCGCCTGCCCATCATCTACCTGGTGGACAGCGCGGGCGTGTACCTGCCCATGCAGGACGAGATCTTCCCCGACAAGGAGCACTTCGGCAGGATCTTCCGCAACAACGCTATCATGAGCAGCATGGGCATCACGCAGATCGCCGCCATCATGGGCAGCTGCGTGGCGGGCGGGGCCTACCTGCCCATCATGAGCGATGAGGCCCTGATCGTGGAGAAGACCGGCAGCATCTTCCTCGCCGGCAGCTACCTGGTAAAAGCCGCCATCGGTGAGGACATCGACAACGAGACGCTCGGCGGCGCCACCACCCACAGCGAGATCAGCGGGGTGACCGACTACAAGTGCAAGGACGATGCGGATTGCCTGAAGAAGATCCGCGCCATCGTGGACAAGCTGGGCAAACCCAAAGACGCAGGTTTCAGCCGCGAGAAGGCCGCCGCGCCCAAGGCCGACCCGAAGGAGATCTACGGCATCCTCCCCACCGACCGCGCCAAGCCCTACGACATGCGCGAGGTGATCGCGCGGCTGGTGGACGACAGCGCGTACACCGAATACAAGGAAGGCTACGGCCAGAGCATCATCACCGCCTACGCCCGCATCGACGGCTGGGCGGTGGGCATCGTGGCCAACCAGCGCAAGGTGGTGAAGAGCAAGAAGGGCGAGATGCAGTTCGGCGGCGTCATCTACAGCGACAGCGCCGACAAGGCCACGCGCTTCATCGCCAACTGCAACCAGAAGAACATCCCGCTGGTCTTTTTGCAGGACGTCACCGGCTTCATGGTGGGCAGCCGCAGCGAGCACGGCGGCATCATCAAGGACGGCGCGAAGCTGGTGAACGCCGTGAGCAACAGCGTGGTGCCCAAGTTCACCATCATCATCGGCAACAGCTACGGCGCCGGCAACTACGCCATGTGCGGCAAAGCCTACGACCCGCGCCTGATCGTGGGCTGGCCCAGCGCCCAAGTGGCCGTGATGGGCGGCGAGCAGGCCAGCAAGGTGATGCTGCAGATCGAAGTGGCCGCGCTGAAAGGCAAGGGCGAGACGATCACGCCGGAGAAGGAGGCCGAACTGCTGAACAGGATCCGCGGGAAGTATGAGGAGACGATCAGCCCGTACTATGCGGCGAGCCGGTTGTGGCTGGATGCGGTTATTGACCCGTTGGAGACGAGGACGTGGGTGAGTTTGGGGATCGAGGCGGCATCACAAGCTCCGAGTGAGAAGGTGTTCAACATGGGAGTTCTTCAGACCTAGATGGACGATTTGGTTCAAGTCGCAAGGCAACTACGCGCGTTATTGATGGAACGTGCGGCGACGAACGTGTATGCTCTGAACAAATCTGACCAGAGTAATGTCGCTGGCCTTCACATGGCTGCTTCATTGGTGGAAATGGGCGTTCTAGCCGGTCGGCCGATTCAGCCCAATGAGACCCACTGGTTCGAAGGTGGTACCGTACTCGCCCGGCAAATGGACGATACTGGTGGGCTCGGGGAACGGATCTTTGACCTCTACTTGAAGCTCGTCGCTGGCGCAAAGGCACAGAACTACTTTCGGCAGGCATGAACCCGATCAGGATGAGCATCGAAGCGGCGAACCAGGCATCGGCCAGGCGGGAGTTCAACATGGGGGTGTTGCAGACCTGAAATGTGGAGCTACCGGGAATGGACTGGTTCAAGTATAAGAAGCCGAACAAAGAGGAGGTCATCATGCTGATCTTCGGCTCGATCGCGGTACTCGCGGTGTGGTACATCCTTGGCTTGATCTCCAAAACAGGGAAGCTGTGAGAAACTGGACCTGCTCGATACCCGGACCTGGAACAGCATGGGGATCGAAGCGGCCAGCCAGGCACCGGCGACAAGGGAATTCAATATGGGGGTATTGCCGACATGACCTCGAAGAAGCGCACCTCATCGGCACCATATGAACCTAGCTTCTTGAAAGGGAAGAAAGGGGCTGTGGTCATTGCGCTACTTGGTCTGGGTTTGATCGCTGCTGGTGTGAACATGTATCTCGATCACGATGTCCGCATCGGCATCGATGCTCGAACAATGCAGCCCAAGGTCTTGAGCGGCCCTTATGTCGGCTTCTTTGGTTTGCTGCTTTTGGTTTTCGCTGGGTTCATGTGGCGTAAGAAGGCAGATTGATTTGGGCGTTCCGGCTCGAAGACTCGCCGTCGGGCCATTCGTTGCAAGTCCTCGCCTAAGAAGGCTCCGGGCTTTCCACTGCTGTCCCTAACGCGAAATGCGATCACCGGTTGAACCGGTCCCCTTCCAATTGGAGGGGCATGATCTCCTGAACGGTTCCGGGTGTGGCCGACCGATCGGTAGGGGCGGGAAATTTCCCGCCCCTACAATGTTTCATTACCACACCCGGAACCGTTCCCCCGACCATCGGTTCAATTCAACCTGAACGCAATTGGCAGGTTGGTATGCCCGGCATTCCCGGGTGTGGCCGATCATGTATTGTGGGCGGGAAATTTCCCGCCCCTACGATGTTCCATTGCCACACCCGGAAACGTTCCCCCGACCATCGACCCCATTCATCCTGTGCCCGATCAATGGGTCGCCATGCCGTGCATCGGGGGCGGGGGATCCCCCGATCGTGTTCAATGCCGGAACCGTTGCCCGATGATCATCGGAAAAATCGATCATTGTCCCAATTCGCGGGGTTATCGGCGATGTATTGGGCGATGCGGTCGTGTTCGGCGGCGTCCCGGATGATGCGTTCATAATACCCGCGTTGCCACACCTCGGCTGCGCTCGGCGTGACAATGCCGGCGTTCATCGACCATTCGCGTCGGACCTGCCGGGAAACCGCGGCCTTGAACGTTTGGATGATGTGGCCCAATGAACCGCGTTGCATGGTGGGCAGGGCACGAACGGGCGGTGGATCGGGCCGGACCCGCCATTGTGGGGGCGGGAAATTTCCCGCCCCTACGCGATCTACATGGGCCCCATCCACCGCCCTATCCGCGATCACGATGATCCCGTGCACGTGGTTCGGCATCACGATGAATTCATCCAATTCCACCATGGGCATGTGCATGGGTATGGCATCCCAACACCGTTGGGCGATGCCGCCGATGTGCGACCGTTCCATCAACGCGTTCACCACCTCTCCGAACAGGTGCGCCCGTGCATGCGTGCAGATGGTCACGTAATACGCCCCTTCCTGGGCGTAGTCGTACCCCTTCAACCGGATGCTGCGCCGATGGAACCGTCCAGGCATGGTCCGAAGATCGGCATCACCGGTTGAACCGGTCCTTCCCCCAATTCGCGGGGTTCTCGGCGATGTACCTGGCGATGCGGTCGGGTTGTCCGGGCTGCCGGTAAATTGGCCCAAATGGACGCCGATGGACATCCATCCGCGTCCATAGGTGTCAATTTGTTGGCTCCTGCTTGGCTGCCCTGCGGAGAATACCGCCCCTATTCTCCGCAACATCTGCGGAGTATATCCGTACCTTTCTCCGCAACACGAAGAACGGTCATGCCCCGCTACGTCCACGAGCTGCCAGACTGGCCCGCGTTCCGCTGGGATGCGAAAGCCCTTGCGCCCGCCTTGGCCAAAGCCCACGCGCTTCAAGGCCATCTGCTGGGCCGCATGGCGGCTGTGGGCTTCGACCTGCGCACGGAGGCCAACTTCCAGACCATGGCCACCGACGTATTGCGCACCAGCGAAATAGAGGGTGAAGTGCTGGATCCGGCACAGGTGCGTTCCTCACTGGCCAAACGCCTGGGGCTGGATGTCTCCGGCACACCCAAGGTGGACCGCCATGTGGATGGCGTGGTGGAGATGCTGCTGGATGCCACCCAACGGTGCAATGAGAAGCTCACGGCCGATCGCTTGTTCGGCTGGCACGCGGCGCTCTTTCCTACGGGTCGCAGCGGCCCCGCGAGCGGGATGAGACACATGCTGAAGGTCCTCGTGGGCCAGTGGCGCGATGACTCCACCGGGCCGATGCAAGTGGTGAGCGGGCCGATGGGCCGGGAGAAGGTCCATTACCAAGCTCCCGAAGCCAAGCGCTTGAAGAAGGAAATGGCGGCCTTCCTGAAATGGGTGAACACGAAGGATGCGCTCGATCCGCTATTAAAAGCCGGGCTCGGACATTTCTGGTTCGTCACTCTGCACCCTTTCGAGGATGGCAACGGCCGCATGGCCCGCGCCGTGGCCGACCTCCTGCTCGCCCGCGGCGATGGGTCGCCGCAACGCTTCTACAGCATGAGCGCGCAGATCAGGAACGAACGCAAGAAGTACTACGACGTGCTGGAACGATCGCAGCGCGGCATGCTCGATGTCACCGAATGGCTCGCTTGGTTCCTGGCCTGCCTGCAACGCGCGCTGGTGGCCTCCGAAGAAACGCTATCGACGGTGCTGGGCAAGCACCGGTTCTGGCAAACGCACGCAAAGACCATCCTGAACCCGCGCCAGGTGAAGGTGCTGAACAAGGTGCTGGACGGCTTCGAGGGTAACCTCACGTCCGGCAAATACGCCAAGCTGGCGAAGACCTCGCAGGACACAGCCGCACGCGACCTGACGGACCTGGTCGCGAAGAAGGTGCTGAAGAAAGGCAAAGCTGGTGGGCGGAGCACACATTTCGTGCTGGTTTGATCGGTCGCGGACAAAGGGCGTTGGTGTACCACCAACGCGCACGCGGCTGCCAGCCGATCGAACTCCTTCGCCACTTCCGTGTACCGTCCCTTGCATGCGCACCCTCCTCCCCTTCATCCTGCTTACCCTTTCCCTGCCCGCCCGGTCCCAATGGCATTCCAGCGACCCGGCCCACCTGTTCGACCGGTTCCAGGACCGGATGCAGCAGAGCCCGGCCGACAGTGCCGCCTTCGCCCGGTTCGGCGAGGCCATGGCACGGACCACCCCGGACATCGGCCCGCTGCCCGACCCGCGCGAATACCGACTGGTGTGGGAGATGATGTGTGAGGGCATGACCCGGCTGCAGCGCGGCGACGGCACCGACCTCACGACCTTTCTGAAGGACCCGCCGGAGAAACGCTTCGGTGAGATCGTCTGCTGCCCGCGCTTCTTCGGCGGCCGCTACGCCGTGGTGCATTGGGAGCCGCCGACCGGGCTGGTGCGCTACCGGTACTGGTTCTTCGAACGGCGTTGAACGATCAACGAGAAACACGGACAAGAATGCACATCCGACGCTTCAACCATCTCATCCTCCTGTTGTCACTTGCGTTGTGCGCCAAGGCACAAGACTGGCCGACCACCTTTCAGGACGACCACCACTTCGGCCGAATGATCTTTGACAGTGCGGCGGACAGTGTCGATCTCACCGCATTCGTGAAGGCCATTCAACGAACGGACCCGAGGCCGGATCTGGTTACGACAACTGTGGTCTGCCGCGCGGTGTGGCGCATTGGTGAACACGGCGGCCTGGCGGTGGTAAGCCGGGGCGACGGCAGCTTGATGCAGATCAAAGGATCCTCGTTCCCAGGCCTGCCCATTCACATCCCCTTCCGCATGGCCGATGGTCGGCGTGGGTTCATGGTGGTGCACGAGACCCCGTGCGGCTTGATCTGCCGCGATACGGTATACTACGTGGAGGAGTGAAATGAGCGATCAGGAACTTACTCGGTGGTCATCGGTCATACGCCCGTAACGCCTTCGACCCGAACATGGCAACGTCCTGATGGTGCGCTCAACTCCCGTACTTTGAGCCATGCGCGTCCCGGCCGGTCTGTTCTTGTTGGTGGTGCTACCGCTTTCCGCACAGGAGCCACAGACGCACTTGGCAGGTAAACGCGTGGTGATCACCATCGACGACCTGCCCTGCGCCAACTGCGCCGAAGGTTCGTGGGAGCAAGTGACCGAAGACCTGCTGCACACCTTGAAGGAACACCGCGTGCCGGCCATCGGTTTCGTGAACGAGAACAAGTTGTACCGCGATGGTGAGCTGGACAGCGCGCGCTACCACCTGCTCGAACGCTGGCTGCAGGCGGGCATGGACCTCGGCAACCACACCTTTGCGCATCGCGGAGCCACGGGCACCCCGGTGGCCGACTACGAAGAGGATGTCATGAAAGGCGAGCTGCACCTGCGTCCACTGATGGCACGGCATGGTCGGGCGCTGCGCTATTTCCGGCATCCCTTCCTGCAGGCGGGTGCCACGCCGCAACGGCGCGATTCGCTGAACGCCATGCTTACCGGCCATGGCTAAACCATCGCGCCAGTCACCTTCGACAACGATGAGTACATCCACGCCTTCTGCTACGAGCACGCCAAGCGCGCCAAGGACGACACCCTGATGCACGCTCTGGCGGACGATTACCTGGCGTACATGGCCCGATCCGCGCTGTTCCACGAGGCGCAGGCGCAGGCATTCCTCGGGCGCGACATCCCGCACATCCTGTTGATCCATGCCAATGCGCTCAACGCTGCGGAACTGGATGCGTTACTCACCTGGTTCGAACTGGAGGGATACCGTTTCATCGGTCTGGAAGAGGCCTTGATGGATCCCTGCTATCAACTTCCTGAGGCCACAACACCTTACGGCTTCTCGTGGATCAGGCGGTGGCAGATGGCAGCGGGGATAACGGCTCCCTGGCCACCGGAGGTCCAACCCGAAGTGCAACAGCGCTACGACGCGCTCCGCAAGTAAGGGCTCGCCTTCTTGAACGTCGACGATCGACTACTTCACCCGCTGCTTCGCCATCGCCTTCACCCCCTTCACGATCAGCTGCTCCAGCACCTTCAGGTCCACATCGCTGAGCCGTTTGATGTACAGGCAGCCCTTGCCGGTGGTGTGTTTGCCCAGCTTCTTCAACAAGGCGGTCTCGGTGTCGAGGCCCGACAGGATGTACAGTGACAGGTTCGCCTTCCGCGGGCTGAATCCGGTGACCATCCATTCGCCGCTGCGACCGCTCGCACCCTTGTACGCATAGCGCCCGAAACCCACGATGCTGGGGCCCCACATCCTCGGTTCTTCGTCCGTGGCCTTCTTCATCAGGGCCATGATGGTGCGGCAATCAGTGGCGATGGCGTCAGGCTGCTTGGCGATGAACGTATCCACACTGGCGGTGGTCTCCTTGGTCTTCAGTTCGGCTTTGGCCATGTTCTACCCGCCGTAGCCTTGGCGGAGGAGGGGTCTTGGGCTGTTGCACAAAGATGATGGACCTTGTGATCATAGCGCTGTGCGATCTTGCACCACCGAACACGGATACACCGAATGCTCACCGCCATCGTCCCCAAACTACCCATGCGCGACAAGGCCGCCACCCGCGCCTATTACGTGGATCGGCTCGTCTTTGCAGCCATCGGGGAATACGACGACTACCTCATCGTGGAACGCGACGGCCAAGAGCTCCACTTCTTCACGCACCAGGACCTCGACCCGAAGGCGAACTACGGCCAAGTGTATTTCCGCACCGACGCCATTGAGGAACTGTACCGTTCGCTGGTGGACCGCGGCGTGGCCATCCACCCTCATGGTGCGCTAAGCACGAAGCCTTGGGGCCAGAAGGAATTCGCGCTGCTGGATCCCGACCATAACCTGCTGACCTTCGGGCAGGCGGTGTAGGCGGGTTCAGCCGTCGATCCCATGAGATCCTTGCCTCCTCTGCTCACGATCCTGGCGCTGACCTGTTGCGCGACAGCGGAACCGGATGCGCATCCGATGCGAACAGAAGCCCCAGGCAGCCCCGCGATGGACAAAGCGGCGATGGCCAATGGCTGGTCGCCCGACAGTGCGCGCTTTGCGCGCAAGTGCACGGACACGTTGACCACCGACCGCGACCAAGGCAAAGGGCTGATCCCGCTCACCGAAGCCGACCGCGCCGCCTACCTGCAACGGTTCGCCCCGCGCTACGCTGACGCCGCGCTCTACTTCTGCTCGATCCTGCGATGCGGACCGGGGAACCCGACCATCACCATCCTCGACCTGCGCCACGATGACCAGGACCTGCTTTGGCTGAGCTACGATCACTACGGTCGCCTGAACGGCCTGGACACGCTGATCTCCTCCTTTGGCGATGGGCAACAGGCCACCACGGAGATCGCCTACCGGAACCCCTACGGCACCTTGATGATCGCACACGTGAGCCCTGAGACCTTCCGCGATGAGCAGGACACCATGGCCTACCTCATCGACACGCTGCTCTTCGAATCGGGACTCACACGGGTGGATGAACTGCCCACCGATCCCGACGTGCCGAACGAGCATTACAGCCTGATCCGCGAGCCGCGGGACCTCACACGGCATTGGATGGAGCTGTCCACCTATTCCGCGCCGACCAAGGTCCTGAGGCGTTCCCTGATGCAGGTGGTGCCCGCAGGAAGAATCGTGTTCCAGACGGCTATTGGCGACCTGAACGGTGACGGGTGGAACGACTACGCCTTGGTATTGCAGGATGATCCGGACGGACCGCGCGACCTGCAGATCGTGTTCACCGATAGGGAACGCGGCTTCGCGCAGCAAGCGCTTTACACCGGCCTGCTGCCGGACCGGAACAGCGGCGGCTTCCACGCCCCCCTAGGGGAACCGGGCCTCAACGGCATCTCCATTGAAGGCGGCCACCTGGTGATCGCGCGCTTCGAAGGCAGCGCATGGAAATCGGAGTCGCGGCAGGAGTACACCTACGCACCCAAGCTGGACGGTTTCTACCTGACCATGGAGCAAGGCCGCAGCTACCATGCGCCCACGGTGGAGGTGATGGACGAGGAACTGGCCGCGTATGAAGCGATGCAACAACGCGGGCAGGCACTGAGCCCCGAGGATGCCGAGCGCGTGACCTTCCTGCGAAAGATGCAAGAGGACTACAGGTACAAGCCCGTACACTACCGGATCGGGGAGAAGCCCTTGGGGAACCTGAAATACTGACCGACCTTGAGCACCGGGTGGTGACCTTTGCACCATGCCCAGCAGCACCGCCCCCACCCTGTCGCCGCATGTGCTTCGCGTGCTGCCGTGGTTGGTGGCCGTGGCCATGTTCATGGAGGGGCTGGACATCAGCATCCTGAACACGGCGGTGCCGGTGATCGCGCAGGACCTGGACACCTCGGCGTTGAGCCTGAAGGCGGTGCTCACCACCTACACGCTGGCGCTGGCCATCTTCATCCCGGTGAGCGGCTGGGTGGCGGACAAGTACGGTACACGCCGTGTGTTCCGCATGGCCGTGGCGCTCTTCACGATCGGATCGCTGCTGTGCGGCCTGTCGATGAACCTGCCCATGTTGGTGGCCTCGCGCTTCGTGCAGGGCGTGGGCGGTGCGATGATGGTGCCCGTGGGCCGCATCGCCTTGATCCGGGCCTACCCGCGGTCGCAGATGCTCACCATGATGAACTACGTGGTGATCCCCGCGCTGGTGGCTCCACTGGTGGGTCCCTTCATCGGCGGCTTCATGGTGCATTGGTTGCCGTGGCGCACCATCTTCTTCGTGAACCTGCCCATTGGCGTGGTGGGTTGGTGGATGATCCGCCGCTACATGCCCGACTACCGCCGGGCCGATGTGCCGCCGCTCGACGGGCTGGGCATGCTGCTCTTCGGCTCGGGCATCGCGCTGTTGAGCTACGTGCTCGAGGTGTTCGGGGAGCACAGCTGGCCGCTGGTTGAGATCGTGCTCATGTTCCTTGCGTCAATGGCACTCTTGCTGGCCTACGCGCTCTATGCCCGCCGCATCCAGGACCCGCTGCTGTACATGCCGTTGTTCCTGGTGCGCACCTTCCGCATCAGCGTGCTCGGCGGCTTCGTCACCCGCCTGGGCATAGGCGGGGTGCCCTTCCTGCTGCCGCTGCTCTTCCAGATCGGCCTTGGCTACGGACCGCTCATGGCCGGCCTCCTCACCATGCCCCTGGCCGTGGCCGCGATCGGCATGAAGATCATGAGCCGTCCGCTGTTGAAGCGCTTCGGGCACAAGCGTGTGCTCATCTGGAACACCGTGCTGCTGGGCGCCAACATGATGCTCTACACCTTCATCGGCATCGGCACACCCGTGACGCTGATCGTGCTGCTGAGCCTCACGCAGGGCCTCTTCAGCAGCCTGCAGTTCACCTGCATGAATTCGCTCACCTTCGCCGACGTGAAGGACGAGCACGCCAGCCAGGCCAGCAGCATCGCCGGCACTGCGCAACAGATGGCCCTGAGCTTCGGGGTGGCCAGTGCCTCCCTGGTGGCCGCATTGTTCCTGGGCGGCGTGGTGCAAGCGGACCATGTGCGCTACATCGCCGGGCTGCACCACACCTTCCTGGTGCTGGGCGGCTTCACCATCGTGTCTTCGTTCACCTTCGCCCGGCTGCACCTGCGCGACGGCGTGAACGTGAGCCAGTTCGTGCTGCGGAAGGAGGCCGTGGAGTAATGAATGCAAAGGCCTCACGCCTTCTTCACGAACTCGCTTTTCAGCGCCATGGCCCCGAAGCCCTCGATGCGGCAGTCGATGTTGTGGTCACCCTCCACGAGCTTGATGCCACGCACCTTGGTGCCGGCCTTCAGCGCCTTGGGTGCCCCTTTCACGGCCAGGTCCTTCACCATCACCACATCATCGCCGTCCTTCAGGACGTTGCCGTTGGCGTCCTTCACCACCGTGGGAGCGTTCTCCGCATCCACCTCGTCCTGGTTCCACTCGTGGCCGCACTCCGGGCACATCCACGAAGTACCGGTGGGATAGGCGAAAGCGGAACCGCAGTTGGGGCACTTGGGGGAGTTGGTCATGCCGGGGAAGAATGAGCGGTGAAGCTATCCATTGAGCCGGGCAACGGTCCCTGATGATCATCACGCAGATCGTGAAGCCTTCCTCGGTCGAGTGCTACCCATGCGAACTTTGCACCATGGAACGGTTCCGGATCATCGACCAGCTCGCCCGCCACGGCGACGTTTTCCGCGCCCACTTCACCGGCCTTTCAGCCCAAGAGGTCCGCTGGAAGCCCTCGCCTGAGAAGTGGTGCGCGCTGGAGATCGTGTGCCATCTCTACGACGAGGAGCGCGACGACTTCCGCGCGCGGCTGATGCATGTACTGACCACCCCGGATGCCCCGCTACCAGCCACCGATCCACCCGGCTGGATGATCCATCGCCGCTACCTGGACCAGGACTTCGATACCGCGCTGCGGAACTTCCTGGAGGAAAGGGACCGAACCGTGACCTGGTTGAGGACATTGACCAATGCCCCATGGACCAACGCGCATCCCCATCCACGGGTGGGACCGATCTCCGCTGATCTCTTTCTGGTGAACTGGGTGGCACACGACCTGCATCACCTTCGCCAGCTGATCAACCTGCGCTACGCCTACCTGAAGTCGCTCAGCAACGAGCCGCTGGACTATGCGGGTACTTGGTGAGGGCGCTTCCCACCCCGACCCTACCTTTCACCCATGGCGATCCACACCGGCCGCATCCAGGAACTGAGCATTTTGCGCCACCGCAAGGAGGGGGTTTACTTGGGCGATGACGAAGTCAACGAAGTGCTATTGCCCATCACCGAACGACCGGACAATGCGGGGGATGTTGCCACACTGCGCGTCTTCGTGTACCGCAACAAGGAAGGGCAGCAGGTGGCCACCCTGCGCATGCCCAAGGCCCAGGCCGGCGAGTTCGCCTTGCTGAAGGTGAGCGCCATCCGCGGTGCCGGTGCGCGCCTGGACTGGGGCGTGGACGCGGAGCTGCTGGTGTTGCACGAAGAGCAGGAACGCCCCATGGAGGAAGGGCGGTACTATGTGGTGCACGTGGCATTGGCAGAGAGCACGGACCGCCTGTTCGCCAGCAGTCGTGTGGACCGCTTTCTTGACAACACGGAACTGACCGTCAAGGAAAAGGAGGAAGTGGGGCTGTTGGTGTTCGACAAGAGCGAGCTGGGCCTGCACGTGATCGTGAACAACAGGCACCAAGGCCTTGTGCACGCCAACGAGATCTTCAAGCACGCGTCCATCGGCGACCGGATCACCGGCTACGTGAAGCGGGTACGGGAGGACAACAAGCTGGACATCGTGCTGCAGCCCATCGGTTACCGGCAGTACATCGACGCACACACGGCGCTGCTGGCGAAGCGGCTCGAAGCGAAGGGCATGCTGCCGCTCACGGACAAGAGCAGTGCGGAAGCGATCTACGCGGAGTTCGGCATCAGCAAGAAAGCCTTTAAGAAGGCTCTTGGCGCGTTGTACAAGGAACGCCTGGTGCGCCTCGGCGACGACGGGGTGGTGTGGATCGGATAAGCTGCATCACCGGGTCGATACGCATCCGGGCTTCCGGCTATCTTCATCGCAACAACCTGTGCGATGAACCCGATCCTCCGCAACGTACTTGCCGTCCTCGTGGGCGCTGTCGTTTGCGTGATCCTGAACGGACCGCTACTTGGTCTGATGATGAAGGTGATCCTCCCACCTGCAGGGTTTTATCCGAACACCCCTTCCAGCTGCAGCCTGCTCGAAGCGATACACTACCTCTCCCCGTTCGTGGCGCATGCGGTGCCCTCGCTGATCGGCGGACCGCTGGCCGCTCTGGTCGCTGCATCACACCGCATGAACTGCGCGTTGGTGGCCGGTGGCCTGCACCTGTGTGGTGTGCCTGCTGGACGGAAGCGGGCGCTCTGTGCGGGTGGTGAAGCAATGAGCGGTACGCCTGGCTTGGGAACGCTCCCACGTCCCTCGGGGCGCCATCTGCTGGCGCTGGCGTTCACTGCTTCGCACCTGTGCCTGTACGCACAGGCTAAGGGAGCGAACCCAGGACAGGACGTGTTCATCGATGACCACGGGCATCATCGCGTCCAGATCCGCTTCGCACCGTTCCGGTTCACCCTCACCGATATGCGTCGCGACAGGGTGCTCCTGCAGAGCAAAGGGGCCATCACGCTCACCCACCGGCACGGTACGGACATGACGTACAGGGAACCGTACACTGTGTTCCAGCAGGGTGAGATGGTCTCCGAGATCCAGCTCGACCGCATCACCGGCAGCGTGCGCACCGACAGCACCGCGACCTTCTTCCTCGGCCACGCAGGCAGCCCGCAGGTGGCCTCCATGGTGTACAGCAGCCATGCGGATGGCCGCATCGAACTCACCATCCAGGAACTGCGGCCGCCGCCGTCGAACGGGGACAGCATCTGCCAGGTGGCCGTCCGGTTCGCATCGGACACTGCGGACACCTACCTGGGCATGGGCATGCGCTTCAACACCGCCGAGCACCGGGGCACCATCGTGACCAACTGGGCGCAGGAGGTGGGCCCGAACCTGCCGAAAGTGGCGCGCAAGGGCGGGGAACAGGGCCGGGACATCACCTACGCACCGGCGCCCTTCTTCCTCAACCTGAAAGGCTACGGACTGCAACTTGGGGGGACGAGCTACAGCGTGTTCGACCTGGCGAAGTCGGACCCCGCCACCCTAACGGTGACCAACCACGCCGATCACCTGCAACTGAGCATCTTCATTGCGGACACCCCGCTCGACATCCTCGGCGCATACTACCGCAGCAACGGCATCTACACCCTGCCCAAGCCGTGGGTCTTCGGGGTGTGGGCGGCGGCCGGCAGCGACTGGCAGTCGAAGGCCAAGGGCCAGGAGGTGAATGCTTCCGTGCTGCATACCTGCCGGTCGAAGGGCATCCCCATGAGCGCGCTCTGGGCGGAGGATTGGTACTTCGACTTCTTCAGCCTGAAGCCCATCGCCGACTGGCGGGTGAACCCGAAGTACTACCCGGACTATGGGCGCATGATCGAGGAACAGCACCGCGCGGGTGTGAAGCACATGGGCTACTTCCTGCCCACCATCGCCCGGGACAAGCTCTTCAAGCGCAACGCCTCCTTCCTTGAGGCGGACACCTTGGGCCTGTTCACCAGGAACGCCAAGGGCCGGACCGACGTGTTCACGTTCTTCGTGTGGCCATCGGCGCAGTGGGATTGGACGGAACCCGCAGCGGTGAACTGGTTCCACAGGAAGTTCTACGCCTACGCGATGGGTTTCGGGGTGGACGGCTGGCTCAACGATTTCGGCGAGTACACCTCCTACAGGTCGCGTTCAGCGAACGGCGAATGGGGCACCACGATGCACAACAAGTACCCGCTGCTCTGGGCGCGAACGGCGGACGACTTCTTCCGCCAGGCGCGATCCGACGGCGACTTTTGCGTCTTCTCGCGCAGCGGCTGGCCAGGCCTGCACCGGTACAACGCCTTCCTCTTCACCGGCGACCGCAACGCCACCTACGAGGATCTCTCCGGCATGGGCGGCAGCATCACCGGCGTGTTGAGCGGAAGCCTGTCGGTGCACCCCAACGTGTCCATCGACATCGGTGCCTACAACTGCATCGGGGCACCGCCCATGGGCAAGCTGATGATGTTCCGGTGGATCGAGATGGGTGCGCTCATCCCCGTGATGCGCCTGCACCGGGGTGTGCAGCTCTGCGACCACTGGCGCTTCGATGAGGACGAGGAGACCTTGATGCAGTGGAAGAAGTACGCCACGCTGCACGCGCGATTATTCCCCTACATCTACACGCTTGCCAGCCAGGCGGCCGATCATGGCTGGCCCATGGTGCGGCACCTCGCCCTGCACCATCCCGATGACCCCGAAAGCCTCCGGCAGGACCACGAGTTCCTGCTGGGCGACCGCATCCTGTCGTGCCCGGTGACCGATGAGCCGGGAGGCGGCGGCCGCACGGACATGTCCAAGGCGCGTACCACCTGGCGCGTGTACCTGCCGCCGGGCAATTGGTACCACCACTGGACCGGCGCGCGTTACGCCGGCGCTACCTACCACGAGGTGCCTGCACCGCCGGGATCACTGCCCCTGTTCCTGCGCGAGGGGAAGATCATCCCCACCTACGACCGCGATGTGGACACCTTCGTGGAGGGTGTGGAGGATCCGGCGATCAAGGACATGGAGCACGTGAACGCATCCATGGAGATCCGCTTCCACGGCTATGGCGAGGACAGCTTCACCCTGTGGGATGGCACCACGATACGCTGCTCGCGCACGCCAGGCGAAGCGGGAACCTATACGGTGGAGAACGGCCACGGCCGCAGTTACACCTGCGTGTTCGTGGACTGACGTGCCGGCCGGCTGATGGTCATTGCCTCAGCTGCCGCTGCCGTAAAGCAGGTTCACTGTGATGGTGAACGCATCGTGGATGAACCAGTCCTTCTCCGAGCCCACTTGCCCCTTTGAGCCGTAAACGATGCCGTAGGCGGTGCGGTCGATCTCCAGCGTGGCCTGCAATGAACCACCATCCGCAGCGGGCTTGGCTGTGAACGATACTGGTCGTGTCACCCCCTTGATCGTCAGGTCGCCGGTGACCGCGTAGCTGCCGTCCGCAACACGCTCCACGTTGGTGGATACGAAACGCGCCTTGGCGTACTTGTCCACCTCGAAGAAGTCGGCGTTCGTGATGTGATCCACGAATTCCCGGTTGCCCTCCGGATCGGTGATGTCCTCCACGCTGATGCGGCGCATGTCGGCCACCACAAGGATAGAGCGCACGGTGCCATCCTGCACCTGCACCACGGCGGAGTCCAGCTGGATCTTTCCCCGGTGCGCATCATCGATGCTCTTCCCCACCCAGCCGATCTCGCTGCGGCCCACATCCACCGTTGGCATCACCACGCGGTACTTGTTGTAAAGGAACCAGCCTGCGGCGGCGGCAATGAGCGCCAGGGCTGCGATCATCAGTTTCTTCATGGTGCGGAGAAGTTTGTGTCAAAACTACCGGGCGGCATACCTGCGTTGCTGTTAACGAATGTTGATCCCGGCAAACACCTGCGGACAGCACCGACCGTGGATGCGGGAACCGTGTTCCAGGTATCGTACGCTCCGGCCAACTGCCCCGCGCTTTCTTGGAACGCTCGTCATGGCAGGGTGCCGCTGGTCATTTCCGGGAACGCGGGCTGCGGTGCACGGGCTAGGTTCGTGCCAAGCCACCTCCACCCCGACCATGCAGCGGATCATCACCTCCCTCGCCCACATCAAGCAGATCGAACTGCTCCAGCTCCTCACGGTGTACCTGCGCTACCTGCTGGGCTGCGCCTTCATCGTGGCAGCCTTCGCCATGGGCAAGGTGAACCAGGTCATCGACCTGGGACCTGAGACGATGACCGCACTGGACAACCCCATTGGCCTGGCGTTCTCCAGCTTCATCCATTCACCCGTGTATTGGGGCTTCATCGGCTGGTCGCAGATCATCGGCGGTGCCCTGCTCGTCACCCAGCGCTTTGCACGCGCCGGCGTGCTCATCTACCTGGTCATCATCCTCAACATCTTCATCATCACCCAGACCTATGGCTTCGCGGGCACCAACGTGATCGCCGGGCTCATGCTGCTGGCCGCCATCTACCTGGCCGTGTGGGAAGGCGATGTGCTGCAATACCTCTTCTTCCGGCCGCAAGCAGGCAAGCTGCCCGGGCCTTGCCCTGCGGTGGAGCGGCTGCGCCTGTGGTCGATCACCGGCGTCGTCATGGTGCTCATCCTCCTCGGCCTTGGGCTCACCCCCTACCGGACGGATCCCGTACTGGGCTGCTCGCTCGCCCTGCTGACAGGCATGGTGGCCTTTGTGGTCTATCTGGCGAGATACCGGCGCAGCAGCGTAGGACCGGCAGTGGACCGGGCAAGCCTGCCACCCGTGACCTGAGCGCCGCTCGGGTGAACCCGTCACATCACCTGGAAGATGGTCGTCGCACCCGGGCCCAGTTCAGCGATCATCAAGAGGTAGGTGCCCGGCGCAAGGCCGCTCAGGACCACCGAGCCTTCCGCGGGATCAAGGTTCATGGAGATGACCTCGCGGCCGGTCATGTCATGCACCGTGAGCCCGATCGAGGGCAGGTCGTTCTTCGGCACCAGCACCCGGGTGGTCCCCTCGCAAGGATTGGGGTAGACCACCAGGCGATCGATGGCATTGGATACCAACGGCAGGACATCGCTGAAGGTCTCTTCCCCATCATTGTCCACCATGCGGAGCCGGTAGTAATTGGTACCTGGTTCCGGGTATTCATCCTGCGCGCTGTAGCTGAGCGCGGCTTGGCTTTGTCCGGCGGCCGCCACCGTGGCGATGGGCATGAAATGCTCCAGATCGGTGCTGCGCTCCACCACGAACATCATGCTGTTCTGTTCACTGGCCGCGGTCCACTCGAGCACATTGCGCCCTGCTTCGTGCCTCCCCACTAGATCCGTGAGCTCGACCGGCAGCAACAACGCTGGCATGCAAAGACCCGAGGTGATGGTGTTGCATGGTCCGCAGGTGGGGCTGAAGAACATCCCCTGCATGGTGGCCGTCCAGGCCGTGTTGTTGCGACCTGGCGCGGTCTGCGCGCTGCTGCCGTTGCCGTTCTGCACCCCATGTACGGCAGAACCGCCATTCCAGTTGGAGCACACGGGTTTGCTGGTGATGAAGGTGCCCAGGCAGTTCGAACCTTCGAACAGCACGGTCTGGCTGGTGTACAACTGCGTCCAGCAAGAGAACATGGGTACGTTCAGAAAGCTCACCACGAAACGCCTGTTGGGGGCGGTGCCCAAGGTCTGGTAACGGACCTGCCCGCCCATGCCGGGGTGGATGTCCTGCCAAGGCGCCATGACGGAGTTGTGCAATGCCGTGTTGGCCACGTTGGGCATCGCCACCGTCGCCCATGGGCTGTAGGTGCCGGCGTTACCGGGATTGAACGAGACGTAATTGTTGGAGCTGATCACACAACTGGTATAGGTGATCCCATTGAAGCAGAACGGGAAACCGATGGGTACCAGCGGACTGTGCACATCGTCTGAGAGGGTCAGCTGGGTCCCCGTGAAGGGATCCGCGGCATAAACGGTAGCGACGGAGGAGTAGCACACGGGCGCTGGCGCTGCGCAGCTCACTTGCAGGGTATAGGCACCCGCTGCAGCACCAAAGCCATGCACCAGGATGAAGTAGTTGAAGCCCGACTGGCTCGAAAAGGTCAGCATCGAGCACACACCGCACCCATCGTCGTTGCCGGCCACGCACTGGGGCGCTCCACAGGAACCGGTGTAGACCCGGACCCGCGTATCGAACGTGCTCGTGCATAGGGTCAGGGTCACGTTCTGCCCGTTGCCCACGAAGCGGAACCAAACACCCGGGCCGCTACCATCGCTGGTGCCGCAGAATGGTGCCACATCGGGATTGAAGCCCACCGTGGTTCCGCTCACGGTCTGGCCACAACCGATAAGCGTGGCGCTGGTGCACACATCAGCCTGGCCCTGAATACCGGTGGCCGCCAGCAGACCGAAAGCCGTCAAAAGGGGAGTGAGGCGCTGCATCATCATCGTTTGTCAGTGAGCGTGCTTCCCATCACCGTGCCGTTGCTCACCAGTACCGGTCCATCCAGGTCATGACCAGCCACGCCTACCAGTGCTCGGAATTCACTGAGGCTCATGCTCAGGGGTGTCGCCAGTTTGAACCACGCACCTTCATGGATGTACACGCACATGTGCATCCCGGGGTTCTCCAGCAAGGCGTATTGTATGGGTTTGGCGTCCACCGGGTCCGCCACGCCAACAAGCTTGAAGCGGTAGACCAGATCACCCTGCTGCTCCGTGCCCTGTGCAAGTGCATCCTGGCGCATGCAGAACCCCAGCAGGAGGACCGAAACTGCTCTGATGACGAAGAAGGGGCGGTAATGTGCGACCATATCCGGCGTGGTTCATCGGTTTGTTGTCGAACGGACCGGCGTTGCTTCACCTCTTCAGTGGCCTTCGTGCCCTGGGAAGCGCACCGGATGGTGCCTTGCCCGGCGGGCGTGGGGCCGACTTGCGTTCCCTGGATCAAGGTGGCCTCCCGGAGGTCCGACGAGGCAAGTTGTCACAGATGCCGTCCCGTTGTCAAGACGAATGATGAAAAATAACCCATCAAAGACATTATTTCATCGACGAATAACGATCACTGGATGGTTCCCACAACTGCTTGAAAAGGCCTTCCGGCAGGCGCGGGCGTCAGGCTCCGGGGCGGGCAGCTCCGACGGAAGAGCACCCGCCCGGCCATTCCTGCGGACCACCGAGGGACCCTGCGACCGCGCCTGCCGCGCGAGCGGAGGAGGTCGCGCAGGATCGAGTTACCCCCAGATGCCGACCGACCGCTCGGCTCCGCGGACCCTGGTGGTGCAGGGAGCACCGGTGGCCGACCCCGGCGATGCGCACCACGGTGGTCGCCATCGGCCGAAAGCCGGTTGCTGCCGGCCAGGGTAAAGGCTCCTGTGGCCCTGTTCCGGGTGGGACCGGCGGCCACCGAACGAAGGCGCATTGGGGCATGGAAGGGATGCCCTGGGGAGCGGGGGGCGGATGCCTCTCCCAGAACTGTTCCCGCTGGTGGCAGGGTGAACGCAACCTTCCCGAAGGACGGAGCGTAGAAAAGCCACGACAAAACATCTCCAACCATCCACAAAGACCACTTCACGACCGACCAACCAACACACTGGACCATGAAACCTCGCTTGCTTTTCCTACCACTGCTGGCCTTGGGTCAGCTGGCTTCCGCCAACAACGTGACCATGGGCGTACCCGCAGTATCCGGTTCGAACATCACCTTCACCATCGCCTGGGAGAACAGTTGGAACACCAACCTGGCTCCGGCCAACCATGATGCCGTGTGGGTGTTCCTGAAGCGGCAGAGCTGCACGGACAACCTCTGGAACCATGCCTTGGTGAGCACAGGCAACGTTCACTCGGTGACCGGCGGTGTGCTGCAGGTGGTACCGGTGACCGATGGCCGGGGGGTCTTCGTACGCCGATCGTCCATCGGTTCCGGCAACATTTCCACCGCCACGGTGACCCTGGTGCTGCAAACACCGGCCAACGGCGTGGACAACTTCCAGGTCTTCGGCGTGGAGATGGTGGGCGTTACCCAGGGTGATTTCCGGCTAGGAATGGGGGGAGACTACCAGTTCTACGGTTTAACGATCACGAGCGCGATCCAAACGGCGGGCCTCGGTGCGCAGGGGAACTACATCTGTTGCAATTGGGGTTCCAGCCAGCCGCTTCCGCCCACCTTCCCCCTCGGCTGGAACAGCTTCTACAGCATGAAGTACGAGGTGAGCCAGGAGCAGTACGCAGCGTTCCTGAACAGCCTCACCTACACCCAACAGACCACCCGCATGGCGGCCAACCCCAATGCCCCGGTGGGCACCCTGGCCCTGACCACACCGACCCAGATCTTCCGCAACGGACTGCGAATACAGGTGGTCGGGGTTTCGAACAACACACCGGCGGTGATCGGCTGCGACCTCAACGCCAACGGCGTGTTCAATGAGGCGGCCGACGGGCAGAACATCGCCTGTAACTTCCTGGCCTGGGCCGACCTGGCGGCCTACCTGGATTGGGCTGCCCTGCGGCCCATGACCGAGTTCGAGTATGAGAAGGTCTGTCGCGGTTCCGATGTGCCACCTTTTCCGGATTATGCGTGGGGTTCCAACCTGCTGCTCCAGGCCTCTTCGACCTCCCTCAACAACGCCGGCCAGGCCAGCGAGACCTCCACGGCCTTTGGCAGCGGCCTGTGCGCCTATGGCGTCAGCGGCATCCCGTCCAATGGTCCCCTGCGCTGCGGCTTCGCGGCCGGGGCATCCACCACCCGCATGCAGGCCGGTGCCAGCTGGTTCGGTGCCATGGACATGTCCGGGAACGTGTGGGAGCAGTGCATAGGCGGAAGGCAATTCGATTTTTCCGGGTTCACCGCCGCCAACGGCGATGGTTCGATCCACTGGAGCGGTTCGGCCACGGTGGGCGGTTGGCCTTTGAACGGCGGTGGTGAAAGTGGCGGTGCGATCCTGCGCGGCGGTGGATGTGCCGAAGGTCCCAACCAGCTCCGGGTGAGCGACAGGTGGGGTATGCTAACCAACACTAACCAAGGCCGTGTGTGGACGATCGGTGGCCGTGGTGTGCGCAGCCATACCTTCTGAGCACTTATGTCACCAGGGCGCACCCTTTCCTTGTTGCTGCCGCTTTTGCAGGCAGGTTTGGCCTCAGGGCAGTTCACCGGTGGTGTGTCCGAAGGCGCCAGCAACCAGCTGCTGGCACAGATCACCTGCGCGGCCTCCGGGCCCATGATGAGCTTTTTCGGTGGTGTGAGCGATGGCTCCTCGGCCAACGTGCTGAGCCAGTCCAGCTGTGCACCGGTCGTTGCCCAACAGGCTTATTACGGTGGCAACAACGACGGGGCCTCGGCCAACGTGCTGAGCCAGTCCAACTGTACGCCGGTCGTTGCCCAACAGGCTTATTACGGTGGCAACAACGACGGCGCCTCGGCCAACGTGCTGAGCCAGTCCAACTGTGCACCGGTCGCGGCCCAGCTGGCTTACTACGGGGGGGACAACGACGGCGCCTCATCGAACCTGGTGACCCAATCGGCATGCACGCCTCCCTTGACCTTGACCACCTACCTGGGTGGGCGTTCGGATGGTTTCGACCGGAAGGTGCTGCAGCAGGTGATCTGTGATGGCATCACACCGCTGCCCATCGAGCTGGTCAGCTTCGGCGCGACCTGCGAGGAGGAGGGTGTGCTGTTGGCGTGGTCCACGGCCTCCGAGCTGAACAACGACCACTTCACCATCGAGCGTTCGTCCGATGTGGAGCATTGGGAAGAAGTAGGCATCGTGCCGGGTGCGGGCAACAGCTTCAGCCTGCTGCACTATTCCCTTGTGGACGAGGCACCCATGTCAGGGATCGCCTACTACCGGTTGAAGCAGACCGATCTGGACGGCACCTTCGAGCATTCGGACATGGTGCCTGCGCAATGCGCGAAGGGCAACACGCTCAACGCGCTGCTCTATCCGAACCCGACGTTGGAGGACATCACCCTGGAGATCCCCGGCGGTAAGGATCCGCTGAGCTACACGGTGTACAACGCCATGGGGGCACAGGTCGGCAGCGGATCGGTCACCGGACGTTCCGTGCTGCACGCGGCCGAGCTGGCGGATGGGATGTATGTGATCCGCCTACAGCTACCGTCAGCAGGCAATGGTCCCACCTGGCAGGAGCTGCGTTTCGTGAAGCATTGAGGGAGCGCCTGCACGGGTGTTCCAGGCGGCGCACCGGTCCTGGTGCGGAGGCCCATGTTCCAGAGGGAACTGCGCAGCCTTGCGTGAATGCAGTGCATCACACCTGGTCAACGGCACCCCGTTCGGCGCCCTCGCCATCCCCCAGCGGAGCTTTTCCCAAACAGAACCCGAGCGGTGGGCGGGCCTGCTGAACAGGAAGGACCCGGCCTAGTTCACAAGCTGGTTCGGCAAGTCGAAGGGCATGACCTGCAGGAGCATGGTGGAATTCTTCTTCTGAACGCCTGGCGCGCGGGGCGGTCCGTGGCACATGATGCGGTCGCGGAACATGGCAAGCCCGAGATCATCAGCAGCGACCAAGGCAGCCCGTTCATATCGGATCAATACCAGCGGCTCTTCAAGCCTGGGGAAGCCTGTGAGGGTGTTCGCATCAGCACGAATGGCAAGCGCCGCGCGAACGACCACGTCTTTATCGAGCCCGCCGTACGGCGGGCACCCTCGAACATGACCGGGGGATCCACTTGCGTCCACCCGAGGATGGGGTTGACCTGTGCCGCACGTGTGCACAGTTCATCCGCGGCCACAACCAGCGTCGCAAGCACTCACGCATCGGGAATGTTCCGCCAGCCGGGCGCTTGCAGATGGCCGCCTGAGCTGTCCCCCCCCTAGTCCCCTTGACATCCACAACAAACAGATCTTAATTTTGCGGAATGTCCGTCCAAAAAAAGCCGACCACCACAGTGTTCATTGGCGCCCCCTCCGAGATCGTTACGGACACGATCGCGTATGGGCTGAACGGGACACGCTCAGCCAGGAACCGAAGCATCAAGCAGCTGCTGATGCTGTTCTGCATACTGCTGATCACAGGTTCATCTGCGCAGGCTCAAAATGCCACATGGGTTGGCACAACAAGCAATATCAATACGGCTTCAAATTGGAGCCCAAGTGGAGTTCCATCTGTCGGAAATACATATACCTTCAGCAATACGGGAATTACAACAACAGTGACCGGTAATCCTTCCCCAGGTGTGCTTATCGTCGTTAATTCTTCTGCAGGGGTAAAAGATTATACTATAAACGGAGTTTTGTCGGGAGCGACCACAGTTACAAAAAACGGTTCCAGCACACTTACTCTTAACGGAACAAACACTTATACCGGAATAACAAATGTAAATGCAGGTACTTTGAACATACGGAACAACACTGCCCTTGGATCCAATGCGAACGGAACGGTGGTGGCTACCGGTGCTAAATTACAATTGCAAAATAATATTACCGTCACGGGTGAGTCGCTTACCCTTCATAGTGGAAACCTCGTATTTGCAACAGGGGGGCAATCGGTAACTACTTCTGGAGATGATGAGGTTCGTAGTTTCACCAGCCCTGGCACTTCGAACCTCACGGTCACCGCCGGAGGACCGGTGCAATACCTGTTGGTAGGCGGCGGCGGCGGCCAGGGTATCAATGCTACTTATCCGTCCGGTTATTACGCGGCCCCGGGTGGCGGTGGTCAGGTGCTGTCCGGCACGCTGACTTTTGCTGCAGGAACCTATCCGGTAACCGTTGGTGCCGGAGGTGCTGGGTATGAGACCCAACTCATTCCAGGCGTTACCGGAGGTGTTTCTTCCGCGTTCGGATTTACGGCCAATGGAGGGCTTGGCGGAGGCTCTGTTGGGCCTGCTCGCGGTGGTGCAAGTGGGTCCGGCTTTGCCGGAGGAGGGAATAATGGCTCTGCATCCGGTGGCGGTGGCGGTGCCGGTGGCCCGGGGAGTATCGCTGTTCCGGGTGTCGGCGGTGCCGGCGGTATCGGCGTCACATCCTCCATCACCGGTACAGCCCTTGGTTACGGTGGCGGCGGCGGTGGTGTCGCTCATAACTGCCATCTTGGTGGGTGCGGTGCTGCCACAGATGGTGCTACCAGCGGCTGGTGCGGGCCGGGATGCCTTCCACGGGCCAACAGCGGTGCAGGCTCCGGTGCGAACTACAGTTACGATTACAGCAATCCCAATGGACCACAGCTTCAGGGCGACGGTGCCAATGGCGTGCTGATCGTTCGATTCCGTCGCATCGGTGGCTTGGAGAACGTAAGTGGCACCAATGCATGGACCGGTCCGGTGATCTTGAACGGTGACAATACGGTGACGACCACCGCTGGTACGCTTAACATTTCCGGTGTCATCAGCGGTTCTTTTGCTTTGGGCAAGAACGGCAGCGGAACCTTGACCCTTTCGAATGCGAATACCTATTCCGGTGGAACAGCTCTAAGGTCAGGAGTTCTAAATGTTAATAACGCCCAAGCATTAGGCACCGTGGCAGGTACCTTCACAATTACCGGCGGTTCCATTGACAATACTTCAGGAGCAGCCATTACTACGTTGAATTATCCGCAAGCATGGAATGCTGATCTGACCTTTACAGGAACAAATGACCTGAATTTAGGCACTGGTGGGGTGACCATGAATGCCAGCAGACAGGTCACAACTTCTACCGCTGCCAAAACCCTTACCGTAGGTGGTGTTATTTCCGGCTCAGGTTTTGGCATCACCAAGGCAGGTACAGGAGTTTTGGTTTTAACTGGGGCTAACACCTACACCGGTGTAACGAATGTGAATGCCGGTATTTTGAATATTCAGAACAATTCCGCACTTGGAACTACTGCGAACGGAACGGTGGTGTCGAGTGGTGCCAAATTACAAATACAAAATAATATTACCGTAGCGGGTGAGGCGCTTACGCTGTATGGCGGAAACCTTGTGTCTGCAACAGGTGGTCAGTCGGTATCAACTTATGGAGCTTATGAGGTTCGTAGGTTTACCACTACGGGAAGTCAAACCTTATCGTTCAGCGCTGGAGGAACAGTGGATTATTTAATTGTCGGGGGTGGCGGTTCCGGTGGTGGTGGTGCAAGTGGAACTACGTATGCTGCGCCCGGAGGTGGCGGAGAGGTCAGATCGGGTACGATCACCGCAAACAGTCAGTCATACACTGTAAATGTTGGTAGCGGAGGTGTAAATGATGGTATTGAACCGACACCCGGACAAAACGGTTCACCATCATCACTTTTTTCAGTAACTGCAAATGGCGGCCAAGGTGGTGGAACAGTTGCGATCGGAAAAGGTGGAGCGAGCGGCAGTGGTTTTAGCGGTGGAGGTTATAATTATGGTACTGATTGGGTCAGTTCTGGTGGCGGCGGAGGCGCTGGCGGAGCTGGTACAGCTGGATATTTTACTACTTGGGGCTCTGTTGGATATGGAGGTAACGGAGGTATTGGTATCAGCTCATCCATAACAGGGGTCAATACTGGTTATGGCGGTGGAGGTGCAGGGGCAAGTTGGCCGGTTACCGGCAATGCTGTTGATGGTGGTGGTACATCTTACTCTGGACCCCCAATTGCAAATAGCGGAGGAGGAGGTGCTTCATATTCAGATGGAGCAGCTGGAATTGTTATTGTCAGCTATATGAATAGAGGAGCCCTGGAAAATGTCAGCGGGGATAATTACTGGACCGGCACCGTGTCTCTATTGGGAGATAATGCGATCACTACAACCTCCGGTACACTTACCGTTTCGGGTGTTATCAGTGGCGGTTACGCGTTGACTAAAAATGGTCCTGGAACACTGACCCTGACCAACTCCAATACCTACTCAGGAGGAACCACCCTAAGCGACGGAACACTGAACATCAACAATACGAATGCGTTGGGCGCTGTGACGGGTGTCTTCACGATGAACGGAGGGACTATTGATAACACATCAGGAGCCGCCCTTACCACGGTGAATTATCCGCAAGCATGGAACGCGGACTTCACGTTCACCGGAACAAATGACCTGGACCTGGGCTCCGGGCCTGCGGTGATGAATGCCAGCCGGCAGGTGACGACCACCACGGCCGGTAGAACGCTTGCGGTGGGCGGAACGATTAGCGGCACCACATTCAGTTTGACAAAAGCAGGGCTGGGTACCCTGACCCTCTCGGGTACGAACACATTCACCGGCGGCACCACCTTGAACGCTGGCAAGCTGAACATCAACAGTGCTCAGGCACTGGGCACGGCAGCAGGAATATTCATCATCAACGGAGGAACGATCGATAATGCGTCCGGGGGACCGATAACGACAGTGAATTACCCGCAAACGTGGAACGCGGATATCACCTTCACAGGGACGCAAAGCCTGAACATGGGGACCGGCGCAGTGACCATGAGCCAGAACAGGCAGGTCACGACCAGTGCGAATACACTGACCATAGGCGGGGTGATCAACGACAACACGATGAGTTTGACAAAAGCGGGTCCTGGCACCTTGTCTTTCGGCTCTCAGATGATCACGCTGAACTCCCTTACGATCAATGCGGGTGCGTTGATCTCCACCTCGGGAACGACCATTCTGGTGGGAGACATCACGAATAATGGTGTCTTTGCGCACAACAATGGGACAGTTGAACTTTCGGGCACATCCACCCAGACAATAGGGGGCAGTGCACCGATCACGTTCTTCGATCTGACATTCAATAACGAGCCGCTGATCGCCGGTGATGTCACCCTGGGGAACAATGCGACCGGGGTAAGCAACCAGTTGACAATGACCAGGGGGAATGTGAACCTCAATGGAGGTACGCTGACACTGGGTAGTTCGACAGCTTCGCCAGGTGTATTGAATTACACCGAAGGTTCTCTCTACGGAAACACAGGTACGTTCACGCGGTGGATCTCCGCGAGCAGTGCGACCATGGGTAGTATAGCCTCGAATACGACAGGATCTTTCCCGATGGGCTCCCCCGATGGTGACCGGCGACCACTGTGGCTGTCGTATAGTGCGGACCTGGCGTCAGGCGGCACAGTGAGCGTAACGCATGATGGAAGCATCGGTACGATCAATGTGTTACATGTGGATGCGAGCTGGAGCGGTGGCACGGTGGTGGCTGCTGTGACCAATTCATTTTGGACCCTGTCAGTGGCCGATGGATTTGCACTGAGCGGTTCCACGGGAGCGATCCGTTTCGGAGGGACCGGATACGGGACGAACACGTTGACCGATCTGAGTGCGACCTTGGTGGGATCTTCTCCGGGCATTTTTTCACCGGCGACCAATGCGATCACGACGATCGAAGCGAACCGAACGGGGCTGTCAACGGTGCTTGGCACATTTGCGAATTCATGGCGGTTAGGCACGAGGAATTACTGGCAGTCCCCCTTGCCGATCGAGCTGATGAGCTTCACGGCACGGTGCGTGGGATCCGGGGTGCTGCTGGAATGGACCACGGCCTCCGAGCTGAACAACGACCACTTCACCATCGAGCGTTCGGCCGATGTGGAGCATTGGGAGGAGGTGGGCATCGTGCCGGGTGCGGGCAATAGCTCCAGCCTGCTGCACTATTCCCTTGTGGACGAGGCACCCTTGCCAGGGATCACCTACTTCCGGTTGAAGCAGACCGATGTGGACGGCACCTTCGCGTATTCGGACATGGTGCCTGCGCAATGCGCGAACGGCAACACGATCAACGCGCTGCTCTATCCGAACCCGACCTTGGAGGACATCACCCTGGAGATCCCCGGCGGGAAGGAACCGCTGAGCTATACGATGTACAACGCCATGGGGGCACAGGTCGGCAGCGGATCGGTCACCGGACGTTCAGTGCTGCACGCGGCCGAGCTGGCGGATGGGTTGTACGTGATCCGCCTCCAGCTACCTTCGGTAGGCGGTGGTCCCACCTGGCAGGAACTGCGTTTCGTGAAGCATTGAGGGAGCGCCTGCACGGGTGTTCCAGGCGGCGCCCCGGTCCTGGTGTGGAGGCCCGTGCTCCAGAGGGACCTGCGCAGCCCTGTGGTAGAGGCCTCGCGCTCGCCCGACCGGGCGCTGGCCAGCGCACACTTCCTGGTCACGGCCTTGCCTCACCCCGCCTCACCGCCCCTCCAGCACCTGCTGCACATGACCCACCCAGTCCGTTACCGGGATACCCTCATCGAGGTAGTGGTCCGGCTGGATGCCCATCACATCCACCGGCATGTGCGGCAGGCGGTGGCTCATGCTCATGGTGTAGGCCAGCTTGAAACAGCCGTCAGGCGACAGGGCCATGTTCACGTTGGAGACATCCAGGGCGCCCATCGTGGGGCGGCCGAAGATCTTCACCTTGGCGCTGGTGCGCCAATCCAGCAGGAACTGCTCGTCGGTGCTGCCGTTCCCTTCGTTGCACAGGATGCCGATGCGCCGGGGCAGGGGAAGCACCGTGTGCGCGCTGTCCACCGACCAGGTCTGCTCATCCATGTCCAGCCAGGTGGCCGGTGCCGCACGCATCCGGCCGGCCACGTCCAGGCAACGGCGTCCATCCTCCGTATCGCGCCCTATCTGATCGGCGTAGCCCTCGAAACCCTGTGCGTTCAGTTCGGTGCACCACAGTTTAGCGCCCACCGAACGCATGGGGCCGCTGTACAGGTAGGGGACCAGGCCACGGTAGCTGGCATCGGAACCGCCGGTGCCGTTGCGGATGTCGATGATGAGGTTCTCCGTGCTGCGGATCAGCACATCGTTGGCAGCGAGCACACTGTCGATCGCCGGCTTCTGCTCGAAGAGGAAGGAAGGGATGCGCAGGTACAGGGTGCGCTCGCTGAGGCGCTGCATGAAGGGCGCTTCCGCGCTCTGGATGCGCACCAGCAGCGCCTCGGCGGGTGACAGGGCGGTGGCCGGGAAGGCGCGCACCCAGATGCCGTTCATGTCCAGCAGCGCCGCCGCGTCCGGCACGGCCTGCACGTCCACAGGCTTCGGGCTGCGGTCGCCCATGTAGAAGGTGCCCGCGAAGCCCCCATTGGATGGCGCGAACTCCGCCTTCACTTCGCCCGGCTTCCAGTTGGGGTTGCGCGAGGAAAGGATCACCGCTACGAAGCCGTTCTTGCGCTCCGCATCCTTCACCACCGCCACGCGGTAGGCCCCCATGGTCCAGATGCCTTCGAAGGGGCCCAGCTGGCGCACTTCGCTCCACTGCTTCATCAACTTCGCCTCGTTCACCGCCATCACACGCCGTGCCGGCGCGGTGCCCGGGACGTCCGCTGCCGCAGCGGTGAAGGCCTGTTCCGTCGGCCCAATGCCGATGTGCCCCTTGCGGAACCATTGCAGCCACGCGTTGAGCAACTCGGCACAGGCCTGCGGGTCCTTCACGCCAGCCACCCGCTGGCGGAATACCGCCGTGTGCTGCGCGTATTCCGCTTCGCCCTTGCGGTCCACCACCAATTTGAAGCCCGCATCGTTCGTCTCGAAGGTGGGCACCATCCAGGCGAAGGTGGTGGCGCAATCACAGGACTGGCCAAAGGCCGTGGCGGCGAAGAGCATCGGCAGCAGGGGAAGGAAATGGCGCATGGTTCACTTGGACCTTGATCGTTCACAGTAAACGTAACCCATTGCCTGTGCGCGCACAACGTTGATGTGATGACCGGCCCGTGGCGTGGATGGATGCCCGGCCGGGCAAGCCAGGCTGCGCTGAAGGCACAGGGTCGGAAGGAGGAGGACGGCCGCATGGTGAAGGCGCAGCGTATAGTGCGGGTGTGAGGCGGGAACAGGTGACCCATCAGGCCCGACCGGTCCATGCTGCATAAGCTGCCGACCTGAACGGTGGTCCTATTTTCGACCAGCAGCAACGACAACGACCCATGCCGAAACCCACCACCGTCGACGCCTACATCGCGGGCTTTCCAACGGACGTGCAGGAACGACTGGAGCGTGTGCGCGCCATCATCCGAAAGGCCGCGCCCAATGCGGATGAAGCCATCTCCTATGGCATCGCGGGCTACAGGTTGAACGGCGTGCTCATCTACTTCGCGGCGTTCACGAAGCACATCGGACTTTACCCGATCACTGCAGGAGTGAAATCCACGTTGGCGAAGGAACTGGCCGCCTATACGACCACGAAAGGCGGTGTGCAGCTGCCCCATGACCAGC
Source organism: Flavobacteriales bacterium (assembly GCA_044346705.1). Lineage (GTDB taxonomy): Bacteria > Bacteroidota > Bacteroidia > Flavobacteriales_F > PHOS-HE28 > PHOS-HE28. Next base: position 93,555 of record JBIIYP010000007.1, read on the forward strand.
GCCTGCCGGTAGGCCTGATCACCCGCATCGTGAAGCTTCGTGTGCAGGAGAACAAGGCGAAGGCTGGGGTGAAGAAAGCAGGCCGCTGAAGTTTTCGAAAGCAAGCGACCTTTGGCACCGCCACGGCCCACAAGGGCTTCGTCGGTCACGTGTGGAATTCGGCATCCACACCTTCGTGGACCGCACGCCCGACCCGGTAACGGGTGAGCGGATCAAGGCGGAACAGCGGCACAACGACCTGTTGGAAGAGGCCGAACTGGCCAACAAGCTGGGACTGGATGTCTTCGCCATCGGCGAGCGCCACCGGTCGGACCTCATCGCCAGCGCGCCTGGGGTACTGTTGGCCTGCATCGCAGCTCGCACCAAGCGCATCCACCTGGGCAGTGCGGTCACCGTGCTCAGCAGCGAAGACCCCGTGCGCGTGTTCCAGCCATATGCATCGCTGGGCCTGATCAGTGGAGGTCGCGCGGATACGCCATCGAGGTGGTGCCGAGGGTGAAGGGCGCCGCGGGGGCATGATCCATTCCGAACGCCAGAGCGGCCGGGCATCAACGGCTTCCAGGATGCCGCGTTGACCGCAGGAACGTGATGGAACGCTGGGCGCTACCTTGGCCCGCATGGACCCTCAGCTCGCACATGCCATGGCGCTGGACATGCCGGGCACCGCCTGGCGCGAGGTACATGGCCGCCCCACCTACAGCGTGAAGAAGAAGACCTACCTCACGGTGCGGAGCTACGAGGGGCGTGCGGTACTGAAGTTGACGGTGGCCCAACGTGCCGCGCTGATCGATGAGCATCCGGATGCCTTTGCTCCCGTGCGGACCGCCTTGGGCAAGCACGGCTGGACGGACGTGTTCATGGAACACGTGAGCGACCGCCTGTTCCGGTACGTGGTGGACCTGGGCTGGCGGAACGTGGCGCCGAAGTGGTTGCTACCGACGCGCGTTGCCCCTCCAAGAGGATAGAACCAACGCTCCGCCCTCAGACAGCCGGGCATGATACGCATGGCGGTGCCGCTTTCCCGTTGAAAAATGGTGCAAGGGCAGTAGGACAAGACGATCGCCCGCCGAAGGCACCGAAGAAGAAGAATAGGCTCTTCGACAAGAAGTAAGCACTGATCCCCCACTCCTACTCCAGCACCACCATCTGCTCCTTCGGCACCTTCACGCTGTAGCCGAAGTTCCACTTCTGGTTGGTGCGGGGCTCCACGCTCACCTTCCACGTGAGGAAGCCCTTGTCGGCCTTGACGATGGCACCTCCGCTCTCATCGAGCTTCACCTCGATCTCGCTGCGCACGGGCACAGGATACTGGTCGGTGATCACGAGGTTCACGGGCTGGGGTTTGTTGTTGCGCACGGCGATCTCCCAGCCCACGCTCTCCACGCGCTTGCTGCCCAACACCTGCCGGGTGCAGAACTCCTTGCGCTTGGTGCGTTGCACGGTGACGCCTTGGTCGCGGCCCAGGCTGATGTCCAGCGTATCGCCCACGCCGTTCAGGTCCAGCAGGCTTTCACCCACGTAGGTACCCTCGAAGTAGATGTAGGCGGGACCGGCCAAGAGGTTCAGTCCTTCCCAACCGGTGACCTGCGCGAAGAGGAAGGCATCGAGGTCCAGCTTCGGCGTGCAGTAGTACTTGTAGGTGCTGGTGAGCTCCTCTTCCTGCACGCCCACCAGGTGGTTCTGTCCGTCGCTGGGGATGGTGTAGGGCACACTGATGGGGAATTCGAAGCTGGTGGTGCGCTGGACCACGGTGGGTGCAAGGTTGGTCGTGGCCTTGTCATTCTCGATCATGTCGAACCTCTCCTCCTCCTCGTACTCCACCTTCTGGCGGCGGATCCGGCGTTTGGAAATGGTCTCCACCGAGGTCGCTTTCATCTGGACGCCTGGGGCCCACATGTAGCTGTTCATATCGTGGGAGACCAAGCCGTTGCTGCTGCCGTTCGCGATCGTCACCTCCTGCAGGCTGACCTGGTTCGGAGCCATGTTGAAGTTCATGCTGCTGCTGGCGATCGCCACGTACTGGTTCTGGTACCCCACGTAGGTCACCTGCAGGTTGCGCCCGTTGGGCGGTACGGCGATGGCATAGTAGCCTTCGGCATTGCTGGCGGTCCCGTTGATCGTATGGCCGTTCACGTCCATCAGGGCCACGGATACGAACGGCAGCGGCTCGCCCGTCCGGGCATCGCGGATGATGCCACGCACATCGCGCACCCCGGCATTGTAGGAAGGTGCGGCCTGCGCCACGGGTGCCTGATAGCCGAAGTCCAGGCGCCAGGGATAGAGCTGCGGCATCACCGCATCGCGATCGGGCTGTCCGCTGCTGAGGGCGAGCTGCACCTTGGTCCATTCCTCGCCGGTGTTCTGGTACACCTGCGCCTTGTAGGTGAGCTGCATGGGCTTGGTGATGTCGGCCACGCGGATGTCGTAGGTGGGGCTCCATCCGGCGCTGCGCACCATGTACTTCACGTTGATCGTGGCGTTCACGGCGGCATCGGCGCTCACCTCCACCACCACTTCACTGGTGGGTCGCGGGCGCTTCCCCTGCAACTGGCCCAATTGGAGCCGGAGCTTGTTGAGCTGCTCGTTCAGCCCGGTGATCTTTGCCTGCCGCTCCAGACGCTTCAACGCGATGGCCTCCTGCCGGGCCAGTAGGTATTCGTTCACATTGCTCAACCGATCGAGATCAAGACCCTGCTGCCCCGCGATCACATCGTTCTTCGCCAGGCGGGCATCTTCCTTCTCCAGCACAGCCAGCAAGCTGTTCTCCTTCCTGATGTCGGCCTCCAGCGCCTCGATCTTCGCCTTCAGGTCCACCACTTCCGCGCGGTCCTGCTTCTCCTCCAGGTAGTTCAAGCGGTGCTGCACGCCCAGGATGGTGAAGGCGCCCGATCCGCTCACCTGGATGTTGGCGGGGTCGACCTCCTCGCTCAGGCCAGCGACCAACAAGGTGCTCGTGCCTTTCACCAGCTCCACTTTGCCCGTGCGCGTGACCTCGGCCCCGCTGAGGAAGACCTTGACGGCGGAGATGTTGGTGAGAACGGGTTGTTCCGCTGCGAAGGAAGTGCCTGCGAGGAACGCCAGAAGGACGAGAATGGAGGTGCGCTTCATGGGATGAAGTACGATGGCTTGATGAGCATCCATGAACGGGGATGCAGGACCGGTCCGAAATGCATAACGCCTGCTCACATCCGGACCAAGGTCCGCGTGCGGAACTCCCCATCCCGCAACACACGCACCACATAGGATCCCGGCGCAAGTCCGTTCAAGGGGATGCTCAGGGAGCTGTCGCTGGAACGCACGCTCCAGACCACCCGCCCCATCGCATCCAGCACCGCGATGTCACTGGTGCCTGAAGCCTCGAGGGAAAGGGTCACCTCGTCCGCCGCCGGGTTCGGGTAAAGTTCGAAGCCGGGCACATCCCCTTCTGGCACCTCCGTGATCAGGCCGTTGCTGCGCAGGGGTCGGATGTGGGTGCAGGCGTACCCATGGGCATCGTCGAAGAAGTAGAGATCGTAGATGCGGCGCGAGTGATTGAGGCCCGCCGTGCTGAAGTTGAGGTCCCAGGTGGCGCCCCCATCATCACTGAACAGGATGAAGCCCGCGGTACCGTCCGTGCGGTAACAGCTCGCGAACCCGTTGCCATCGGGCCGGAAGGTCACACTGGTCATGATGTACGGGCCGGGGTGGTTCACCGTCGAGGGCGACCAGCTGTTCCCCCCATCGGTCGTGCGCAGGATCGCGCCATCGTTCCGGGTGGCGACACCGATGCTGGTGCTCAGGAAGTCGACATCACTGAACCCGTTGTCGGGATCGGCATGCGCCTGCAGCCAGGTGAGGCCGCCGTCGGTGGTGCGGTAGATGGCGCCGCTGTCCGGCAGCACCACCGTATTGCCCAGGTTCCGCTTGTACCCACCAGTGGCCGCAAAGCCGAGCTGGTCGTCGACGAAATGAAGGCGCGAGACCGGCTGGCCGGGGAACTGGGCGATGTTCATCCAGGTGGCCCCGGTGTCCGTGCTCATGTCGATGCGTCCATTGCCCAGCTGGTCCCCACCGCCGGCGAAGGCGACCAGGTCGCTGCGCATGCGGATGGCGCGGTAGTACTTGCCACTGCCCGTTCGCACGCTGTCGAACTGGAAGATGTTGATGTACTGAGGGTTCTGCCGGACCACGAGACCCTGGTTGTATTGATAATGTCCTGCCGCCATGTAGTAAGGCCAGCCATTGACCTCCCGCACATCGATGTCCTCCAGGTTGCCGGGCGAGGCCTCCCAGATGTTGAAGCCGCCTGTGGTGGCCCCGTTGTCGGTGCGGATCAGGCTGCCTGCGCCTTGGAAGGGGTTGTCAGCACCACGGACGAAGAGCCCCGTATCCGGCGTATGGAAGGCCACGGCCTGGTAGTGGGTCGACGAGTTAAAGAGGCCGCCTTGCACCCACTGGGCAGAGCTGGCGCTGGAAAGGAGGAAGGAGGCGGAAAGGAAGAGGATGGATCGGGTCATGGGGCCAAAGTTCGGTTGCGCGTTCGGAGATCAGTGTACACGGAACCTGCCTCGGGGTTCAAAACGCCGTGATACACCCATGCTTGACCCTACACGCATGATCGGAAGCTGAGGTTGGGTCCGGATCGAAAAGCAGGGAAAAATCGACCCTGACCTGAACGGGGCGTCGAGGTCCGTTCCTTTCCCTGGAACTCCCTGTGATCCCCACTGTTCAACAGGCCCGCATCCGGTTCCCCTTCGCGTCGTGCGTGACTTCCGCCAGGCCAAGCGCCTCCATCAAGGGCGGCAGATACACACCGAACCTTCCGCGGAGTCCCTTCTTCAGGCCGTACCAGCCTTTTGCGGGGTTCTTCTCGCTGCGGCCCCAGGCTTCCACGGTGCCCTCTTTCGCAGGCTTCTGCTCATCCGCGCCGCCGAGGTCCATCCAGTCGCCGTGCTTCTTCAGCATCGCGTGCAGGTCGTTGATGCAGCGAATGTCATAGAGCAGCACGGTCTTGCCGACGGTGCATACGAGCACCTCTTTGCCATCTTTCTCCTCCACATGCATGGTGTACTCCGAAGTTCCGGGTGGCGTCTTCAGTGACCAAGGCTTGTCCTTCGTGCGCTTATCCATGGTGAGTACGAAGCTCGCGAACGCGGGCGATGAGTCCGCAGCGGTTCATCACAAGGATCTCGCCGATGAGACGTTCCTTCGCGGCATGCCGGTCCTGCGCCTCATTCTGCTGGTCTTCGTCGCCTGCTTCTGGCTCGGCCTGTGGCTCTGGTGGCAGATTGTACACTTACTGAGCGGATTTCCGCCGACCGAACCCGGCTTCCTGCGGTGGTGGTACGACCTGGAAGGCCAACCTGAACTGGATCTGTTCCTCCTGCAGCTCGGATACCCCGTGTTCTGGTGGTTCACCCGGAAACCTGCATGGACCGGCTTCTGGGGCTGGCTGCGCAAGGCGCACGGGATCGCATTGATCGCCTTGGTGGTCGCCCTGCTTCTGCTGTTCCTGGCCACGCCGGATGTGAGCGGGTTCACGAGTTGAGACCCCGTTCCACCCGGAGACTAACTCGGGCCCGATCCTATCTTTCACACATGAATGTCGCCGAGGCCCAAGCGTTCGTCCTGGGGATGCCCGGTGTCTCAGAGCACGACCACTTCGGCCGCCCGGCATACCGCATCCTGAACGCCAAGGGCAAGCCGTCCACCATCTTCATGACGCTGTGGCTGGATGATCATCGGGCGGTGCTGATGCTCAACGAGAAGGAGCAGGCGGACCTTCATGCGCAGTACCCGGAGGCCTTCTTCCCGTTACCCAACAAGTGGGGTGAGAAGGGCGCCACCTTCGTGGAGCTTGCCCACGTGAACGCGAAGCTGCTGCGAATGGGGATCGACCTGGCGGTCGCCAAGTCCTTGGGGATGTAAATCCGGTCGGGTCAGGGCGCCACCGTTCCCAGCGGACTTGCCGGACATTCCTCCTGACGCATGCTGAATACCCCACCGGCGATCTTCCAGCCATCGGGGTGATGCACCAAGGTGAATACATCGTTGCCGCAATGACTGAAGGTGCCGTCCACGTGGAAGTCATACGGCGCCCACACCGTGGCCACGGCCCCATCCACATGCACGGAAGGTGTCCAGTACCGTTCGAGCAGCGTACCCTTACTCTTGCCCAATGAGGACAGGTAGTCGCGGTGCGTGATGGCCTTGGGCAGCCTAGCCTCGGGGCCCACCGGAACAGCGAACAACACGCCTTCCGGTTCCAGGATCGCCGCCATGCCTGCACTGTCGCGCGTGGACATCAAGCTGAAGAAGTGGTCCACAACGGCAAGGACCTCGCGGTCTGCCGCAGGGGTCGACGGGGCTTGCGCGTGTAAGCCGGGGTTCAGGCAGAAGGCCAGACCAGTGGCCATAAGGGGCCGGAGAAGTGCGTTCATCATGTCCTCAAGGTAACGGGTCGTGCGATGCATCAGGTCGGCCAACGGCTCATCCCGTGACGATCGGTGTGTCACCTTCAGGCAGCGTTCCACGTCCAATGCATGTCTACCGATCGACACACACACCCTACCATGCGCGTTACTCTCCTGCTGCTCCATGGGCTGATCACCGCACCGCTTCTAGCCCAGTGCCCCTTCGACCCGCTCATCGCCCCGGCCCCGCCGATCCTGTGCCCGAACGAAAGCGCCACGCTTTCCACCCAGGTGTACGATGCCTACCAATGGTACAAGGATGGTGCGCCCATCGGCGGTGCCACGCAACAGACGCTGGTGGTGACCGCCAACATCGACGCGGGCGCCTCGTTCACCGTGCTCGCCACCTTGGACAGTTGCAGCGAGATGAGCCCTCCGGTGCTGGTGGACGGCTGGGCCTTCCTGCCGCCGTATGTGATCCATCAAGGTGATCCGTCGGTGATCGACAATATGGGCAATGCGCACCACTGCGAAGGCGACACCGTGCTGCTCATCCTGGGCTTGCCTTACGAGCTGAGCATCCAGTGGACGAACAACGGCATCGCCATTCCCGGAGCCACGGATGATACCTTGGTGGTGACCGCTTCCGGAAACTATCATGTCTCGGGCGCACCGGCCAACTGCCCCAATTACAATGCGCAGCTTGGCGTGGTGATCAGCCTGACCTTCGACCCGGCCCTGCAGGCCACCATCGTGCCCAACGCCAACGATCAGCTGTGCGCTTCACCGCTGGGTTCCGCGTACCAGTGGTTCCTCGATGGGCTTCCGATCCCCGGCGGCAACACCGCATGCCTACAGGCCACTGCGGTCGGCTTGTACACGGTTGAAGTGACCTACGGCGTGGCCTGCTCATCGCTATCAGCGCCTTATGCCACCAACAGTGTGGAGGAACGCGATGCGGACCGCGCGGTGAACCTCTTCCCCAACCCCACTCGCGGCACCATTCGGGTGGGACGGGACCAAGGGGCGCTCACAGGCAACTGGAGCCTGCTGGACGGCACAGGTCGCGAAGTGCTTTCCGGCCGTTTCCGGGGCTATGGCGATGAGTGGCTCGACCTGGGCGCGATCCCCACCGGACTGTATTGGTTACGTCCGGGTCTCGGCGCTGATTGGCTGCCCGCCGCGATCACCGTGCTGCACTGAGGCACCACGGCCTCAATGGAAGAACTGTGTGATCTTCCGCAGCGGTTTCGCGAACATCAGTAGTGGCGGCGCGGCCTCCCCGTTCACCTGCCAGGCCTTCCCCACCTCGCGGTTCGCCTTCCAGATGTGCTTCACGCTCTTGTTGCTGGCCCCGCCCAGGCGGAAGCGCACGATGGTGAACGGCGCGTAGCGCGCATGGAGCCGGTGCTTGTAGAGAAAGCGGAACATCAGCTCATAATCCGCTGCGATGCGGAAGTGCAGGTTGAACGATCCGAAGCGCTGGTAGGCACTGCGGCGGATGTAGGTGCCCAGGTGGGGAGGCATCCAGCCGGTGCGGAAGTTGTCACGGTGGTACACGCCGCCCTTCCAGAAGCGCCGCACCTTCCGGATGTCGTCGGGGTCCACCATGTTGGCATCGCCATAGATCACGTCGGCATCCTCCTTCAAGAACTCAGCATCGAGCCTGGCGATCACGTCCGGAGCCTCGAGCATATCGCCCGCGTTCACGAAGCCGATCACCTCTCCGCTGGCCCGCGCAAGGCCCTTGTTCATGGCGTCGTACACGCCCTTGTCGGGCTCGCTGAGGATGAGCGTGCGTCCGTCGGTCACGCGCTGCAGCACGGCCTTGGTCGCCTCGTCCGGCGAGGCCCCATCAATGATGATGTGCTCGATGTCGGGATGGGTCTGGGCGCGCACGCTGGCAACGGTCTCTGCCAGTTGCTCGCCGGCCTTGTAGCAGACGGTGATCAGTGAGAATTTCATTCGATCACCCGCTCGCGAACGGGCTGTGCCGGGTTCCCCTGGTAGATCATGTACGGCTCCAGATCCTTGGTGGCCACGCTGCCGGCGGAGAGCACGCTATGGCTCTTCAGTGTAGCACCGAGCATCACCATGGCACCGGCGCCTACCCAGCTGCCCTCCTCCAAAACCACCGGCCCGCTCATGGTCGGGTAGTCGATCCGCTTGTAGTTGTGGCTGCCCTGGATGATCATGGCGCCCTGGCTGATCACCACGTTGTTCCCGATGGTGAGCCGATCGATGTTGTCGAGCCAGGCCCGTTGCCCGATCCAGACGTGATCGCCGATGGAGAGCTTCCACGGGTACTTGATGTTCACCCCGGGATGGATCACCACGCCCCGCCCCACCTTCGCGCCGAACAGGCGCAGCAGGCCGGGCTTCACGGAGCGGAACGGGAAGAGCGGGTTAAGGAAGAACAGCGCATTGGTGAAGTACCAGAGCGTCATCTTCAAGGCCCCGGCCCCCTTGGGGAAGTCGGCGTTGTTGAAGCGGCTCAGGTCGACGCGCTTACGGTCGGTGGTCATGGCTGGAACAGGCGAAGGTCCACAAGGTGGTCGATCCTCGACAAGAACCTTAGCGTCATCCACGACGAAGTTCCTTCTGTATGGCGATGGGGTCGCCCAGATCCGGCATCACACCTGCGAACGCCATCAACCACGATGCCTTACGCTTCCTTGGTGCCACGCGCTTCTTCTGTGGCTCGGCAGCTGAGCGACGCAACAGCATCTTCGCGGGTGTCTTCCGGGGCATGGTTCAAAGTTAAGCCGGGGTCGACACCGGCACCAACAGGTCCAGTGTCCGCTGCACCGGTGCCGGATCATTCAAATAACGTGCGCCCAAGGAGAACGCACCGGCCGTCCAGGGATCGTAGGCCACCTGATCCATATCCATCAGGCCCTGCGCGGCTTCAGCGAACAGGCTTTGTCCATCCAAGGAAAGGTCCCAGCCCGCCTGTTCCATCACGAGCCCTTTCCACGGCGTTCGATCACTGATCAGGAGCGGAAGGCCTGCAGCGAGCGCCTCCACCATGGTGTGCCCGAAGTTCTCGCCCTGGCTGGGCATGAAGAGGGCGTGGTAGTTGGCAAAGAGCTCCGCCACCGCTTCCGGGGCTATCGTGCCCTTGTGCGTCACCTTCACGTTCGCGGGAAGCTGCGCGATGGCCTCGCGGCACTTCGCCCAATAGCCCTCGTCGTAGATCGGGCCGTACAGATCAAAGACCACCCTGCCCTTCACGTGCCGCAGGCATTCAATGGCGAAGAGCGTGTTCTTCTCCACGGCGATGCGGGCCACGCTCACGAGTTTCAGATCACCGGAAAGCTTGGTCCGTACGGGCGGCGCTGTGCTCTTCAGCTTGCGCCCAAGGTTGGAGACCAGATGGACCTCCGTGGCTGGCCCGATCCATCGCTTCACATCCTCCACTTCCTCTGCATTGGTGGCCTGGTAGACCACGTCGGTGTAGCAACCGAACAGCTTCATCACCACCAGGAACGCGCGTTTCTTCAGGGTGCCGTGCTGCATCATGCCCGCAGCCAACATCCCACGGACGGCCACTACCCGGCGTTGCGCACGGCCCTTCAGCAACCACAACGGCATCACGCTGAACCAGCGTGAATAGAGGCCGTTGATGTAGACCGTGGTCCAGGGCTCCTGCGCCAGCAACCGCTTCCAGGTGGCCACGTTCACGCCGGATGGCGAGGCATACCAGACCTTCTCCCCACCGGGCAAGGTGGTCCATGCATCCGGCGCAATGCCCGGGTAAGGCGTGTTCTCCGTGTAATCCCTGTTGGTGGTGACGATGTGGAGATCGACGGCACCGCGCAGGTGCTCCACCAGGTTGGCCATGCTGCGTACCGGGCCGCCTGCCTTGTAGCCGGGCAGGAACCAGTCGATGAACACGAGGACCCTAGGCTTCGTCACGGCGTGCTTTGATCAGGTCCATCACCACGAGCGACCATTCCTTCGGGCTCCACTGGGAGCCCAGCTCCGCACTGCGGCGGCCCATGTCCAGCAGCTCGGTATCGGTGCTCAACATCGTCATGCGCAACATGCTGGAAAGCGTTCCGGCATCGTCGCTGATGAAGCGAAAACCGTTCTCCGTCTCCTTCAGGAAGCGCTCGCCAGCGCCCACGGCACTGCTCAGCACCAGGGGAAAGCCCGCGCACGCAAGTTCATGTACCACCACGCCCCAGGGCTCGTAGGTACTGGGCAGCACGAAGACACCACACTGTTCCATCACTCCGGGCATGTCCTTCACCTGCACGAAGCCGAGGTGCTTGATCCGCGCATGGCGGCCCGATGGTGAGTTCATTACCTGCTGGTGCAGTTCACCGGTGCCCGCGATCCACAGCTCCCAATCACCGGCCACACCTTGATCACAGAGCCGCGCGAACACGTCGCACAGCAGTTGGTGCCCCTTCGTGGGGATGTAGCGCGCCACGCAGAGGAAACGGTGCGGCCAGCGGTGGGTGCGCTCGGCCAGCAACTTCTGACCAAGTGCCTGGAAGCGATCCACGTCGGCACTGTAGAATCCGCGCTTGATGTTCAACTCCGGAAAGCCAAGACGGCCGGCATAGGTGGCCTGCGCTTCCCCGGTGACCCACGCATGGCTGAAGGTGCGGCGGAGCCACAGGCGGTTGGCAGCCACGGCGGCCCATTGCCGCGCATCACCCCGCCAGGCCGTGTCGCTGCACATCACCGTGGGGGTGCCTTCCTTATGCAAGGCGCGGCATACCTTCAGGTAGCTCTTGTCCACCCAACCGCTCGCGAACACCACGTCCGGACGGATGCCGTGAACCAGCCGCATCATCGCCTGATCATCGTAGGCATCGCGCTCGTACACCTTCACCCGGCCAGCGAAGTGCAGCTCGAAGGGGGCCTCACGGTTCACCGGCCAGCGCACGATGTGCACTTCCACGTCATGGTCGCTGACGAGCCTCTCCACACAAGCCAGGAAATACGGGGCCAGTTCGGTGTACAGAAAGAGGACCTTTTTCAAGCTAAAAGGGGCAAGGGACAAGACACAAGGGCCAAGGTAACGGAGCGCCCCAAGGTGGGATCATGCCGACCGCTTGGGAAGGTGGGACACGCCGGCGTTCAGCAGGTCGCTGAAGGTGGTCATGGGCAGATCGTCGAACAGGCGGCGCATCTTGGGCTCGGTGGTGTGGAGGTTCACGTAGCTCATGAAATGGCGCTTGCGGCTCATGGTCAGGCGCGGATGGTCGGGATCCACCTCGCGCGGATGCAGGTAGAAGACCACCGAACGCTTTTCGCCGAGCACGGCGAGTGCCCTGTTCAGGATCACGGAATAGGGAAAGAAGCGTAAGTAGCCCCCGCCGAAGAAGTACATATCGCGCCCCAGCGCACGGCCCATGGAGATCGGGAACTCCACGATGTCGCCATTCACGGTGGACAACACGTGCGGAACAGGAAGGGCACCGGGCCAGCCGCCGTGGTTGCGGTTGCCGGGCCAGATGGAACTGTCGTAGACGTGACCGGTCTCCGCCAGGGCCTCGAAGAACCACGGGCTCTCCTTGGTGGCGCTGAAGCCGGGCGCCCGATAGCCGAGCACCCGCTGGCCTGAAGCGTCCTCGATGATGCACTTGGCACGCCGCACATCCTCCGTGAAATGCCGGCGATCATGCTTGTAGACCAGCTCGTGAGCGTAGCCATGCGAAGCGATCTCGTGGTCCTGCGCTGCAGCTTCACGCACCAGTTGCGGATGCCGCTCGGCCACCCAGCCCAGGAAGAAGAGCGTGGTGCGCACCTGCTTTTCGGCGAACAGGTCGAGCATGCGGCGGAACGAGGCTTCCACGCGCGACTCCTGCCGGTCCCATTGGTCGATGGACGGCGTGGAGGGCACGTCCAGGATGTGGAACCATTCCTCCACATCCACAGTGAACACGCTCGGGGGCGTTGACGCGGCCATGCTTTGCTCGCTGAAGGATGATCCGGAGGCGATGGCTGCGAAGGTACCGTTGGTCCGCATGACCAAGGCCAGCCGGCTCAGCGGATGCGGATGTCGGTCATGTCCTTCAGCTTGCGGCCTTTCTCGAAGCTGCCGCGGTAGTAGCGGATCCACAGGGCGATCATCGGGGCACCCACCAACGTGGGCCACAGCCACTGCAGCCAGGTCGGCTTGATCATGTCCAGGTTCACGGCGCTGAACGCGGACACCGTGGCCACGTAGCCGCCCAGGAAGCCGGTCATGTGCGCATAGAACCAATCGCGTTTGTCGTGGTTGGCCTTGTAGAACTGACGCATCTGGGACCACACCATCAACAGGCCGATGGCTCCGAAGACCGTGAAGATGATGCTGGTGCTGTCGCGATGGCCGAGCATGAGGTGCGAAACGCCCCACAGGAACAGCCCGCCATTGATGAGACCGGCGGAGCCGTGCAGGCCGAGGTCCAAGGCCGTTGGGCGCTGGCCTTGGTGGAGGCGCTTCAGGTACAGGGCGCGGTAGCCGGAGGCCACCATGTGGAAGCTGAAGATGGCAACAAGGGCCATCAGGATGTTGGGGCGCACCACACCGGAAATGATGGCGGTGATGGTGACCACGGCCATGGCGTAGAAGAAGAGCTTGCCCCAACGCCGGTGCCAGTCGCCGCCCTTCGTCACCAGCATGGCCATGGGCGCCACCACCAAGGCCACACCACCGGACACGGCATGCACCCGCAGCACATTCGTCAACCAGATCTCCTCTTCCATGCCTCGGGGACCGGTCTACTGCACCACGATGAACCGGGAGCGAAAAGTAAGCCCACCGCCATCGGCGACCACCAGTGAATAGTGACCGGGTGCCAGATCCGGGAGGTGGGTGGTCGTTTCCTGTTGCTGAACGGGGAATGTGGCGACCACCGTGCCGCGCAGGTCGAACACCTGTGCCTTGGCGTTGCCGGGGGGAACGTTCAAGCGCAGGTGCAGGGGATCGCCAGGTGACAAGGCGGAAGGCCAGAGCTGGCCTTGTTCGGAGGAGGAGGTGAGGTCGGGGACGGGGAGGGGGTCGAGGTAGGTATCCACATCCAGGCTCGCGGTCTGCCCGTTCGCATCCGTCTTCACCACATAGACCGAACGCAGCCCAGGGCCGTAGTTCTCCGCCCATCCAGCGACGACGTAACCGCCATCATCCGTGGGGTCCACGGAATAACCATCAGCTGGTGCTCCGTTGCCGAAATTGTTCCCGAATTGGAACCAACCACCCCCATCCGTTACGGTCAAGATCATGTCCCTGCTGCCCAGGTTCAGTGTATTGTATCCCGTGAACACGAAGCCTCCGGAAGGAGCTGATCGGATCTCTGCACCACCCGCATCCGCCACATTCCCGATGAACTGCTCCCAGAGGAATTGTCCATCGGCATCAAGGCTCACCAGGTGGATCTGGAGAAAAGGGTTCTCGCTGTGCGTTGACCCGCAAGCCACCAGATCCCCATTGGTCGTCTCCAACACGCTCGAGCAATGATCCAGACTGTCGCCACCCACATACGTGGTCCATACTTCCTGGCCGGATTGATCCAGCTTGGTCAGAAACCCGTCGTCATACCCGGTAGCTGTCCCTGTGCCACCCGCCAGGATGAACCCTTGATCGCTCGTCACTGAAATGCCCGAGCATTCGGTCCTGTATGGTCCGCCGGTGCTGGCGGTCCACGCTACATCCCCGTTCTGGTCGGTCCTGACGACATACGCGAGCCCGACCGGGTTGCCAGTGCCATAACTCATCCCACCAAGCACGAATCCATCCGCGAGAACGTCCATGGCATTGCAGATGTCCCAATCTGCGGTTCCATAGTTCCTTTCCCAGATCGGCAGGCCCTGCACATCGGTGCGGATGAGAAGCATGTCATACCCTCCATGGACACCGGCATTCGTTGTGCCTGCGATGATGAATCCATCGACCAATTCGCGGCATGAGACGCCACGCTGCACACCGAGCCCACCATAGGTCCGGGACCAAAGCGGGGTGCCATACTCATCAATTCGAATGACATAGATGTCCCCACCGCCCAGGCCCAAGCTACCCGTGGACCCAGCCACCATGTAGCCACCATCGGCCGTTTGCCGCACGCTGTATGCATCCTCCGACCCAAAACCACCATAGGTCCTGCGCCAGGTGATCTGGGCCGGAAGCGCGTTCGCCAAAAGGGTGAAAAGGACGAATAACCTGATGGTAAGCGAGCGCATACCTGAACCGGATGTGTGGAACAAAACTACCGCTGAGACAGGGCAAGGGGGGCAGTAGTTGCCTGCAACCTCATGTCTGGGCGCTTCCGGCAGCTTCAATGTTGCATGCGCGACAGGGCTGTCGGGCCCAGAACGCCATGTTGCAAGGGTGTTCAAAAGGAACAAAGCACCTTTGCACAGCAGCCATGCTCAAACGGACCGATCCATACCTCTTGACGCTGATCGCATTGTTGATCGGCCTCATCCTCTTCAAGGTTCCGACACTTGGGCTGGCGTATTTCTGGGACGAAGCGTGGGTATATGCCCCGGCCGTGAAAGCCATGTACGAGCATGGGCCAAGCCTTTCACCGAGCGCCCTGCCTCCGGAACTTTCACGCGGTCATCCCGTCCTCTTCCATGCGATGGCGGCCGCGTGGATGACCATGCTCGGCACCTCGCGAACCTCCCTGCATGCCTTTGCGCTGGCCATTTCATTGATCGTTCTCCTCCTCACCTACTCGCTGGCAGCACGTAATAGCAGTAAGGTCCTGGGGATCTCTGCGGTGCTGCTGGTGCTTCTCAACGAGACCTTTCTGGCCCAGAGCACGATCCTACTGCCGGAGATGACCATGACCCTGTTCCTGCTCGTTGGGCTATGGGCTTACCTCGAACGCAGGACCATGGTGTTCGTAATTGCGCTGTGGGCAGCCTTGATGACAAAGGAATCGGCCCTCATCCTGGTGATCGCGCTCTTTCTCTGGCAGCTTCACCGGACGGGCGTTCCACAAACATCGGAGGCACGGCGCAAGGAACTCCAGTGGACCTTCATCCTGCTCGTACCGCTCGGCCTGTCCACGGTCTACTTCTTCGTCCAGTGGCTCCAGCGCGGCTGGTTCTTTTACCCCGAGCACCTGGGCATGATCACCTGGGGATCCACGGACATTGTCTATAAGGCCAAGCTGATCTACCAACAGGTATTCGAACAACAGGGTTCGTTGATCATGACCTATGCTGCATGCATCGCAGCTCCCTTGCTGTGGAATTTCCTACCGCTGTGGCGAAGGGCCCTGGCGATCCTGCTTTGCGTCGCCGCCATCAAGATTCTTTGGGGCCGTTGGCCCGCACCGTTCCTGCCCGCGCTTGCAGCAGTATTGCTCTGCTTCGCCGGACTCTACCCCACGCTGCTCCGGCCGCTCGCGGAACGGAAAGGCAGAACGGGTGAGCTCATCGGGATCATTATGCTGTTCACCATCGGATATTGGAGCTTCAGCGCGTTGAACTTCTTCTCCGACCGCTATCTGTTGTGCCTTGTCCCTTTCCTGGCCATAGGGCTGTGCAGTGCCATTGCCTTGGCAACGGAAGATCGGCCAAAATGGATCTTTGCGGCCGTCATGCTCGTTGTCGCCGTGGGGCGCCTGTTGACCATCGGCACCGACCCCAAGATCGGTGACACACGCCTGAACTACGCGGATGCGATCCATGTTCAAACCGAGCTTGTCGCGTATTGCGAGAGCCACGCTCTCCAACGAGAACAATTCCATGGAAACTTCATGGACCGCCATTACATGACGGACACGACACTGGGATACCTGTCGGGGAATGACCCCTTTTGGCTCGTGGCGGACACGCTTGCGCCCCGGACGAGCTTCGCGATCATCGGCAACGCGACGGAACCTGCCACTGTTCTCATGCTTGAACAGAACGGGTTCGCCGTTGAAAGGCGCTTTGAACAGGGGAAGGCATGGACCTCCTTGCTCCATCGCGAACCATTGCCCTGATCCGGAACGCCACCGCCCATCCCCAGCGTCGACCGCTCCGAACGATCCGCATCGACCGGACGTTCCTGCACCGCACCTTTGGGCCTGCACGCTCCCCCACCCATGACCTCCCGCGGCATCACCGGACTCCTTGTCTTCCTGTTCATCCTGCTGCTGATCGACCTGTACGCCTGGAAGGGCGTGGGTACGGCGCTCAACGGGGCCTCTCCGGGCATTCGGCGCGGAGCGCGGATCGGCTATTGGGCCGTCTCCATCGGGGTGCTGGGCATGATCGTGTGGATGGCCTTGAACTTCCAGAGCTGGCGGATGACCAAGAGCCACTCCTTCGCCTTCTCCCTGGTGGCTATCGTCATGCTCTTCCTGCTGCCGAAGCTGGTGATCGTGATCTTCCACGGCGTGGAGGACCTGATCCAGTTGGCGCGGTGGATATGGTCACGCTTCGCACCGGGCGCACCGGAGGCGGGAGGTGAACCGATCACCCGACTGCGCTTTCTGTCGCAGATCGGGCTGGCACTGGCGGCGATCCCATTCGGTGGTGTGCTCTACGGCATCACCCACGGGCGGCGGTACTTCAAGGTGGCGCGTGAAACGGTGCGGTCATCGAAGCTTCCGGCCGCCTTCAATGGCTTGCGGATCGTGCAGATCAGCGACATGCACCTGGGCAGTTTCCCGCTGGACACGGACATCGTGCAGCGCGGCATCGACCTCATCAATGCGGAGCAGCCCGACCTGGTGCTCTTCACCGGGGACATGGTGAACGACTTCGCCACCGAAGCGGAACCGTGGATCGGTCACCTGGCCAGGATCGAAGCACGGATCGGGAAGTTCTCCATCCTGGGGAACCACGACTACAGCGACTACGCGCAGTGGCCGAGCGCCCAGGAGAAGGCCGCGAACCTTGCGGAGCTCAAGAAGCACCACGCCACGGCCGGATTCCGCCTGATGCTGGACGAGCACCTGCCGATCGAACGGGACGGTGAGCGGTTCACCTTGATCGGCGTGCAGAACTGGGGCAAGCGCTTCCAGCAATACGGCGACCTGAAGAAAGCCGTGGCCGGCACAGACCCTGCGCAGTTCCGCCTGCTGATGAGCCACGATCCTACGCATTGGGAGGAGCAGGTGATGGCCGAAGGCATCGACCTCACACTGAGCGGCCACACGCACGGCGCCCAGTTCGGCATCACCATCGCAGGTCAGACCTACAGCCCGGCGCAATGGGTCTACAAGCAGTGGGCCGGCCGCTACGACCAGGACGGCATGAGCCTTTACGTGAACCGCGGCTTCGGCTTCATCGGCTTCCCCGGTCGCATCGGCATGCCTCCGGAGATCACGGTGATCGAACTTGGATCGGCGTAGTTCTCTCACACGGAGGCACGGAGACACGGAGCGAGCTGAGAGCGGCTTGGTTTCTCACACGGACCCTCCTGCCGGCCGGCAGGGGCATGGAGCAAGCTGGGATCGCTTAGTTTTCTTAGCGGAAAATTCATTCGCCATGGAGCACTATGAAGAATTGACGGGGATCATCGTTGATGAGGCCTTCCACCTGCACAAGGACCTTGGTCCTGGGTTGCTGGAATCCGTTTACTCCACGCTACTGGCCTTGCGCCTCACAAAGCGCGGCTTGAGGGTGGAACGCGAGAAGAATGTCGTGTTCACCTATGAGGGCGTTCGCTTTGACAATGGGCTGCGCGTTGATCTTCTGGTCAACGGCTCGGTGGTCGTCGAGCTGAAGTCGGTGGAAACGTTGGCCCCTGTGCACTACAAGCAAGTGCTCACCTACCTGAGGCTGATGGACCTGCGGGTGGGTCTTCTGGTGAACTTCGGCGCCCCATTGCTCAAGCAGGGCATCAAGCGCATTGTGAACTAAAGACCTCCGTGCCTCCGTGTCTCCGTGTGAGCTAAGCGCTACACCGGGAACACCCCCACCGCTTCCCGCACCGCCTGATCGAGCTTCTGCAGGTCCAGTCCTGTACGGATGCCCCGGTATTCCAGGTGCCCCACGAAGAGCTCCATCTGCAGGTTGCCCACCAGTTCGTCCTCGGCCATCGGGCAGCCGCCATAGCCCTTGATCGCGCCATCGAAGCGGCGGCAACCACCGTCCCATGCGGCCTGCGTCTTGATGATCCAGTTGTCGGGGCTGCAGTGCAGGTGCGCGCCGAACTCCACGTGCGGCAGCGCCGGGATCAGCGCGTTGAACATCGCGGTGATGTCATCGGGCCGGGCCACGCCCACGGTATCGCTCAGGGCGATGGTGCGCACGCCGAGCTCCTTCACCAAGCGATCGGTCCAATGCAGCGCCACCTCGGTGTTCCACGTATCGCCGTAGGGATTGCCAAAAGCCATGCTGATGTACACCACGAGTTCCTTGCCGGCGGCCTGCGCAAGCTCCGCGATCCGTGCGGTACGGTCCCAGGAGCCTCCAATGTCCGTGTTCGTGTTGCGCTGTTGGAAGGTCTCGCTGATGCTGAAGGGGTAGCCCAGATAGCTCACGCTGTCCTGCTTCACGGCTTCCTCCGCCCCCCTCTCGTTGGCCACGATCACCAACAGCTTGCTGCGCGAACCGGCGCGGTCGATGCGGGCCAACACCTCGGCCGTATCCGCCAGCTGCGGTATGGCCTTGGGGCTCACGAAACTGCCGATGTCGATGGTGTCGAAGCCCACTTGCAACAAGGTGTTCAAGTAGGCCACCTTCACGTCCGTGGGAATGAAGGGAACGATGCCCTGCATCGCGTCCCGCGGGCATTCGATGAGCTTCACCCCTTCCATCGCGCATACTCGGTATTGATCCGCTTCACCAGTGCGGGTCCTTCGTAGACGAGCCCAGTATACACCTGAACAAGGTCAGCACCGGCCTCGATCTTCTCCATCGCGGTCTCTGCGGAATCGATACCGCCGACACCGATGATGACCAAGGGGGTCGGAAGCCTGTCGCGCAGGTAGCGCACCACGTCGGTGCTGCGGTAGCGAACAGGTGCACCGCTGAGGCCGCCGGCGCCCATGGCCTCCACCTCCGCTTTCGGAGTGCCAAGCCCTTCGCGGGAAATGGTCGTGTTGGTGGCGATCACCCCGGCGATACCGCTGTCCTTCACCACGGCGACCACGTCGTCGAGCTGTGCGTCGGTGAGGTCCGGGGCGATCTTCAGGAGGATGGGACGGAGTGGCGAGTGGTGAGTGGCGAGTGGCGAGTGGGCGTCGGAGGACTCGCCACTCGCCACTCGGTACTCGCCACTATTGAGCTTCTTCCCAAGTTCCTTCAACGTCCGCAAGATCTCCAGCAAGGGCCCCTTCTCTTGCAACTCACGCAAGCCAGGCGTATTGGGGCTGCTCACATTCACCACGAAGTAGTCCACCACGGGGTAAAGCGCCTCGAAGCACTTCACGTAGTCATCGATGGCCTGCTCGTTCGGGGTCGCCTTGTTCTTGCCGATGTTGCCACCGACGATGATGCCGGGTTTGCGCTTCTTCAGCCGTTCCACCGCAGCCTGCACGCCGCCGTTGTTGAAGCCCATGCGGTTGATGAGCGCGCGGTCCGCGGGCAGGCGGAAGAGGCGTGGCTGATCGTTGCCGGGCTGGGCGACAGGTGTGAGCGTACCGATCTCGATGAAGCCGAAGCCGAGCGCGCTGAGCGCTTCCACGTGCTTCGCGTCCTTGTCCATGCCGGCAGCAAGGCCCACGGGCGATGGGAAGTGGAGACCCATGACCTCCACGGCGGCCTTCTGTGACGGGCGGGCACCACCCACCAGCGACAGCGCTCCGGGCACCCGCTTCGCGATCTCCAGCAGGTTGAACGTGAGGTGGTGGGCCTTCTCGGGATCTTGGCGGAACAGAAGTGGACGAAGGAGCTTGTACATCTGGCGGCAAAGGTAGCCCCCGCTCATTCGAGCGTCATCCGCAGGCCCAGGAAGCCCCGGATACCCTGCAAGGGCGCGTACATATAGGCCGTGTCGAAGGTGTGTCCGTTGGGGTTGGAGACCAGGTCCCCCGCCGTGCGATCGAAGGGATCGAAAGGCCGCATGAGCGGGTCCTGCGGCACGAAGTCCAGCAGGTTCTTCACCCCGCCAAAGACCTCGAACCGGTCGCTGAACCAATGGCGGACCTGCACGTTGAGCAAGGCGTACCACGGTGAATACGCAGGCCGGAAGTCGTTGGGCTGCACCGGCAGGCGCATGGGGCCGTACCACTGGCCGGTAAGGTCGATCGCGATGCGGTGCGGCAGCTCCTGGGTGAGCGCGAAGGTGCCCTGCCAGTCGGGCGCGAAGTACTGATCGGTGGTGATCCCCTCTTCCACGGTGAACACGTCCATCCACGTGGCACCCGCAATGGCCTTCAGCCCCTTCCCGATCCTCGCCTCCAGGTTCAGGCTCACCCCTTGTGCGATGCCGTGACCATTGAGGTTGCGGTACAGGATGAGGTCGGGGTCCGTGGCGTAGTCGGGCAGAATGCGGTTGCTGAAGCGCGTGTGGAAGAGCGAGGCATCCATGCCGAAGTAGCGCTTCTCTCGCGGCCACTTGCGCACCACGTTCACAGTGCCGTTCCACGAGCGCTCCGGCTGAAGGTCCTCGGTGATCACCACGGTACGCGCCCCGGTGAGCGCGGCATGGTCCTCGGTGAACAGGTTCACCACCCGGTAGCCGGTGCCGAAGTGCGCGCGGAAGGTGAAGCGCCCATTGGGTTGGTACTTGAAGGCCGCACGCGGCGAATGCACCGCACCGTGGTCCTGATCGTGATCGATCCGGTAACCGAGCAACAGCGTGTGGCGTTCCGTCACCGACCATTCATCCTGCACGAAGACCCCAGGCAGTGGCTTCCGCTGCGCCAGGTTCACGGTGAAGGGCGCCTCTCCGATCGCGGTTGCCGGCGTGCTGTCATCGTAGAACGTGCTGCGGTAGGCCAGACCAACAACGCTCTCGTGGCGGGCCTTCCAGCGGTGGCTCCAGTAGAGCTGCCCGAAGAACACGCGCTGCACCGCATCGAAGGGCGTGGTGCCGTACCAGCTGTCCTGCACATGGCTGTTCCACGAGACCTGTGCGATCACCTTCTCCGCCATGGGCAGTTGGTACTGGCCGATGAGTTCCCAACGCCGCGTGGCGATGGTCTCCCCGTAGAGGCTGTCGCCCCCTGCGAAGGCCGGTGTCCACTCCATCTCGCCACCCCAGCGGTCCTCGTGCACGTAGCGACCGGCCAGGCTCGCCACCCGCCGATGGGGGCGCTGCACGGCGATCTTCTCGAAGAGCGAGATGCGCTTCTGCAAGGACACATCGGTGAAGCCATCCTTGTTGGCGTCGCGCGGAGCATCGTACATGAGCATATTGACGCCTGTGAGGCTGCTGACATGTTCGTTCCGCACGGTGAAGCCGACATCGACCATGTGCTCCTGCCAGGTGGTGCTCATCACCTCGGCACTGAGGCGCGGGGCCAGCACCGGGTCCTTGGTGATGACGTTGATGATGCCGCCCATGGCCTCACTTCCATAGAGCGCACTGCCCGGTCCCTTCACCACCTCCACGCGTTCGATGAGGCTGGTGGGGATCCCGCTGAGGCCGTACACCGTGGAAAGCCCGCTGACAATGGGCATTCCATCGATCAGCACGAGCGTGTAGGGTCCTTCCATGCCGTTGATGTGGATGTCGCCGGTGTTGCAGACACTGCAGTTCAGCTGCGGCCGCACGCCGTTCACCATGCCGACGGCCTCCAACAATGCGGAGCCGGGGTTCTTGCGGAACAAGGCGGGCGTGATCACCTCCACCGGCACGGGGCTCTTGTCCCTGCTTACGGGTGAAAGCGTACCGGAGATCACAAGGTCCGCCAACTCCGCATCGGAAGGTTCCATGCGGATGATGCCAAGGTCGATGGTATCACTGCCAGCGCATCCGGCCTGGTCGGTCCAGTCCTTCATGCCCACGACCTTCACGGTGATCGACATCGGAGCCGACCGACAGGGTCCCGTGATGAACAGCCCATCCATGGTGGTGGTGCCGCGCCAAGGACCCACGGCCACCGACGCGAACGGCAGGGGACCGTCGGCATCCACCACACGACCGCGGACCACGCACTCCTGCGCCTGCACCACTGGGCCGGTGAGCATGGCAAGAAGGAACCAGGATATGCGCATCGAACGGCAAAACTAGATCGATCTTTAGGCTAATCTAATATTCAGTTCTATATTCGCCGCAACTTCCCATGTTGACCCGGAGCGAGGAGGACCACATCAAGGCCGTCTACGGCCTGCAGCAGGCGGGGCCGAGCGCCTTCACGAAGGACATCGCCGAGCGCTTGAGCACGAAGGCGAGCAGCGTGACGGACATGCTGAAGAAACTGGCGGAGAAGGGCTTGGTGAAGCACGCGCCCTACCATGGGGCCAGCCTATCTCCCAAGGGGCGTCGCCACGCGCTGATGCTGGTGCGCAAGCACCGCCTGTGGGAGACCTTCCTGGTGCAGCGGCTCGGCTTCGGTTGGGACGAGGTGCACGTGATCGCGGAGGAGCTGGAGCACGTGAGCAGCAGCAAGCTCATCGAACGGTTGGACGCGTACCTGGAGCATCCCGACTTCGACCCGCATGGGGACCCGATACCCGACCGCAACGGCAAGCTGCCGGAGCGGAGCACCCGCGCCCTGGTGGATTGCTCCGTGGGCGAGCGCGTGAAACTGGCGGCCGTGCGCGACACCAGTGATGCCCTGCTGCAATTGCTGGACACCAAGGGGCTGTCCATCGGCATGGTGCTGGAGCTGACCGCCCGTGCCGAGTTCGACGGCAGCCTGGAGCTTCGCTCGAAGCAGGGAACCTCCTACTCACTTTCCGAAGCCGTGGCCCGCCACCTCCTCATCACCGCCATCACCGCATGAAGACCATCATCGACTGGTTCAGCACGATCGACCCGGTCTGGGGTGCCTTGATCGCCACCACCTTCACCTGGCTCGTGACCGCTGCGGGTGCCGCCGTGGTCTTCTTCTTCAAGGAACTCAGCCGCAAGTGGCTGGACGGCATGCTGGGCTTCACCGGAGGGGTGATGATCGCGGCCAGTTACTGGAGCCTGCTGGCGCCCAGCATCGAGATGAGCGCGCGCATGGGCATGATCGAATGGCTGCCCCCCGCGGTCGGCTTCGCGTTGGGCGCGCTGTTCCTGTATGCATTGGACAAGTTCGTGCCGCACCTGCACATCAACTTCGACCCGAGCCTCAAGGAGGGGCCGGACGTGGGCCTGCGCCGCAGCACCCTGCTGATCCTTGCCATCACGCTTCACAACATCCCGGAAGGGCTTGCGGTGGGCGTGCTGTTCGGCGGTGTGGCCGCAGGCATCCCCGAAGCGTCCATCGCCGGTGCGGTGACGCTGGCCATCGGCATCGGGCTGCAGAACTTCCCCGAGGGGATCGCGGTGAGCATGCCGCTGCGCCGCCTGGGCGTGAGCCGTTGGCGCAGCTTCTACTACGGCCAGCTCAGCGCCATCGTGGAACCCATCGCCGGGGTGTTCGGCGCCCTCGCCGTACTGTGGATGCAGCCCATCCTCCCCTACGCCCTGGCCTTCGCCGCCGGTGCCATGATCTACGTGGTGGTGGAGGAGGTGATCCCCGAAACGCAGCAGGACCGGCATACCGACATCGCCACGCTCGGGTTCATCGGCGGCTTCATCGTGATGATGGTGCTCGACGTGGCGCTCGGGTGAACCGTTGGCCTGCGATGACGCGCATCCAAGCCGGATGACCAACTTGCGCGAACGATGATCTATCCCCTCATCAAGGTCCTCGTCCGCATCACCACCTCCGTCTTCTTCAAGCGGATCGTGATCTCCGATGAGCGGAACCTGCCTTCCACAGGGCCGTTGATCATTGTGGCCAACCACCCGAACACGTTGATGGACCCCTTGCTGGTGGCCTCCCTGGCGGAGCAGCGCATCGGGTTCGTGGCCAACGCCGGCCTCTTCGCCAACCGGCTTCTTCTCCCCTTCCTCCGCTACTTCCACGCCATTCCCATCTTCAGGAAGAAGGATGTGGCTCCGGGAGAAAAGCGGGACAATGCGGAGGCGTTCGCGAAATGCCATCAGTACCTCGCCAAAGGCGGCACCTTCCTCATCTTCCCCGAAGGCAGCAGCCTGTACGAGATCAACCTCCGCGAGATCAAGACCGGCACCGCACGCATCGCGCTCAGCTATGAAGCGTCCAAGGACTTCGCGGGTGGCCTTCGGATCGTGCCCATGGCATTGGACTATTCGGATGCGATCCAGTTCCGCAGCATGGTGGCCATCACCGTGGAAGCGCCGCTCGATGTGGCTACGTACAAGGCTGTGTTCCTGCGCCACGAGGAGGAAGCGGTGGACCTGCTGACGGCCGACATCCGCCGCGCACTGGCGAAGCGCGTGCCCAGGACCACGGGCAAGGACCAGGAGGACCTGCTGATCAAGGCCCATGCCTTCTACACGGCCTATGCAGCGCCTGACGCGGACCTGCACACGGACCCGAAACGTTCGCTGGAATTGCGTAAGCAGTTGGCCGATGCCTTGCACCGCCTCAGCCTCGCACGACCCGAGCTGTATCACGATACCAGTGCCCGGCTGCTCGCCTATTTCGATGCGCTGAACGCCGACGACCTGACGCCGGGCCTCTTCACCGAAGCGTTCCGCAGGAAACCCGTTGCCTGGGTCTGCGCTGGCTACCTGCTGCAGTTCCTGCTCCTGCTTCCCGTGTATGCCTTCGGCCTTGTCACGAACTACCTGCCTTACATCCTGCCTTCGCTGGTGTTCAAGGCGCTGCGGGCGGAACTGGAGTACAAGGCGCCGGTACAGATGGTGGTGGGGCTGATCACCTTTCCGCTGTTCTATGGTCTGGACGTCTGGGCCTTCAGGCACTTCGTGGGAAGCTCCGCGGGGGCCACGTTCGTCCTGCTCCTCGCGCTGCCGATCGCAGGGTATGTGACGCTCTGGTACTGGACGGAGCTCCAGCGCTTCGCACGGGTCCTGCGGTTCGGTTTCAAGCTGACAACGGAGCGGAAGCAGGCGATGTGGCAGGAGCGCGACGCGATCCTCACGCGCATGGAGGATGCCCGGAAGAGCCTGTAGCATCAAGCGTCCCCCGAGGATGGCGATCCACCGGTCCGGGCATGAAGCAAGGAAGGTGACCCGTTCCCGAGCCACCTTCCCGCTTGATCCTTGTGTGCTGTGATCAGGCGCGATCGAAACGGTCCAGGTCCATCACCTTCGCCCAGGCCTTCACGAAGTCCTTCACGAACTTCTCCTTGGCATCGGCTTGCGCGTACACCTCAGCGAGGGCGCGAAGCTGTGAGTTGGAGCCGAAGACCATGTCCACGCGGGTACCCGTCCACTTCCGGTCGCCGGTGGTGCGGTCGTGCGAGCCGTAGATGCCTTCTTCGCCGGACTTAGGGGCCCATGCGTTACCCATGTCCAGCAGGTTCACGAAGAAGTCGTTCGTGAGCTGGCCCACGCGATCGGTGAACACGCCGTGCTTGCTGCCGCCGGTGTTGGCGCCCAGCACACGCAGTCCGCCCACGAGCACCGTCATCTCCGGCGCGCTGAGGGTGAGCAGCTGTGCACGGTCCACCAACATCTCTTCGGCAGGAACGCGGTAGGTCTTCTTCTGGTAGTTGCGGAAGCCATCGGCCTGCGGCTCCATCACGGAGAAGCTCTCCACATCGGTCTGCTCCTGTGAAGCATCGCCACGGCCGGAGGTGAAGGGCACGGCGATGGTGTGACCGGCGTCCTTGGCGGCCTGCTCCACGGCAGCGCAGCCACCCAACACGATCAGATCGGCGAGCGACACGTGTTTGCCACCGGCGTTGAACTCCTTCTGGATGGTCTCCAACACACCGAGCACTTTGCCGAGTGGCGCGGGATCGTTCACGGCCCAGAACTTCTGGGGGGCGAGGCGGATGCGCGCGCCGTTGGCGCCACCGCGTTTGTCGCTTCCGCGGAACGTCGAAGCAGAGGCCCACGCCGTGGAAACGAGTTCGCTCACACTGAGACCCGAAGCCATGATCTTGCTCTTGAGCGTCGACACATCCCCGTCGCTGAGCGCAGTTCCTGCGGGAACGGTATCCTGCCAGATCAGCTCCTCCTTCGGCACTTCAGGTCCGAGGTAGAGGCTCTTCGGCCCCATGTCGCGGTGCGTGAGCTTGAACCATGCGCGGGCGAAGGCATCGGCGAACTGGTCCGGGTTCTCGTGGAAACGCTTGGAGATCTTCTCGTACGCCGGATCGAAGCGCAGCGAGAGGTCCGCCGTGGTCATCATGGGCGGATGCTTCCTGCTCTTGTCATGCGCGTCGGGGATCATGTGCTCCGGCTTACAGTTCTTGGCGTGCCACTGGTGCGCACCGGCCGGGCTCTTGCTCAGCTCCCACTCGTAACCGAAGAGCATGTCGAAGTAGCCGTTGTCCCACGTGGTGGGATTCGGCTTCCATGCACCTTCGATGCCGCTGGTGATCGCATCAACGCCCTTGCCACTGCCGTGCTTGCTGAGCCAGCCGAAGCCTTGCGCCTCGAGCGGTGCACCTTCGGGCTCCACCCCTACCAAGGCTGCATCGCCCGCGCCGTGTGCCTTGCCGAAGGTGTGTCCGCCGGCCACCAGGGCCACGGTCTCCTCGTCGTTCATGGCCATGCGCTTGAAGGTCTCGCGCACATCACGACCGCTGGCCACGGGATCGGGGTTGCCGTTGGGGCCTTGCGGGTTCACGTAGATCAGGCCCATCTGCACGGCCGCAAGCGGGTTCTCCAGGTCGCGCTCCGCACTGTAGCGTGCATCACCGAGCCACTCTTTCTCCGCGCCCCAGTAGATGTCCTCTTCGGGCGCCCAGATGTCCGCACGACCACCACCGAAGCCGAAGGTCTTGAAGCCCATGGATTCAAGCGCCACGTTGCCCGCGAGCACCATCAGATCGGCCCAGCTGAGGCTGTTGCCGTACTTCTGCTTCACCGGCCAGAGCAGGCGCCGCGCCTTGTCCAGGTTGCCGTTGTCGGGCCAGCTGTTGATCGGTGCGAAGCGCTGGTTGCCGGTGCCCGCGCCACCACGACCATCGGCCGTGCGGTAGGTGCCGGCCACGTGCCACGCCATGCGGATCATGAGGCCGCCGTAGTGGCCCCAATCGGCGGGCCACCATTCCTGTGAGTCGGTCATCATTTTGGTGAGGTCCGCTTTCACCGCCAGGAGGTCGAGCTTCTTGAACGCTTCAGCATAGTTGAAGTCCGGGTCCATGGGGTTGGACACGGGCTGGTGCTGGTGCAGGATACCGAGGTTCAACTGGTCGGGCCACCAGTCGCGGTTGCCGGTGCCGCGGCCGGCGACGGGGTTGCGCAGTGCGCCGTGCATGACGGGGCATTTACCGGTGCCACTGGCAGGGTTGCCTGCTTCGAGGGTGGCGCTATGAGGATGGTCGTTGGACATGCGAGTAGGTTGCGGTTAATGGAGGCTTCAAAGCTATCCCACGCAGCTGTGTTGTGCGCGGATCACGATCATCGGGATGATGAACACGGGGCGATCGGAATTGTTGGGTGCTGGGATCCCTGGATAACGGTGCCGCAGAGGCTCCGCAGGAGGAAGGCCCGTGGTCTTGGGAAGCCGCTGAACGCCAGCCTTGACCGGGCAGCCGATCGCAGGACCTTACGCTGGAGGACCGCAGGATCCGTCCGCCTTTCTTCCCAGGCCCCAACGGCGCATCCCGTAGTTTCGCGCTCCGCCCCTGGCCTGTGCCCACGGACCAGGCCTTGGACCACATGGCCGCTCCCACCCTCGAGATCAAGAACCGCCGCGCGGGGTTCGAGTACCACCTGCTCGACTCCTTCACCTGTGGCATCCAGCTGATGGGGTCGGAGATCAAGAGCATCCGCGCGGGAAAGGCGAGCATCAACGAGGCCTTTTGCGCCTTCGAGAAGGACGACCTGGTGGTGCGCAACATGCTCATCGAGCCTTACGTGAACGCCAAGCACTACGCGCACGAGCCCAAGCGCGACCGGCGCCTGCTGCTGAACCGCAGCGAACTCACCAAACTGGAACGCAAGCTGAAGGACCAGGGCATCACGGTGATCCCGGTGCGCCTGTTCATCAACGCGCAGGGGCGTGCCAAGCTGGACATTGCGCTGGGGAAGGGCAAGAAGCTGTACGACAAGCGCGAGACCATGAAGGCCCGCGACGTGCAACGCGACATGGACCGTGAAGGCTGAGGCCGGCAGCGACCGCTGGATCCCCGGCACCACGGCGGAGCGCTGGCTCTTGTTCGTGCTATTGATCATCGCCTTCGTGCTGCGCGCCTGGCCGGGCATGGCCTATGTGCACGATGAGCTCAGTGCGCTGATCCGCCTTTACCCGACCTTGGAGGAGACCATCTCCAGGGGCGTGGTCGGCGTGGACACCCATCCTCCGGGAGTGCACTTGTTGCTATGGGGCTGGACCAGGCTCATCGGCCTTGGCGAGTGGGGTGTGAAGCTTCCGTTCGTGCTGGCCTCCATCGGTGCGTTGGTGTTCCTATACCGCGTGGCCGCTCGACTGGCCGGAACATCCGTGGCGCTGGTGCTGATCGCGGTGCTGGCGACCATCCAATACACGGTGCTCTATGGGCAGCTCGCGCGACCCTACGCCTTCGGCCTGCTTACCACGGCATGGATGGCCGATGCCCTTCTCCGTTACCGGGACACAGGGAGGCGTGGCGCCCTGCTGGAGCTGGCCGCCGCTGCGGCCCTGAGCGGGTGGATCCACCACATCGCCTTGTTACAGGCCCTGCTGATGGCGGCATCGGGGCTGTGGTTGCTGCCGGCCCCATTGCGTCGCCGCTACCTCATCGCAGGCGCAGGGGCCTTGCTGCTCTACGCGCCGAACGTGCCGTTGCTGCTGCGCCAGTTCGCATGGAAAGGACTCGACGAATGGCTGGCCCCTCCCACCGCTCGCTGGTTCATCGACCATGCCCGCTTCGTCACCCACTGGTCTCTGGTCTTCGGCTTGGTGCTGGGTGCCTTGGTCGCGTGGTCGGTGGTGAGGGCCTTCCGTTCCGCTGTTCGCTCGAACGCATTGCTTGTCGTGGGATCGTGTTGGGGCCTACTTCCCTACCTGATCGTCTTCGGGTACTCGGTCTGGCGCTCCCCGGTTCTCCAACATTCCCTGGTGCTCTTCGCCTTCCCCTACCTCCTGCTGTTCCTTCTCACCGGATGGAAGGACCTACCCTTTCGCCAGGTCGCCCTCATCACCAGCGGCCTGGTGGTGGTCTCCATTGTCACGCTCGTCGGTGAGCGACACCACTTCACCCTCACGGACCACCGACACAGCCGGTACGAGGTCATTGCCCAAGGCATCGTGGAAGCGAACCGCAATGGCCACCGGGCTTTGACCGATGCCCCTGAACATATGATCCGCTTCTACCACGATCGGTGGAACACCCCTGCGGAGGACCGTGTCCATTCCGATCTCACAGGTCTGGATGCGTCTGCGATGAACGCGGCGCTTGACCGCGTTCGTGAGGAGCGCGTTTTCCTCGGCATCACGCTGCAGGCCCCGCCGGAACGCAGGGCCCAGGTCCAGCAGCGCTTTCCTTTTCTGCTGGCCCGGAAGGACATGGCAGAGGGCCAGGCGTTTCTGTTCGGTGCGCGGCCGGTGCGCGCCCCTCTTGATGATGCCGGGTTCACCTCCACGTGCACACCAACGGCTGTGGAAGGGAGCGGATGGATCATCGCACCGGCGGTTCGAACGGTCCCCGACGCGGCAGCCTATTCACCCCTTCGCCGTTGGTCCATGGCCGGCCAGGAGTTCGGTATTGCCTTCCAAGGCGATCACCTCGGAGCTTCCGCATCGGACATGATCGAGGCGGAAGCCCAGGTGCAACACGATGGCATGGACGCGCTGATGGTGGTGGAGGTGAAACGGGGCGACAAGGTCGTGGCCTATAGCACCGGTCCTTATACCGGTTCGACCACTCACCTCGCGGCCACCTCCTTGGCCAACATCACCTTCCCTGCGAAGGAACTTGCGGTGAACGCATACGTCTGGAACCGCCGTTCGGCGGATGCGGAGATCTCCTCCGTCACGTTGCGTGTGCGCCACGGCAACCCCGTGCAATACGGGCTCCTGGGTCCCATCCACGGGAACTGGACGTACCGCTGAACGCAGAGCGGCCGCACAAGGCGGCCGCTGCGATGATCGCCGAACGCGATCAGAACTTCATCGTCAAACCCAGGGACAGCGTCTGCTTGAACTGCGTGTTCGGGCCGACCTTCACCGTGCCGTCATCCTGATTCTGGACAATGTCGATCTCATCATCATAGATCAACAGGGTGTTGATGGTGGCCGCGAACCAATTGTTCACCTGGAAGGTCCACAACGTTTCCCAGTTCACGTCGATGTTCTGCGGTTTGTCCAGGTAGTTGCTGAAGAGGTCCAGGCGGGTGAGGAAGGTGATGTTCTCAGCCAGCGGGGTGGTGTAGAAGATGTTCGCGTAAGCACCCAACTGGAACACCGTGTTCTGACCGGCCTTCACCCCGTACAAGGTCAGGTCGGGGTTGTCGTAATACAGGGTCTGGTCCGTGACGAACGTGGTCTTGGTCATGAACGGTGACAGATACACGGAGAAGTTCTGGCTCGGCTTGTAGTCGAAGCCCAGACCGAAGAGCACGTAACCCGGGGACATGAAGTTCGAGATCCTCAGGCTGTCGATGTCCTTGTCGAAACCATAGGTGAACTGGCTGCGGAACTGGAAGAGGGCACTGGCGTACCATTTGGACCCATTGATCTCACGACCCAAACGGGAGTTGATCTCGAATCGGTCGTCCGTCTTGCGGGTCTTCCTTCCTTCTTCGTTCAGGGCACCGTAGGCCATGATGATGCTGTTGTCCCATGCCCAAAGTCCCTTGCGCTTGTTCGCGTAGGCGTTCACCTGCGCCAGGCCGCTCATCGAGCTGTAACCACCCGCGGCCCAGTTCACCAGTTGCACCTGGCTGAAGTTGAGCTGGAACACGCCGCCCTTGGTCCAGACCTTGCCGGAGTCAGCAACAGCCGCCAGTTCCTTGGCCTTCTTCAAGGCTTCCCGGTCATCCGTGGTAAGGTCTTCCTGGGCCATGGCCGGCAACAGCGTGGCGGCGAGCAACAGGGTGGTGCAGAAACGTTTCATGCGAAGTGGTGGGTTCGGGTGGGTGGTTGGATTCAGGCTGCGAAGATGCATGGTTCCGGGCATTGTGTTGTGTCGCGGATCAGCGACATGCTTTTCCATCCGGCGCTCGTTGTGGGCCCTGATGCCCCGAGTATCCTGGAAAAATGCAGCAATGCTCAGGGCACGAACACCTGATCGGTGTAGCGGTTCTCCGTCGGCACCTGCACCTGGATCATGGGGTGGCCTGTTTCGCGGTGGCAGGTGTTGCAGGTGTTCACCAGCAGGTCGTACTGGGCGCCGAACCCTTCCAGGCCTTGTTCCTTCAGCGCCGCCTTCATGCCGTCGATGGTGCGGATGCCGTAGACGTTCATCTTGGCGCTGACGTCGATGCCGTCCTCCACGATGGACGCTTGGCCCACTTCCTCCATCACCTCCTTGATCTCGTGCCGGTAGAAGTCCGCGAGCGGCAGGTTCTTCGCCATGCCGGCCCAATACAGCTTGTGCATATACACCTGGATGCGGCCCATGTAGATGGCCACTTCGGGCGCTGGTGCTGCTGCGGCGGCGGTACCCGTTCCCTGGTTCCGCTCGGCGGCGCGCACGCGATCCTCCAAGGTGCTGAGGCGGGTGAGGGCGATGACCATGCCGAACAATGCGGCGAGGGTGAGCAGAAGGGCGGCGTACTTCATGGGGGCGAAAAAAAAGCCCGCCCGCGCGGATGGCTTGGGCGGGCGATGTGGACGTTACTGGATTCGAACCAGTGACCCCTACTCTGTCAAAGTAGTGCTCTGAACCAGCTGAGCTAAACGTCCGTTGCGTGGTGTGCGGAACTCCCGAACGGGCGGCAAAGCTAAGAGTTGGAAAGATGCGGCGAGCGGCCCCGGTATCTTCGGCCACCCATGACCGTGAAGACCGCGACCCTGCTGCTGTTCAGCCTGCTCTTGGCGGAGCCGATGGCCGCACAGACCTGCTTCACCGTGGCCCATGCCGAGGACCTCACCCCGTTGCCCGGCTGCGTGGCGATGGATGGTGCACGAAAGGTGATCGGCGAGAGCGACGCACTGGGCCGGTTGTGCCTGACCCGCGAGGTGGACACAGTGCTGCTGGAGGCCCAAGGGCGCAGCCCGTGGCGCGGCGCGGCAGAGGACCTGTTGCGCGCCGGACTGGTGCTGCTGCGTCCGGCGACCGAGGAGCTTGCCGCGCTGGAGGTGGAACCCTGGCCGGCGCAGAATTACCGCCAGGCGCTCGCCACCAGCACCACACTGGACAGCGCGACATTGAAGGGCTTCGAGCGCGCCTCGTTGCGCAGCGCCATGGTGTGGGTGCCCGGCGTGCAGATGGACCAGCGCGGCTTGGGCGGAAGCACTCGCCTGAGCATCCGGGGCAGCCTGCTGCGTTCACCGTTCGGCGTGCGCGGGGTGAAGGTGTACTGGGGGCCCTTCCCGCTGACCCTGGCCGATGGCAGCACACCCTTGGAGCTGCTGGACCCCGCGCTGGCCGACGGGCTGGAGGTGTTGCGAAGCGTGGGAAGCCCGGTGTTCGGCAGCGCACCCGCAGGCCTGCTGCTGGCCCGGCCTTACCTGCCCGTGGAGATCGGAAGGACGGTGGGCGCCGAGCTGATCGGAGGTCCCAACGGATACTACCGCATGGCCGTGCAGGCCGGTTCCACCACCGAGCGCGGGACCCTGGCCACGGGACTTGTGAAACAAGGCAACGACGGCTTCCGCGAACAGGAATGGTCCGAACGCCAGCAGGCCTGGCTGGTGAGCCGCTGGCGAGGGAAGGCCTCGGTGACCCAGGCCTATGTCACCGGTCAGCAGGCCGTGTGGGCCTTGCCCGGCAGCGTGGACAGCCTCACCGCCTTCACCGATCCGCGGGCCGCACGGTCCTACTCCCAGCAGGTGAACGCCCGGGTGGAGAAGCAGCAGTTCTTCGTCGGTCTCCAGAACGAACGGGCCTTGGGCCCACGGCTCCGCATGCGCTCAGGGCTGCAGGCGCAAGTCATCGACAAGCTGAACCCGTATGGCACGTCGGCGCTGGCGAGCGGCTACAAGGACGAGTCGATCCTTGCCGCTGGCGCACGCCTCGAACTGGCCGGGGAACAGCGCTTCGCGGACCTCCAACTCGCGTGGCAGGCCGGGCTCGAAGCCCTGTTCGAGAAGGATGTGCTCAACGAAAAGACCTATGCGGACGGCGCGGTGGGCGATGTGCGCACCGATGCCCTTTCGCGCGTGAGCAACCTGAACAGCTTTCTGGCCCTGCAGGCGAAGCTCGGTCGCTTCCAATTCGCGGCGGCCGTAGGCTCGGAACGCACCCTGGTGGACCATGAGGACCGGCTGCGGGACACCACCCTGAGCACGTCCAACGCGCCGCTCCTCTATCCTTCCCTTGGGCTGAACGCCCATGTCTGGCGCGAGCTGTCCGCGCATGTGCGTTTCGCTTCCAGTGTATCGCGACCCACCCTTTGGGAACAGCTCGGCACGGCCGGCGTGTTCAACACCGACCTGAAGGCTGAACGGGTGAGCGAGGTGGAAGCGGGCATCTCGCTCGGGGGCGATACCGCGCTGTTCCCCTTCAGTGCCGTGGTCTATTGGCGCACCACCGACGGCCTGATCGTGCCGCAGACCGCATCCAACGGGG
>JBIIYP010000101.1:0-11292 GCA_044346705.1 Flavobacteriales bacterium
TGGGGCAACTTCACAGGTAGCGCCGGCCGTGGTGAAGCGGCGATCGGCCTGCAGCCCTTGGTGTACGAACTGCTCCCGGCGATCAGCACCCGCAGCCTCAACCAGAAGCGATACGAACTGACCGACCACCTGGGGAACGTGCGCGCGGTTGTCTCCGATCGCAAGCTCTGTGACAATAGCGCGCTGCCTACCCCGCCGACCTTGTACCGTGCCGAAGTGCTGAACCAGACGGACTTCTACCCCTTTGGGATGATCTCGCGCTCTACGACGGCTAGTGGGGAGGAGTATCGGTTCGGATTCCAAGGGCAGGAGAAGGATGATGAGGTCTATGGCGCACCTGGGACGAGCTTAGCGTTCGAGTACCGCATGAATGATCCCCGAATTGGGCGGTTCTTGAGCATTGATCCCCTTGTAAAGAACTATCCCGATATATCACCATATGCATATGTTGCAAATTCTCCTATAGTCTACGTCGATATCGATGGCCGAGAACTATTCATATTTGGAAGTGTCGCATATTTCAATCGCTTGAATGCTATTGTAAAGAAATCATTTGATGGATACTTTGAGTTGATTAGAGATGAAAGTAATCGAGTTATGATGGTGAGTACAAAAAAATGCAGGACAATGCAGAATCCGATATCAGGAATCGAAAGGATGGATGCACTCTCAAAAACGGCTCAATACAAATATTTGAATCAGGTCATTAATGATTCAAAAATTACAAAAATGGAAGTGACTGCTGATGATCCAGGAACGTTTGGCGGAGCATTTCGAGGCCGTAGAAATGGTTCATTTGGCGATGATTTTAATGGAGATAGACAACGAATTGATGTTAGCGATTTTGAAGACGTCGTTAGTTTTAAGTATATGAGCGGAATGGCTCTTTTTATCCATGAGTTAGTCGAAGCATATTTAGATCAAACACAAGGTCACATTCCGGTAAAAACGCAAGCTGAGTTTGAAAATATTTTCCCACTGTATCACGGCCCAGCACTTGAGGCCCAGGCTAGTGTTGATAACATAGTGCAATCCATTAATCAATCGGATCCTGCGAATCCTGGTGTAGTTGAGAACTATGCATTGACAAAACAGGGGGCATGGTACAAAACTCAGATTACGTTTTCCGGTAGTAATGCCAAACTGATAATCGGCCAAACTGAAGAAGTTAAGGATGTCGTTCTTTCTCCAGATCAACAAAGGGTTAAGAGCAGCAGCCCGACTGGAATAATTGTGCCAAACACAAAGTAACCATGAGTCGCTTTTCACTTTACTGCGCAACCCTTCTTCTGTTGGCATATTCTTGCAGTTACAAAAACCCAACAGCCTCTGGTTCTGGTCTGCATCATTCCAACGTAAGTGATGTGCAATCAGCTATTGATTGTAATCAGTTGATAACAGATTCTACAATTAGTATTTGTCAGAAGTTAAACCGATTCGAAAGTGATTCCAAGAGAAGTTCTATATGCATGCTTGCACTTCGTGATTATATGCTGGACGAATGGCATCAGGAATCCAGTGCCACAGTTGGTACTTTTGGAGTAGTATATACAGATTCGCTTTTCATCAAGGATATTGAACATTGGCTTATTGAATTGAACTGCACGCATTAGCTCGGGTAGTGATGCTCCTCAGGGGTCTTCTCCAACCGGCGCTCGGGTGTCCCGAGTGCCGACAAGTCGCAAGTGGAGCCTATTGAAATGTGGACAGCTCCCTTTGTCACAAGGCCCCGCTTCTGACCTGCCCACATTCCAAACGTCAGTAAAAGGCATCAATCAGAAAAGGCCTTCACCCGGGAGGGCAACTCAGAATCACCCTTCGGGCTGCGCGAGGGTCTTTCGCGTCCATGCATCGTTGCTCAGCCTTTACATAGCTGATGGCTATGCTCAGGTTTCGCGCCTTGCCTGACCACGAAATACACCTCGCTCGCTTCCAAAAGCGATCCTGAGATGCCCCAACCGGCGCTCGGGTAAAGTGCGAGGCCAGGGAAAGATCCGGCGCTCGGCTTTTCCCCAACCGGCGCTCGGGTGTCCGCGCGAGGCCTTAGATAGAAACCGGCGCTCGCTTGCAGCGAGTGCCTCAAGGTCTATCCGCCTCTGGCGGGCATGAAGGATCCTTGGCTCCGCGACGTGCCTTCCGCCAGGGATGGTAGCGGCAGCTTGCCGAAGGCCGGGCCTTGCTGGCGCGTGGAGCACGCCGACGCCTTCGGCTAAGGCGTGCAATGTGAGGAGGCCGACGTAAGGAGGACCCCGCAGCCCCGCGACCGCAGGACCGGACGAGGCAACTACAGCGGACAGCCCGTTAAGGCGGCCTGAACGCCCTGAACGCATTCACCACCAACACGACCAAAGCACCCGCGTGCACACACGACCTGATGGACCGCAACGGCGACCTGCTGTGGAACAGCAACGGGATACGGGCGGCCAGTGGCACGGTGACCCATAGCTGCCAGGTGCCGGGCAACCCCATGCAGTACTACCTCTTTACCGTGGGTGCGGATGGCAAGCCCTACGTACACCTGATCGACCTATCGGTAACGGCCATTACCCAGGGGGCGGTGCTGATCAAGAACATCCTGTTGGACAACGCCGCCGGTGCCAACTACAACCGCGCCATGGCCGTGGTGGACGACCGCACGGCCTATGGAAAGTCCATGCTGTACATGGCACGCCGCATCGGAGGCCAATACACCCTGATGGGGCTGGACATTGAGGCCCTGACCCAGAACGGAAGCGGCCAGCTGCAGGCCTTGGCCCCGGCGATCGGGGGCAGTTCCTTGGGGCAGCACGGCCTGCTGCAGATCAGCCCCGACGGGCGCGAGCTGGCCATGGTGTCGGGTTCGGGTTCGCCCATGGGCATGTTCATGTGGGCCACCGCCAACATACACCGCTACAACCTGAGCGCCGACCACACGCAGGCCACCTTCCTGTCCACCTATTCCGAAGCGAACGCCGCCTTCCGCTACATGGACTACAGCCCCGGTGGGCAGTATTTGTACTTCGTGAAAAGCGGTACTACCTTGGGAGGCGCCACCCACCAAGTGAAACGCCAGAACCTCACCACCACCGCCGTGAACACTGTGGTGAACAACTTCGGCGGAGACATCCGCCGCACCAAGCATGGGGAGATGTTGGTGGCCACCCCGGCCTTCCTTTACCCTGACGAGGCGTTCCGGATCCAATCACCCAACACCGCTTCGCCCAGCATTGTGTGGGGCAGCTTTACCGGAAACGATGCCAAAGCCGAAGGTGCCCTTGGCCTACAGCCCCTGGTGTACGAACTGCTCCCCGCGATCAGCACCCGCAGCCTCAACCAGAAGCGATACGAACTGACCGACCACTTGGGGAACGTGCGGGCTGTTGTGAGCGACCGCAAGCTGTGTGACAATAGCGCATTGCCTACCCCACCCACGGCCTACCGGGCCGAAGTGCTCAACCAGACCGACTTCTATCCCTTTGGGATGATCTCGCGATCTACGATGGCTAGTGGGGAGGAGTATCGGTTCTCCTTCCAAGGGCAAGAAAAGGACGATGAGATACACGGCTCGCCTGGGACGAGCCTGAACTACGAATTCCGGATGCATGACTCGCGCATTGGGCGGTTCATGAGCATTGATCCATTGTCGGGGAAATTCCCACACAACAGCCCTTATGCATTTAGCGAGAACAGGGTCCTGGATGCAATTGAACTCGAAGGATTGGAGGCGGCTCAACTGAAGCAGCATGGGCAAGCACTATGGGACGCCTTCACTTTATCGGTATCAGAAGCATGTCAGCCTGTCATTCAGCTCATTGACGAACATCTGGTCCTTGAAGGTAGGGTAACCCTGTCCGCAGGACTTGCTGTCGAAGGGAAGGTGAATGCCGGCCCTCTTGCCAAGCTTGAGATAAAAGCTAATGCTTATAGCGTTACGCTCGCAGAGGGAAAAGCAGACATGACGGATCCCCGAAACCCTGCTTCCTACACTGGCTCACACGTAGGGGACGGAGGTACGACGAAAGTGACCCAAGGAATTGGCATTACACTCAAGGATAACCTCACCAAGCAGTTTGGAGTTGAATTCGATGCATCACACCAATGGCAGACGAGCAGCAACAACCTTTCCGGACAAAGTGACCATCAAAACACATCTGCTGTCACCGTCGGCATGGAACTATGGAATGCGAAAAAGGCAGGTCCTGTACCAATGTCCCCTGCAGGTGCCCAATCCAAGGGGGCACTGGAGGGCAAGGGCTCGGCAGATCCAGATGCGTGTCCAGGGTGTATGGACTTTGGAGCGAAGTTGCAAGTCATCTTAGGGCTTGAGATAAATTTGAAAATTGGTGTAAAGTGAGGATTGCTATGACGCGTCTCCAGCTCCTTCGACTATTACTGTTCATGTTTTGCTACGGATGCGCTGGAAAGTCGCCTTCCCTCTTGAGCACTAATGTGCAATACAAGGGCCGAACCATTAGTGGACTCAAGGAAGGTGCTTGGGTTAAATACCATGGGGACACCGTTGTAGAGGTGAACTATTATTACGGTGACAGCCTTCTTTTCGCATTGCCCAAGGCCGACTTTGTGACTACCAATTTCTGTATTGACAGCCTATCCCTCTGCTGGAAGTACCCACGGTCCTGGACATTGGAAGTAAATTCCGATGGTATTGTGGCCTGGTCCGATCGCACTATTGCCACTGAGATTGACATTGCCCGACCTGTAATCACCTTTGCGGCTTTAAGCTTAACGCAAGGCGAAGCCGCTCAAATAGGATCTGCCCTAGTTGACCAAGGCCACAAATCGATTGCCGCGTCGGCGGATTCCTTGGTTGTTCTAGAGGACATCGTTGTCCCCGTGCTGAACCGAAACGATTACGGCCGCAAGCTCACGTGCAAGGTTTATAAGGGGGGTATCTGCTATGGGCTGGTAAGAGTGACAGGTGTTGTAAACCAAACGGCCGTTACAGTGACAGGCACAGCCGTATGCGATAACGATGTATTCATTCAAAAGCTCGCTGCGTTTATAGAGATTGCCTCTACAATCGAACACGCCGGAAAACCGGTATTCAATCGCAATGGCGTCTGGAAAACCGATTAACTCAGTTTAGGAAGTATGGCGTTCATCAAATCCATGCATAGGGCAGTGATTTCGTTGAAGCACTGGCAGGCGTTTCTTTGCGCAGCGTCTTTGATCGGACTAGTGGGATATCCGTTGTATGCGTTAGGTCGGTATTATCTCGGATGGGAAATGTACTTCTCGGAATCTCCTGCACCTGCAATTGCTCTCTACATATACTACGGGATCTGGTTTGGCGCCATCATGTCTTCCGGAGGCACCCCTAAGCAGAATCAACGGCTATCAGGACTTTTTCTATTTCTCTTCGCTCTTGCGGCTTTATGGCTCAGGAAAGATCAACCGTCTCCAAGTTTCATCTATATCGTTCCCCTCTACGTTTTGGTCATCGCTTGGATCTCGTTGGTTGTTTTTCCCACAGCGAAAGCCATACGCGCGAAAGAGCAACCTCTCAAGACAAACTTTCCTTTCTGGTTGGATGTAATATTAATTGCGGCATATTTCCCATTCGGCGTATGGATTCTTCAGCCTCGATTGAATACAATCAAACTAGAGTAGGGAGAAGGATTCCGCTCGCTTGCTCGCTCACTTTGTTGAAATACTCGCCTACAAATACCACAAGCAGAATGGAACGGCACGCTTGCGCCGCAACCGTCTTTACCAACTCTTCGACGATGCTGATCCCTTGAACGCAGAGGCCAACGAGAGCACGGACGGCTCGGAGGACATTGGATACCTGCCTGAAACCACCTTCGATGAAGAAGTGGCTGAACTGAACGGCCTCCACAACTACCACTATGACGCCCTCGGCAACCTGATCCACGACGAGCGCGAGCAGATCCAGGCCATCCAATGGACCGTGGCCGGCAAGGTGAAGAGCGTTTCCCGCACAACAGGCAGCACCCGCAAGCCGTTGACCTTCGCATACGGCGCCAGCGGGCAGCGCATCCTGAAGACCGTAAGCGACCCCGATCTGGACGTAACAGGCAGCCGAGAGCACTATATTCGGGACGCGCAGGGCAACATCATGGCCACCTACCGCTACACCAACCCCGGCAGCGCTAGCCTGCAGCTGAACGACAGGCCCCTCTATGGCTCTTCGCGCCTGGGCACCCTGGGCGAGGAGATGGAGTTGCACTCCCTGCTCAATTGGGACCCGGCCGATCCTGTGGTCGTGGACCAAGTGGACCTCAACTACGAGCTGACCGACCACCTTGGGAACGTGTGCACGGTTGTGACCGGGCGCCTGATGGATGGGAATGGCGGCGGCACGCTGAAGCAAGCGGAATTGATGAGCGCGCAGGGATATGAACCTGGCGGGTCTCTTTTACCCGGACGCAATTACTCCAGCTCCACCTACAACTACGGCTTCAACGGGCAATTGAAGGACGACGAAGTGTATGGCAGTACCGGCACCAGTTACACCGCCGAGTTCTGGCAGTATGATCCGAGAACCGGCCGTAGGTGGAATATTGACCCTGTGGTGAAGTCGTGGGAAAGCGGCTACGCAACGTTTAGAGGCAATCCTATTTGGTTCCAAGACCCCAATGGAGATAACGCCTCAACCGACGTTGTAAAGAACGACGATGGATCTTACACAGTGGTGGGTGCCAAGGATGACGGTGACAACAACATCTACGTCGTTCCAGAACCTGGCGGAGAAAGAGGCGAGGTTATCGGTCAAACCGAAAACCCATGGGACTTCCTACAGACGCGATCGGCAACGAATGAGTTCACCGCACACGCCCCAGTGACGTTCCGGCTCGATGCGTTGCCTGATGGCGATGCAATGGTGAATCGCTTGGCGAGCGAATGGGAAGCCGATGTAATGATCGGCACCGCTGTGCCTTCAATAATCATGGCAGGTGTTCTTGCCTTGAAGAGCAGAAACGGCGGGGACTATGACATCAAGTCCAAGTTCAGTGAAGCCGAGGGTGGAAACTATGCCGCTCTATCGCTGGGGGGTAAGATTACCACGGTAAGGACTGCTGGCAACATCTTGTTCGGAAGAAACATGCGGACCATCAACCGGGTGTCTCTGGACCAGAGTCTTACCCCTGCTCCATTCTTCTACTTACAAGTCATGCCTGTTGTTGGTGCCTACAATCAACATCAGAACAATGGGAACGGGTACAACTCAGGCTGGCCCTTCTTCGGTGAAGAGACATACTCGGGAACAGGAATCTACCAGGGCTACTTCGGCCGCAAGCCTGAGTGATTTTGGCTTCCACCTCATTGCATCGGAACATGTTGCTTGTGTTCTTCAGCTTGTGCCTACTAGCGTGTCAATCCGATCGGATGGTTCGCAAGTCAATCGATGTAGCCGATTGCCACATTGAATGGTACTTCTACAGTCACATTGGGAACTTCTCTTCTGAGCGCATTACATTAAAGAAGACCGGACGCGAAGAGGTCTTGGTTTTTGAATCCGAGGCTGTAGCCACCGACTTTGAAGTGCGCGCTGACTCGTTGATCATCCACATTTACGCCCCGTTGAAAGCGGCCATCATCCGCAAGGCTGATACAACTGTCTACGGCTACACTATTGTGCTGGACACAACGGCTACGCTTGAGGACTTCAAGAGAAGACCTGATTGGCGCAAGGAATAACCCTCACGCATACGCCTTCCTCGCCTTGGCATCCCTGAGCAGCCCATCGAGCGCGAAGAAGATGCCTTGTCGATCGGCCTCGGATAGTTGCTGGATCTCGGTGATGCGCTTGATCAGCTCGGTGTCCAGGAGCACATCGGAATTCCCCACGAGGTAATCGAGGGAAACGCCCAAGGCCTGGGAGATCTTGGCGGCCACCTCGATGGAGGGCTTTACCTCATCGCGTTCGTAGCGGCCCAGGACCACGCCCATGGTGCCGATCTGCTTGGCGAGATCGCCCTGTGAAAGCCCCTTGTCCTTGCGGGCGGCGGTGATGCGCTTGCCGAACGTGCTCATACCGAAGTGTTGTTGAATGCACTGCAAATGCAGCGACAGCGCCAAACTACGAAGCACATGGGTGCAATGGGAAGCGGTTGAGTTTGTTCGTTGGGAATTGATATGCCCACCCCCCCGCAGGGTCTGCCGTAATCGGCGACCCTGCTAGCGGATCGTTACTGGTTCACCGCACTTACCGCACGAGCTGCGCGAGCAGTTGTAGCAGGAAGGCCGATCCCAGCACGATGAACCCGGCCACGGCG
Organism: Flavobacteriales bacterium; assembly: GCA_044346705.1. Lineage (GTDB taxonomy): Bacteria > Bacteroidota > Bacteroidia > Flavobacteriales_F > PHOS-HE28 > PHOS-HE28. The sequence continues at coordinate 8,241 of JBIIYP010000101.1, forward strand.
AGCCGGTGGCGCGAGCGGTCACGCTTGGCGATCGCCGGTAGTTCAATCTTTTGGTAGAGGATGGTCTAAGCCTCCGCAGGGTGTTCGGCGAACGCGACCCCACCCACAAACCTCCGCCTGGTCTGTCCGCGCTCGTGAGGCTTTTGCGAAGCGATGGCGGGCGACCCTGCGGCCCCGAAGACCTTGGCCTAGGCTTCTACACCCTACAAGGTTGGCTGAAGGGGGTGAACAGCGAACGGCTGCAGCCCGGCAACGACATCGGGCACGATGGTGACCTGGCTGACGGAAGCATGGACAACGACCTGATCGGCCGCGATGCCTTCGGGTTCGCGCTCGGGTACTATGGCGATGACGACTACAAGGGCATCAACAGCACGTGGGATGACGACCTGGCCGCCAACGTGGCCATGCGGCCCTTTGCGCCGATCGGAACCACGGGTACGCTGACTACGGAGCACAAACCCTTGTACAACGGCAACATCGCCACCACCGTATACACCCTGCAGCCCTTTGGCGCCGGTTGGGACATTGGGAACACCGAGGGCCAGGTGCTGGCGCAGGTCTACACCTACGACCAGCTGAACCGGCTGAAGAAGGCGCGCGGTGTGATCGGCCTTACGAGCACCAATACATGGGTGGGAGTGTCCGACAACGGATTGAATGAGGACAACCGCTACCGCAGCCAATACGAGTACGATGCCAACGGCAACATCATTTCAGCGAACCGCTACGATAATGACGGCAACCACTACGACCAGTTCGCCTACAAGTACCAGAAGCAGAATGGAACGGCACGCTTGCGCCGCAACCGTCTTTACCAACTCTTCGACGATGCTGATCCCTTGAACTCAGAGGCCAACGAGAGCACGGACGGCTCGGAGGACATTGGCTACTTGCCCGAAACTACACTCTTCGATGAAGAAGTGGCTGAACTGAACGGCCTCCATAACTACCACTACGACGCCCTCGGCAACCTGATACACGATGGGCGCGAGCAGATCCAGGCCATCGAATGGACCGTGGCCGGCAAGGTGAAGAGCGTTTCCCGCACAACAGGCAGCATCCGCAAGCCGTTGAGCTTCGCATACGGCGCCAGCGGACAGCGGATCCTGAAGAACGTGAGCGACCCCGACCTGGACGTGACCGGCAGCCGAGAGCACTATATTCGGGACGCGCAGGGCAACATCATGGCCACCTACCGCTACACCAACCCCGGCAGCGCCAGCTTACAGCTGAACGACAGGCCCCTCTATGGCTCTGCGCGCCTGGGCACCCTGGGCGAGGAGATGGAGCTACACTCCTTGCTCAATTGGGACCCGGCGGATCCTGTGCTCGTGGACCAGGTGGACCTGAACTACGAGCTGACCGACCACCTGGGGAACGTGTGCACGGTTGTAACCGGGCGCCTGATGGATGGGAACGGCGGCGGCACACTGAAGCAGGCGGAACTGATGAGCGCGCAGGGGTATGAGCCATTCGGTTCCCTGTTGCCCGGAAGGAACTATAGCTCGGATAGCTACAGGTTCGGTCTGAATGGGCAGGAGAAGGATGATGAAGTCTACGGAGCAACCGGAACCAGTTACACGGCGGAATTCTGGCAGTACGACCCACGCGCGGCCAAGCGCTGGAACATCGATCCTGAAATCCGTGATTTCCCGCAGTTCAGTCCTTACTTGGTCTTCAATGGCAACCCGATATTCAACTCAGACCCCAAAGGCAACCGCGCCGATGGATACGTCGATCAAGACGGCAACTATCTCGGCGATGATGGCGACAAAACCTCACATGAAACAAGGGTAATCAGCCGTGAGAAATGGTGTGAGCTTGGTGGAGATCAGATTGGCAAGGGTCAGGATCCTCCGGCAATCAATGAAGCCCGTGATGAAGTTCGACGTTCGAAGCTACAGAACGATGATAACAGCACCCGACTACAGCACTATGAAGGCGGCATTCGTCTTTCGGAAGAAACATGGTGCACCCTGCAACTTAACGGCGGTCAGCGCTTAATGCCTTGGCTGGTGAACAACAGTCCGCTCGTGGTCTATTGGAAGCCTGAAGGCAATACGCCCAATCCCCGGACAGATCATAGAGATGCCCTTCCGTGCATGCCGGGCACCGACGTATACCATCCACTTGATGGTATCAACATGGCCACAAGGGCGCGCGGAACGGTCTACCGTGTTCCGGATGCTACACAGGTTATTGTGGATGCCAATGGAGTTCCTGACATAATTGGTTGGTGGGATCGAACACCAAGAATTGGCAATATCCCTACACCAAGCCCAGTTGAGGAATGGCGTTGCTTGGATGTTACACCCCATGAGCAGCGATGATTGATGGCTTACGACCTCGTGCTGCTGTTCTAGCCTTTGAGATATCGCTGGTGGTGATTGGCGTGGTGCTGCTCTCTCACTTTATCGCAGCAACCATCTTCGAAGTCACCGCGCCTAATGGCACGGCAACCCAGATTGCCAATGTCATCTTGTACCACCACGCCAAGGCATCCGTCTTTCTTGCCGCATCTCTATTGGCCACTCTCAGCTTCGTGGTCGTGTTGATAGCCAATGTTACCGAGTCTTATCGGACCAAGCGTAAATCGCTTCTGCTCATGGCACTAGCACTGTCGTTCATCATGCTCTTTTATCTGAGCTTCCCGATGAACCACTGGCTCTTTGGCTAAACCCTGACTCCCTCTGCTAGCGCGGATGTTGCTGGTTCGGATCTGTGATCCAGACCAACGCATCTAAAGCCACTGGAGGATCTCCGGCCCGAACCACTTGGCCACATCGAAGGGCAAGCCGACCACACGTTTGACCAGTTCGTCCTTGATGGTCTTGATCACGGACTTGTTGGGGGCTGCGGAATCCAGCTTCTTCTAAGCCCCCGCAGGGTGTCCGCTAGGGCGGCCACTTGCCCAAACCTCCGCCGGGTCTGCCGTAGGCGACCCTGCGGCCCGAAAACGCAGCTTGAGGCGTTCTGCGCCCGGGATGGGAGCGGCGGCTGATCGAAGGCGCGGCCGTGTGGGCGCTTGTTGCGTGGAGTCGAGCGCTAC